>JAYUPL010000031.1:0-4400 GCA_043760135.1 Candidatus Parcubacteria bacterium | reverse complement strand
CCTCAAGTTCATCTACTAAATCTTCCGAAGACAGAACAATACTGCACTTAAATTCATCCGGTTTCTTTGGCGTACCGGGTTTGACATATGCTTTTACTGGCTCTGCCATATTACAGTATACAATCACACCAGATACCTTACTAAAGTCTTGATTTGCGTTTGACATTATATTTCCTTTTAAAAATGATTTTATAAACGATTTCAGGTTTTAAATGGACCTTGATAACCATATTTTCTATACCATTTTATCTCAATTGACTTGTAGAGATAAACCAATTTATTTGGTCAGGATTTACCTATGTATTCTAGTGAAAATTAACTCACTGAGTCAACAGGTCTTTTTGTTACTTCGTTTATCCTGATGCTGTTACAGCTTCCGAAACTAAGTAGGGAATGACCCTACATCATTTATGGACCGCACTGGAGTAATCGAAACTCTCGTCATCCATCCTTTTGTTTTACGACAATAGCTTAGAAGACTATTAAAGGGACAGCGCGGCTAATTCTGGTATGACTTCTGTGGATCGAACACAGGACCAAGAAATTATGAGTTTCCTGCTCTACCACTGAGCTAAAGTCATGAGTGTACTATACATCAGATGACAGATGGTTGGAAAATTAGTGTGCTATTGCGCTAAAAGAAACTTTAGCCTTACCATTTCTGGGGTGCCTCTGTACTTAACCAAGTGGCTCATATGAATCTTACTCTCAAGGGTGCTACCCTATTCCTTCAATACTCTGCGAAGAATACCTTGGCTTAAATAATCATTCCGCTAGTATACGCCATTGGTTTAATTACCTTTTTGAGCTTTCGTCTAGATTACTGCCCTGCACTAGACTACCTGATTCAAATATGCTTTTGTCCTACTCTTTAAATGATGGCCGCTTTTAAGCCTACATTCTAATTTTCCAACCATCTGTCATCCGATTCAACCAATGCATTATACCATAGATTTACGCACTTTCTGGCAAATCAACTCCGTTAACCCTAAAATATTCAATATCAGCTTTAACATTCTTAATCCCTACGCTGTAATCGATATTGACCACTTGATCTACCTTACCATTAACATACCGTGTAGCGATGTTACCTTGGATTAGCACTAGATTAGGCTTCATTGACTATTTCCCATTTTAAATCTAAAGTTAACCTTGTTACAGGCGTTGAAAGATCGAATACATCTAAAATACCAGCGTCAAATGCTTGCATATATTCTTCAGTTAAATCTCCACGTAAAGTTGCCGCAGTACCATCTGCGTAGATAAGTAATAACATTATTTAATTTCCTTTTTATTGTAAAGAATATCTGCACGGTATTGAGCGTTAGCTTGTACTCCATACATTAAGAAGTATTTTATGCCCATTATGACCCAAAATCCTACTGGCATAATTACTCCCGAATATACTCTAGCTTAGTCACAGGTTGACTACGGCAGAAGTAAAACTCATTAAACTGATAACCGTCATAAGAACTCCAAGTACCTTCTAGAGCTACAATAACAGATAGATTATCTGATTTGAACTCAAGATAAGAACAACATTCGGTGTCATTATCACTGTCACTATCAAAGTCTGGTACAGATTGAACCATTGATACAGTCAACCCGTATTCCTTCTTGATTAACTTTCCAAAACCATAATCAATAGCCTTAAGCATGTCAGTTTTAATCTCTTTACTTACTGTACTCAACGCTAATGAAACCAGCGCTTTTAGAATTGTTTCTTTGCTTACAGTCATTTTGTTTAATCCGTAAAATATTGAGTAACGGTTACTTCTTTTGGAGTAACGAAAAAGAACTCATTAAATTCACTACCATTATAAGACTGATACCAGCCATCAAACTGAATGTACACTTTGTCTGTACCATCGGTAAACTCATAAACTGACCAGAAATCTTCACCCTGACCTTCACCACCGTGGTTAGCTACGTGTTTGAACTTTACATTCACTTTTTTAAGTTCTTCACGGAAATCTTTCGTTTCTTCACTATCGTACTTACAGGTATCATCAGTTATCTCTGAATTAAAGAAATCATTAACAATGTCGTGTTCAGCTTCATTGAGTAAAACTTGTACTTTACCTTTTAAAGAATTATTTGTATGTGTCATATTTAACCTTTCGTTGTTTGTTGAAGAATCTATTCTAACTTAATTTATCTAAGAAATCCGAATCTTTCGATTTTGTCTTTAACTTTTCTTTTACCACTAAGAACTTATTTTCATCCATCATTCGTAATACCTCCGGGTAATTGTCGATTGCAAAATCACGGAACCAACCTTTACACAGAGTAGTACACACCTTATCCAGCGCCTTATTATAAGCTAGTTTCATTGGATATTTCCAATCTTTTGGAACTAGGAATCTTTCTGTAGCAATTACATAAGTTTCTTCCGCAACGCACTGTAACTTCTCTACGAATGTTAAATCGTTCCATAAATCTTCACAACACCATGCTTTAGAGCTGTCACGTTGTAACCTAGTATACATCGGCTGTTCTTGATATGCGAACAACGAATGTAGTGCGTCGTGTGAGTATACTTTAGTTACTGCGTCGTCAAAGAACTGTTCTACTGTTTGATTAAGGTTTGGTCCTTGTTGCGGAAACATTTTGAGTGTGAGTGCATTACGTTCTTTCAGTAACTCAGTATCTTCTTCAGTTACACGATCCATGTACCTAGCAAGGTGTTTAGAATACATCGTGATGTGCTTACCAAACCCAAGGTCACGCCAAAGATGACTACGCTTAATAATAGCTAATCCAAGTAGACTAACCACATATACAACTCTGCCATTAAACATAACAGTATGATCTGGTGATGTATACCTAGCTAACTTGCAGTTATCTAGAAACAACCAACGATGATGTTCCGCACCTTCAACTGGTTCTTTACTAATAATATCCCAATCAGTATTAGGTTTGACTAGACCTACATTAAGCCAGTAATCCAACGCACGAGAACCAATTAGTAAGTACTCTGGTTCAACCAACATATTCTCCATCATCAAATTCCTTATAAATAGTATTCTGAGTTTCAAGAGCAATAATTCTACAACAAAACACTTCCTTATCTACAACTTCAGAAGTAATAACATGTTTAGTGTTACTTACATTCTCAGAATCAGGATGATCAATTGGTTTAAGAAAAGCTCGTGTACCAAGGATGGCAACACCAGCTTTACGACTGAATTGTACTACACGTTTGTTTGGTGTTACCATTATATTTCCTTATTTAGTTATTTAAGATGACTGAATTGTATCACTAATTTCCAAGATTTTTTAGAACATGTATAGAAACTTTATACTTACCCCGTGATCCACACTTCCACATAAAATCCGGTGTCTTACCTCCAAAGTATTCTGAAGGAGTCTTCCACCATTGTACTACTTTTTGTTTATCGTTGAATGATAAAGTAAGTACTTCGTTTATTGCAGTTTTAACGTTGCATATCATTGACTATACTCCTTAAACATTACTACAAGGATCACCCATAAGATCAGGTGTAATCTCTGGACATTCGTTGTATTCCCACCATTCAGAACCATCATACTCTCCACGAGTACTCCAAGTACCGTCAGTGTACCAGATTGTACCGAATAGTTCTTGACCACCGTAACCTGAGTCATACTCTTGATCAATTTCTTTCAGGAACATTTTATAGTCTTCTCGTGTGTAACCAACAGGTAGAGTAAAATTTGTATCAAATAAAAGTATAAGTTTAGCACAACAAACCTTCTTACCTTTAGTATGTTCCAGAAATTCTTCTTTAGCGTTTGTCATGTTATTTCCTTTCAACTTCTTGTTTAAGATAAATTAACCACTCAGGAATAACCCATCCATTGTCAGTTAGCACTGCGTGGATTTCTTCAAGAGTTTCAATATCTTGTAGGGCTATGCTGGTGAGTAGCATTTCAGTTCCTTTAGTTAATCCACTAGTTCAAGACAAGAATCGGTCATTACAATTGCTAATTGATCAGGTAGTGGTTCATCAAGCAAAACGATCCAGAAATTATTTCCCGGAAAATCGAATGATTTACCTAGAACAGTTCCTTGTTTACCGTCAAGTTCTGTAGATTTTGTCGAGTGAAATTCAACCCTAGAATTAGTTTTAATAAGATGTTTCATTTTATGTTCCTTTCAATGATTAATTTTTTAGCTTCTGCGATGTAATAATTATAATCGATATCCCACTCAATGCACGTCTTTCCAACTTCCTTCGTAACTTATCTTTCCTTCTCCATTTAACGGTAATGATAACTTAAGTAATTCACCAGCTTTAATGATAGCCTTGACACTCATTTGCTGGATTTTCTCTTGTACACCATCTTCTACTTCCCAACTATACTCATCGTGAACCATAGAGATACGCTTTACAACTTTACCATCTAACAGATAGTAA
>JAYUPL010000030.1:0-11094 GCA_043760135.1 Candidatus Parcubacteria bacterium | reverse complement strand
TAATCTTGGTTCGATTCCAAGTCTGGCAACAAGTAGTGGATATAAGTAGAATATGTAGGTAAGAGTTATGTAGGTTCGATCCCTACTCGGGGAGCATTGTAGAAAAAACTGGCTTAAACGAGTCAGTTTTTTCATTTAAGCCCTGTTCTACAAGGTCAATTTTAGGTTCGAACCATGGGTATTTTTCTTTCAGACCTTTTACACCATCAATGAGGGCCTGCACCCCTTTTGACCAATGAATACAAAGGTTTTCTTCGTCCCAAACTAGGTTCGAACCCAGTTCCAAAAGTGCAGTTCTTTTTGCCTCATGTGTGCCATTTTTCAGGATCTCAACAATTGATTCAGAGAAACTAACGATTCTTTCTAGATGTTCCATCCAACTCACATCACCATCATTTCTATTCTTTGAAAGATACTGATACTTTTGAGAGACACGTTCAAGGTCTTTTCGATATTCTTCCTGAGTCATATCGCCATTACGATACATTTCTCGAATGCGAAACTTTTGTTCATCACAAGTCTTGGTATCTTCAGCAATATTTCGCTCAATGGTCAGACTTTCCTCGATTTGCAGGTCTTTCAACTCATGGATATGCTGTCTAGACCATTGTGCAAGACTTGGCGAAATTACAAAATCAGAATTCTCAAAGTATTCGATCAAAGCGTCTGTGATCTTCTCTTCAGATATGACGTTGTAATCCTGCTTAGCTTTTTTCTTACGACAATCATAGTGATAACAGTAACCCAGAAGCTTAGGAGAAGACATTTTAGAGATGTCTGTGTGGCAATTAGGACACACGGAACTCACAACACAGGAAAACTTACGCTTACAATCACAGATTACCTGAGACTTAACGTCTTGACCCAAGAAATAGCCACCAGAAGACCTTACAAGCTGAGAGTAGAGAGTCTTGTGACTCTTTATTCGTGGCACAGAACGATCGCCAAGTAGCTGAAGTATCTTATTGTGATCCTTCTCACTGATAAGTCGAGGCAAAGACTTGTGAAGCTCGTAACGCTCACCACCGTAGTAGAAGAAACCCGCATAAATAGGATCCTTCAAAAGCTCATAGACACGAGAACGCTGAATTGGCTTGCCACCAATCTTCTTACGACTGACAGTGGTAAGCCCAAGATCATTCACAGCATAATCAAACAACTGACTAGCAGGACAACCACCCTCAAGGAAACGCCTAAGGAGCATTTTAACCTTATCGATACGTGCGTGATCTATTTTCCACTTGCGATTACCTTTCTCTTCAGACTTGTCATTAAGGAAACCCAGAGAAGCGACACCGTGAGGAAAACCCATAGAAGCTTTCTTAGTCTGACCACGCTTCACATTCACGGACAGATCACGTACGAACTGATTAGCAGAACCGAACTCAACAGAAAGCATGAGAGTGTTCTCACTACTATCGTAGATTTTATTGGGAGTGATGATGCATTTTATAATCCCTCGCTGAAGCATATCCATGATGATTCCACCCTCGATCATGTTACGTGCCAGACGATCGAGCTTCCAACACATAATCGAATCATATTTGCCTTTATAAATATCTTTGACCATCTGACTAAAGACGGGTCGCTTGTCAGGCATCTTTCCAGACTTCGATTCTTCTAGTGTTGCTAGAATTAATATTCCAAGCTCCTTAGCAATTTTATTTGTCTCATCGATCTGCGATTGGATCGAGAGCATTTGACGCTCTTCAGACTCAGAGGACTTACGGTTATAATTTACAACTTTTAATTTACTGTAGTTTATTATGTTCATAGACAAAAATGAGGTAACGACGATTATATTAGTTGCTACACCAAGCCCGTCATTACCTCGTTTTTATTTACAAAAGTTGAGTTTTTGCACCCACTCGATCCTCTCCTGTGTGCTTTCTAACTCTCCCTTGTGACTTGGTGTAGCATTGCTTTGTTTTACCTTACTTACTCACCTTAGTGTAGTAAATTTATTAATCACATTGGTGAACGGGTAAGAAAAGGCCCTTTTCGCACAAAAAGTACGAAAATTGTTCAGGGTTCTATGTAGTTTTTTCGTCTGATTTCTCTCTATTCACTCATTTAAGAGCGTCACCTATGGAGCCACGGTATAAGTTTGAACTTGATGTTATAAAGTTAGATAATCAAGTAATAGTTTCTATTGTATCCTGCGGATCGTCGGTATAAACATTTCTAACACAAGGTGCGAGGATGCGATTACACTTTGTTGTTTAATACCTCTTTTTTTGATCTGAGACCTTTTCTACCATCTCAGCATTTTGAAATCATTCAAAAAAACGTTGTACAGAGTCAATTTCTTGACTCTGTTTTGCTTACTAAAATAAGTAATAAACAAAACAGAATTAGGAATTGCATGCTTTTATCTTTAGATGCTCTGCTGTTACAACCAACAACGCCTTACCAATTTCTTGCAGGTCACTCTCAGACAAATCATCACCAAAACTTTCACCAAAGGATTTCTTTAGTGCAGTTCGTAGATCTTGAATTGCCTTGATTGATAAGTTCATAATAAAAACACCATAGTGTTACTATGGTTATATCAACGTCAGCAAAATGAGTGGAGTCAGTTATCTATAGACAGCTAAGTGACTCATGGGCTTCTCCTGTACTTTTTCTCTCTGATTATTTTATCTACTCGGGTATAGTCCCAGTTAAGCTTAAATTTCCTGTTGATTTTACTTACAACCTCACTAACTGGTAGATTCAAGTTATTTTTTATAAGCTCGTAAACAGGAACCATCTTCGAAGTAGTTCTCTTAATCTTCGTCATTTTACTGTTAGGATTCCTGAGTCTCTTCTGAATCGGTTCAATCTTAGTTTTATAGATACCGTCAATAAGATCGTGTAGCTCGGTTAAAGAAGTGTAAGGATCAATCAATATCGCTACAGGGTAAGTTTTTGCATAAGCGTCAGAAAAAGATCGAACGTTCTTAGGTTCGCCACTAATATTAAAAACTGCATAGCCATGTCCAAATGAAAATGGATTATAACTATCAAAGACAATGTATTCACTAATTGGCACAAACCAACTATCCTCATCAAAGCCAAATTTGTTACAAAAATTGGTTACTCTCTTCCAGAAGAGAGGGTTATCGTCAATACGCTCAGGTATATCAAAATTGGTAGAATCAATAACTTCAAAAAAATTATTGGAATCAATTGTGGACGGAAATTCATCTATCCCACCCTCTGGGATATCGAACTCTTTGCGGACAAGAGTGACCTCATCAATGAATTCTTGGGTGTGAACCACATATTCAAAATACGTAGCATACCTATCGTCTACTTTTATCCCGCTCTTATAAGCAAATTGTTTTTTCTTGAAATTTTTCATCTTGGTGTAGCAACAAACCAGTAAAAAAATTATAACATTTTTACTATAATAATGATTGATAAAAAGCTATAATATACGTATCACTATGATAGACATCGCAATCAACCCAAATACAAAAGTACCCTCAGTCGCAATACGCATGACTGGGTACTTCGGCGTGGCACAGGATGGAATAAAGCTCGTGGACAGTGAGAATGTATTCCCTGCACACACAGTGACAAAAATAGCAGAACTTCCAAGCGACGCACTTGATACGTTTCAACTACAGACTGAAATAACAGATGAAAAACAGATAAAAGACAGACCTTGGCTATTCAAATCAGGAATAAGTGGAAACCCAAAAGGCCGACCGAAAGGAACATCAAAAACACCACTCGCAGATTTTATGAGAGAGGTCGCAGAACAAAAGCACTACGAGATAAAGGGTACTGGAAAGAGAATTAGAGCATATGAGCTCATGGCAGAGATAGTCGTAGATGAAATAGTACAGAAAAAGAACCATAAAATGCTTGAGACATTTCTCGATCGTACGGAGGGTAAGGTTACACAAGGAGTACGTATGTCAGGAGCAATCGCTACGGCTAGCACAGAGGATTCACTCAAAAGAATTCGAGAGATATTCCCAGATGACTACGCACCAAGTAAGTGATCTCAGCTAAGTTATAAATTGCGTCAACGCAATTTATTGCTGTTATAACAGTTAAATAACAGTATGAATTTCTCTATTTCAATGGGTTGAAACTACCAAGGGAAATATAATAAATAAGTCTCTTGATTCCGCTCAAAATGGCAATCCAACCAATTGAGTACGCAAACAACTCAATCGATCCCTCCTTAAACGAAAAATACAGAGCAAAAACAACTGGCACAAGTGCTACAAAATACAAAACCTTAAGGAATCGGTAAAAAGGCTTATCTCTCAACTCAGTTAAGGTCTTCATTTGTTTAGTGCCTTACGAGTAAGTTCACCAACAACACCCGTTTGCGGGATGGAATTCAGCTTCTGAAACTTGATCACGGCTTCACGGGTTTTCGGCCCAAAGTAGCCAGTTTGAGAGACTCCGAGTATTACCTGCAATATGTTCACCTCGGGCCCGTTTGTGCCAATTTTGAGGGTTTTGGAGAGGGTTGCACGGGCGATCGGAAGTGCATTCGACGTTGTAGCTACTGGTTGGTTTGAACCAACTGGCGTAACCTTTGTGAATGTTGGAATAGAAACGCACTGATACTTATCCTGACCAAGTTGCTTAGCAAGCTTGTCAGCAGGACATGTACATTTGCCGTCAATCACCTGACCACCATCAAGAACCATCTTGCATGCCTGAATAGAATAATCAGTGGCAGGAACAGTGTAAGTGTTTTGATAGTTGTTTACTGTTGTGTTGGTAGTCTTGGGAGCATTGGCCTGTATCTGTGATCGGCACAGAACTTCCGCAGAGTTTGCAAAGTCAGGGCCACCACCACGAATGAGTGCTTGGGCACGGGCCGTTGGAATATCTGCTTCAGTCTTACAAACAAAATCAGGATCAGCAGGTTTGTCTGGAGTGATTTTGACCGTAGCGAAAGCGGTACTACTTGCTGTGAAGAGTATTAAAAACGAGAACAATATTATAACTAGTTTGTTTTTCATAGGGGTATAGTTGAACATTTCTATACCTCAAGACTGGGTTACCCTCTGATGCGTAAATAATTATGAAAAATGCAGAAAGGGACAGCCGAGGTGTTCAACTACAACGGGAACCCCCAAAGGAGCCCAATCATAGAACTCGGACTGCCCCTTTCTGCCTACGATTGGACAGGAAAGGCAAAAAGCCCTCGCTCGATGGGTAAAATCCCGTATGTAGTTGAACAAAATTATTTTAACATAAAAAGCACCCTAAATACAGTAAAAAATGAATAGATACGAGCTTGATTTTGTGATAGAATGTGATCTATGTTGTTACCTGAAGAAACCAAAAAGTTCATATTGGAATCGATAGAAAAAAATCAGGACTTACCAGAAGATTTTAGATACCTACTCTTCCCGACACTTCAAAAAGAGTACGAGCTTGTTTATGCGGGAAAAATGAGAAAGGAAGACATTCTGTCAAATGAAGACGGAGTCACTCCTGTCCCTTTGCAAATAGAAAAAATATTCAACGGCAATCAATACGAATCTTTTAAAGATGGTTGGAAAAATATGATTGTTTTTGGAGACAACCTTCAATTTCTTAAAACAATTTACGAAAATAAAGATGAGTTGATAAAAGATAAAATTAAAGGAAAAGTAAAATTAATATATATCGATCCTCCTTTTGCAACTACGGATGAATTTCAAAATAAACAAGGTGCAAAAGCTTACAATGATAAAAAGAAAGGTGCTGAGTTTGTTGAATTTCTACGAAGAAGACTTATCTTAGCAAGAGAAATACTTTCAGATGATGGCACAATTATTGTGCACCTTGATCAAAAGATGAGTCATTACATTAAAGTTTTGATGGATGAAGTTTTTGGCAAGGAGAAGTTTGTAAATGAAATTGTATGGTGCTATGGAGAAGCGATAAATTCAAAGAAGAGATTCAATAGAAAACACGATAACCTTTATTTGTATTCAAAAAATAAAGATGTGTTTACTTTTAACTACAAAGATGTACTAGGATCTTATGCAGAAGGAAATATAAAAAAATATAAATACGAGGACGAAAATGGTAAGTACAGAATTATGGGACGTGGAATAGTTGATAGTCCATTTTCTTCAAAAAGAGATCTTTCTCCTGAAATTGAGAAAAAATATCCTGACTTAGTATACCGACATTACTTAGGGAAAGGAAAACTCCCCGTTGATTATTGGTTGATTGATATTGAAAATCAAGCTTCATATGCAAGAACTGGTTACCCAACACAAAAACCAGAAGAGTTACTAATCAAAATAATTAAAGCACTGACGAATGAGAACGACCTCATTCTAGACTTTTTTGGCGGATCTGGAACAACAATGGCAGTTGCAGAAAAGCTTAATAGAAGATGGATAACTTGTGACCTTGGGAAGTTATCTTATTTTACAATGCAAAAAAGAATTTTGCAGATTCAAGATAGTAAAGATCTGAAAAATGACGGAGAGAAATATGCAAAAAAAGCTAAAAGTTTTGTAACCTGCACTCTAGGTCTATATGATCTAAAAAAGGCCTTAAATTTGGAATGGAAAAAATATACTGAGTTTGTCTCAGGTCTATTTGAAATAGAATTAAAAAAACATAAAGTTTCTGGTTATGAATTTGATGGTAAGAAAGGAACCTACTCTGTAAAGATATGGGATTACAACACACACAAAGAATCAAGTGTTGATGAAAAGTATCTCAAAAGCATACATCAAACAATAGGAGGAAAAGTTTCTGGAAGAGTTTATATAATTGCTCCTGCTAACAATATAGACTTCTTAACCGATTACCATGAAATAGATGGTGTAAGATATTATTTCTTAAAAATTCCATATCAAGTAATAAGGGAGTTGCACACAATCCCATTCCAAAAACTTAGACAACCTCAAAGCAAGAAAAATGTGAATGATCTTGATGAGGTTATCGGATTCCATTTTATTAAAGCTCCAGAAGTAAAATCTTCACTTAAGACTACAGCGAAGGATGTAACCATAACCATAAAGGAATTCAGAAGCCAATATTATAAAGATGAGGATGGAAAAGAATTGGATAATTTTGAAACACTATCATCCGTTTTTGTAGACAAACAGTTTAACGGTGATCAATTCATAATGACAGATTCCTACTTTGCAGATGACCTATTACCCAAAAGGAAAACAAAGCAAGAGAAATACGATGAGGAGCAAGAGGATTATGATGAATCCGAAGACATAGATATACGTGGAGGATTGAAAGAATTAAAAAGCAAGGGTTTAAGTATCACCTTTGATAAGAAAGATGTCGGAAAGCAGATAATGATCGTATACACCGATATTTACGGAAACGATTTTACTGAAATACTAAAGATCAAATAAAACTATGCAAGACATCCATATTTTTAAAAACCAAGATCTTATTCTGAAAGTAAATCAGACCTATGACCCTACTAAATTAAACTTAGACCAATGGGACACATTTCTAGATGAACTTTGTGGAGATAGAGACTACCAAAAAATAGCTATCAGAGATAGTGTGCTTTTTCTTGTTGGTAACAAATATAAAAAAACTGAAGATTTAGTTATTGAAAATTATTCAAAAAATACTGAGCTTCAAGCAAAATATACATCGGTTGAAGAATACAATTCTAAAATTCAGATAAAGGGAAAGCTATTTGCTAATATAGATTTAGCAACAGGTACTGGAAAATCTTATGTAATGTATGGAGTTGCACAGATCATGTTAGGTCTAGGTTTTGTAGACAAGGTATTGGTATTGTGCCCATCTTTAACCATTGAAGCTGGTTTAAAAGAAAAATTTGAAAGCATGAGTGGTGATGGAAGGTTAAAGAATACCATTCCCGTAGGTGCAATAATCAAGAACCCAAGAATAATAGACGCAAATATAACAATCAAAGATGGTGACATTTGTGTAGAAAATATTCATGCTGTATATGAAAAAACAGGATCCTCAATTCAAGATAGCTTAAAAGGGTCTGGAGAAAGGACTCTTGTGTTGAATGATGAATCTCATCATATCTTTAATAAGACTGGTGATAAGGATGTAAAAAAATGGAAAGACTTTTTAACTGACAGTAAATACAATTTTAAATACATTTTAGGGTTCACTGGTACAGCATATGTTGATAATGATTATTTTAACGATGTAATTTTCAGATATTCATTAAGACAAGCCATCGAAGATAAAGTTGTAAAGAATATTGAGTACGTTCAAAAAGACGACAGTATTGATATATCTGAAAAGTTTCAGAAAATATACCAGAATCACACTGAAAATATTAATAAGTATCCCAAGATTAAACCTCTTTCTATTTTAGTTACTCAAGATATTTCAAAGGCTCGTAACCTGAGAGATGATCTTGTTGATTTTATTATGTCTAGAGAAAAACTTTCTAAAGAGAAGGTCGAAGAAAAGGTTTTAATTGTCACATCTCACGCAGATCACAAGTCGAACATAATGAAATTAAAATCTGTTGATGATAAAAACAACCCTGTTGAATGGATTGTTTCTGTTTCAATGCTCACTGAAGGGTGGGATGTTAAAAATGTTTTCCAGATTGTGCCATGGGAAGATCGTGCCTTTAACTCAAAGCTTTTAATCTCTCAGGTACTCGGTAGAGGTTTGAGATTACCAAAACAATACGAATCTCCACAACCTAAAGTGATTGTCTTTAACCATGATTCATGGAGTAAAAATATTCGTGGTTTAATCGATGAAATTCTCGAGATAGAAACAAGGGTTTACAGTGAAATTTTAAAGAAAGGATCAAGATCAAAGTATAACTTTGAAGTTTATAATTTGAATTACGACAAAGAAGATATTGAAATTGAACACGATAGAGATAAAGAGGTTTTTAATTTTTCCAGAATTGAAAAAGAAGGTATAAAATTAGAATCACAAGTTGATAAGGTTGATCGAGAGACTACCTTTGAATCACTGTCTGGTGGAACAACAAGAGATAAAAATTATTCTATTGAATATGGAACATGGTCTGTAGACGAAATCGTAGATAAAATTTATGACGAGTTTGAAATGAGAGACTGGGAAGGAAGAGTTCTTCAGCTTGGTAACGATAAATATACCCAAAACAACCTACCCCCAAAAGACAAGATAAAGAAAATAATTCTGCATTCAATGAATAAGGTTGGGATTAAGGGAGATAGACTGATTGATAAAAATAGAAACAAAATTCTTCAATCTTTTGGAACTTTGTTGAGAAAAAAAGGTAAAACAGTTGTGCCACAGTTAAGAGTTCAAGATCCATTCAAAATCAGGACTGTGAATTTACAAAAAGAAAGTGCGGGTATAGGAGGTCTTAGAAGGGACACTTCTCTTTTCTATACAAATGATTTTGAAAATGATGTATCTGAAGAGCAAAAAAATATAATCATTGAACTCGTAGATAATGAGGGATTACCTCGTAGTGCCCTAAAGGTTCAAAACGAGTTTCTGTTCAAAACACCTGCAAATATCGTAATCACAAAAGCTCAACCTGAAAGAAGCTTCTTAGAACAATTGTGTAAGAAAGAAGTTGCTGAAAAAATAGAAGCTTGGATAAAATCAAGAGACAGAGGTTTCTACAGTATTGAATACACATGGAGAAAAAATAACCATCAACAGAAAAATCTATCATTTAACCCCGACTTTTTCATAAAGATCATAGAAGGTAAAAATACATACTTTTTGATTGTTGAAATAAAGGCAGATAAGGATGATAGTGACGAAAACAAAGCAAAGTATAAATATGCTCTGGAGCATTTTGATAGGTTAAATCAAAAACTTAAAGAAGATGGGGTTAAAGAACAGTATATATTTCACTTCTTAAGTCCAAGCGGGTATGTGGAGTTTTTTGAATACCTAAAAAATGGCACTCTACTCGAAGGGCAGAACAAGTTTAGATGTGAGTTAGAAAACCTGCTTGAGGAGTAGTTAAAGTTAGGGGCTTAACTTTAACTATGGCCATCCCTTAGTAAAAGCAGACCCAATAGAATCAAGGCCCCAATTACTCCGCTATTGCTTTCCGAACGTCGTCCCACGCTCGGAGCCATTAAAATCATCTTATTTTGTAAGGTGATTTTTTGTTACCACAAATCAAGTTCGAACCTAGTGCACACTTGCTTTTTTATACCACCAGCAGTATAATATACACATAAAGACGAAGAGGGATCCGAACGGCTAACTACCTAAGGAGCCCTTTTCTTTTACCTAACTAATCTTCTTTTTAGTATCAGGATTCTCCAAATAATCGAAATACTCTGAACCGAGTGTTTTATAAAGTGACGACGCAAATTTTCTATTTGGAAAAAGGGCCTTTCCGAATCTACCCTCTTCAATTAAAAAGTCAACCAATATCTTATAGTCCCCATCACCAGATACGAGCATGATTTTATCAAAGTCAGTTTTTTTGTATAATCTTTTCATAACATTGAAAATAATGTCAGAATCCACATTTCCCTTTTTCTTCCCTATCATGGCAGTATTATGTTGCCTAAAAACAAGTATAAAGCCTGCTTTCTGTATTTCAGCATATAGTTCCTGATTTACATCTTGTACATATCCAAGAAAATAATAAGCCTCTGACACACCGTATTTCTTTTCGAGATATACCCTGAACTTATACAAGTCAACTTTCCAAGGATTATTACTTAAAGTTGTTCCCATGTGCAGATTTTGTCCGTCTATAAATGCGAGGTTTTTTTGGTTTTCTGGTTTCATTACGTTGATTATATCAGTCATTTAATCAACGGTCTATTTACCTAGAATATTCCGAACATCCTCCCAGGCGCGGAGCATGTGGAAATATACTTATTTTGTAAGGTTATTTTTCTTTTATATTTATATTATATCGTATTCTAACCAATAGCTTGGACGCAGTTATTTAATAATTGATTTGGTGTCTTGAGGTTGATGCCGAGGTGTAATCGCTCACAATTGTAGTATCTCAGATATTTCTTGAGAGCACAATTGATGATATCGACTTTTGTTTCTAGTTTGTCTACACATTCTTCTTGTAATGTTCTGTTGTATCTTTCAATGTGTGCATTGTCATTCGGCTTGCCGACTCTGGTATATCTGTGGTTTTTTCCTGATCTGTCTATGAACCACCGACCAAAC
>JAYUPL010000029.1:0-2014 GCA_043760135.1 Candidatus Parcubacteria bacterium | reverse complement strand
CCAGTACCGCGTTTCTATGACGATTTGGCAATGTCGAGACACGGATATCGGATCCAACGGCGGAACTGCTGCTGAAAGCAGCATTCACCGATATGGACTCCAAGGGTTTCAATCCCATATCATCGTCAGGTGGACGGTCGGGAAACATTTTACCACTCCCCACTATCTCTTGATCTGTAGGACATGGCAACTGACTTTTAGTCTGATCACCGACTCTTGGCTTTTCATCTTCGTCTTGCTGCTTGTATGAACAAACAAACACATTCATCAATGTAAACATCTGATACATGGACCGGCAGTGGCCACTCTATATGATCAAGAGTTTAATGATATGACATACGTATGTCCATATACATATTATTAATGTCCTATGTACGGTCAACACTTGGTAAGTATATCAATCGTTTGTTAATTTTGACAAACTGTTGTAAAGTATGACAAACGTTTGTTAAGTACGAAAAACGTTTGTTAAGTATGACAAACTTTTGTTAAGTTTGACATACGATTGTCAAGTATGACATTTCGACAAACTTTCGTTGAGTTTGTCATATTTGCATTTGTCTAAATGACAAGTTCTCCAATATGAACAGTATCGATCCTGTATCTATTTAGGCACCTTAACACAATTGACATGCATATTGCCAATACATACAATTATGTATTGAGAATATGCTAATTGTACATATCTATTAATACACTAATTTGATCGCATTCGTCTCACCTCAATGAGATCGTCATTTGATGACTCGCTTTGTACTATACGCCTCAATCTTTTTCGGACACCTGATAACAAATATCTTCTCAAGTCGATACTGTGTACATTTAACTTGACTGTGTTCAAATGTGCGCATGGTCATACACCCCAGAACCTCACTAAAACTTATATCGTACATACTTGATACACCTTTGGATGGCACCGTATCTTTATCCAAATGTTCAGATTCATGAGCAATGCCCTGCATGGCGTATGCATATACAAATTCATGCGTTAATGGAAAGATCATATGCATTTATCAGCAGCAATCACCTAATGCACACTAGTTTCATAATACTACAATTAGTTTTGCAGATCTCAAAGCACTTGACAATTGTGTGACAATCCTTTGTGAAGTAGGTATTATGACAAACGTTTGTCACATATACAGACGTCTGTCAAAATGACAAACGTCTGTCAAAGTGATGCGTTAATGGAAAGATCATATGCATTTATCAGCAGCAATCACCTAATGCACACTATTTTCATAATACTACAATTAGTTTTGCAGATCTCAAAGCACTTGACAATTGTGTGACAAACCTTTGTTAAGTAGGACAAACGTTTGTGCACATGTATGATACTCGTTTGACAATATGTTAATGTATTTATTGTACACAGTTGCTTACCTCGCCTTCTATTGACATGGCATCATCAAGCTTCTGCATATGTAATACAGACATTTAGGTGATTACTCGCATTCACAGGCAGCTGCCATGTATCAAACTGCATATATCAAACCTGACTGCTAGCTGTGTTAGGGTCCGTAACTTCCACTTCGACTTCCGTAATCGTATCTTCTGTGCCCATGGTTGGAGGTGGTCCGACAGTTTTCTGATGGCAGCACAGTAATAATAGTTTTACAGCTAGTATTATCCTAAAAGTATAATTCTTCTCACCTCTCCAATTTCGTCCTCTGTTACTACGGAATCTGGATCTTTTGGTTCCGATGTTTTTTGGACACCTGAACATAATATATCTTCACTATTTTATACTGTGTACATGAGACAGTGTGTTGTTGTGCAAATGCATGTCTAAATATGCTCACAATTCATTTGAAGATACTTACTTGATTCAGCAATGTTTGCTTGTGTTGAATGTGATCTTATCTGTGCCATTTCATCAAAAAGTGCCTCCTCATGTGGATCGGCAGACTTCCAATTGACATAAGAGCCAATTTTCTGATGTTCTTTCACAACACTTGAAAGGACTCTGAAAAAATCATTGAACAAAGTAAATAAGCAACTTGTGGTAAATATA
>JAYUPL010000028.1:0-2064 GCA_043760135.1 Candidatus Parcubacteria bacterium | reverse complement strand
TTCAAAGTTAATAGTCTTACACTCTAGAAGAACTCCATCTAGGTCAAATGCTATTACTTTAATCATTATATTCGCTCGTTCTTAATTATCAAGTTTTTATCACACAGGATATATAATCCTGATTTGATATATAGCTGTAGAGAGGTTACAGCTAGCTCAATATTACCGGGTTGATTCTGACCATCTACTAAAATTGACATCATTATAGTATTTTGTTCCGTGATATTAGTTACTATATACTTCCTAGTAATAGTACGCATGTTCTCTTGAGCTATTTCGCCAGACTCAAAGACCATATAAGAACTAATAACAATATCGCCGATATCTATATCAATAATAATAATAAGCTCCAAATTTAGAATAAGCGTCAGAGTAACGTGTTCTGATACATTATATTTAGTAGTTTACCGCTTTCAGTAAATATTTACAAATAGACCTAATAATAGTTTTCTTTTCGTGTTTTGGTATATAATAATTCCTCATTTTAAGAAAATCGTTCCATCTATCCTCAATATTGCCATAGTCAAATAGCCAAAGTTGACTATACTCTCTATCTACTAATAGATAACTATTTCTATTACCGCTAATAGCTATTCCAGACATAAAATAATCAAATTTGTAACCACGATACTCATAATAATCATATTCTTCAAAATAAACAGCATCGCTATATCTAGATAAAAGAAATTCTTTTGCATCATTAGAGTACGCCTTACTCATTGAATTTCTCTGTATAGTATTTTGTTTAGTTACCTTAGTTACTAAATATTTAGCATTAACTTTATGAAAAGTATATATAAACACGTCTCCAACTTTTATACCCATAAAAAACTCCAAAGCTTGAACTCGAATCAAGAACTCCAAGTTTAATAGCTTGGTATATTACCAATTATACCACTTTGGAAGCAGCGTCAGAGAATCGCACTCTGTATTTTTGATTGGAAATCAAACGTGTTCTATTACACCAACACCGCAAATTATCTATAAGTCTTTAAAAATAATAATGACAATAATTTTTGTCCAAAACGCGGAATTTTACCGCGATACGCGGAATTTTACCGCGATACTATTCAAGGTTTCTCTTATAGATAAAAGCGAGTGAAGGAATCAAACCTTCTCTATTAGCTCCACGCGTTTTCGCAAACAACTAGTTACTGTGCGTCGTACACTGACTCGTTAATAATGATTCGCGAGGGAGTCGAACCCTCTATTCCAAATTTTGTGCAGTAAGTCTATTTGGAGAGTCTCCTGCTATATTGCGTTTTACACCGTGAACGCCAGCGAACCACGTATGACTAATTAGATGCTCAAGTCATCTAAGTGCAAATTTGGATTAGTTGCATAGAATCTCCTAGCTCCCTTACTGTTCATTACAACCTTACCGCGAATCGAATTACCATCCTTAGCTCTAACTCTCGCAGCGTAAGTATTCTCCTTAATCTTTGAGAAGACTTGAACATTGCGTTCGCGACCCTTAACTTGCATCAATACTGTCGTGTTTTCCATCATTGAGATACCTTTCAATAAGTTTTTGGGCTAACCACCATAAAACCTGTCTTACTACCCACCATAAGACAAGGCTTGAAATTGCGAGTCCAACAGGCTGATACTCAGAAAGCATCTTGCTGTAGACTTGTTTTTTAAGTTTACGTCTATCTATTTTTTCTTGCCGTCCTGATTTTGGAAGACTGTTTAGAAAGTCTATTCCAATTCCAGAAGCTCCAACTACAATCTTTCTCTTATCATCGTCGCCGTATTCATCAAAAGCATCACACATAATAGAATTAATATCAGTTTGATTCATCAATAAGCTCTTTCAGATTGAACGGGATTGACTTCCATCCTTCAGGCTTGACATACGCGAAACCATCGGAAAACGTAATCGACTCAAGTGGAAGCTTGATTCTAAGTATGAACTTCACGGAAACTTCCGGCTTAACTCCGTTGAACGCTACAACAATCTTACCGCCGTCCTTGGTGATGGTCAAGTCAATCTTTCCAGAAGAATTTATTTCATATCTTCCGGTATCATATTTACCAGATAGTATCTTGTCTAGCACTGTT
>JAYUPL010000027.1:0-31951 GCA_043760135.1 Candidatus Parcubacteria bacterium | reverse complement strand
AGATTGTGATTTTTAGTCAAGGTGAGTGTTTTTAGGTTCGAACTTGATTTGTGGTAACAAAAAATCACCTTACAGAATAAGGTGATTTTGTTTGCTCCTCCGGTAGGGATCGAACCTACGACCAATTGCTTAACAGGCAACTGCTCTACCGCTGAGCTACAGAGGAATAAATTGGGTGGGCTGAGATCGTTCCAAATGACATCCATTTTTGTAAAAAAGGAACGATCTCAGTCCAACCTGATGAAATATTATCAAAAAAACCTCAATTACGCAATCTTTACAGGAGATACCCTTTGTCTCGTCTTACCTTCATATGGTTCGTAAACCACACAGATAACCTAAATAAATCAAGAACAGGGTATAAAAATATCAAAAGTATATCTGTAACTGTTTCTTGGGGTCTAGAAATGCCAAACACCATTTTATGCTTCACTATAACTCCTTTTGTATCTAATCTTGAAGCAATCCAGCATATCCGAGGGTAGTGAAATTGACTTGAAACTATCAGTAAGTCAGCTTTCTGTTCACAACACGTATCTATTGCATATTTGATAACAGAAATGGTGTCATATCCAACAGACCGCACAATCATTTTATCTTCAGGTAATTTTTCATCTCTACAAGTATCAATCATACATTCCAACTCTATTTTTTTAACATTCTTTGTTTTGAATGCACTAAAAATTAATAACTTGTCGACCGTATTATTTTTTACAAGATTAACTGCAACTTTTATAATTCGATATGAATCCTGAAGTTTACTTGGTCCTATGCGACCTTCAGGCCAGTTACTTTTTGCAATAGGGAGGCAATAGATCATACAAGCCAGTTTAATTCAGTGATTGATGCGTTTGGGTATGAAGGTAAATCATAAAACAATTTTTTATCAGCACTTGTTCGTATTGTTTCGATCATTCGACCAACCCCCGCATGACTTACAATAAGAATATTTTCTTTTGAATTTTTTATATCATGAATAAATTCATACACACGATTATAAAAATCATCAACCGATTCTGCATGAGGAGTAACGATGAGTTCTAATGATGTCATGTTGTGTGTTGGTGTAGATGTGAGGTCACCCATATCATACTCAGTAATACGATCATCAATCCTTAATTCTTGAGTGTATTCTAGTTCCTCAGCAATAATTTTCGCAGTTTCTGAAGCTCTGCATAACGAAGAGTGGGTAATTGTATCTATTCGGATATTTTTATCTTTCAAGGCTTGTGCAGTAAGTCTGGCTTGATATCTACCTTCGTCAGTAAGTGGGGAATCATCCTTTTGTCCAGCAAAGAGTTTGTCTGCATTTGCTTGGCTTTGTCCATGTCGTATAAAATAAATCATTTCTTTATAGTAACGTTATGGAAAAGATAATACCATTGACAATATATGTTAATTATGATTAAATCGTTATGCTATGAACAAACAAATCGCAGAGAACCTAAAGAGAAGTTTGATCGACAATCTTCTAAAAAAACATCCGAGGAGTATGGAAGGGGAAATTGCAGTTTGGCTACAAGAACCCACTCCGCTTAATCTTATTGGAGGATCCACTACAATCACTCGACTTCAACAATTCGAATTTCAGAGTCGCACATTGTCGGGAAGAACTGATAACCTCGAAGATGAAGTCGGACTCGAAGAGTTTGACAGGTTGATCGAATTCATCAACCGGAAAATTGAGGAAAATTTCAGACTCCAAGCCGTCGCCTAACTCAACCTCAAAAACCAATATAAGCCCTGTCACCCGACGGGGCTTAATTTTATACATGACAAAACCTTAAAAATAGTGTATGATTTATCGATATGTCAACTAACTGGGGAGAATCAATAGTAAGTTTCGATGAGGTCTCGTACTCTCATATTAAAAATAAACCTGTATTAACCGAGGCTTCATTTAACATACGTAAAAATGCCAAAATTACCCTTATGGGACAAAATGGAGCAGGGAAGAGTACTATTTTCAAACTGATTACCGGAGAGCTTGAAAATGATGAAGGAGATATCAATATCAAGAAAGATTTAAGTATTGCAGTTTCAAGACAGGTTATTCCTCGTGACGAGCTTGAAATGACTGTTCGTGAATTTTTCCAATCAATGTTTAAACAAAAAATCTATGATATCGATCCTCGTATTGATGAAGTGTTAAGTATTGTGCACCTAAAAGCGGACAAAGAAAAACAGGTTAAAGATTTTTCTGGTGGGCAACAAGCTCGTCTTCTTTTGGCTCAAGCTTTGATACAAAAATCAGATCTTATTTTACTTGATGAGCCAACAAACAACCTTGATAAGGCTGGTATTGATCATTTAACAAAATTCCTGAAAGAATATACAAAAACTGTTATTGTTATTTCTCATGATGCTGATTTCTTGAATAGTTTTACGGAAGGAGTTATTTACTTAGATATTCATACTCAAAAAGTAGAACAATATGTTGGAACATATAGTACGGTGGTGAGTGAGATTGCGATTCGTGTTGAGAAAGAAAGAAGGGCAAACGCTCAGGCAGAAAAGAAAATTCAAGAGAATAAAGATAAAGCAAACTTCTTTGCTAACAAAGGGGGTGGAATGAGACTTGTGGCTAAGCGTATGCGTGAGGAAGCAGAAGAACAAGAGGAAAATATGGTAGATGTTCGAAGAGAAGATAAAACTATTAAACCATTTACTATTGAAGCACAAGCAGATTTGTCAGGTGTATTATTTTCTTTATCGTCAGTTGAAATTGTTGATATTAAAAAAGAAGATGGATCTTTGAAAACTAAAAAAACTCATGTTGAACTAAGAAAAGGCGAGCATCTACTTTTGAAAGGTCCGAATGGTATTGGTAAAACCACATTGCTTGAGAAGTTGGCTTCAGGACATGCAAAAGGTGAATCTATAAAAGAAGGTGTGGTGATTGGATATTATAGACAAGATTTCTCAAACTTGGATTTTGATAAATCAGCATATCAAACACTGGAAGAATGTGCTGCCAAAGACAATAGTGAACATTTTATACGAAGAACATTGGCTCAATTTTTGATTGCTGGGGACACTGCTTATACGCCGATTGGAAGATTATCCGAAGGACAAAAAGGACTGGTGGCATTCGCGCGTTTGGTTGCGATGAAACCGGGATTATTGATATTGGATGAGCCAACTAACCATATTAACTTTAGACATTTACCGGTGATTGCAGATTCATTGAAAAAATTCCAAGGTGCGATGATTGTAATTTCTCACATGCAAGAGTTCGTGGATCAGATTGGTATTGATAATATTTTGGATTTGGGGAAGTAATATTTATTTCTTTTTAATCATTTCTTTATTTTCTCTTTACGAGAACTTTATGTGTGTTTTGCTAGAATTTTTGGATGGAAAAAGATTTTGATAAATGGAATATTTTAAAAAAAAGAATAGAAAAACAAAAGAATCATATTTATGCAAAAAGAAGAGAAATCTGGTGGTGTTATTTGGGTGTGAATATTGGCTCTGAAATTTGCGGTAAGAATAAAATATTTGAAAGACCTGTTTTGGTGTTAAAAGTATTCAATAAACATATATTGTTAATAATCCCTCTGACTACAAAAGATAAAGGTATTTTTTATCATGTAAAGTTGGATATTGATAATCAGACATCATTTGCTATGTTTGAACAAATTAAGGTTATTAGTTCAAAAAGATTATCTAGGAAGATTGGTCGTTTAAATGCTGTACAGTTTAATTCCTTTATTGCTAAATATAGACAAATTTCTATATAAAATCGAAAGGTCCCTTTCGGGACCAATCTCGGAGCCGATGAGTAAATCATCAGTAATGTAGTTCTATTATATCAAATCAAAAAGTGTTGTCAAATTCACGAAAAAAATATATGGTATAATCAAGAAATGTTTAAATTCCTAAGACGACTATTCGAGCCAGCGTTGAATACTAAAGTGAAAACAATAAAATTAATTTTAGATACATTTATTTCATATCTTTGGTATGATCTTTTGCCAATTATTTCTATTCCAATTCTTATTGTATATATAAATAATTATGATTTTGAAAATATTAAAAATTTCTCTATCCAAATAATAGGAATAACTGTTGGGTTGTTATTTATTCAGTTTCTTACAACAAGATGGGGAACAGACAGTAAATTTGCATCCGAGATTTACCTTATAAACAAATATTTTAAAAAAACTATCTTAAAAGATCCTACCGCAATGGAGAAGTTGGGATCTGGAAAGTTGCAGTCAATAATTAAAAGCGGGATACGTTCTTGGGCAAATGCAAATTACGGTATTTTGTATGGTTTAACAAGGGTTATAACTGGAATAGGTACAGGTATTTACATCATAATAAAGTTTGATCCAAAGTATGTTCCATATTTTCTACTAATCGTTTTGCTTTCATGTACCGGATATTATCTTTCAGGAAAGAAAAAATTAAAATATGATGAAATGGTCATAGATATTGAAAATGATATTGATAAGGATTATGTTCGTGTTATGATGTCGAGACAGGAAGTTGTTTTGGCAGTAAATGAAAATAGAGAAAGTGATAATATCGCATCTTTAACAAATAATGAGTTGAAACTTGATAGAAAAGGTGCCGTTTATGATCATATATCTGAACTATTCACTTCAGGACTATCTGTTATTTTACCTTTAGCAGGAGTTTTATTATTAATGCAAGATATAGAATTAAATGCAATCAATGCCGCTTTTCTAATTTCATTTATATACTTTACAACTCGTTTTACAGGAACTCTTTATAATATGGTTTGGATTGTGAGTCAGATTTTCGATTATTATCCAAAGATAAAAAAACTATGGGATTTTATCGATACAACACCAAATTTTGAAAATTATTATAAAGGTGAAAAATTCGTACATGGCAATGGTTCTATAGAACTCAACGATATAAATTTTTCATATGATGATAAAAAAATATTGGATAATTTTAATCTCAAGATAATAGGTGGACAAAAAATAGCTTTCGTTGGAAAGTCGGGAAGTGGAAAAACCACAATAGCTAAACTCATTACCGGATTCGTTACCCCACAAGAAGGACATGTTTTAATCGATGGTCAAGATTTATCCCGAACAGCTTTGAAGACATATTATAGACATGTTGGATATCTTACCCAAGAACCTATGGTTTTTGATGGAACTATAAAAAATAACTTGCTATATTCAATACCAGATAAAGTTGCTCAAAATATAACTGATCAACAGCTTTATGAGGCACTTAAAAATGCAGAGTGTGATTTTATAACAGATTTAAATGCAGAAATAGGTGAAAAGGGTATAAGACTTTCAGGCGGTGAGAGACAAAGACTAGCTATTGCAAAACTCATGCTTAAAAACCCAGAGATAATTATTCTCGACGAGCCAACATCAGCCCTCGATTCTTTCTCTGAAGAGGCTATAACTCGTGCCCTTGATCGATTGTTTAAAAATAAAACAGTTATCATCATTGCACATAGACTACAAACTGTAAAAAAAGCAGATACAATTGTAGTGTTGGAAAAAGGAAGAATAATTGAACAAGGTACAAGTCTAGAACTCATAGATAAAAATGGTCAGTACAAGAAAATGTTGGAGTTGCAGAGTTTTTAGGAAAACTAAGGTCAACATAATAAGCGTGAAAATTTGTGGTAAAATAGTATATATGAAATATTTTTTCCTTTCAATAATAATTTTATTAAATATATGCACATTTAAAAATGTAAATGCAGAGACCGAGTTATTGGTCGATTATCAAGGCACATACAAGGCAAAAATTTTAAACATTTCAAATGAAAGGGAAGAAGATGTTGGTTTTGGTGACACTACTGCTACATATAAAACAGTCGAAGTTATGTTTTTGGATGGTCCAAAAAAAGATCAAGCAATTGTTTTAGAAACAGACTTTCCAAATATAAATGTAGGACAGAAGGTGTATATAAATTATAATATCCACTCTGGCACAGAAGTTTTCACTATTACAAATATTGATCGGGTAGGTGCAATTTTATTTTTTATACTATTGTTTATAATTGCTGTAATTATGTTTGGTGGTTGGCAAGGTGTACGATCTATAATTTCTTTATTCTTTTCTTTTGTTGCAATTATTTATGTACTGATGCCGATTCTTTTGAAAGGGTATAATCCAATACTATCAAGTTTTCTTATTGCTGCAGCAATATTATTTTTGGCGATTTTCTTCACTCATGGTTTTAACAAAGAATCGACCGTTTCCTATGTTGGTACAATGGTATCTGTATTATTGACTTCAGTCTTAGCTATGGCTGCCGTAAAAATAACCCATCTTACGGGCTTTATAGGTGAAGAATCAACTTATTTAAATATGAATACAGGTGGAACATTAAATTTTTCTGGACTATTGTTGGCCGGAATAATTGTTGGTGTACTTGGGGTATTGGATGATATTGCCATAACTCAAGCCTCAGTGGTAACTGAGTTATTTAATACAGATAAATCTTTAACCAGAAGACAAGTGTACATCAAGGCGATCAGGGTTGGAAAGGAACATGTGTCTGCCTTAGTTAATACGTTGATCTTGGCTTATGTTGGAACATCACTACCGCTTTTACTTTTAATTAAAACATATGGATATGATATGCAGACGGTGTTAAATATGGAAGGAATTTCTACTGAAATAATCAGGGCTATAGTTGGGAGTATAGGATTGATTATGACTGTTCCTATTGTTACATTGCTTGCAGTATTTTATTTGAAAAATTACCACAACCCGAAATCACATGGACATGTACATTCTCATCATGGTCACAATCATTAAGATACATAAATTCAGATTTATTTTAACCTTTAAAAATTAGCAAAAAAAAGCTATACTATATTCAATATGCGACTAAAATCACTCCACATCATTGGCTATAAATCCTTTGCTAAGAAGACCGATTTAGTATTTAACACTCCTATCACCTCGATCGTAGGACCAAATGGATCTGGTAAGTCAAATGTGGTCGAAGCGTTTCGTTTTGTACTGGGTGAACAGTCACTTCGCTCGATGCGTGGTAAGAAAGGAGAGGATATGATTTTTAACGGTGGACGAGATCTTTCAAAATCAAACCGAGCTTCAGTGAAGATTGTTTTTGACAATAGGCTATTAGAGGAAAATGGCGAATTTAATAGACTTTTTAATACTCATACATTTGATGAGGTTACTATCGAGCGTGCAGTAAATAGAGATGGAACAAATGAATACTCTATAAATGGAAACTCTGTTCGTCTTCGGGATATTATAGAGCTCTTAGCAGAAGCTAATATTGGCTCATCAGGGCACCATATTATTTCTCAAGGTGAAGCAGATCGTCTTTTGTCATCATCAAATAAAGATAGAAAAGAAATGATTGAGGAGGCACTTGGTTTAAAGCTGTATCAATATCGAAAAGAAGAATCACAAAAAAGATTAGTGAAAACTCAAGAACATATGAAGGAGGTAGAATCTTTACGTCGTGAACTTGCACCGCATATTCGATTTCTTAAAAAACAAATTGAGAAAATAGAAAAAGCACGAGAGATCAGAGATGAATTAAAAAATCTCTACAAAGAGTATTTTGCATATGAAAAAGTGTTTCTAGACTCAGAAAAAAATGACATCAGCCAATCAAGAGTAGATCCAGAACGTGAACTGTCAAGTCTTGACGAAAAATTGACAGAGGTAAAAAAGATCTTAGCCCAAAATCAAACATCAACAGAATTTACGAATGAACTCTTTACTTTGGAAGGTGAATTAAAAAACATTAGATTTAATAAAGAAACTCTCTCAAGAGAGATCGGCCGCTTTGAAGGTGAGATAAATTATATAAATAAAAATATCGATAAGAGGAAACTTGAACTTGAAAATAAAGACAATGTTGATATAAAGGTTTCATTTTTTGAAATTAAAAATTTGATCAATAAAATCAAAACTGTTCTAGGTGATATAAAATCAGGTGTATATAAAGATGAATCAGAAATTAAAGAGGCTTCAAATGACCTTATAAACGAATGTGAGAGTTATGTTAAAAGTAAACACAATGAAGGTGAATCTATTGATTTTGAACCAGATTATAGTGAAATAGACAGAATAAAACTTTTGATTACAAATATTGAAGATGATATTAAAGCCTTAAACGATAAGGAGGTTGTGATATTGGATAATTATACAGAGACTAAGAATAAGATAGAATCATTTAAAAATGAAAATGTTGAAGCAGAGAAAGATTTACTTAAAATAATGTCTCGACAGCATGAAATACAATCTGAACTTGATAAACTTAAGGTAAGAGAAAATTTTTATACAGAAAGGAATCATGAATATGAGAATGAAATGCGGGAAGCTTCTGTCTTAATAGGGGTTGAGGCAATACGATTTACAGATATGGAGATTCATGATTTTGATAAACAAAAACAACATGATAGAAAATACCAAGTTGAAAAATTTAAAATTAGATTAGAAGAGCTTGGCGGGGCAGGGGACGAATCTGTGGTCAAGGAATACAATGATGTAAACGAAAGAGATGAGTTCTTGCTAAAAGAGATGGAAGATTTGACCAAATCAATGCAAGACTTAGAGCAGTTGATATTGGAGGTGGTAGCACAGATCAATACATTATTTAACGAAGGGGTGAAAAAGATCAATCAACAATTCTCAACATTCTTTAAGCAGATGTTCGGAGGAGGTGAAGCAAGACTTGTTGTTACTGAAGAGAAAAAAAGAAAGAAGAGGATTACAGATATTGATGATGACACCGAGCGAAGTGAGGCGGATATGGAAGAGTCAGAAGATGAAAATGAAACGAAGGAGTTTGGAATTGATGTGTTCGTGTCATTGCCTCATAAAAAGTTAAAAGGATTATCGATGCTTTCAGGAGGTGAAAGAGCTTTAACATCCATCGCACTCTTGTTTGCGATGAGTCAGGTAAATCCACCACCATTTATCATCCTTGATGAGACAGATGCTGCACTCGATGAAGCGAACAGTAGACGATATGGTGACATGATTGAGTTGTTGTCGAAACACTCTGAACTTATCCTTGTTACTCACAATAGAGAGACTATGAGTCGTGCAGGAGTGTTGTACGGGGTTACAATGGGATCTGTTGGATACTCACAACTCTTGTCGATTGGATTTGAGGAGGCAAGTATGAATGCAAAATAGAAACACTCGCTAAAAAATATTCATCCCCAACCAGGATGAATATTTTTATATCTCGTGTTTAGTAGTCGAGATAAACAAAAGAAAAAACCGCTGGCGTGTATGACGTAGGCGATTTCTTTGATGGTTTTTGAAATGAAATATTGTTCTACTTTGCGCAATGTGTGGCAAGATGCTTCAGCAGAGCATAGAGTAGGATTGCGCCAGTAATACAGGCAACTACGAATGATATGAAGTACATGTCACTATGCAGTTTTTTAAGGTCTGCCGTCTCGAGAATGATAGGCAGACCAAGCCTTGCGATCATGTAGATCCCAAAGCCTGAAGCAGTAAGGTAGAGGGCGGTTGTGAAAAAGTTGCAAATTCTGATGATGAAGGGGTACATACGATTGGTTTTTTCTGGCGAGTAAGGGTTCAACGACAGTTAATATAATACTATATAAAAAACTAAAAGTAAATAGCAGACTACATCAACACCTGAAAGTCAATCGTCTTTAAATCCATATCAACACCACGAAGTTTCACCCTAATCTTGTCTCCCAATGTAATAATTTTCTTACCATCTTGTGATCTAACAGTATAACTTTTTTTATCAACCTCCCAGAACTCATTTCCTAAATCTTTCAATCGAAGTAGCCCTTCTGCCAATGATTCAGGCTCTTGAATAAATACTCCAAAGTCTGATATTCCAGAAACGGTACACATAAATTCTTGCCCGATTTTATTTGATAAAAATTCAACTTGCTTATATTTTGTACTTGCTCGTTCTGCCTCTGCTGACTTAACTTCTTGAGATGATGAGTGCTCACAAATCTTATCTAATGATGCAAGATACACAGGAGATAATTTTTGCTTATCTATTAGCTTTGCCAATATTCTGTGTACACAAAGATCAGGATAGCGACGAATAGGCGAGGTGAAGTGTGTGTAAAATTCAAAACCAAGACCAAAGTGACCAATGTTATTTGTTTGATACACCGCCTTCGCCATAGATCTTAAGGTCGCAGTTTTTATAATAGTCTCTGACGGAAGACCGATACATTGCTGTAATAGTTTTTGAATGTCCCTACTGTGAATTTTTTTATGAGGGTGAAACTCAAGACCTAATGCATTAACAAAAATACTCAAATCTAAAATTTTCTCTGAATCAGGTAAATCGTGAACACGATACACTCCAGGTAGTTTTTTATTTCCTTCAACATTATGTGTAAATATATATAGTGCAGTTTCTTTGTTGGCTAAAAGCATAAACTCTTCCACAAGGTGATTTGTCCAAATTCTTTCTTTTTTATAGACTTGCGTTGGAAAACCTTTATCGTCTAATACGAATTTTATTTCATCAGTTTCAAAGTCAATTGCACCAGCTCGCTTTCTTTCAGCATTTAATAGTTTTGAAAAACAAGACAATTCAAATAGATCTGGAAATGTAGAGGTATCACCAGCGTCTAAAACCTTCTGTGCTTCTTCATATGAAAATCTTTTATCAGAGTGAATGATAGACTTCGATATGTTTCTACTTACAACATGTCCCTCTTGATTCATTTCAAACACTGTGGAGAATGCATATCTATCTTCATTTGGGTTAAGTGAACAGAAGCCGTTTGAAAGCACCTCAGGTAGCATGGGAATGGTTCTATCAACAAGATACACTGAGAAGGCTCTATCCTTTGCTTCCTCGTCTAGGGCATTTCCTGGTCTTACAAAGTGTGATACATCGGCGATATGGATTCCGATCTCAACATTTCCATTTGGAAGATTTCTAAATGACAACGCATCATCAAAATCTTTGGCATCGACAGGGTCGATTGTACAAGTCCAAATACCTCGCATATCCAATCTCTTCGCAACTTCCTCTTCTGTAATTTTTCCAAATTCTGCTACCGCTGCTTTTGCATCGATCTCGGTTTGAGGATTGTGCTCTACACTAAATCCAAAATCAGCAACGATTGAGTGCATCTCAGCATTGTTCTCACCTTTGTCTCCAAATACTTTAGATACATTGCCATAGAATGTTCGAGTTACAAGTATGTCAGTATATCCACGATCATTTACAATCTTGTTGACTACAACTTTTGGATTTTTAGAAAAATCTAATGTCACCAAAACTTTTTTATTTACATCAATGGCAATATTTTTAGGATTCTGTATTTCAAAAATACAATTCAATTTATTATTGTCTGGTTGGGCAATGATAACATCACCTTTAATTTCTTTAATTGTTGCAGAAAAATCTGTTTTGTATCTTTCAATAATTCTAATTACCTTACCTTCGATTTCACCCCATTTGTTTGCATGAGGAAATGTTTCAATCTCAACCTTATCTTGTGGAAGTGAAGAGTCGATAAAATTATGAGGAATAGCAATATCCTTGTCTTCTTTATTTGCTTTTTCTTTTCTTAAAAAACCTTTACCTTTATTGTTTAATATTAATTGTCCTATGAAATGATGCATTTATTTATTGAATTATTTTTTTTATATATTCTATTAAATTATGTAACTCGACATTTTCTTGTGATAAGTTTTTCATGTTACGAACCATCACAGAGTTTTGTAGTGCTTCTCTATGTCCTACAAGGAGAAGATAAGGAACATTCAATTTTTCAGCATGCTGTAATTGAAGTGAAATCTTATCTTTAGATAGGTCATGATGAATTAAAATATTTGCATGGTGCAACATATCCAACACCTTCAGTGTTTTAAAACGTGCCTCATTACCAAACTGAGCATAAAAGAATTTAACATCAGAATCATCGATTGATTTGATAGATGCGAGTGGTTTAAGTATTTTAGATACATTTTTTAAACCCTCGATACTTACACTGATCACAGGGATCTCTTTCTTACCTAGAATCTTTTTTGAAATTATGTCATGACGACCACCTTTGATCATTACAGATGATTTCTCCTCACTCATGTTTTGTACTTGGAAAATAATACCAGCGTACAGATCTGAGTTATTGAATAGGAATGGGTTGATTCTAAAGTTAAGATCAAGATTTTCAACATACTCTAATATGTCTTTAAATTCTAAACGTGATGCTTCAGACAAATAATCTATTGGATTTGGTATAGAAATAGTTTCTTTTTCTCCTTTTTTGTTTTGAGATACAATCTCAGTATTTTCTAACTCTGAAAAAGCCCTATATAGGTTCTTTTTAGAAGTTGCTAAAATATTTTTAGGAATAAACTTTTGGTTTTTTTTGAAGAAATGGTTTAACTCTTTTACGAATTTTTGCACAGACTCTTTGTCACCAATAAAGTTCACATCGATAACAATATTAGATTTTTTACCATATATCTCCTCAAGAATTGAATATGCTGTTTGCATTGCAATCGCATCATAAATATTTTTTTTAGTTCCAATGATGTGGTATGAAAAATTATTCTCGTCATTACTATAGGCGATATTGGCAGGGAAGGGAAAACCTTCAAACTTTTTATCTAGTATTTTCTTTTGGAATGCAAGGGTGTCAATTAAATTTTCACAGTCATACTTTGAAAGTAATTTCTTCTCAAGGGAAGAGTGTTCTGGTTTTTGAGTATGCCTAAAACCGAAGTGTTGTAATATTTTAAAGATTCGATAATGGTTGGACAGTACACCTTCAACACTTGGTTTCTTTGATATAGTTGTCACGGTCTTTTTTGTAATTACAATTTTTTTCATATGTTTATGTTTATCTATTTATTTTCTGAAAACTCTTTGGCTCCAGGAAATAATTCTATTTTATTAAAAGGGTACAAACGTATCAGCACTCTGCCTTGAATTTCATCCTTAACTATCGGCCCCCAATATCTTGAATCAAAACTTACATATCTATTGTCTCCCATAACAAAGTACTCATTGTCTTTCAATGTAGTAAGTGCTGATGTTTTTGGACTTTTATATGTTACGTAGTCTTCAACAATAACCTCTTTGTTTATATATGTTTTACCTCCAGTAACTTCGATACTTTCTTCTGGAGTAGCTATTATTCTCTTGATAAATCTACTTTTATTTTCTATTGATTCTGGCGGGTTGAACACAACAATGTCACCTTTTTCAGGGTCTTTAAAGCGGTATGATATTTTATCAACTATTACATAATCTCCATCTTTAAACGTCTCATCCATAGATGATCCTGATACATTGTGTGGTTCCAATACAAATACGCGGAAGACAATGATAAAACCCAGAGTGATAAAAAAGCTTGCCCAAGACATATCTTTTTTGGTCGATTTTATAGGATCTGGTATAAAAGTTTCTGTTTCTGTCATATATTTGCTATATTATATCATATATATGAAATATATAATAGGATTGGGAAATCCGACCAAAGAATACAAAAATACACGCCATAATATAGGTCAGGACCTTGTTTTTGGCCTAGAAAAGACTCTTTCAGAGGAAGTTTTGTCTTTGGGTAAGACTAAGCTCATAACTCTCCCTGGGTACATAAATGAGTCTGGAATGGCCATGAAAAAGCTATTTAAGAATATAAAGCCTGATTCTGAGAATCAAAACATATTGGTTATTCATGATGATTTAGATCAAACGATAGGAAAGATGAAAATGAGTTATGGAGGAAACTCTGGCGGGCACAATGGGATTAATTCGATCTGGAGTCATTTAAAGACCAAAAACTACTATAGATTAAAGATTGGAATATCACCTGAAATGAAAAAAGATAAGAGTGAGGTTCATGATTATGTATTAGGAAAATTCTCAAAGGAGGAAGCTGCTTTGGTTAAAGGGTTGTTACCTAAGATTAAAGAGTCTATAAAGTTGTTTATTGAAGGTGATTTAGGTAGGGCGGTTGAAATTGCTAATAAAAAACAAGGGTAGGGGGTGGGAAAGGGCCGGCCCGCTGTATGAGCGGTACCGGTCCCAGGTCGTTGAAATCATGGGTTTTGGGTTAGTAGGTATATTTCATGAATGTCAGGAAGAGGATTATTAATGGACGTTTTTGAATAAAGACGTCTTCCATCTTCGTCTGATAGACATAAAGGGTAGGCAGTCATTGTGATGATGGCGAGAAGGGGTACAATTGCTAACGTGTACATGAATAGGACAAGTACTCCTCCTTTCTCTTTGCAGACTTTCGGTGATTTTGTTTTCATGATTAGGCAATGTTCAGGTTACAGGTTAATTATCTTCCTTTGTCCACAAGTTGTCAACATGGTTGTCAACAATTTCATAAAAAAGACCTGACCACCGGTTTAGGGCGACGCAGGGTTGGATCATTCAGGTTCATTTCTCAATAGGCCAGGCCAAGCCACTTTCCTTGACATAGTCTATGATCTCGACAATAGCGCCTCCACGACCAACTCTATTAAGCATGAGAAGATCTTCAACAGATGTTGATTTGATGACTTCTTTCAAAGGTACATCACCTAAGGGTCGCGTTGAAAGATCAATAGGGAAATATTTTCCTGGTCGAATATCTTGCTTACGAGCCTCAGTGAGTTGATTTGTTGAAAGACTACGTGGTCTGAAAAGTCCATTTTCGGCCAAGACACGAATAAAATCTCTAAAAGTTGGATTGTGTTCTTCTTTGATTTTCATTGGTTCGAGGTTAAGGTTCATAACTGACTACAATCAGTTTTGTGCTTGAAAAATACCACAACAAATAAAACCATATCGTCAAGGGTGTGCACTAAGATCAAACCACTAAACGAGTGCAATAAAAAATACATCCTGGTTGGGATGTATTTTTTATAAATGAGTTTCTTAATTTAATTTTAGAATCATTCTCTGTTTCTCAGGCTCGAAGATTGAAATCTTGAAAGAATATGTCTTTCCAATTTCAACTTTCTCCTTCATAGTCTTGTCATCTCCAAATTCTGAGATGTGAACAAGTCCTGAAACGCCTTCCTCGATCGATGCCAATGCACCATGTTTATTGTATTTGATTATGATACCTGTAACAGTGTCATCTTTCTTATACTTAGCAGCAGCTTCTGTCCAAGGGTTTTCTTTTCTAGCTTTTAGAGATAGAGATACTTTTCCATCTTTAAAGTCTATAATACGAGCCTTAACAGTTTCTCCAACCTTAAACATTGTTCTAGGATCGTCGATTAGTCCCCAGTCTAGTTCAGAGATGTGAGCTAATCCTTCAAGCTCATCATTAATTTTTATGAATATTCCGAAGTCTACTGTTCCTGTGATTACTCCATCAACGTCATCACCAACTGAGTATTTAGCACTCATTTCTGCCATTTTAGCAGCATTTCCTTTACTTTGGTTATTTTGCGGTTGCGCATTTGCATCGAACTCTTTTTCTGAGAAAATAAGTTTATTTTCTTTTGAATCAGCAGTGATGATAGAAACTGAGATTTTCTTTCCGATAAGTTTTTTAAGCTCATCTTGAATTCTATCTTTGTTTCCGTCTTCTACCTTAGGATAATTCTCTGACTTCAATTGTGAAGCAGGTAAGAATCCTTGGATACCTTGCCATGACATCATAAGTCCTCCTTTGTTAGCGTCTTGAACGGCTAGATCAAAATGAGTCTTATCAAGAACTGCTTGTTCAGCATCTTTCCACAATAACGCCTGTCTTGCTTCTTTCAATGAAAGTTCGATGTAACCATCTTTCTCATCAAAACCAGAAATTTTAGCTGTTATTAGGTCTCCTGAATTAACTTTTCTGATGATGTCGCGAGCTATGATAAATTCTTTACCGTAGATAACTCCAGTACCATAAGGTGATAAGTCAACGAATAATCTACTTTTATATAAAGTAATAACTTTTCCTTCAATATCGTCACCAATACTTGGTGGATTCGGGATGTCTTTAAATTGTTCTTCTAATGTTGTCATTATATTTTGGGTATTTTCTAAGTGTTCTCATTTTCTGTACATAATAATGTCTGTAGAATGAGGGTTACAAGAAGAAAAGATTTTTATTATTTAACGTGAACGATTTTTTTAACAGTAACTGTACTGTCAATGTTGATCTTTCTTTTTGTTCCAAAAGTCACGATACCAGGTTTAGTTGCAAAAAGAGTATGATCTTTACCCATAGATACGTTTGTACCAGGTAGGATTTTACTTCCTCTTTGTCTAATGATGATTGATCCAGCTGATGCCTTCTCTCCACCATATAACTTAGTACCAAGATATTTTGGCTGTGAATCTTTCAAGTTCTTTGATGATCCACCTGCTTTTTTTGTTGCCATATTTCTTGATTTTTAATTTAATGTTTCTTTATAATTTCTTCGGAATAATTCAATATTATCTCTGATAAGATAATGGCATGAGTATACATGATATTATCGAAAAAATCAATACAGATAAGAGGGAAATTGCGTTTTCGAGATGGAAAGGGAGGTGGATTGGTATTAGTGTGGTTGTGGTGCTTTTGGGGCAGGTGGGGGTTGTTGTTTATATGTTTTTAATGTTTAGGTGAAATGGAGCGGATCTTATTCCTTGTTGAGCAGTATTATGAAATGAAAGATGGTGAATTTATCGAAAATCACCAGAACTTTTTTCTGGTGCATGAGGATGAGATAGATGTAAGATTAAAATATAAGACGATAAAGCATATAGTGGAAAAGAGGAAAAAGGATGGGTATAATATTGATGAAATAAAGGGTTTGTTTAATAAAATGCTTATTTTGCTTGAATCTTGGAACTATAACGTTGTTGAAGATAAAAGAAATAATAGCTGTGTGTTAGTTGAAAAAGAATACAAGCTTAAAGCTGTAATGATAGCTCTGGATATTAACCTTGAAGATGAATCAGTGTGCATAAAAACAGCTTTCTATAAGGCGGCTACAAAAACAGATAAGTTTATAAAGTAAAAAACCCACCGAGGTGAGTTATTTACGACTGGGAGGACGGAAGACCCCTCCATTGCCACGCGGGCCAGCGGAGCTCCGACTTTCCGCTTTTCAGTAGGGTTATTATATATCAACATGTACATTGGATGCAAGTGATGGCACCCCAAAACAAGGTCAAGAGGGTAGGTGATATAATCCTTTAGAATCAAGCTCGTTTAGCTATTATGTAGACAATAACCTATATTCATTACTTAATAGGTACACATTTGACACCTCCTAATTATAATGACATAACTTGCATTTAAGGTCAATACATGCTATAATGGCTATGCCACTGTAAGAGTGGTTTTAAATTGTGCAACCTATACTTTTTCTCAGATGGCCTCAGTTTTCAGGATTATAGTCTTACATAATCAATCTGGTTTTGGCCCTTCAGACGTGGGTAGGAAAAGTAATAGAGATTACAAGTTAAAACAAGCTTATTTTACAAATAACAACAATAGCCTTTGTATCGTTAGTATCAGCTGGGTTTGTTAACACAACTGATATTGATGCAACTGCTAATCAAAATAATATTATTTCTACTAGTACGGAAATAGTAAGTACTTCAACAATTAAGACAAAAACTAACTCTGGTGTAGCCTCAAAAGTAAAAGTTTATTTCTCTGATGCGCCAATTATGCAAAAAATTGCATATTGTGAATCAAGAAACAGACAGTTTGCTAAAGATGGATCTTCACTAAGAGGTGTTGTTAACTCTCGTGATGTTGGAATCTTCCAGGTGAATGAAAAATATCACTTGTCAGACTCTAAAAAAATGGGTATTGATATACACACAGTTGATGGAAACCTAGAGTATGCGAGACATCTATATAAGTCTCAAGGTACTCAACCATGGTCTTCATCTCGTCCTTGTTGGGGAAATTACGAAAAACTTGCTATCAAGTAATAATATAACAAAAAGCGTCACTGTCTTAAGGTGAGGCTTTTTGTTTTGCATAAATTTATTTACTTCGTCTCGTTTCAGTCCTCGCTACACTTATCTAGGATAAGTGTACCTGCGAAGAAACTCACTCCGTAAATAAATTTGTAGACTCTTATAAAAATATAAAAACAACCGCTGCCCTGGGTAGGGCGGCGGTTGTGGATTGGTTTTTGATCTTCGGTTATTTCTTCCGACGAGCAGGGGGTAGCCCGGCAGGATTGAGATTGATACTGTTCCACCATTGCGGGGTGAACCATTTGAATCTCATTTTCTTGCCGTGGGTAGGTATGGTTTTCATCTGTGCGGTTTTTCTGGTTTTGTTTTTTTGGGAGGAGATTATTTCGCAAGCACAAGTTGTTCCTGCACTTCGTGGGCGCTGCGTAGGGCTGACAAGATGAACGGATCCATCTTACGTGCACTGTCGATGGTTCCAAATTGTAACCAGGAACCTTTTGTATGATAGCAGATGTTGCCAACGTACAAGATTTTCCGGTCTACTTGGTACTTTAAAACTTGCCCTAAAGGAATGCGCAGAATCCCGTTTTGATTAGCCATGGTGCCCATGACTTGGCGATTGCTGAGGATGCTTTGATCGGTATGATCTCGAACCTCAAACAAACCTTTGAATCTTACGGATGACACAAGGCGGACAATGAAGTCTCCTTGTTGCTGATCTTCGGCGTGAAATCGTTCGATGCACTCATCGTGATTTCTGCTCGGTTCGATACCGCGAGTAAACTTGGCCCGGGGACCATGTGTTGCATGGTCGATACCGACCGTGGCTAATTTTAACTTAAACATGGTTGGCTTGGTTTTTTGGTTTTAGGAAAAGCCCTTATCTGAATTTCGGAAACTACTCTTATTTTCTTCAAAGGACAACTTCAATAGTTTACTACTCAATATAGGTTATGTCAACTAAAACCCCACAAAGTCACTTTCACTTTTTCCTTCAACCACAATTCGCTCGATTTTCTCCTTATTCATCTTCTTTATCTTTACGCGTTTACCATCTTTGTTTATGTAAAATGCCTCAGGCCAGAGTTTGTAGGCTTGGTATTTTTTGTAGATATCCGAGATATGTTCACTTTCTGGAAAAATTTGAGCATCTGCTTTATTAATCATCTTTGTATAGGTAGTACTATCATGATTTTGTTCTTGATAAACAATCTCACCATTTTCATACTTATGTAAAGTTTCTACAAGTAAATCGGCAGCTTCTTTGGCTAATATGTCTGATAATTCTAAAGTCGAACAGGGCCAGATATTTTCATCAATAGAAAATTCTTTCTGAGCAACAATAGGACCATGATCCATAAGTTCATCCATTTGGATAATAGTGATTCCAGTATTTCTTCGATTCTTTAAAATTGTATTTTGTAGCGGGGCAGGGCCGCGAAATAGGGGAAGAAGAGATGGATGAATGTTTATAAAATCAATAGTCTTTAAATCAAGCAAAGCTTGAGGTAAAATTTTCCCGTAATCAGCCACTATGCAGATTGTGTTTTCTTGTATTATTTCTTTAAATTTTTGTAAGGACTCTTCATCTTTAAGTTTTACTGGTTGAAAGTAGGGGATATTGTGTTCGACCGCTATTTTTTTTATTGGTCCAGCTTCTATTGTTTGATGGCGACCAACAGGTTTATCGGGTGAAGTGATTATGTATGCTGGAATCAACCCTTGTGCTAATAAATTTTTCAAAACAGCCTCACCAAAAAAGCCAGTTGAAAAATATATGAAATTGTTTTTGGTTAGATTACTCATGTTTGTGTTCAAGTTCAGGTTCTATATATTCTATATCCTTAGCTTTATCGATGAATAATTCACCCTGAAGATGATCACATTCATGCTGAAAAATATGTGCTAATAGCCCACCAGCACCTCGAGATTGCTTATGTCCATGTTCATCATAATATTCCATGGTTACATTGGTTGAGCGAAGTACCCGGCCATAGAACCATCGTACTGAAAGACAGCCCTCGCCATCAAGCCACTTTTTGGTTTTAGAAAATTTAACAATCTTAGGATTAATGCAGACAATATCCTTATCAAGTGCTTTGTCTTTTCCTTTGAGTACTCTTTTTGAAACTATGAAAATTTGAATAGAAATATTTACTTGAGGGGCTGCCAATCCAACGCCATCGCTAATGGCAGCGAGGGTGTCCTGCATGTTGGCAATAATTGCTTGAACTGCAGGACTTCTTATATCCTCAATTCTAACCTCTTTTGCAATGGACTCAAGTATTGGATTTCCTTTTTCTATGATAGGCATTAAAGACATATATTGATAGTACTATAGGAGGTTTCGACTATCAACCTCAACTTTTATATATTGTGGAAGAGATTTTAAATAATAAATAATTGGATTTCGTAAATATTCTTTTTTGTCGGTTAATATGTGAAGTGTGGTTTTTATTTTGTCCTCGATTTCAAAATACGGTTCTTGTTGATTGAGGTAACTTTTAATTGTTTCTAGAGTCTTCTTACTTTTCTCGGTTGGAATACTGATTTGTATGTGAGTTGAAAATGGAGGCAGGTTGAGCTTTTCTAATTCATTTTCATCCTTAATTTTTTCAATTTTATTTTTCTTCAAATATTCCCAGAATGGATTTTCAATATCACGAGTTTGAATAATGAGGTTTTTGTTTGTTTGTTGTGACATCAAAGCTATTTTTTTATAGATTTCGTATTCCATAGAATGCAGTGGAATCGCAAACAGACTTTCAAGGGAAATAATTGCGGTGGTATCAAATTTGAAATTAAGACCTATACTTTGATTAATCAAATAATCATTACCAAGAAAAATTACAGCTTTGTTGTGTTCAGAATATTCCTTAAGAATTTTTTTAACTTGGGCTTTAGTGTTGTGCTCGTTATCAATTTTAATGATATCGATATCAAATTCTTTTTGTATTTCTTTGTACACAACCTCGATTGATGCGCCTAACGGTAAAAGATTTTCATTAGAACAAACAGGGCAGGGAGTATCTATCGCAAGACCTTTGTGATTATTTTTACATTTATATTCATAACCATTAACCTTAACTTCAATTTCCAAATCCTCAAAACACTTTGTACATTTCATAACATGCTTACAATCAGGACAGATTGTTTTCGGTGCAAAGCCTTTTTTGAGGGTATAGAGAAAAATCGTCTCCTTATCTTTTTCACACTTTTTTAAAGCAGAAAAAAGTTCAGGAGAAATGAGATTTAGTTTGTCCTTATATATTTCATTATCGAGATTTTTCTTTTTGATAGCCGTCCTGTTTTGTGAACTTTGTTCAATGATATATAGGTTTTTATCTTTTATATCAAGTTCTGTTTCGATTTCGTTGAGTCTAATTTTTCGACGGCCACAATATTCTCGGATAAAATACCGGTAATCAAATTTCTTAAATAGGTGTCGGTAATATTCTGATTCGACGTAGTACATAGTGATTGTTTTTACTGATTCGTGGTCAGCTTTGTAGAGATCTATAGGTAGAATTTTATTATCAATCTTTGTCTGAGCTTGAAGATATTCTTGAATAGGAAAAATGTTTATTTCTTCGTTATCAGATTTAGCTATTTCAATGTCACTTGTTAGATTCTCAAGAATTTTTTTAGGAATAAGTTCTGAAAAAACTTCTCCAAAGGGTTTGATATAGTAATTTGCAGTTTTGAGCACTGAAAAAACAAAGTCGAGTGAAAATAATTCTAACTTTTTTATATTTTCAATCTTTCGAATCTTAAAATCTTGAGCTTTGATAAATTCTTTAGCTTCGTGTACAGATAAAATAGAATCCACTACGACCCAAATCATTCTATTTTGCAAAGGAGCCTCAATAATATTTCCAACGTCAACATCTTCATTGATCCAATAGGTCAATGAATCAGAAAATGTTCTTTTGAGGATCGGATAGACTTTAATACATTTCATAATAGGGATATATAATATATAATATCACATATGACAATTGATAATCCGGAATTAGAATCACATAGTACTGACTCGAGTATTTTTAAAATTAGACCTCGTCAAGTTATCTTTCCTAAAGATGAGTTGGAAATAATGGATGTAATCAAGCACGCCAAGACTAATAAAAGACATATCTCTGTGAGAGCTGGTGGAACTTGTATGTCAGGTGGATCTTTGAATAATGACATCATGTTGAACCTGACAAAATATTTTACTGATATAAAAATAAATCAATATGCTAAATCTGCAGAGATAGAGATGGGTGCATTTTACCGAGACCTTGATCATGAAGCTGTAAAGCATGGGTTAATGTTTGCACCATACACATCGTCAAAAGATTTTTGTGGTATTGGTGGAATGTTGGGGAATAATGCATCAGGTGAGAAAAGTATTCGTTTTGGAGCGACTATTGATAATGTATTATCTGTGCGTGTGTTTTTAGCTGATGGTCATTTGTATAATTTTGAAGAGATCACAGAGGAACAATGTGCGAAAATGGCTGAACATAAATCATTTATCGGAAATATTCATAAAGAATTACGGGAGATTTATAAAAACTATGGACCGGCATATACAAAGGCCATAGGAAATGTAAATAAATCTTCATCTGGATATAAGCTTGATAAAATTTTCGATGCGAAAAAAAATACATGGAACATTGGAAAGATTTTTATCGGTGCACAATCAACACTTGGGATTATTCACTCTGCACGATTGAAACTGGTTCCTGTGCCAACCCATACTCGACTTTTGGCTATTCCAGTGAATTCTCTTGGGCTTTTACCTCAACTCCTTCATATCATTATGCAAAATAATCCAGAAAGTGTTGAAACCTATGATGTAAATACGTATTTGATGGCGAAAAGTTTTTTACCAGAAGATACATTGAAAATACAAAAGTTTTTTGCTAATGGCGAGCATCTTATAATCCTGGCTCAGTTTGATAACGATGAGATTGCACAAAAAGTATTTTTAGAATTGAAGCAGATTGAAGGAAAAACCGAATATGTAAATGATGCGGAAATTGCTACTAGTTTGTGGAAAGTGAGACGTTCATCTTTTGGAGTGATGCGAGATCATGTGTATGATGTGACAACTAAAAAAGCGGTGCCATGTATTGAGGATATTATTGTTCCAATATCAAAGTTTGATGAGTTTATTCCAAGGTTGATGGAGATACTTGATGCGAATAAAATCGAATATGGATATCATGGACATATTGGTGATGGAGCGATTCGGGTTATTCCGATAATAGATTTTGCAAATCAGAAAGAGGCGATGGAGAAGATAATTCTTTTGTGTGAGCAGGTGTTTGAACTCGTTAAAGAGATGGGAGGGAATACATCGGCAGATCATAGTGATGGGATTATAAGGACACCGTTTCTGAGGGATTTTTATGGGGATGATTTGTATGAAGGGGTGGTTGTTGGGATTAAGAAGTTGTTTGATGCGGATGATATTTTTAATAGGGGGAAGAAGGTGGGGTTGACGAAGGTGGGGTTGTTTGGGATGGGGTTGAAGTAGGCATGTTGCTCCGCAGGTGGGACGATGTTCAAACCTATGTTTTAATCAAATAAAAAACCCACCTAAGCAGATTTTCTACTGGAGGGTTTTAGTTGTTTTAATTACAAGGTCATATCTATCCCAAATCTTTTTGAGAGGAGTGATTGTTACTTTTTCTCCCCAATAGTAAGACATGTGAATAAAGTACCCAAAGGGAAGTGCGATGCCCACGTGCGACCATTTCTTATTTGTGACGCCCTTTTCCAAAAGGAAAATCAGGCTTCCAAAAGGTGGCCTGTCCTTCTGGTGTTCGTCTATGTTGATGAATGTTTTGCTTTTGGCAACACGGGCGATTTGCATTACACGCCTGACAAAGTCCCAGCATTTGAAATTTGCTCTTCGGGGTTTATTCAGAAATATAAGTGAGACCATGACCAGTTTTAAACGGCTGTAAAATGAGATTGAGTGATTGTTCATAATGTAAAATGTGCTACTCTTTAAAATAACACTTTTTACGTATTTGTCAACACATGCTCCGCGCATGGGCGACATATTTTGCCTTGGCAAAATAGAAGTACCCTTGTGGTGACGATGTTCGAACCTTAATTGAATAAAGAAAAGATAAAGTTTTTACAACACAACACTCTAAATTTGTCTTTGATATAATCTTTTTATGGATCAAATAACAACCCAAATATCAATATTTAAAAATAAAAAAATTCGTAAAATACTTCATAAAAACGAATGGTTTTTCTCTGTTATAGATGTTATTGAAGCACTTACTGATAGTTCAAATCCTCGCAATTATTGGAACATGTTAAAAGTAAGGGTTGAAAAAGAGGAAGGAGCTCAACTGTACACAAACTGTGTACAGTTGAAATTAACAGACTGTGCTAGCACAGAAACTATGTTCCGCATTATCCAATCTATTCCATCACCTAAAAAGGATTATGAATTACTAACTTATGAAATATCAAAAGCAACTTTCGGAGTAACTCCATCAGAATATAAAAAACTGAAAGGGTTAAAAAAAGAAAACTTGAGAGATCATATGGATGACTTTGAACTACTTTTCAACATGCTTGGTGAAAAGTCGACCACGGAGATTCATAAGAATGAAGATTCAAAAGGGGTAGAAAAGTTAAAACAAGATGCAAAAGTTGGTGGCAGTATTGCAGGTGGTGCACGGAAACAACTCGAGAAAAAACTTGGTCGATCAATAATCAAAAAAGAAAATTTCAAGAAATTAAAATAGCACTGTCATTGTAGTACCGATATTATACTCGCTTTCCACATAAATCTTCCCATTTAAATATTTCTCAGTATAATATTTTGCTGATGATAATCCTACACCACAATTTTCTTTTCCCCTATCTTTACTTGAGTAGAAATGATCAAAAATTATGTCTAAATTTTCATTTTTAATACCGATACCATTGTCTGATATTGAAATGTAATTTTTTAATTCATGTTTACCTAGAACCACTACTATCTCATATTTTTCTTTGTTATTTAATGTTTTGTCTTGCAAACATGCTTCATACCCATTTGATATTAGATTTAATATTACATGATTTACGATTGTTTTCTTTGTGTTTATTATTAAATCCAGAACACTATCATATTTCACAATTATTTCTACATCATTTTTGAAGTAATTATTTTTCACCAACCCTACGAGTTCGTTCACTTCAGTCGTCAGATTAAATTTCTCATTTTCTAACTTAAAACCAATTTGTTTTCGTATGTTCTGCAGCATTGAAATCAGTTTGCTGTGTGTATTTTTTATATTATCTATTGTTTTAGATAATATATTGTCTTTTGAGATACCACTCTCTGTTAGTTTTTCGATATGAAGACTCATTGTCTGGATGGGTGTAATGAGATCATGATATAGACCACTCGATAATTTACCAAACTCTATAAGGTGATACATTTTAGATATTTCCTCCATTTGCATTTGCTTAATTTCTCTTGTTTTTTCTTTAACTGTCGATTCTAATTGATCTCGTTCTTTTCTAAGTATATTTTCAGCCCGTAATGCCCGATTTAAAGTTTTGTTCTGTTCTTGGTTAAATTTAATCAGTAAAAATGATATAAAAATAAACATTATTGAAAATTCTATAATATCATTGATATAAAATCCTGAATTATACCAAGATGATGTAATGTTTAAGTAATTTCGACTAAAGTATCCTATAAAAATTGACAATATTAATAAAAATATATAAATTGAATTCTCCGCAGATTTTGAAGTCAGGGCAAGTATAACTACACAAAACAAATACGACAATAAAATTGAAGGTAAATCAAAACCCCAGCGCACTCCTCCTGCAAAATTTATAACAAGTATAGTGGATATCAAGATTATTTTTGATAAATAGATCTTGTTTTTCAAATTTAATATGTATGTACATAGAAATATGATGGGTATTAAAATTGTTAAAAATATAGGAAATATGTCTAGATTATCACCATACATAATCTTTTTAAGATGACTGAGTAGAAGTAGAATAGAATATAATACAGAAAAACATAAAGTAAAAATATTGGCATAAGACAATATAAACTTTATGCGTTCATTTTCTATGGCTTTGATTTGATTCATTTGTATAAATATACAGTTTTACTCATTCCAAGGCAAAGAGGCGATAATTTTCATAGTTTTCATATATAATCTTTAAAATAAATGTGAATCGATTAGGTTCACGTAGTTAGTATATTTCAAACCTCATTAAATAAATTTGAAGAAATGATAAAGATTTTAAAAATTAAATAACCTTATGTATTAATTCGATTTTTGATTAAATCAAAAAGTTTTAGATCTTGTTCTTCGGTATGTAAACTATTTGCAAAAATCCACTCACATGCTAAAATACATCTAAACAGACGCGCCAGTCGAATGCTCACCGGACGGCGACCGAGCTTTTGCGAAAGCGAAAGAGTAGACCAAAATATTGGCAGAACCTGACTTATGAAAATAGGTCAGGTATTTGTTTTGCCCACTTTATTCAAAAATGCTACAATACCCAATATGATAATAAACTTCTACGGCAATCAATTCACCAAACTCCAAGTGGGCGACACAACTCTGGCCCTGGACCCGTTTAAAGGCACAAAATTCGGTGCTGACGTTGTTCTACAATCAACTCTCCACGAGGACATGGGGGCAGGTGAGGACCTGTTTTACGGTAACAAAGTACCTCACATCATCAAAGGACCAGGAGAATATGAGATTAAAAACATCTTCATCAAAGGCTACGAAGCCTATACAAACTATGATGGCATCGATCATGCATCAGGAACAACATATTATACATTCGAACTCGACGGTATGAGAATTCTTTTCCTTGGAGCACTTGGAAAAACAGATAAGAAGGTAACGATCGAAGGGGATATTGATATTGTATTTATTCCAATATCGGGGGATGGACGTCTTACAGCTAAAGAAGCTGCTGCATTTTTGAAAGATATCGATTGTAAAGCAGTTATTCCGATGGGATTCACTAAAGCTTCCGACAAATGTTTAGAAGATTTTATCAAAGAAACTGGATCAGAAAAAACAGAAGCAATAGATAAATTAACAATCAAGAAAAAAGAATTGGATGGAATGGATCAAAAACTATATATTATTAAATCATAGTGTTATATAATAAACCCAATGAATAGTATTAATTATCGACGCGAACTTTTACACCACAAAATCCATAGACATGCGAGACGGCATGTTCATCGATTGAGAGGTAAATCTGAGACTCATAGAAAGGTGTTTGCATTCTCATTTGCTTTCACTGTAACTTTCATAGTGTTTGTGTTATGGTATTTCATATCTTTACCGAAGATATTGGAAACGTATAAGATTTCAAAGTCTGAAAACGTAAGAACACCCGATGGCTCACTTGAAAAACTTAAAAACGCCCTTACTGGCAAAGAAAATGCGACCGGTACAGATAATATAGAAATAACACAATAATACACAATGTCACAACAGAATTTATATACAAACAGAATTTTTACTAGTAATCTGAAAGACCATTTAGGCGAAGAAATCGAAATCTTTGGTTGGATTCACGTACGTCGTGATCAAGGTAAAATGATTTTCTTTGAGATCCGTGATAAAGATGGATTGGTTCAAGCTGTTGTTTTGCCAAATAAAACTGAGGCTCTTGAGATCGCAAAAAGGTGTCGTGATGAATTTGTAATCAAGGCAAAAGGCTTGATCAATAAGAGACCTGATAAAAATGTTCAGGAAAATGTTTTCAATGGTGATATTGAAATGGAAATTAACGAGCTTGAAATCATTAATGAATCAGAAACTCCACCATACAATATTCATGACTCGAAAGATGTTAATGAAGAAGTAAGATTAAAGTATAGATACTTAGACCTTAGAGGAAAAAGAGTTCATGACAACATAATCATGCGTGATAAGATCGTGGCATTTTTTAGAAATTATATGAGAAATGATGGTTTTGTTGAAATCGAGACACCTATTCTTATGAAAGGAACTCCAGAAGGTTCGAGAGAATTTTTGGTGCCATCAAGACTGCATAATGGAACATTTTACGCATTACCTCAATCACCACAACAATTCAAGCAACTTTTGATGGTGTCAGGGTTTGAGAGATATTTTCAAATCGCTCGTTGTATGCGTGACGAAGATCAAAGGGGGGATCGCCAACCTGAGTTTACACAACTCGACTTTGAGATGTCATTTATTGATCAAGAGACTATTTTACAATATACAGAGAAAATGTTTATTACGTTGGTTAAATCTTTATATCCAAATAAGAAATTCTCAACTATTCCATTTACAAGACTAACGTATGAAGAATCAATGGAAAAATATGGATCAGATAAACCAGACCTACGTGTTAATAAAGAAGACCCTGATGAATTAGCTTTTTGTTGGATTACAGATTTTCCAATGTTTGAGAGAATGAAAGATGGATCTATTTCTGCAGCTCATCACCCATTCTGTTCACCACACCCAGAAGATGAAGAATTATTTATGAAATCAAAGGCAGGAGATGAAGAATTATTGAACATACGAGCAAATTCATATGATCTTGTATTAAATGGATATGAGCTTTCGTCAGGAAGTATTAGAATTCATAAAAAAGATTTACAGAATCATGTATTTGAGCTTCTTGGAATGAATGATGAACAAATTAAAAATAAATTCGGGCACTTGCTTGAGGCGTTTACGTTTGGATGTCCACCACATGGAGGATTTGCACCGGGGATTGATAGGGTTGTGATGTTGTTGCAAAATGAACCGAACATTAGAGAGGTGATTGCATTTCCTAAGACGGGTGAGGCGAGGGATTTGATGACGGGTGCTCCTGCGGCGATGGGAGATGAGCAGATGGTGGAGTTGGGGATTAAGATTGTAAAGGGGAAATAAAGGAAACTGCCGAGACTCAAATGAGTCCGACGTTTTGTGTTGGTGGGGTGAAGGCGGTTAGTCTTGTTGAAATTATCTCGAGGCGACTGGAATCAAGGTTATACGATCCCTCAGTTTACGTCTGGTCTCATTGAGACGAGATCAATAAGTCCATACGGGGCTCATAAATCTCGTCTCAACATTTCAAAGTGCTAAAAGCAGTATGTATAATTAAATGTATGTTGTCAACTAAATTGACACGCATGATATAATACATTTCATGGACGACAAAAAAATCAGAGTAAAGCAAAGATATCAAAATCTCACCAAAGCATATGAGAGCCTTGTTCGGGTATCTCAAAGAGACGTTGAAAATGATGTCGACCTTCGTGCAGGCATGATACAAAATTTTGAATTTACCTTTGAGTTGGTGTGGAAAACTATGAAGGATATGCTCGAAGCTGAAGGGGTAGAGGTGTATTCTCCGAAAGATGTAATACGTGAGTCATTACGGTTAAACTATATAGACAACACAGAAAAATGGTTAACCATGCTAAATGACAGAAATTTGTCCGTTCATACCTATGAAGAAAGCGTAAGTATTAGATTAGGATCGGACATTAAAAATATATTTATCAATGAAATAAAAAAGTTTTATGAATTTACAACAAATTGGATTAACCGATAGGGATATACGAACAATAAAAGCCCTCATAAGTATTTATCCTGAAATAGCAGAAGCAAGAATTTTTGGATCACGAGCTATTGGCAATCACAAGAAACAGTCAGATATTGATTTATGTATTTATGGTGAAAACGTTGACTTTGAGATCCGGTCAAGTTTGAATGGCATGTTTATCGGATCGAATCTTGGTCAAAAAGTTGACATTGTGGTATATAAGGATATTGAAAATGAAGATTTAAGACTGCATATTGATGTATTCGGTGTTGTTGTCAAATAAAAACTCTCCTTTGCATCACTGCATGGGAGGGTTGTTTTCAAGTGGCTGACTTTCTCAAATGGTCGAGGATTCCACCAGCCCAAGCATCGATTTCCTCTTTGCTCATGGGTCGAATACCATTTCCCATGTTGATTAGGTCACTATCGGGGTCTTCCTGCTGATCGGACTGTCTATCTCGGGTCATGTTGTCTTTCATGCGATAGTTAGTAGATCAGGTTTTTTCTACAAGTGCTTCCTTGAGCCTTGCAGCGTTGGCAAATTCATCTTCTGCTGCTTCAAGTTCACTTTCAGCTCGTGCGGCTGCATAACGTGAAATGCGGTGGATGTTTTTCTAAATAAATCTTTCAAAAATTCTGAGAGCATTGCAAGAGCAATCAACCAAAACCTAGTTTCCTTCAAAGGTGCCACGATAAATTTGGTAATCCACAGGAATGTACTAATCAGGATTTTTCTTTTGTTTCTTTTCATATCTCTCAAGTTCACCCTCTTCCATATAATCCCCGGTTGAATTGTAGAGAATCCGCCCACAGAATAGACACAGAAGAGCAGGGGAAGCACCATCCTTGAAGGCATTAATAAACTTCTCACTTGGTGGCACTTTAGAGAAAATAGAGAGATTTCCGGTTTGTTTTAAAACTCGTGGAAATAGGCTAAACGGTTGTTTTTTTTCATAATGTTGATTGGTTCGTTGTATTTATCAGTATATGCAAATATATTTATAAATCAATATATGATATTCTTATCCATACGGAGAGATGGCTGAGCGGTTTAAAGTACCACCTTGGAAAGGTGGCGTGCGCGAAAGTGTACCGGGAGTTCGAATCTCCCTCTCTCCGCAAATGTAACTATACTTTAGAATAAAAAATCCGTAGGATTTTTGAGATTCGAAAAGCTTTGCTATATTTTTGAGAATTTGAAAAATTCGAGAAAATCACCACAAGGGTATTTCTATTTTGATAAATCAAAATAAGTCAGCAAAGGTGTACTGGTCCTGTAAGGACCGAATCTCCCTCATTGCCGAGTAAACAAAAAACGACGGTCCCCAAAGGAGCACGTCGCAGTGAAATTCAAAACTTATCCTTTCTATTTGACTTTATACACTTTGTCACATAACGAACAAGGTCATCAATCAAAAACATAAGTCCCATGCCTGCAAGCAAGTAAAGCAGGTGCCAAGAAAAGTCTGCAAAGTTCATATCCACAAAATACCATTTTTATAAGTTTTGTCAACAAATTGACCACTATGCTATCATACCCATATGAACACTCAAACCTTATTCAAAAATCAATTTCAAAATAATCTTAAAACATTCTTCCTTATGGCAATTACATTCGCCATAGTTGGAGTGCTTGGATATCTTATCGCCTTAAAATTCGGCAATATAAATTATCTCTATCTTTTCTTGATAATCGGAATTGTACAAAATATCATCGCATATTGGTTTTCAGGTTACTTTGCTATTAAAGGATCGGGAGCCGTCAAAGTTGACGTATCTACTGAGGAAGGTGCACGACTTCAAAGAACAGTGGATAGATTGTCATCAATGGCTGGATTGCCTTCACCTGAGGTGTATATTATTCCTGATGACAGTATGAATGCTTTTGCCACAGGGAGAAATAAAAACAATGCTAAAGTTGCTGCGACGAGAGGGTTGTTACAGAAATTATCACAGGATGAATTGGATGGTGTAATGGCTCATGAGTTGGGACATGTTGGTAATAAAGATATTTTGATTTCATCTGTTGTCGCTGTTATGGCTGGAATCATTACCCATATGATCTATATCTTTGCTTCAAGAGATGGGGAAAATAGAGTTAACCGAATTGTTGGAATAGCTGTAATGATATTTGCTCCATTTATTGGGTTGATGATTCAGATGGCAGTGTCACGTAGTCGTGAATTTCAAGCTGATGCAACTGCGGCACAGATAACAAATAATCCAAATGGGTTGATTAATGCATTACAAAAAATTCATGCAAATAACACAGAGCCGATGGAGCATGCAAAAGAATCGATGGCACATATGTATATTGATAATCCATTTGCAGGAAAGAAAACATTAACAAAATTATTTATGACCCACCCACCAGTTGAGGAGAGGGTGGCAAAGTTGAGAGTTTTAGCTTATTAACGACGTAGAGTGAGAGAAACAAAAGTAAGTATACTTTTGTTTCCGAACCGAGGAAGTTAACGGTCAATACCCCAAGGCTCTGCCTTGGTACATGGACGAACTTCGTTCGTTCCATGTGATACCTCGATGCTCTGC
>JAYUPL010000026.1:0-2075 GCA_043760135.1 Candidatus Parcubacteria bacterium | reverse complement strand
AATTCTTGTTTTGCCACCTATACCATACAGATTGTTGTGTGAATTTCTTTGTAATATACAAAAACCCCAGCGGCGGAGCGCTGGGGCTATTTTATGAAAGAAAAAGTCACCCATTTCTAGGTGAAACACATATTGTAACAAATTATTCAACAAAGAGTTTAAGAGATTTACTATCATATCTTGCTGGAGCGCTTCAAGCTCACGGATCTCAGATCACATAATAATAGTCTTTTGATTCTGGAGAAAACATAAACCACCGGTAGCTACTTTGTAAATTCACTGGAAACTCCGGAATACATACATTAGATGATCAAGTATAATTATCTATATTTGAGTCTTTGAGCACAGGAACAAAGTATTGAGTATATCAAGCAAAATTATTACCAGTTACTAAAGAAATATCACATCACTTACTAACTAAATCATCAATGACATCTTGAGGACTATCAGAGATTTTCTTTTTAAGTAAAATAACTGGATCTTCAATTGGGTAGTTTTCATTTTGACCTACCTGATACATCATATTTCATGATAGCACAACAGGACTAGTTCATCAAGCAGCGGTTAACATTCTTTGATAAGATTGATCTTTATAATTAAAGATCCAAGAATCATACAGATATTCAAGCTTCAAAGGAGGAATCTTATAGAGATGATTATATCAAGTAACTCACTCACAGTACAAAGATCATTCTACCATACCTCATGGAGTGCATTTAGAGTTCTGCTTAAAGACATGAAACACCAAACTATCACTGTAAACCTCCATCGATCATGTTGCAGGAATTGGTGTATGAATAATTCATCACAAGGAACCAGAGTCACTGTCTAGTCACTTAGAAATATCTACTGCTAATCCAGTAGCAGAACCTCATGAATTATTATTAGTGTTTCACATACTACTTTGACCAGAACATCAACTCAATAGAGTAAGAAAAATAAATATAAAAATAATACGAAACATTATAAAATATAGTAAAGAATTAAATATTGAAGACTCTTCCCAAGTCAAAACACCTGGGAAGAAAAGATTTTGTACGATAATATCTTTTAAGAACACTAATAAATTGCAATTGCATTTGACTTACCAGGATTATTGATACTATTTTTATGCATAGAAGCAATGAATCTATCATAATTACAATGCTTACGATTACTGGCACCGTTAGAACGAGTATTAGCTAATGGGTCTACATAAGTTATAATACTAGTCCCACTTGCTACAGTACTTTTTTTCAACCCAATGATAATTACATAATGACCACCAACTTTAAGGTCGGTATTTGTATTTGTATTATTGGATTTGTCACTAATGTAGGAACCCGTCTGCTCACTTATCGAATAGTCAGGATTTGATGAGTCATTCACATATAATTTAGCATCATCAACAATACTCCTACTATAAACATGTGCCTGAAGCGGAACTATAACAAAGTGATTTGCTTCAAGTTGTGCCTCAATAAATGCTTTTGTGTCATTAGTATTTGCAATAGCAAAAGCAGTAACATGGTTTATCAAATTTACACTACTACTTGATGATGTATATTTGTCAAACTTCGTAATGTAATTTGGTAAATAGTTGATAACCATTGGGACTCCTCCAGATACATTCTTTTTGATATGCTGAGCTTTTGTATCCCATGGATTACTACCAGTAAAGTTACTCAAAGTATAACCTTTATATGCTGCTAAACATGCTGCTCCCATTACATAAGACACAGGACCACACCCATTACTTTTAATGTCAGCATTTGCTGAATTACTCTGACAAAAGTGATTAAAATATCCAAGTATTACTGGATCAATCTCATAAGTTATAGAACTTGACCCAATGACTTTCCTTGCACCAGAATGCAACACCGAAGAGCTTTCAAAGGAACCTGGATTTATACCAACAGGCTCTAATTTTGAGCATGACACTAAGTGAAAACCTACTATCATAACTAACAAGATTTTTTTCATAAAGATTTTTTTTGTTTAAGGAAACGCTGAATAACCATCAAAGTAGATCTTGATTACAAAAGTTACAATTAGCTATGAAAGTCAAATTTGTGGTTCAGGACAGCGTTTTCTCG
>JAYUPL010000025.1:0-4694 GCA_043760135.1 Candidatus Parcubacteria bacterium | reverse complement strand
TTGAAATTGACACAAATTTATTTTACCCTAAAAATACAATTTTTACATAAAGGTAATCTAGATACAAAGAATATAAAAAGAATAATAGTTTCTTGATTATATAACCAATCTTTTTAATACCTCGTCCCTCCCAAGCACCAGCAATATCTCATAAATGTCTGGCGACTGTGTTCGCCCTGTCATCGCAAATCGTACCACTTGTGTTAATTCCCCAACATGACCTTTAAATGCCTCTTTATCAGCTTTGTAAGCCTTTACATCAGATGCTAGACCAAACTTTGGACATAAATCTTTAACTTTGCCTAACCATGTTTGTTTGTCGTCCTGTTCGTTATAGATCTCTTTATATTCTGTTAAGATATTCTTGATTTCATCTTGAGAAAAAACTGATTTGAAGGCAGACCAGTCTGGTTTTGCAAATTTTTCTGTATCAAAAAAGTTATAGAAATCATAGACTTCAGACCAAATTGCAATATCTTTTCGAATATTATCCCCTCCCCTTTCTATACTGAATATTTTGAGCCAATAATCTTTGTTTGAGGTTAAAAGACTATAAAAATATTCATCACATTCTTTTGCCCAATTTAAAACATTTAAAAACACCTCTTCGTTTGTCATCAAAGCGATTTTTTCCTTAGCAATATCTCGAAGTTTTGTTTCGTCAAATAACGGTCCATTACTTTTTGCAAGTTTTTCCATAGTCAAAGTAAATTCTGTATATTCTTTATCAGGATTTTCTTTTCGCCAATCTTCGAAATTTGAGTTTGCAAGATTTAATAAATATTCTATAACCGCAGATACTACAAATCCTTTTTCTTTAAAAAATAGAATGTTCGCTTCAGGATCTTTTCTCTTAGAAAGTTTTCTTCGACTTGATCCATCCATTTTATTTATTGGTGAAATATGACCATAGCGGACAATTGGGAATCCTAAAGTTTGAAATAAATCATAGTGTACCGGAATAGATGAAAGCCACTCATCGCCTCGAAAGACATCTGTTGTTCTCATCAAATGATCATCAACAACGTGAGCTAAATGATATGTTGGTAGACCATCTTTTTTCATAATAACGATGTCCAAATCATTTGAAGGTAAAGTTATGTCACCTTTTAGTAAATCGGTGTGTGTAAATGTTTTCTCTCCATCTCCATGAGATTTAAAGCGTATTACATATGGAGTATTTTTATCTAATTCTTCCAAAACATCTTCATTTGTTTTATTTCTCCAGACTGCCCATTTGCCATAATATCCTCTTTTTAAATGTAATTTTTCTTGTTCTTCAGAGGCGGCTTTTAATTCGTCTTCTGTACAGAAACAGAGATAAGCATCTCCTTTTTGGAATAGATGTTTTATATACGCAGTGTAAATATCCTTTCTTTCTGATTGTACATAAGGTCCATAGGTGGGATTTTCATCATAGTTTAATCCATACTCTTTCAATGAGCTATAGATTATTTCTTTTGCACCCTCTACCTCTCTTTTTTTATCAGTATCCTCTACTCGAAGATAAAATACACCGTTTGTTTGGTCAGCGAATTTTTTACAAATCAATGACATATAAATACCACCAAGATGCATAAATCCTGTTGGTGATGGGCAGATTCGAGTTACCATTGCGGTATCAGGTAGGTTCCTTGAAGGATATTTTTCTTCAAGCTCGCCTATTGATAAAGTTTCTAGTGGAAATACCCGGTCTATTATTTTTTTATGTAATTCTTCGTTCATGTTTATATTACTTTTGTAAATCTTAATTTTCCTTTTTGAATCACAGATCCTTTATTAAGTACCATTTCAAAATCTGTTACAACTTCCCCGTCAACTTTTAATCCACCTTGTTCTATAACTCTTCTTGCTTCTGATTTTGATTCAACTAAACCACATTCAATTATAAAGTTAATTATATTACTGTTGGCATTACTAAGTTCCCACTTTTGCATATCTTCTTCATCTGGAATTTCTTTTTTAGTAAATGTGTTTATGAAATATTGTTCTGCTTTCTCTGCATCCTCAGTAGAATGATACATTCTTACTAATTCTTTCCCTAACAATATTTTTATATCTCTAGGATTTGTTCCACCTTTTAGATCATTCTCATATTTTGAAATAGTCTCAAGATCAACTCTTGTTAACAGTGTAAAATATTTAATAATAAACTCATCATTTAATGACATAATTTTACCAAACATATCATTCGCAGAATCCATAAGATTTACCCCATTTCCATAACTTGAACTCATCTTTCTTCCATCCAACCCTTCTATAATCGGCCCCATCAATATATCTTGTGGTTCTTGTTTATAATGTCTTTGTAGATCGCGTCCAGCTAAAAGATTAAACTTTTGATCAGTTCCACCAAGCTCTACATCAGCTTTCAATTCAACTGAATCATACCCTTGCATCAGTGGGTACATTAATTCTCTTAAAGAAACCCTTTTTCCTTCATCTAATCTTTTTGAAATATTTTCACGAGAAATGAATTGATTAATAGAAAACAAGTCAGCTTGTTCACAAATATCAAAATAATTTAATTTTGATAACCAAGTACTGTTGTATACCACTTCAACCTTAGACATATCTAAAATCTTTCCAGCTTGTTCGATATAGGTTTTCAAATTCTCTGCGATAGTTTCTTTAGCCAGCATCGGTCGCTCACTATCTTTATCAGAAGTATCACCAATCAAACCTGTAAAATCACCAACTAACAGTATAACCTTATGACCTAAATCTTGGAAATCTTTTAGTTTCAACAATGGAATAGATCGTCCTAAGTGAATATTTGGACTTGTTGGGTCTATACCCAGCTTGATTCTTAATGGTATCCCAGAATTAAGTTTTTTTGTAAGACTTTCTTTATCTATGATTTCGGCAACTCCACGAGTTAAGATTTGATCGATTGACATAAAGGGATTATAACATGTTTTTATTTACTTTTATATATAAGAAATGTCCTGCCCGACGAATCGGACAAGACACGATGTTAAGGTTTATTTCCACTCTTCCCAGACTTTATCCCAATCTACTTGCTTCACTTCGTCTTCTGTGAAGAGTAGTGTGGTAGGTTGATGAAATGACTTATGATCCCTTTTAATATCCTCACGGTTATCTTCAATGTTCATGTTTTGACTATATCACACTATCTCCACAGAAAGAATACACAAACGGACAGCAACATTGCCAACAATCTGAAGACTGAACTGAGAGCAATTTTCTTAACCATATATTTCTTATTATCATTACCCCACAACACTGAGCTTGTTATTGTTGGCAGTATAAAACCGAGCCACAATAAAAGAACAGTTACAGATGCAAACATGAGAGAGGTGGATTGCATTATAACGATATATAGAAAAAAATTGATAATAAAAGTTAAAACAAACTCAGTCAGAAAGAATTTCCACATACTTTTCATCGACATAGACATCTCTTTAGGATCAGCATGATGAATTTTCATCCACGTCTTACCAAATAGTTTTGAAAACCAAAGTGAACCTAATCCAAAACTAATTATTGTTGCTAAAATTATTGCAAAGAAGTTTATTGACATATGTTTTATTTAAATTATTTTTAATATTACACTTGTATATAATAATATCACCTATGCTGGACGGATCAAAATTGTTTTTTTAATTATTGACATTTTACAGAAATAATATATAGTTTTTATGTACGAGAACAAACTCGTGCAAACGCAACTTACCATCATGACTGAGCACACCAAAATGCCTGACGCTGAAGCTGATAGAAAATCGGTACACGGTCCGAGCCTGAAACTCATTTCACTCGGCACTACGCTGATTGTCATCCTGGCAGTTTCGATTCCCCAATCAAGAGCAACTCTGTGGACCTTTATAAGTCTCACGAGTGAAATCACCACCATCCACCCCTCGTGGGTTACTGGTATCGTGACCTTCCTCGGTCCACTGCTAATCTGGGTAATCATATGGCTTCTGGCCACGATGAACACCCAAGATGACGAAAATGAGGAGTAATACCCTCCAGAACCTCTGCACCTAAACTTCTCTTACAGGAAGCAAAGGTGCGGAGGTTATTTTTTATGTTGATTTATATACAAAAGTATCTATAATAGATAAAGCACGCACTAACTAACCCCCATTACTATGGAAAAAGATTCTATTGAAAATATATTCAAGGCATACTTTCCGAAAGAAGGAACAACCCTTACCCAGGCAATTCTTACATTGACACAAAAACTTGGCCTACCTTGCAATGTCGAAGACATTCAAGATGATCCAAACTTTCTGGACAATATTCATACCCGTTTTCCGATCGAAACAACAACCCCCTCACAACTCACTGTTTTGAGTGTTGCTCTGGCAATTCGTACACCACACGTTTTACCTGACACTGAACATCCGGATTTTCCTCTGGTCGAACACCTTCGTCGAATTTGGACCAACTTGAAAAAATCGCATAGACCACCAAACATTGTTTCGTGTGCCCAAATCGATTTTTACAAATGGTTCATTCAGCGACCGAAATCAAACTCACTGGCCAAGGCTAGTTAACCACCAACCAAAAAGGCTGCCCCACCAAGGGCAGCCGATTCTTTTTATATTAATAAATACAACCCCGACGCAGAGCATCGAGGTATCACATGGAACGAACGAAGTTCGTCCATGTACCAAGGCAGAGCCTTGGGGTATTGACCGTTAACTTCCTCGGTTCGGAAACAA
>JAYUPL010000024.1:0-32586 GCA_043760135.1 Candidatus Parcubacteria bacterium | reverse complement strand
GAGCAAACAAAATCACCTTATTCTGTAAGGTGATTTTTTGTTACCACAAATCAAGTTCGAACCTAAAAACACTCACCTTGACTAAAAATCACAATCTGATACAATATATACATCACGACGAAAAGGTTCTGTAGGGGTTCCGTCCCTTACAGAGCTTTTTCATTTTTATACTCTAGTCTTGTTTTTTTCCTATTAAGAAATTCAAAAATATTTTTATCGGGAGAGCTAAGTCTTTTAAGTAATGCAGAATATCTTCTTTCATCTGGAACTAACAGTATCTCTAATTTATTTTCAGCTATCAGATGTTCTATCAAACAATAAAAATCTCCATCTCCAGACACTATAACAGCTTTATCAAAACTGTTTAATTGTATCATTGTGTGAAGTACTAATTCGGCATCAACATTACCTTTAACTTTACCACCTTTTAATTCAAGGATTGGTTTAAATATGCAAATATATCCCATATTTTGCAACATTGTATATAAAGCCTCATTTCCAGGAATATAGCCTATAAACATATATGCCTTTGTAGCTGAATATTTTTCAGTTAAATATCTTCTAAATTTATAAAAATCTAATTTCCATCCTAATCCTTTTATACCAAGATTAAGATTTTGACTATCTATAAAAGCGTAATTGTTAGAGTGTTTCTTCATTTGTTTAAAATTATATCAAATCACTCACAAACTCCAAGTTGTAATTTGAATAAAATGTTTTATATTTAAATAATCAAAGTTCGAACATTGTCGCCACGGGGGCACTTCTATTTTGCCAAGGCAAAATATGTCGCCCACGCGCGGAGCTTGAATTCTAACTTGAACCGTAAACTAGTATGGTGTTTTTTATTTCTCATACACCCCCATCGTACCATCCACCATCCTCTCCAAAGAAAACTCCTTCATCACCTTATCCCTCACCCTATTACCAAAAGTATGTCTCATCTCTTTATTATCAATAAGCAAATTCACCTTATGTAAAATATCACTCTCACTCTCACTCTGCACCTCAAACAGTATTCCATTATAATCATCCTCAACCACCTCAGGAATTCCCCCCACATTTGATGCCAACACACAAGCTCCAGCCAACCCCGACTCTAACAGCACATATGGAAATGCCTCAGTTCTTGAAGGTAATACAAATATATCCCCTGCTTTTATATATCTATAGGCATTTTCAATTCTTCCCACTAAAAAAACTTTATTCTGCAAACCATTACTTTCTATTAAATTATGAAGATTATTTCTTTCTTCACCCTCCCCAATAATCAAATATACAAAATCCTTCTCTAATTTTTTTAAAGCTGGAATAAACAAATCATAACCTTTATTCTTATGTAACTCTCCAATACTTAAAAGAACGGTTTTATTTTCAAGATGAATATTTTTATCTCTCAATAGTATCTCATTTCTAGCTTTTTCTTGATCAAAGTAGTCAAGACCGGTGTCAATACCATTGTAAATTTTCACCAACTTATTTTTCATAAATGGCAAATAATCTATATCTCGCATCGTTTTATCAGCAACCATAATAGTCTTATCCGTTAACAATATCGTTAGCCAATGAAAAAATAAAAGTATATTCTTAGAAACAATTGACCTGTCCTCATTGAATGCAAAACCATGGGCGGTAAATATTATATTCTTAATTCCCAGCAATCTTCCTATAAATGATCCGGACCCACCCATCTTAGAGCTATTGAGATGTATTATATCTGGTTTTTCTTGTTTGAAGATTTTATATAATTCAGAAAAAGACTTTAGCTCTTTCATAATACTAATATCCCTTTGCATCGACTTAAGTCTAATAACCCTTATATGTGCACCTTCAAGTTTTTTAGGTAGCGTCTCACCTTCCCCACACAAAACCACAACCTCATAGTCAACCTTGTCGATATTGGTCGCTAAATCATACACATATCTCTGTGCACCCCCAAAATTGCCTTTCGTTATACAATATAGAATTTTTCTCATACTCATAGTATACTTACTTTATTATGAAGAAGTCAAAACCTATACAGATTATGCAGTTTTTTGGAGATATCCTGTTTTTTGGTTTATCCTTCTATTTGATGCTGTTTGTCAGAAATCTGTCCTACCAAGCCCATATATGGCCTTTTTTACTGGTTATATTCGGTTTAGTGGTTGGAAATTATATTATTGGCCTCTATGACCGAGTTGCTCAGGACTATAAAGTGAACCTGGTGCGAATCTTAATGGTCCATTCTATTGTATTTATCTTTGCTGTACTACTCTTTTACTTCTTCTTCACCAGATTAAGTATTAGCCCTCGTTTAAACCTATTCCTATTCTTCTCTTTCTCTTTTGCACTTACTTCTGCTTGGCGTTATCTGTTTGTTAAATATCGACCTCTAATTCAAAATGTATACATCTTTGGTGCAGGTGAGGATTATAATGATTTGGTTGAATATTTTAAACTAAACACTGATAAATATTATCATTTGGTTAAAGCTGTTAACTTGGAAAAATTATTTGTGAATGATGTTCAAAAAGAATTTACTACAATTATTCCAGGCGACAACAATTTAATAGTTATAGATACAGATCACACGAAGATAAAAATGTTAAAAGAGTACTTATATGAAAGTATATATGCTGGTTCAAAGTATGTTGACCTCAAAGACTTTTTTGAACAAGTGATGAAGCGTATCCCATTGGGACAGATCGATGAATTGTGGTTTTTAACATATATACAAAAATCATCATCACCAGGTTATTTATTTTTCAAAAAATGTTTTGACTTAGTATTTTGTCTTATTCTTTTACCGACTTTTATACTCTTTCCATTAGTTAAGTTTTTTATGTATCTTGAAGGTCCTGGTAAATTTTTTATTCACAACAAAAGATTGGGTTTGATTGGTAAAACTATAAAAATTCCAAAGATTAGAAATAGAAAACATGATGACGCTGGAGTAAAGTTTGGAGCAAAATCTGAAGACAATCCAGTATCGAAAGTTGGTTCTATTATCAAACCTACACGTATTGATGAGCTTCCTCAAATCCTTTCTGTGCTTAAAGGAGATCTTTCACTTATTGGTCCAAGACCTGAATTTAAACATATTGCTGATGATTTATGTCGCGACTTGCCTTATTTTATGATGAGAACCTTGGTTAAACCAGGGCTTTCTGGCTGGGCACAGATCAATCAAGACTATGTTCCCTCAAACCTGAAGGAGACAAAACTTAAGTTGTCTTATGATTTCTATTATATAAAAAATCGCTCTATTGCCCTGGAGATACAAATCTTTTTGAAGACTATTAGAACTGTTTTATCTAGATTTGGGAGTTAATATAAAAAATGAATACAACCCCGAAGATCTACGTTTAAGTGAAATTAAGAAGGAGCTAGGTTTACACACTACTAAAATTTTAGGAGTATAATATATCTATGAACAAAAAACTTATATTTCAACACATTAGCCAGGGTATTCAGGTCACAATAAAACGCTTTCCCATACCTGTAATCATTGCCATAATTGGAACCATTATCACCTTATTTGTTTTACATGACAACAAAACTGAAACCATATCTCGCCTTATTTATACAATAGCCCTTGCCTTCCCTTTATCTATTGCCACAACCTTGATCTCAGAAAGGAACAAGAAGGTATTATTAAATTTCTCAATTTTGGGAATTTTCATACTCGTTTACTATTTCTTCATCGGAAAAAACTTATTTACTGTTGAGTATGAAAAATTCAGAATCCAATACATGTTATGGATCATCGCTTCAGTTTGTTTGATAACTTTCATTCCATTTATTAAAAAAACAACCTCTGATATATTAGATTTTTGGCATTACAATCAAAAGATACTTTTTGCAGGTTTAACGACAGTGTTTTATTCAGGTGCAATCTATGCAGGACTTTCTATTGCATTATTTTCAGTAAACACATTGTTTGATCTAAAAATTGACTCTATACGTTGGGCTGAACTAGCAACTTTGGTATTTGGGCTATTTTCCACAACATTCTTTCTATCTCGATTTCCACAAGCTGAAAAGAATGCAATAGACTACCCTAAGGAACTGCGAATATTTACCTTTTACGTTCTTATGCCGCTAGTCGCGATTTATTTCCTTATTCTTTATTCATATTCAGGAAAAATACTTATCTCGCAAGAATGGCCTAAAGGAATAATCTCTTCTATGATACTTGGATTTTCAATGCTTGGAATATTTACATATGCTTTGACTTATCCATTGATTCTAAAAGACGCCGTATTACAAAAAATATCAAAATTGTTCTTCATTGCCCTATTACCGCAAATCATAGTTTTATTTTTAGCAGTTAAACTACGAATCGATGAATATGCCATAACCGAACAAAGATATTTTGTTGTTATTTTCGGAGCATGGTTACTTGGTATGTCTTTATATTTCCTAATTAGTAAACTCAAAAATATTCAAATAATAGCAGTAACCCTATTCACATTAACTGCACTTGTATCTTTCGGTCCATGGGGTGCATTTCAAGTTTCAAGAGATAGTCAGATAAATAGACTTGAAGGTATATTGGTAAAAAACAATATGCTGATAGATGGAAAAATTGCCTCAACAACAACTCAAATCTCTTTTAAAGACAGACAAGAGATTAGTGAGATCATTTCCTATCTAAATCAAAATCATGGACTTGAGACTATACAGCCTTGGTTTGCTGAGGATTTAGATAGAGGTGACGAACATTATCTTAAAGCCAAAAAAGCAACTGAGTTACTTGGAATACATTATATTGATCAATATCAAAATGAAGAGAATTATTATTTCTCTACTGTCAATCAAGCCAAGCACGGCCAACCAGAAAGTTTAAAAATTACAGGGTACGATTACCTAATCAGTAGTCCTGAAAATACAATTATTGACGAAAACACATACCGCTTTGAATTTGCTACTACAACTCTTGAGTATACCGTGTATAAAAACGAGGTTGCCTTATCAGTTATTCCTCTTACAAAATTTATCGAGACATTAACCGAAGTGTATCGAGCATCAGGAAAAACACAATTTACTTCAGAGGAGTTTAGTTTCCCTTATGAGGATAATAATCTTAAGTTAATTATTTATTTTACATCGATAAACAAAAACGATGGAAATATCTGGACTGATCAATCAGCTTTGGTAAAGTTTAAGTAACTATTTTAAATAGTCATTAATCTGGTTACGTTTATTTGTTTTGTATCTTAAAAGTAAAATCAAGGCAATCACAACAAAGGAGATGAGAGAGATCTTTTGAAACGTACTATTTAATGTTCCATACCAGTGACTGAAGAAAAATCCAGTGGACAAAAGTAGACCCGACCAGATAACTTGCCCTACAAGGTTTATTATAAAATAATTTTTGAATGGGATTTTTGAAAGCCCGGCGAGAAATAATATTGTTGGTGCAAAACCAAGTCCTGAAGTTAACTTTGATCCGAGAAGAATCTTGTATTTATTGGCATTAAAAACTTTTGAAACTTTTATAATGTGATCTTCATGCAAGTTAAAATATTTTCCATACTTGTGTACGAATTGAATTCCAAAATTACGTCCAAGTACGTACCAGACAATGTCTCCAACCAAGTCCCCTATTATTACAGTGACCACTATAGGTATAAGTTTAACAAATCCTAGCTTTAAAATTATGCCGGAAAAAACTGATACTATCGGACCTTCAAAAATAGTCGTTATGAAAATAGCGAAATAGACTAGGATAGTGTGGTTGATTGCAAGGTTTGTAAGCCAGGTCATCATATCAATTAATGATAACATGGATGTAAAAAACTAACCCTTGTAACGAACGTTTGACAGAAATAATGAATAATATATAATACACATATGAGTTGAACTTATGTTCCTCTTGTCTAGAAATAGACCGATAACCGTAGACTATAAAAAGCCTGCGGTTATCATGTTTATAAGCTTCTGGAGTATTTCCACATATTGAGTTCTAGGTATTTTATATATCTTATTTAATAATCTTTTATTATCAAATGTTTTTATTTGACTTAATATAACAGAATGAACCTTACCGTCAAAAGTGTTGATAGTAAATCTATCTTTACGATTTTTAATTCTTGAAGAGATTGGTAAGCCTATAAAATTGTTGGTATTTACCTTAATAACCAACACTGGTCTAACATAACCTGAACCTTTACCATATATTTCTGATCCTATATTCATTCCCATATGTAACCACCAAATATCACGAATTCTAGGGTGATTATAGTTTTTATAAAAATTAATTCTCTGTTTCAAATTATTCCATTGATTATATTTATTCATCTAATTAGATTAACTAAACCTGCCTAAAGTAATTTAAGATAAATAATAAAGATATGATTTTAGTTTTAGGTTTATTTTGTAAACTCAAAAACAAAGAGATAAGGCTTATAAAAAAAACTAACCCCTGCTGTGAAGCGAGGGTTGTTGAGGGTTTTGTAAAAATGATGTTGTCAAAACCAAGTAATCTTCTTGGGAAGCCAGACCACCATATTTGGAACCTTGACAGGCTCGAACTTCTGTCGAAAATCCGCCATGATTTCAAGAAGATCTTCAGCGTTGAACCCTTGGATGATAATCGCCGTATCGGAGACATATTCATCATTAGGATTAATTTTCACCTCACCATTAGCAAGACACATGACATCCTGAGGATCACCGAGCCATACAGAGATTTCTTTCTGACCACCCTCAATAGAATGATTAGGAACAGTAATGAAGATGTTGGAGCCGAGCTTCTTGAGAAGATGAGGAATGATGCTTAAATTGAGCTGGCATCCAATAAACAGATTGGGTATGTTAGTTTGCATGACTTCTCAAAGATACCACTCATTTTCATAAAAAACAATAGGTTGCGTTTGACAATGTCAGGTTCCATGATATTCTAAATCCGACTCGAACCTACAACCATTACCTATGAAAACACTCCTCATCAGTACTCTTTTTCTCATCAATCTTAGTTTTGCTTCGGCAGAAGACTATCGGTCAATCTGTGGCAAGCAGCTCAAGAACAACGAGACCATGGAAGTAAACCTTCCGGTAGGCGCCTTCGTTTCCATTCACGAGCGAAAATCCGCAGAAGGTATCGCATTCCAAAACGCGATCTACATCCCGGTAATTTCCCTCGATGGTGCAACCTTCTGCTCCGCCTCTCTCGTCGATAATAAAGGCATCCACATTGCCAGTTCCGACATCAGTCTTGGAGAATGCAAAGTTGGAAAAACCATAATCATAAGAACTGCCGGGTTAGATGTCCCGGCAATCAAGATTAAGATTATTTCAGTCAACCTTGATAACGGCTACATTAAAGCTGAGGTTACCAAAATGGTCATCCGCTAAACCGTTTTCATCTCAAAAAAATTAACCCGCGGCAGTCTCATAAACGGCGGTTTTTTCTTGTGTTATACTCAAAACATATGATTCAAGATTCAGCCAAAACCATACTCTGCTACGGAGATTCAAACACCTGGGGACAAATTCCAAGAAGTCAAAATAGATTTGACAGAAGTATTCGCTGGCCGTCTGTCTTACAAAATAAACTTGGTGAAGATTTTGAAATTATTTCTGAAGGATTACGTGGGAGAACTTTTGCCTCAAGTGATTCACTATTAAATGGTTTAAATCATTTATCAATGATACTAAGCACACATAAACCAATATATATTGTTATGCTTGGAACAAATGATTTAAAAAGTGATTACAGTTTACATCCAAAAGACATTGCTATTAATCTAGAGAAGACGATAAAAATAATAAAAGAAAAAGAAATTCAACATATTATAATCATCTGTCCGGCACCAATAATAAAACCTGAACTAGAGGCAAAATCAGATGAAGGTAAAAAATTAGATGAGATGATGGCGAGAGGTATTGAGTTGTCAACTCACCTGTCAAGTTTGTATAAAGAAATAGCTGAAAAATATAATTGTAATTTTATTAATGCAGGAGATTATATTTCATCAAGTAAAAAAGATGGGTATCATTTGGATGAGGAGGCTCATGGAAAATTAGCAGAGGTGGTCGAGGAAGAGATTTTGGAAATATATAAAAACTAAACCCCTGCTCCGAAGAGCGAGGGGCTGTTAAAGGTGTCGGTTATGAGACTGGTACCAGTTTTTGTAGATCCTCAGGTGTAAACCTTGCAATTTCTTGATTTGCTTTTTTGGCTGCAGCAATCCTGATATCGACAGGTATTGATTGAGGCAACAGAGGATTGATCCAAGAGAATTCCATCCTTTCCTCAAATGCATATAAATACAGTTCAGAAAGAATACTAATCAAATCTTCATCACTATGATCACGAGCTTCTAACCAGAGTTTAACTGCATCGATCTTTTTCAAAAGTGGAAAGATAGGACTAAGACAAAGCGTAAGTGTCCATCTATGGGAAGGATAAGATTCCTGAATGGTTTTCCAACACCATTCATCTTCACTTTGACGCTTTAAAAAATCCTTTTGAGTAAATGTACGTGGACCAATTTTGATCAGCTTACCATTGTTAAGGCTCAGAAACGACAAGATTTCAGGAACCGGTTTTCCAAGTTTTTGAGCTAAAATTTCAAAGCGTGCAACCCATTTCTTACCCCATTTTCCCGACCGACGGAGTTGACTCAATGAAGTTGAAAAAATGTGAGGATCCATTCCAAGGACCTTGGCGTATTCTTGGTGTTTTTTCATAAAAATTTCTACTGAAATACAATATAACTAATTTTTGTATATGTCAATAATAAATATTACACGATCATCATCTCCTCAAAAGCCTCAATACTCTCAAACTCCCCCATACCCTTTAACTCCTCAGGTACATTAAACTCATGATTCATTATCCTCTTATGAACCCCCAAAATAATTTTCTCAAGTCTTTCAATATCCTCATCGGTTATATCCAAGTTCAAATTCACCAAACTCTCACTTCCTTCTATAAACTCAAGCACTCCACCCAACACTTTCAAATGATTTAAATTCTTAGAATTCTTTATCAAGATTTTATAAAAGATCAATTGATTCTTATAAAAATGTAATTTAATTTTATCTTGCTCAGAATTCCCCTTATCCCAATCTTTAAGTGCCTTACCTGTTTTATAATCAGCAACATACACTTCTGACTTATCTGAAAAATGAAGAATGTCAATCTTACCCGTTAAACAAATTATCTTCTCGTTATCTCTTAAAAATACCCCTTCATTTTTAAAATCAATTTCAGAGATATCACTTTCTTTCATCGTCAAAATCTTTTCCTTATAAATCAAATCCAGTGCCGACAACCCTTTCTCTAAAAAGTTTTTATAATCAGCTCGAGATAATCTTTCAAATTGTAAGTATTCTGTAAACCATTTTTTAACTTCATCCAAGATCGGATATTTTTTTTGAGTCTTCAGGAACATCAAACTTTTATTTAAAATACTATGCATTGCTGATCCATAGCCTGCATTTGGAGTTTTAGCCTGAGGAAAACGCAGCACATTATTTTCCAAGAAATACATCGGTCCACCTTTTGGAATATTTAAAAAGTTATTGATGTGAGTAATTGCTAAACAAAAATTTTCCAAAATAGAATCAAGCAAAGCTTTTTCAGAATCAATAAAATCAGTTCGTATATTTTGATTTGCCAAAAGAACTGAAGATTCCAAAATATCAGTACTATTTATATGTTCAACAGTTCCCTCCTCTACCTCAACCGAATTCATCATATTCAAGAAACGTAACCTATCAGTTCCTTTACCTTTGTCATCAGCTCTGTGGTTTGTAATATAGATATGATCTTTAGCACGAGTTAACGTTACAAAGAATAATCGCAGCCAATCATCTTCATTGTCCCCTGCAGGAGTTATCGGCAAGTTCTTCGGCAGATACGTTGTATTGGCCCGTCTGTTGGCCCATGTAGATTCATTTCCAGAGAGAATGAACACTATCTCAAACTCTAAACCTTTCGACTTGTGAGCAGTTAAAAGGTTCACTGCATTTCTCGCATTCACAAAAGGACTCTTGTCAGAAAGATTTAAATTGTCATTATTTTCATACACAGTTACAAAATCAATCACATGAGAAATGTTAATCTCTTTACCTTGCTTATAATCGCGAATCGCTTGAATAAAGGCACGAAGATTAGATAAGAAAACTAAGTACTCAGATTTCTCATGAGTAAACTTTTCTGAATTAAAATAATAATCTCTAAATCCAGTCTTATTCAAAATATAATCAATCACATGCTCAGCATTTTCAAAAGTTGCCAGATTTACTAATTCTAATAATTTTTCTTTTGCAGAATTGATCTCTACTGAATCAGTTTCCGTACTCAACCAATCAGTTCTATCGGCATATGCCTTTCGAGACAGGGTCCACAAATCAATCTGTTTAATATTCCAAAATGGAAAAGATAAAATCTTAGATAAAAGAAAATCTTTATCTTCATGCATTGTATTATTGGCAAAATGAAGAATGTCTACAATCTGTTTAATATGAGTCTGTTTCAACACATGCTGATCTTTTTCATATCGAAGCGGAATATCCCTGCTCGATAGATATGGAATGATAGCAGTTAAGTCTCTATGGTTTCGACTGATGATGGCAATTTTCTCAGCATCTACACCTTTTTTGACTATCTCTTGTATCTTATCCGCCACATATGAATATTCGTGTAGTTTTGTATCGAACTCTTTTATCTCTATAGCATTTTTATTCTTCAACACATTTCTATCGGCAAATTTATGATCTGATTTTAACTCTTTCACAAATCCAGCCAATAGTTTCTCTAAACGAAATTCACTATTTCGAATCATTGAAAGTGATGCATCTACAATCTCAGAATTTGAGCGATAATTTTGAGTTAAAGAAATAACCTGTACATCAGCGTACATCTTTGTGAACTCTAAAATATTTGAAAGCTCAGCCCCTTGGAACTTGTAGATCGCTTGATCATCATCACCCACCGCCATAATGTTTGGTTTATTCTCATTGAAATCATTATGAGTTAAAGAATAAATAATCTGCATCTGAGCATCATTCGTATCTTGGAACTCATCAACCAAAACATATTGATATTGTTCTTGAATTTTCAATCTCAAAGACTCGTTCTTTTTAAGCACAGTCAAAACATCAAGGATCATATCATCAAAATCTTGATATCCTTGTTTATAGAGTTCAGCTTGGTATTTTTTATAGACTCCATTTATTTCTCGCAACGTATCAGATCGTCGTGTATCTTTGAAAATGTTTTCACTCTTAGAATTTTTCTCGGTATTTTTACTTTTCCAATCTGAAAAATCTTTTTTCTCCAAAACTATTGTTTTAAAATTTAAATATAATGCGTCAATAAGTGAATGATAATTTAGGACATATCTATTCCCCCTTTCTTTGTATAATTTTTCAAACTCTGTACAGAACTTATCATAGGTAGATTCACTCACTCGCTCTGACATTATTGGAGAAAGTCTTTCATTTAAGATGATAATGTCCTTATCATTTTCATTTAAGATAACTTCGAGATCGTCAGGTGTAAGTCCGGCTTTTTTTAGGTGTGAAATTGTATTTTGTATTGATCCTAAAAAAAGATATCCTTGCTCTGGATGATATGACTTGATCTTCGAATCATGAGAAAGATCCTTCAAGATAGTTTCTAGGATATTGATCTTTGTTACATCGTCAGCTGGGTGCACTATTGCTCCATCATAAAAATATTCAGGATAGTTGTTTATAATACTTGTACAGAGATTGTGAAATGTATGAATGTTTACTCTATAAGCATCCTCCTTCAAATACTTTTCAATACGACTTCTCATGTTGTGGGTGGCTGAATCAGTAAAAGTTAGACATAGAATATTTGAAGCTTTGATATCAGTTTTCAATAAAATATTAGCCACTCTTAGAGATAAAATCTCAGTCTTTCCAGACCCAGGTCCTGCAACGATCAGAACTGGTCCATCAATCGTGTCTACGGCCTGTTTTTGGGCCTTGTTGAGACGTTTGTATGATTCTTGGAATAGTAGCAGGTTATGGTTTTGTTGTGTCATTGTGACCATTATATCATGAATTTGACAGAGGGATATTATTTGATAAAATGGACTCATAAGACTTAACGACAGAAAATTTACAATCGGCTGCTGCGGGGTTGGTAGAAATATCAACGTACTCATGGATGAAGTTGTACATATTGTGTACCTCGCCGTCATCCTAGGTCCTAAACTAAATAATCATTCCAAAAGAGTGGTTATTTATGTTTTTGGAAATGAATAGAGCAAATTTCTAATCTATTGGATATAAGCTCAAAAACTATCCTTAGATTAACCTTTTTAAGGTTTTCGAAGTATTTTACATAAATAAATCTATCTGAATGTTTAGGTATCAATTCATCAAAATAAAGATATACTGTTATAACATTATCGAGTGCAAAATAAAGCTTACTTAATACTTCATCTTTAGAATGAGTATTAATCATTTCTTTCTTCCTACTTTCAACAAAATGCTTTAATGCTTTTTTAGATATATAAATATTGTAATTATCATCAAATTTTATTAATTCCAAATAATTATCAATTAAAAAACCAGGATCCGTATCATAATAGACTCTTATTAATTTTTTTATTTTTTGTAGATTGTTTACTGTAATTTACAAATCATAAAATAAGCCCATTAAAGTTCTCATAAAGAAATTCTAAAATATATACAAATGAAATATATACAAATGAAAAACTCCTCAGCAGAGGAGTTTTTCGATATATACTTAAGTAATTGCTTACCGCTGCATATATTGTAGAAGTGATTAATTGCTTAATCTCAACTACGTATTGACTATATCATAGAGATATATAAACGTCAAAGGAATCCCTTGCGAGATTCCTCTTGATAATCATTTCTAAATAATCTTTCGGATGTTGAGATCCGGACGTCAAAAGAAACTTATCTTGCGACAAGTTTCTTTTGGTTGTACAGATGATATATTGCTACATCTCCTGTACTTCTTTAATATAGCACCACCTGTTTTAAATTGCAAGTCCCCCTGCAGGAGTTATCCACAATCACCGTTCTTTTTTTTCAGTGAGCTGGGTGCATGTTTAATTGTATGTATGAGCAATTCTATTGCCTCATTTACCTTTTCATTTGTACATTCTGTATTCCTTTTTTTATTCAAATGAAAAGTGTTACTCATATCATTAAGCCCTAATATGCTTTCTGCAGTTTTGGACTGAATCAATCCCTTCCCTTTAAAGAAGTTAACAATATTGATCAGACCCAACTGATTAGTTTTTCTTTCAATTTACTGTTTTGTTGCAATAACGAGCTGTAAACCCGGCTTCGTGATGTCTACATACATATCTGACAAAAACCCTGTTGGCTTCTTCTCTGTGTACGGTATCACTATTCTTGTCCAGATCTTTAAATAAAACTAATGTGTAGTGCACTGACTTCTCTACCTTACCCCTCAGATCTTTGTCGGTAATAAAATTCAACATCATCGAGGGTTATATTTTCTGAACAGTCATTTTTAAAAGTTTTGTTAATGCAGGCAACCCTTTTTTATTTAAATCTTTATAAAGCTCATTATCCGAAGCATAGCCCAAATCAACACCGAATTATTTTTCAACGGTTTTTATAAGAACGTTGTCTTTTTTATTATTTTGTACAACTTTTTTTGTCATCATATAGAAATTATAGCATACTGGTCAAGTCCTATGTACGTGAAAAGACACTCAACTTGCGAAGAGTGTCTTTTCGTTGTGGAGGTGATATATTGCTACATCTCCTCCACTCATTTAATATAGCACCCAGTGAATTAAATTGCAAGTCCCTTCCTAATAGTTATCCACAATTCAGATCAGGCCTCTACATTTATTTAATACCCCTTCAATCTATTAGCCTTATCATGTTGTCTAATCTTCTCATGTGCCTTAGCTTCGATCTGTCGAATACGCTCTCTTGTAACACCAAACATTTTACCAACTTCCTCAAGAGTATGCTGCACACCATCAGTCATTCCATTTCGGAGCATCAGGATTTCTCTTTCTTTCTCATTTAGATCATTTAGAATTTCCCTTACTTGATCTTGAAGAATTCTCTTCGACGCATCCTGGTCTGGTGTCATCACCTTATCATCAGCCACGAAGTCAGCGAATACTGATTTTTCCTCATCATCAACAGGTGTATCAAGAGAAACGGTTGATTGATCGATCTTCTCAATCATATATACTTTCTCAATATCTACACCCATCTCAAGTGCAATCTCCTCAGGCATTGGATCACGACCTAGATCTTGAAACAAACGTCTTACAACTTGTTTATACTTCGCAATAGTCTCCACCATGTGAACTGGCACACGAATAGTTCTTGATTGGTCAGCAAGTGCACGAGTTATAGATTGACGAATCCACCAAGTGGCATAGGTAGAAAATTTAAAACCTCTTTGCCAATCAAATTTTTCAATAGCTTTTGAAAGACCAATATTTCCCTCTTGAATAAGGTCAAGTAAAGTTAAATCTTGAGATCTATTTGCATATTTTTTAGCAATAGAAACCACAAGACGAAGGTTGGCTCTCATTAAAAGATTTACAGCTTCTCTATCGCCTGACTCGATTCTCTTGGCTAATTCTTTTTCTTCATGTCCTGAAATAAGATCATATTGACCGATTTCTTTTAAATACATTTGAATAGAGTCGAACTGTGCCTCACGGCCTGTTGGTCCACCATATTTCTTTAAAAATTCATCTTGCTCATCTTGCACATTTAAAAAACCACCTGATTCTAGGATATCAATATGTGCTCCTTGTAGTTTTTGATATAGATAATCAAGGAAAAGTATATCCTCTTCAATATCTGGAAATTCTTTTAGAATCTCGTCATACGTAACAAAACCTCTCTCACGTCCTTTAACGATAAGTTTTTCAGCCTTTTTATCATATTTATTGTCGATAGATTTTTGTGCCTTTGTTCTTGTATCCTCGATCTTAGCAACCCTTTCAGCTTTCGAACTTATAGGTTTTTCAACTTTATCAGGTTTTACAACTTTAACGATTTTTTTTGCTTTTTCGATTTTTTTAGGAACAATTTTCTTTACAACAATCTTTTTGGGCACAATTTTCTTCACTGCCGTTTTCTTTGGAGCGACCTTTACTACTTTTACAGGTTTTTTTACTGCTTTAGCTTTTTTCTCTATTTTTTTAGGTTTTGCCATAATATATTTATATCTTGTGTATATTTATTTATTAAATTCATATCCTTAACGATCTCGGCTTTTTTTAATTTATTTTGTATCTCTTGATATATCAAATTATATATTTTATGTATAAAATTTTTATAAGATATTTCCACCTCTTGTTTGTAAAATTCTAAATCAACTTTCTTTTGAGTATATATATTTTCCAAGTTAAAGATAATGTTCTCATCAATATCTTCAATAGTATTGAATACGGAATTCAATTCAGGAACGTATTCTTGTTGTAATTTAAATAAGTCGCTCTTTTTGTATTCATTAATATATGAATCAATTTTTTGTGTTATATCTGAGCCTTCAATAGGACTTTCAGATTGTTTGACCAGCGTATTTAATTGTTGATTGTAAATATACACCAAAGATTTGAATTCCGCAAGGGCCTTGTCTATAACAGTATATTTTGTTTTGTCATAATTCTCACCTTTGTCAACAGCTCTGTCAATATTGTCCAAATACTTGTATTCGTTTTGATTATATTTTTGCAATTCGGTATTTATATTATCGAGAGACAGCTCAAAAAATTCTGCAGTTTTCTTTGAGAAAAACTCTTTATCAACAGAACTCTCAAGAGATGCAATAAGTGGGATAATTTTTTCCAAAGAAGATTTTGTAGATATACGACTTTTGTTATCAGATTGTGAGATAACAAAATCAATCACATGGGTAGCGTTTTTAATGGTAGTCAAAAATTTCTTTTTATCTTTCAACAACAAAGATGCAGGATCTTCCCCTTCTGACATAACAGCAGTTTTTACTTCAAAACCATATTTGAGTGCCAAGGTCCAGGCTTTAACAGTGGCATTCAACCCAGCTTTATCAGCATCATAGATAAGCATTAGGTTGTTTGTATATCGACGTAGCATCTGGAGATGTTTCTCTGTTAATGCGGTTCCTGAGGTAGCCACAGTGTTATTAAAACCTTCTTGATGACATAATAAAAGATCCATCTGCCCTTCAACAAGGATGACATATTTGAACTTTCTCATACCTTCTTTGGCTTTATCAAGTCCATATAAAGTTTCAGATTTATTGAAAAGTATTGTATCTGGACTATTGAGATACTTTGGTTCACCCTGATCAACAATTCGAGCTGATATAGCCATAGCATGTCCCTGGATATCAAAGATTGGGAAAATTATACGGTCACGGAAAAAATCATATCTTTTACCATCTTTTGATTTGACGATACCAACTTTTTCTAGTAGAGGGGATGTTATTTTATTTTCTATAAACTGCCACACATTTGGAGAATAGCCGATTTTCCAAGTATCAATAGTTTCTCTTTTTAAACCTCGATTTGTAAGATAAAGTAAAACGTTTTCAGATTCTTTCTCTAATAGATTTGCGTGATATACATCCACCACTTTTTCAAATACATCTTGTGCTTCTTTTTTCTCTTGATCAGCTTTAACATCTTCTCGACTTCTTTCTTGATTTTGTTGCCAGTCACTTTCGGGAAGCCCAGATTTATCAAACACATATCTGAGTGCATCCTTAAAATCGAGATGTTCATATAATTTTACAAATTCAACAACATCACCCTTAACTCCACAACCAAAGCAGTTAAATGTTTGTCTTTGCTCTGAAACAAAGAATGAGGGTGTCTTTTCATGATGAAATGGACAGCAAGCTTTGTGGTTTATCCCAGATCGATCAACCTTGATGAAAGAACCGATAATATCGACTATATTCACTCTATCTTTGATTTTCTTTACGAGTGGTTGCATATAATAACTGTAATATATCATGTATAAAGAAAAATCGCATGGTTCTAGAAGTTTCTTGTATTATGCGAACAAACCCTTATCACTATGCTTCTCAATATGATCTTTAAATGCCTTCCCTGCTTTATTCCTATAGCTACAATAATCACAACTATCTTTCTCTTTTGGAATACGATCATCTTCTAAACATTTTTTAATATTTTCCAAAACACCTTCTATCCACTCTGTTTTTCCTTTATATGGAATAACTTTTATCTTGAACTCAAGCTTGTCATTAAACCCATCACGATCTCTCATCCCATTTGCATAGACAAAATACCCGGTTTCAGCAACAGTAAATCCAAGTTTTCTAAAAATCCATTGATAGATCTCCATCTGTCTCTTATATCCATCTTGCCATTCACTATCGAGATCCACGTCTGTATCTTTACTTGTCGCCTTATAGTCAACAATGATTATTTTATCTTTATCTTCTCCATCAGTATATACCCAAATATCATCAATAGCTCCAGTTATTAGAAAATTATTCTTATCGTCCGACACTTGGGCACCCACAAAGTTTTCTCGCCAAACATCCATCTCAGTATTAGAAAATGGAATAGCCTTGATGCCATTATCAAGCATATACTTGTGTGCACTTTTATCCAGCCTGTGCTTATCAAACTCTTTTTTCAATAGTAAATCAACAGCCGAATTTAGATTAAAGGGAAAACCTTGAGGACGAGATACACCAAGCCTTCGATCAAGATAAAAACATTTAGGACATTCTACAAAGAGGTCTATTTTAGAACGACTCAGTTTAAAAGGTTCCGTATCACCTTTTATATATAATTTCTTTTTCCATGGGATGAATTTTGATGTCATATTTGAATGATTATAGCATAGCTTTTAAGTTTACTATATTTCATGGATTGAACGAGATCATCCGCAGATTTAAACTATCCTAGATAGTTTAAATCGAGGACTTCTGATCGAGAGAAGACATGAAATATTACTTATAAAAGAGTTGAGACCTCCTCCAAAATCAAATAGACTCTTTCCTTATCAATCCCAATCTCTGACAAAGCATGAGACTCGTTATGTAAAGTTTGACATAATATAATATCTTTCTGTATCAACTTATTCTTCTCATCGTGATTGATAGTTGTTAAACAAGTAATTGGGTAGAGTGAATACTCAATAATCTTATCTTGCAGTGAACCTCCCTCCGGGTAATCAAAACTCATAAGTTTTAGATTATTACAATTTGCATAGGTTATAGCAGTCTCTGAAAAATAAGTGTTGGTTATAAGCCAACCCTCAGTTAGGTTTTTAGCCATTTCTTTTGGCATACCATGCGTAGCTTTTTCATCAAATGAATTTATATTAAATTCATTTCCATCAATATCATCGTACCGTGCCTTTACATACAATGCATTCTTAAGATCGGTTCTACTTCCAGCGTCAGAATGGAATTTGGCCTCAACCATAACCAGCTCATCCTCTTTCCAAGCAATCACATCAACCTCATGTGATACACATTTTCCATATACCATCTGCCCCGTTATAGCTGAATACCCTTCATGTTGCCAAATTTGAGAGATAAATTTTTCAAACGGAAAACCTGATGGACCAATCTCAAGCATTGATCTTTTAAGGGAAAATTTTAAGGCCGAGGCTTTAGAAACATTTTTTAAATGTTTAAATGCTAAGCGATAAATATAATCAGTTCGTATAGGTTCGTTTTTATAACTTTCATGACATTTTTCTTTTACGTATTTACAAATATCGTAGGCAACATCTATTTTTGCACCAGTCTGTGAAATAGCTTTGATTAATTTTTTCTCATCAAAATCTTCTATAGTTCCGTTGGCTTTGCGAATTTGCATATGTTACTTATTATATATTTTTTTTATTTGGATTACTATGAATTTGACAACAAAATAATATTTGATAAACTAGTTACAGTGCTTGGATGGGCTTGCCCTCTCACGGTCAAAACCGTAGCCAGGTACTAACAAAGAGTGCTACTGATTAATTTTGGTAGCATTTTTTGATTAGTCTTCTTCTGGACTTCCGTAATACAACTTTCTCCTTCCGTTTTGACTGTTCTTCCAAAATGGGATTATACTCCAAAAATATCTTGATCCCTTATTAATTTGTTTTACAATAACTCTAACTCTGACTTTATCCAGTACGGCAATAAATTCGTAGAACATTGCATCTACCAAAACATACTCATTCTTTTGATTATTTCAGTTTAATTCAAAAACTTTTTCTCCACATATTCCTTGAACTGTTCGAGTTTGCTTTATTATCTCCGAAGCATATTTAAATATCTTAAACCTAACAAATTGGTCGCTTTGAGGCCTAGCATGGTTTTTTTTCTTAAATTTGAGATGCTCCAAACCTTTTGCATTAAAAATTACATTTTCTTTGAAATAAGGACAGTACACTTCACCAAGACTTTTATACAAATCTTCCGCTTGTGTCTTAGTTATATTGAATTGTGCTTGGTTTATTTCTATGATATGTTTTTTATTTATTAAAGATAATTTAATAAATATATCAAAGACTAAAAATTGATGTTGTGTTTTAATAACTTTATCTTTTCTTTATTTACATCATCACTCCTCCACCAACACACACATTGTCATTATAGAAAACTATTGATTGTCCAGATGAATACATCTCTGGTTTTTCTAAAATCACACGATAGTAAGAATATTCTTTTACGATTGATTTAATCTCTATTTTTTCTTGACGATATCTTAATCGGCAAGTTTTTATTGTATCTAACCCATCACGGAGTACAACATTTTTAACTAAAATTCCCTTGGAAAGGGCGCTGTCAATCTTAACTTCACTGCCGACAGTAATAGTATTCACATGTATATCTTTTGAGATTATGTATAGTCTTTCCTGATTATTTGTATTTTTAGTAATCGTAAAGCCATGTCTTTCACCGAGTGCATATAACACAGCCCCATCGTGCCCTCCTATAATATTACCTTCTTTGTCTAATACATTACCTTTATGAGTTTCTATGTGTTGTTTTAAAAATTCCTTCATATCGATTTGTCCGAGAAAACAAACTCCCTGACTATCTTTTTTATCAAAGACTGGAATCTTGGCATTGGAAGCTAATTTTCTCACCTCTGGTTTATCAAGATGACCTACAGGAAATAATATATGTGGCATCTCATATAATTCCAAAGTCCACAAAAAATATGATTGATCTTTATTTTTATCTTTTCCTTCCCAAAGCTTATTGTTAACATTCTGTGCATAATGCCCGGTTGCAATGTAATCAGCCCCATTTTCTTTTGCCCATTTCCAAAATGCACCGAACTTAACTTCACGATTACACATCACATCAGGGTTTGGAATATTTCCAACGGAATATTCATGGAACATATAATCAACTACACCTTTTTTATATTCCGCACGAAGGTCTAGAGTGATAAAAGGAATATCAAGGTGGGCACACACTCGCATAGCATCTCGCCGCTCCTCTTTCCAAGTACACTCTCCATTTTCCGGTTGCCAGACACGGATAAAAACGCCGGTAACATCGTAACCTTGTTTTTTGAGGAGATAGGCTGATACCGAAGAATCAACCCCTCCTGACATGCCGATGTAGACTTTTTTACCTTTCATTGTAATGTTATTGTAGTGTAATTATCTTAATTTGCAACTTTTTAAATTTATTTTCAAAATGAGTTTCTTCGCAGAAGTGTTTGTCCTAGACAAACCTTCGAGGGCTGAAACGGAATGACGAAAATAAATTTACTTATTTAAATATGTCTTCCTGTTCTTCAAATGCTCAGCATACGTCTTTGCATAATGATTTACTCCATCCTTGTCAGATAAGAAATATATATACTCGTTTATGTCTGGGTTCATCGCTGCCCCGATAGCAACGTCTCCTGGATTACCAATAGGTCCTGATGGTAGTCCTCTTACTTTATATGTATTATAAGGAGAATCTAATTGTAAATCCGCAGTTGTTAACTCAAGAGATGCTTTACCTGTAAAATATCCCAAAGTTGAATCCATCTGCAATGGCATATTTTTCGAAAGTCTATTGTTAATAATACCAGCTACAATTTTCATATCTTCTGGATGAGGAACCTCTTTTTCAAGAATAGAGGCAATGGTTAATATTCTTTTTTGATCCTCGGGATTTAGATTATATTTTTCAATTCTCTTTACAAACTGTTCATCAATTTTTTTCAGCACAACATCAAGTGTTACCCAAGGTGCATAATTATACGTCTCTGGAAATAAGTACCCTTCTTTAGCTTTTATAATTTCCAACACTTGCTCACGAGTATAATCACGAGAAATATTTTTAAAATTATTATAAATAGTATCAGTAATAGTTCTTGAATCCTCACCTTCTTTGATTGTTATAATTACTGGAATATATTCATATCGAGCATTCACAAGCTTATCAATAATTTCTACCGTATTTAATGGTTTTTTGAAAGTATATTCTCCGATTTGTAATTTTGAATCTAATCGTGTCAGTTTAACAAAATTTTCAAAAATAAACTTATTTTTAATAATACGCTGTGCAAATAACTTATCAGAAACCGAAGACAGACTTTCTCCAGTTACCACCTCAACAGTGAGTGGATAATTTCCGGCATTTACTGGTATAAAAATCTGCACATACAAATACGTAAGCCCAATTAAAATAGCTATAACCAATACTGTAAATAGTTTTAAAATTTTGTTCATGAATATTATATTGGTAGATTAGATGGCGCTTCAACTTTTTTAGCTTCAATGCGAGATACATTTGAAGTGGTAGCAGTGTCCCCAGGAAAATGAAAAATCGTTGCTAATTCCTCTATAGTCATGATAAATGGCTTGGTTGGCTCGTATTTGTCTTTTTTTAATTTAAACTGATTTGTTTTCCATGAGGTATGATGACTGGATGCGCCGATTGGAATGAATTGTGGATAGAAAAATGAGCGCGCTTTGTATTGTTCAAAAATTTTCTTTTTATCTGCCTCAACCCGAAGTCCTCCTTTGTCTTGTATTGCATATTTTACAATCGGTGATTTTGACTCAAAACTATTCATATGTTGAGTATTGTATTGCTTAAACACACCTGTAAGTCCAGCAGAATTGGCTGGAGAAAAAGAATCTTTTTTAGCAAGATATACAACCCGTATACTTGTATCAAATGCTAGTTTTGAAAGACCTCTTTCAACCGCGTCAACTTTTTCTATCTCTTGTTTAGTTAATTTCATCTCAGCGGGGTTGCTTGGATTTTCCTTATCAACTTTTTTATCTCTCTTTGTAAGTTTTTTAAGATCTTCCTTTGCTGCATCAGTCCAATCAACCTTAAGACTGTTTTGATACCACTTTAATTTATTATCTTTTCTAAATTTTTCAAGATCTTTTGGATCTGTTGGAAACTTTTTATCAGTGTCTTTTCCAGGGGCACGAACACCTATCTGTATCCATGCCTGCTCACCTTCGCCAAGACTTCCTAAATATTCAAGTACTGGAGTTATTGGATCAATCTTGAATTCCTCTTTAGGATCTTTATCTAGTCCATAATCGGTATATGTTTTTATAGGCAAATGTCCAGCATTTTTCTTTTTAAATTCAGCACAAGAAAATTTATATTTTGAAACATCGTATTCTATACCAGCAACATAATCATTTTTATAGTCACCTTGATATATTTCTTTTATACCTATCGTTGGAAATTGCGCATATAACTGGGTCTGTATCATATTTGAAAATTTTTCATTGGTCCAAATATAAAACTTAACATGACCTCCGATGGAAACAATCTCGAGAGTAAACCATGGTTTGGTTGAACCTTTGATCCACACATCTTTAAATGTTCCTTCACCAAATGGTTGATGCAGTGAGTTTAAAAAAACCTCCATTGCAAGTGGTGACTTACTTTGACCTCTTGGAATACTTATTTCAAAAAGATTATACTTTTGCTTTGAATAAAAATCGGCACGAACCATTGCAAGATAAGTTCTCTTAACTTTTTCCCATAAATGTATGAGTGTAAAAGACGCACCTAAAAATAATATGAAATAAATAATAAATACTAAAAATTGAGTCGCGATCATATGATCTCTAGTATATCAAATTGGTCAAGATATTTCTACAGACTATTCTATATCTTTGATAGTAAAAAATTCTTCTTTTCCATTTGGTAATTTTACTCTAACCTCTTCACCTTTACTTTTTCCTGATATAGCTACTCCAAGTGGTGATTTTAGTGAGATTCTGTTTGTGCTGAAGTCGATCTCTTCTGACCCAACCAACATATATGTTTCCTCTTTTGTCGAACTTTTTCGTACTAGTTTTATTGTTGTACCCACTTCAGCTGTTGTAGCGTGGTGCATTTTAATAATTTCAGCATTAGCTAAAACACTTTCAATTTGATTGATACGATCTTCAACAATCGCTTGATCTTCACGAGCTTTGTTAAACTCAGCATTTTCTGACAAGTCTCCAAGACTTCTTGCATATTCTAGATCTTCGGCGATCTCCTTTCTTCGTACAGTTTTAAGTTGCTCGATCTCAGTTACGAGTTCAGCATGACGCTCTTTTGATAAATATTCTTTTTTGTCTTGGGTTGTCATAATGAGAGTATAGTAACATAGGTTAAACGATTTGACTATTGTCGAAATAATGTATATATTTGAATACTGAAATGCTTAGAACCAAGGTTGGTTCTAAGGCTTTCAATAAAAGCACCAAAACATCCAAGACTATGACATCTCCATCATCCGCACTGTCTGCAACTCAGACCGCACCAACTGATCTCGTCAAGAAGATCGCTGCCGACATGAAAAACATCTACGGTCAAACAGACAAGATTGACTTTACCGTCGCTGACACTTCAACCAACCCTCGTCAATATCGCGTAACATTGACCCTGAACAACGGCATTCAACCTAGCCCTTATCGCAAAGCGTTCGAGTCTATGTTCAAGAGCACTGGCATCGACTTTCTTGTGCAGAACGGCCTGGTGAGCATGCGCGAAAAGACAGCACCAACAACTACCACGGAGAACAAAAGGAAATAAATACAAACGCACATTTTAAAAACTTAACAAAACTCCAAGGATCCAAGTGATTCTTGGAGTTTTATATTTATAGAAATATGGTACCAGTACAATTTAATTATTATACTACTAATTAAATCTTAAACTCTATAACATCTCCATCCTTCACCACATATTCCTTCCCTTCGGTTTTCACCAAACCTTTCTCACGAGCGACACCATATGAACCCGACTCAATAAGGTCTGACCAAAACACAACCTCAGCCCTTACAAACTTATCTTTAAAGTCAGTGTGTATAGCCGTTCCAGCTAACGGTGCAGTCCAACCTTTCTCTATAGTCCACCCCCTAGTCTCTTCAACTCCTGTTGTAAAGTACGTTATCACATCAAGTAGTTTGTACCCTGCTTTTATAAGATCATTGATACCATCATCATTTGATGCACCTAACTCTTGTCTAAACATTTCTTTCTCTTCGCCTTCAAAATCCTTTAAATCATTTTCAATACGAGCATCAACTACAGAGTATATTGCATTTTCATTTTTAAAATATTCCATCAAAGATACATATCGACTATCTGTTTTATCGTCTATAATATTTACACTTCCTGATTTTCTATTCAACACAAACATCATTGGCTTCATAGTGATGAGTTGAACATTTTTATTTAACAAAACTTTTTGCTCTTCTGTAAGATCGGTTTTTGATGCGAAAATATCTTTTTGTAAATTTACTAAAACTTTATCTAATATCTCTTTTAATATAAAGGCATCCTTATCATTTCTTTTTATATCACGATCTAAGGATGACAATCTTTTTTCAACAACATGCTTGTCCGCAATGATGAGCTCGAAGTTTATAATAGCAATGTCATCAACCGGATCAACTTTTCCGTGAACATGGATCAGGTTATTGTCTTCATATACTCGAACCACATGGGCTATAGCATTCACCTCACGTATATGTTGTAGAAACTGATTACCCAAGCCTTCACCTTCTGAGGCACCTTTTACGAGCCCTGCAATGTCAACAAACTCGACTATGGCAGGGACCGTTTTTTTAGTTTTGGAAAATTCGGCGAGTTTATATAGTCTTTCATCAGGCACAGCAACAACTCCCACAGATGGATCTATAGTACAAAAAGGATAGTTCTCAGCTGGAACTGATTTCTTAGTTATAGCGTTGAATAATGTTGATTTGCCTACGTTAGGTAGGCCTACGATGCCGATGGAGATATTTGTCATAGAAATGAGTTTACCATACAACTACTTGAATTTGAAATCTAAATAGACTATTATGTAAATAAGCAAGTAATTCCCTGAACGTGTGGCTCCGTATGGTTCCACTATATAGCGTTCAGGGTTTTGCGTTGTTAAAATAAAGAATTCTCCTCAACTATCTCTGATTTTATCAGTTTATAATAACTATCATCACCGTGTTCATATTTTCTAAAAATTGCCCAAGAAATCATATCAACAACCTGTAATCCTTTTTCAGCCGATGGTGAAACTATTTCTATATCAATATCTAATTTGTGATTACTTTTAGCCTGGTTTTTTAGATATGAAGAAAAGTTCAGGTTTAGAAATTTATTAGTTTCTCTGCGTGATGCAATAATTTTTATTTTATCATTAATAGGTATTAGTTTTTTGTACAAACACGATCAAGCAATATATTGGTTACATAGTTGTAAAGAACATGCTTTTCATCCTTTAATCTTGTATAAACTTTCTGTTTATTTAAATAAACAGTGATAATATCAGCGCTTTTATTTTCATGAAATAGATTTAATAGTTTTTGTCTTGTTTTTGGAGTTTCCTTATAAGCATGTAGCACACCTGAGTGTTTTTTATTTTTCTTCTGAGGAATGCTTCTAAAAACCTTTTTAATAATCTTATCAAGATTATTTTTGTCTTTTGTAAAAATAAAGGTAATCACAAAAAATTTAGAAGTTTTCTTCTTTTTGAAATCGAAACCCAATTCACCTGATTCATCCATAAAAATATATGACATGGTCCAAATTTTACCACAGAATAAATTTATTATTTGTGGTGTATTGCTTATTTAATTTTTTAAAGTAATAGAATAAGAAATTTAAAGAAAATTATACTTTTTTGTTGAAGTTTGGAAGGTCCACTATGCCGCAGCCAAGATTCATCCTGCTATGTTAACATATTATAAATATTTTTGAAAATAATCATATTTTAATGTAGAATAAACCTCATGCAAAAAACTTTACACGAATCATTTTTCTCACACATGTCACGATATGTTGGTGTTGGACTCATATCTGGATCTGTTGTACATGCTGGCACACTGGGAGGATCATCTTCCAAATACATCACACTTATTATTCTCGGCGCACTTCTTTTTTCATTGGGAACATTAATACAACACAAAGGTGAAAAAATAAACAAATTACTTTCATATATTTTTATTTCAGTAATTATTTCCTTTGGAACAGGTATGGTTAGTGGCGCAACACAACATTATCTAGACAGTCCAGCATTTGGTGCAGTTTTATTATCATTGGGATTATTGATTGCGTATATTTCATTTACTTGGCAAGAGTCTAGACAGAACTTTACCTTAAAAAGAATATTACTTGCAATACTGGTTACGTTGGGTATTTGGTTTGTATTACACTTAATCAATCCGTTGATAATAAAACCAATTCAAGTAAATCAAATAGATTCAAACACTGGTACTGTACCTGAAGTGATTCCTCATACCCATTAATTAAAAACCACCCGTTTCAGGTGGTTTTTTCTTTTAGTAATTTTTTAACCAATCATTCATCTGCTTTATTTCACCCTCTTGTGCAGAGACAATATCGTTTGCAAACTTTACAAGTTCAGGTCGAATAGTTTTATCTTGCAATAAAAGTTTTACCATATCTACCGCTCCCTGATGATGTACTATCATATCTGTAAGGAAAACCTTTTCAAGATCCTTACCTGACTTACCTTTCATGTTTCCAAGCATATCCATCATCATTGAATCCATAGAATCTACACTACCACCCATCATAGAACCATCAGGCATTTGATGTGTACCCACATTATTCATATTCATACCCACTTGTTTTGATTCAGTATCAGTTTGATACAGATTAGTTCCTACTATACCAACAAGCAACGCTATTATTCCAACTATTATATTATTTTTATTCATTTTTTTAATTTTATTAGTTTAATTGATAAATTTTACAATGTTACATCGACATACTTCCCATATTGAAGTAAGTTATTATCATATACAATGCCATTAGTGCCATAAGTAGATTTTCAAACAATGTAACTTTTGTCATTGGTACCTTAAACACTGTACCGAGACAGGCGCACTGAATATCACCTTTTACACGAAGAACTTTCCAAACACCGTACGCACTAATACTCATTATGGTTAGAGTTACTATATCTCTATAAATACCACCAATTGAAAACAGGTATAGTAAACCAAGTGCTATTTCAATAAATGGATATACCAATGCATATGTTTTTGATTTCATAGCCAATATATCATACATTGCATATGCATTTGCAAACCCTTTGAGATTATTTATTTTAAATAATCCAAAGATAAGGAAAAAATACCCCATACTCATCATCATGATGTGCATCAGACTAAAATTGTCTTTATATACAGCAGTGATCACTGTCATAATGATAATCAGTGCAAATATTGATAGAAGTGGTAAGACTTTTTTAAACATATTATTTTCGTTTTAATTTATATACTTTGATAATCTCTTCTTGCATTTCCTTTAACCTGTTTTTATTACTAGGATTATGTAGACAATGCTCAAGATGATTTTCAAGCATCATATCTTCAATACTCGAAATGGCACTTTTAATAGCACTAGTTTGAGTAATAATATCAATGCAATAAACATCATCTTCTATCATTTTTTCTACTCCCTTAATTTGTCCTGTGATTTTTTTTAATCGAAGAGATATCGACTCTTTGTTTTTATGTATTCCGTGCATATTTTTAAATTAATTAACAATTGTGGTTTTATAAATTATTTGCAGCAAGTCTTTTTACACTCACATGTTTTACAAGTACAGGTTGTACATTCGCAATCTTTTGTTTTTGTCATATGTTTTTTATTTTAAGTAATAGCGATTAGGTTAAGTACTACTACTTATATATAGTATATACCCCTAGGGGGTATATGTCAACTAAAAATTAAAACAGGTGACTGTAATCTTACTTTAAACTGACAACAAACCTGAACGGAATTAGATTATGCTCATGTCGAGTTGAAAACTGACCATACCGACAGTCAAGATTCAACTTGGAATCATCACAATGCGCTGACCTTCACAGGTCGGCGTTTTTCACCTCACCTCCGTCCATTCCTTTGTCATCGATTTCTTCGTAAACCTCACCGCTAGATCATTCATCATCCAAGTACACAGCAACTTTGGCCAACCAACCGCATGTGCCCTTCGTCCGGTATGATACACAGTTAACTTAGAAAAAAATCTTGTTCTCCCAACAGAGTGCAATCTTCTGAACAATTCATAATCTTCCGAAGCAACTATCTCACTATCAAACCCACCAACTTTCTCAAAAGCTTCTTTTTTAATCATTTGAAATTCCCCTGCCGCACCAGCTGAACCAATAATATTATTCAATATATAATTTAAATACCCTAAACAGGTAAACACAATTTTGTCTCCGAATGTTTCTAATTCTTTCAAAACTTTTATAGACACTGTTGCACCAACCATATCTTTATTTTCAGAAAACATTTTTTCCAACTCACCAAAAAAAGTATTTGGATTTTCGATATATGTATCCGCATCAAGAAAGACCAGGAAATCTCCCACAGCTATTTTTGCTCCATCATTTCTGGCTTCACCTATTGTTTGCCTATGAGACTTATTATGTATTGCAATCTTGCTTGTATATTTTCGCACAATCTCCAATGTTCCATCCTTACTTTTTCCATCACTGATAATAATTTCTTTTGGACCAGAATATAAAGCAATGCAAGAAAGTATTTTTTCTATCGTTTTCTCTTCATTGAGTGTAGGAATTATAAATGAGATCATTCCTATAAGTATACACCCGTATTTGACTAGATACACTAACTCATATATCCTGAATAAGCGCAGAATCGTACTGCGTAAACCAATACCATGCACCCACTACCCATATCATCATTACCCACTCCTCCCAGAGTAATTGACAGCCCTAAAATTTTCACCCGGGTTACCTGTTTCAAAGCAGATGACTCTATTCTCCAAGTTTTCAATTACAGGGGAAATCTTGGTTTGAAAATAATTTCCCGTCGTGTACCGAGAGACACCTTTTCCTTCCAGGTACAAACGGTCACACAGACCGTAACCTTCATCAGTGGTAAACCAACTGGTGATCCTAAAGAAGAACTTTCACCTCTTTCTAAAAAGCACTTTATGACAGATAAGTTCGACGAATAACATCTGTGCAAAAACCAAAAAAGCGTAGCCTCTCGGGCTACGCTTTCTTTTTTATGATTAATTATATTGTTGGAATAGTAGATGGAGCATCTTCTGCCAACACTGGATTTGACGATGTTAGAGTAAGCTTTTTATAACCCTTAGCCATAATCGTGAACATTAACGGTGTAACAATTGCATATGAGATTAAGCCACCGATCAGTTCGAGTGCAAACATAATCCCACTCTGAGCCACCATTTCCCCTTCTTTGTTATTCATTTGCAATATTTCTTGAATTGAGACAAATCCAGCAAGTATAAATACACCGTAGATAAGGACATAGATAACTGCCACTGCTAGACCCAAAAGTATAGTGCTGAAAATTATTCTCCAGATATCACCCCCTTTGTTTTCACCAAGCATTAATGATTCACGAACTGCATTTCTTGGTGAAATATCTTTTGAAAAGAAAATATTTTGATACAGTGTCACCTTTGGTGAATTTTTAATAATTGACACAATCAAGGTTGCCGCAATACCAATACCAATTACAACAGATACGGTAGCTGCAGCAGTGCTAGGTAGCGTCGTCATACTAATAATAATCAGGACTACACCAACAGCCATAATTATCAAATATTTAAAGTTGATATAGATCGCATACATAAATAACCAAAAATTAAGAACTATGTAATTCCACACATTTCTTTTTTGAAATGAATATGCCTCAGCTTTACTAAACACACCAGTATCTTCCAGCTTTTGAATTGATCGATACAGTGCAGGCTGAAAGAAAAGAGAAACCAGAAATGAAAACACAACTCCAAGCAATACTGACACAATGTGTAATGATGACTCAATAGTCATATGATCCAACACCGCTACCACCAGCAATAGCACAAGTACAGGCATTGCAATGGATAATATATTACTAAAATTAAGTTTATAAGTTGCATAAGACTCTCTTAGGAGTTGTATTGTTTTTATCATAAACATAATTATACTCATATTACATAAAAATAGTAAATACGTTATAATCAAAAAATGCCTATAAAACTCTATAACACCATCACGAAAGAGATAGAAGAAATCAAAACCATCAAAGAAAAAGAAGTTTCGATGTACCACTGCGGTCCAACAGTGTACGATTATTTACATATTGGGAATATGCGAACTTATTTGTTTGCCGACATAGTAAGACGAACGTTTGAACTCTCTGGATATGCAGTGAATCAGGTTATAAATATCACTGACGTAGGTCATCTCGTATCCGATTCTGACGAAGGTGAGGATAAGATGGAAAAATCTGCTACTAAAAATAATAAATCTGCCAAGGAGATCGCTGATTTTTTTACAAATGTTTTCATGGAAGATTTAGAAAAATTAAACATCGAAACTAAGGGTACAAAATTTCCCAAAGCAACAGAAAATATTCCTGAGCAAATCGCTCTTATAGAAAAACTGGAGTCTGAAGGTCATGTCTATAAAACAACTGACGGTATGTATTTTGATGTATCAACATATCCTCAGTATGGAAAATTAGGCGATATCGATCTTAAGGGTTTGCAAGCTGGAAATAGAGTTGATTTTAATACAGAAAAACACACAGCCTACGATTTTGCATTATGGAAATTTTCTAAAGATGAAAAACGTCAACAAGAATGGGATTCCCCTTGGGGTGTCGGTTTTCCAGGCTGGCACATCGAGTGTTCAGCCATGAGTCAAAAATATCTTGGCCCAACTTTTGATATTCACACTGGTGGAATAGATCATATTCCAGTACATCACAACAACGAGATAGCACAGAGTGAATGTGCAAACCATGTTCCCCTTGCCCACACATGGATGCATTCAGCCTTTTTAAACTGGAAAGATAGAAAAATGAGTAAGTCAGATGGTACTTTTGTCACACTGAGTGACTTAGAAAAAGAAAATATTAATCCCCTATCATATCGTTATTTTTTACTCCAGACTCGATATCGTCAACCCATTTTTTTTGAAATGGAAGATATCCAAGCTTCACAAACTGCATATTACAGATTAAAAAACCGCATTCAAGATATTTTAAAAACAAAAAAAGAAATTGACGAAGAAACTATCTTACATCAACTCACAGAATACATACAAGATGATCTAAACACCCCGAAAGTTTTAGCTTATTTTTGGGATTTGGTAAATGACGAAAACATCAACAAAAATATTATAGAAAAATTCGACTCCATCCTCGGACTAAAACTATTAGAGCAAGATATTATTCCTGAAGAAATCCTGACACTTAAAGAAGAGCGAGACCTCGCCCGAGCAAACAAGGATTTTGCAAAATCTGACGAATTAAGAGACAAAATAAAAAACCTCGGCTATGAGGTTCTAGACACTCCAGATGGTACTGAGATAAAAAAGTAACCCAAGGGGTGTGAGAGAGTTTTTACGACCTATGGTCATGCCAGGGCCTCGGATTGCTCGGTTCGTCACATCGAACATTAAACTCATATCACCCCCTGGGTCTATTTTATTGTAAAATAAAAAACCTCGAGTATCAAGTGCTACGGAGCACGATATCGAAGTTGTGTGAAGAGATGACTCATCCAGGGGCAGAGAGCGAGCAACCGAGGTACCAATTAACCTTGCTGCAGGACGCTCTCCACCCGAGGAGTTGTCTAAGTGGTCCCACTCCTATATATTATCACAACACTCGCATTTGTCAATAAGGCTCAACCCCACCTATTTTGATATACTTTACCCATGTCTCTCATATTTTTATACATAGTTCATCACATCGTATTATGTTTAGGTTTGGCATCATCCATTGTGATAGACATCTTCATTATTGTAGTTGAAAAAACCAAGAAAATTAGAGGAATTGAAAAGAATATTATGGAGCGAGTTATGTCTTATTCTTTTATTTCATCACTCTTTATCTTTATTCTTCAGTTAATGTATCTTGGCTATATATACTTCAGTCTCGAGGAATTCAGTACAAAAATATACACCTTCACCATCATCACTTTTTTAATGTCAGCAGTATTACTTTTCTGTACTGCAACACAAAAATACTATCACTTTAAAATACTCAAAAGGAATCAGGAAAAATACCATCATTTATCAGATAGTTTTATTCACCATCACAAGGAATTTCAACAAACTTCTGTCATCATTTTTATCCTTTGGCTAGCTTTATACATCGCTTTTATTTTG
>JAYUPL010000023.1:0-33145 GCA_043760135.1 Candidatus Parcubacteria bacterium | reverse complement strand
ATGCTCCCCGAGTAGGGATCGAACCTACATAACTCTTACCTACATATTCTACTTATATCCACTACTTGTTGCCAGACTTGGAATCGAACCAAGATTAAAGGCTTCAAAGGCCTCGGTCCTACCTTTAGACGATCTGGCAATATGCAATATAATAGCATTTTTATTTAAAATTACAATGTAAAATGCTATAATGCACCAATGAATAAAAACATATTAGTTGTTGGCGGAGCGGGGTATATAGGCTCATCATGTGTCACTGACCTTGTTAATAAGGGCTATGACGTAGTTGTGTTGGACAATCTTTCAACTGGTCAGATGGAAAAAGTAAACAAGAACGCCAAGATAATTCATGGTGATATTCTAGATGTACAATTTTTAGAAAATGTTTTTATAGAAGATGGTTTTGATACTATTATTCATTTTGCAGCTAAAAAAGCGGTTGGAGAAAGCGAGGAAAATCCGGAACTCTATTTTCAAAACAATGTTGTTGGAACATTAAATATTCTCTCAATGATGGATAAATATAAGGTACCTAAAATAATTTTCTCATCAACAGCGGCAGTATATAAGCCAAAAAATGAAGAGAATGCAATCTATACCGAAGATTCAGAAGTTGAACCGATAAATGTATACGGTCGAACTAAGTATATGTGTGAATTGATGATTAAGGATTTTCAAAGACTTGGAAAAATAAAACAATATATAATCTTTAGATATTTTAACGTAGCTGGAGATGCCGGACTTAAGTTTATAGAACAAAATGCGCAAAATGTTTTTCCATTATTAACCAATGCAATAATAAGTGGAGCAGAATTTACAATCTTTGGTGATGACTATGTAACATCGGATGGGTCTGGAGTACGAGATTACATTCATATATCAGACTTGGTTAATGCTCACGTGTTGGCTGTAGAAAGTAATACATCCGCCATTTACAATCTGGGTACAAAAAATGGATATTCTGTAAAAGATTTGGTCAAAGCTTTTGAAAATATAGTAGGTAAAAAAATGAATGTGAAAATATCAGAAAGAAGAAGAGGTGACCCTGCTATAGTTATAGCAGACTCATCTAAGGCAAACACAGATTTAAATTGGCAAGCTAAATATTCACTAGATGACATGGTAATGTCCACATTAAAGGCATATGGATATAATTCTGATAGCCTGATATAATCAAATAATATGCAAAACAAAAGATCATCAATAGCTCGTATCGTCTCATTTATTGTATTAATAGGTATTATTCCTGCATGGTTTTTTTATCTCGGTGTTCAATTTACAAAAACCTTAACTGTCGTAAGTAATAACACTGCCACAACTGAAAACTATTTGAATAAATAAACATGGATCACAAAACACCTTTACAATCACCCTGGACCACACAAATAATAAAGGAGCGTGGAGTGACAGCTCTCTCATCTAATATTGAGACTGATATTTGTATTATTGGTGGTGGTATTTCAGGCATTATTACAGCTTACAATCTTTTAAAATTTACCAGTCACCGAGTTGTAGTGGTCGATGCTCACGAGATTGCGCACGGTGCTACGGGACACAATGCTGGACAGCTTGTTGCTGAGCTTGAACGACCTATATATTCCATAGTGGAAGATTTTGGCCTTATAAAGACCATGAAAGCAATGGAAGATATTGAATCTTCATGGATTATTATTGAGCAAATTATTCAAGACTTAGATTTGAACATCAATTACTCAACTTTTTTAGGGTACAATCTTTATTCAACGAAAAAGCAAGTAAAAGATAAGTTAAAAGATTTATTGATTCTCCAAGATGCCGGGGTAAACATTCGTAAAATACTTGTTGCTAAAGAATTTTATGATGAGTTAGAAATTGATACAGGTTATCTAGATTTGATCGAGTTGATCGATCAAGATAATATGTTGTCTTTGTCAGAAACAAAAAATACAGACTATATTGCTGCTTTCCCATTAAAAAAAGGTTGTTTAAATTCAGCATTATTTACAGAAAAGATTGCTCATGTATTATTAAAAAAATATGCCAATCGTTTTGAAGTATATGAAAATACATATATAAAAGAAATAAATATCAATAATGATGACATTATTGTTAAAAGTGAATTCAATGATGAGATTAAGGTAAATAGACTTATATTATGTACGAATGGTTTTGAGAATTTTACAATCAAATCAAATACAGATGAAAATTTAAACTTCAATTTCCATAAACATATCAAAGGATTGGTTGGTTACATGTTTGCTAAGACCGAAGACATGGATAAAAACCCAGGGGCCTTTGCATACTACGATAGGTTTTTTGAAAATAATGTCGAAACTATTGAAGACGGTGTCGATAAAAATCGAGATGTTGTATATTTAGATAACTATACCTATACAACGAGACGACATTACGATTTGGAAAATGAAAACCCAAAGAATTTGTTTTGTATTGGAGGTATTGCAACAGTGCTAGAGGATACATCTACATATAACAAACAACATGAATATGATGAAAATGCTAAGAAATTTTATACAGATTTTATAGAAAATAATATTGTCGATGAAGAAGCTGAAGAAGGTCATCGAGAATTTATGTGGCACGGGTTGATGGGTTATACGGCTGATGGGTTACGCTTGGTTGGGTATGACAATAGAGAAACAAGGCTGATGTATAACTTAGGTTGTAATGGTATTGGAATATTGCCAGCTATCTGGGGAGGGAAGAGAATATCTGATCTTCTAAATGGAGATACGACTGAGAGTTTGTTTGATCCGAGGATATAGGATTTGGTTATATAAAAAAAGACAGCCAGATTTCTCTGGCTGGATGGTCTGCAAGTAACCTCAATTCAGACTATTCTAGTTTAACAAACTATACTAATTTTGTCAAGTATGAATAATATCGTTTATTTATCACTTATTTATGTTATTATAACTAAATGAATCTCCCAGAAAAATACAAAAAACCCTATGAATCAAAGGATGTGGAGTCTGTTATCTATGAAAGAGAAAATAATTCTGGTTTATTTAACCCTGATATGTTGGTCCAAAAATTTCCTAAAAAATATGCTGAATCTGCTACCTGGACATCAATAACTCCACCACCAAACGCCAATGGAAGACTTCATGCTGGACATGCACTTGATGTAACGTTGAAAGACATCATCGGTCGTTATAAACGTATGCAGGGGTTACAAGTTTTATTATTACCTGGTTCTGATCATGCTGGTTTTGAAACTCAAGTGGTGTATGAAAAGAAATTAGAGAAAGAAGGGAGAAGTAGATTTGGAATGGATAGAGAACAATTATACAAAGAGATTTATGATTTTACAATTGCTAACAAAGATACAGTAACAAGTGAGATAAAAAGAATCGGTGCTTCTTATGATTGGAGTCGGGATACATTTACTCTGGATGAGAAAATAGTATCAGGAGTTAAAAAAACTTTTATAAAAATGTATGAGGATGGATTGATCTATCGAGGAAAAAGAGATTGTAACTGGTGTGCTGAGCATCAAACATCACTATCTGATGTTGAAACTACGAATAAAGAGATTGTTACAACATTTTATACGTTTAAGTTGGGTGATTTTAATATTGGAACATCAAGACCAGAAACAAAAATAACAGATAAATATGTTGTTGTTCACCCAGAGGATAAAAGATATGAAAAATATAATCACGGAGATATGTTCGAAGCAGAGTGGGTGTTAGGAAAAAGCACATTCACTGTTATTAAAGATGATTCGATTGATCCAGAATTTGGAACAGGAGCAATGACAATTACTCCATGGCACTCTGGTATTGATTTTATGATTGCCAAAAAACACGGACTTGATATGGTTCAATTGATTGATGATTATGGAAAATTCACAGAAGCTGCTGGAGAATTAAAAGGATTAAGGGCTATAACCGCAGGACGTGCAAAAGTTGTTGAGATCTTAGCTGAAAAAGGATTGATTGTTGATAAAGATGAGAATTATAAAACGATTGTTCCAGTTTGTTATAAATGTGAAAAACCTATTGAACCACAACTGAAAGACCAATGGTTTGTTAAAATGGAATCATTAGCAGAGACAGCTCTTCAAGCATCTCAAGAAGGAAAATTAAAATTTGTATCTGATCAGTTTAGAAAAACTTTTGAACACTGGATGAAAAATCCAATTGATTGGAATATTTCAAGACAGATCGTGTGGGGAATTCAGATCCCAGCCTGGTTTAAAAATAAAGGCACAGATACAGAAGGGTTTTATATTGGAAATGAAAAACCTGCGGGTGGTGATTGGATCCAAGATACCGATACTTTTGATACGTGGTTTTCATCTGGTCAATGGCCAGTTGCGACTTTAGGGTTTACTGAGTCTGAGGATTTTAAGAGATTTTATCCAACTCAGCTTATGGAAACAGGAAGAGATTTAATCTTTAAATGGGTCCCTAGGATGGTCATATTTGGGCTCTATTTGGCCAGTGAAGTGCCTTTTAAGGATGTATATTTACATGGAATGGCCTTGGATTCAAAAGGGCAAAAAATGAGTAAATCCAAAGGAAATGTAATGTCACCAATTGACCTTGCTGATGAATTTGGTATGGATGCATTACGCATGGCATTGGTTGTAGGGAACGCACCAGGAAATGATATTCCTGTTTCAAATGAGAAAGTGCGAGCATATAAAAAGTTCGTAAATAAATTGTGGAACATTGCTCGATTTGTTTTGGAAAATACTGATGAGAGTGATGATGTTGTTATTGATTTTGAAAATGCACACATAGAAAATTTCAAAAAAATAAAATATGAGATTACTAAGAACTTAGATAATTATCAACTGCACTTAGCATCTGATGAAATGTATCATTATGTATGGCATGAATATGCTGATATTGTAATTGAAGAAATTAAAAAAGATTTATCTCCTGAAAATAAAAAAGTATTGAGATATTTGTTTAAACAGATTTTGGTTATTGCGCATCCATTTATGCCATTTGTAACGGAAGAGATTTGGAGTGATTTTGATGGTGAGCAACTACTCTTGGTCCAAGATTGGGAATAAGCGTTAACTCCTCGGTTCGGAAACAAAAGTATACTTACTTTTGTTTCTCTCACTCTACGTCGTTAATAAAAAAAGCCCCGGCTAAGCTCGAAAGCTCGCCGGGGGAAATTGAACATGTATCACAAGCTCAGATTCAATTTTATTCAATATAATAACACGGATTGTGGTGCCCTTAGGGGTTTGAGGCCTAGACCTTGATCCACCCTCAAAGTTCGTGACTATTTAATAGTAGCACGAATGTGAGTATTGTCAAGTTTTTGTGTTGTATAATATAATAAAAAAGCCCACCCGAAGCTTTCGCTAGGGGATGAGTCTTGTGTTTTGAAGATCAATGTCTGATAAGTTTGGCATCAACGTCCCATACCTTGAGTGGGTCGTAGCCTAGACATTTCCTGCTCTTGTCTTCATCTTTTCCTAGGTAAATGACGTAGTACATTTCATCATCCTTCTCTGAGATGAGAATTACGAAAGTACAGTTTTCAAAGGATGTGTCTTGATTGGTTGTGTGTAGGGTACACTCAACCGACGGGAAGCTGATCAGATCTTCTTTGGTCTTGATTAATCTCAAGGGGTCAACATCTTTGTAATGTCGGATTGTGCGAGCGGACACTTGAATGGTTGGAATTTGTTGCATACCCGCATACTTTAACCCACAAGTAAAATAAAAACAACCCATGACAGCGGGACCTGTCGGGTTGGATTGGTTATTTTTTCTTGACAACTGGTGACGTTATGGAAGCTCGTGGATCCCAATTCGCCAATAATTGACAAGATGATCTCTCAATCTGGTTTGGCTGAAACCTGATTGCCAGCGTGCTCTTTTCGCCGTTGATCTGACATCTAACGAAAACAAATTCGTCATAATCAAATCGATATGTTTTCAAGACTTTTTGATAATGAGGTAGTAATTGAATTCTTGCTTTTGATGGTTCACTAAGCTGTGCAAAACCACAATCATACACCATAATTTTAGTCTTGAGGATTAAGCGGTGTTCATCTCGTTTCGTTTTTCTCATTGTCATGCTCATAATCATATAATGTTCGACTTGTTTATATTATAACATAAAATCTATAATGTCAACTTATTCACTTTTATCCCATCTGTCTAAACCATGATATAATCTAACCCAATGACGCAAGATCAAGCATTACACATCCTAAAAACTGGAGCATCAGTCTTTCTGACAGGAGAACCTGGTTCTGGTAAATCACATACTATTAAACAGTATATTGATTTTCTTATATCTAAAGGTGTAACCCCGTCTGTAACAGCCTCTACTGGTATTGCCGCAACCCATATTGGTGGAATGACAATACACTCATGGAGTGGGCTTGGTATCAGATCTGACCTTTCTGTGTACGATTTAGAGGCAATGTTGGAGAAAGAATATGTTGTAAAAAGAATATCTAAAGCTAAAGTTCTTATCATCGATGAGATTTCAATGCTCTCATCAAACACCCTAGATATGATTGAGCGAGTTTGTTCATACATTCGTCAAGATGAATCAAAACCATTTGGTGGTCTACAAGTTATTTTCGTAGGAGACTTTTTTCAATTACCACCGATTATTAAAGCCTCAGAAAGAACCTCTACATTAGAAATGTTTGAAGAGTCTCAGTTAGCTTTCAATTCTCCAGCTTGGAAAAAAACAGATCCAGTTATTTGTTATCTTACAGAACAACATCGACAAAGCGATGCTGAGTTTGTTTCTGTATTAAAGAATATTAGAGAGAATAAAGTTACGACCGATGTTCACAATATTCTACAAAAAAGAATAATGAAAAAGGATAAGATTGATATGGAGAAAGTAACAAAGCTCTATTCTCATAACATTCACGTTGATAAGGTAAACAATCTTGAGCTTGGGCTTATTAGTGATAAGATAAAGATTTTTGAAATGACAAAAACTGGTAAAGATTTTATTGTCGACAATCTTGTTAAAAATTGTTTATCACCATATAAGCTTGAACTTAAAAAAGGGGCTAAGGTTATGTGTACTAAAAACAATCCTGAAAAAGGTTTTGTAAACGGTTCTATTGGTGAAGTCGTTCGATTTTCAAGCACAACAACATTTCCGATCATTCGTTTTATAAATGAAAAAGGCTATACCAGAGAGGTTGAAATCGAACCGATGGAATGGTCAATCGATGACAGTGGTAGGAAAGTTGCTACTATCAAGCAGATCCCATTACGCCTAGCTTGGGCCATGACAATCCATAAGTCTCAAGGAATGTCACTGGACGAGGCGATGATGGATATTTCTCAGGTATTTGAGTATGGACAAGGCTATGTGGCTCTCTCTCGTGTACGAACATTAAAAGGACTTTACCTTATTGGCTATAACGAGATGGCATTAAAAGTTCACCCTGAAGTATTAGAAAAAGATGTACTGTTCAAAGAAAGATCAGAAGAAGCAGATTATGAATTTAATAAATTTGTTAGATCAGAATTATATAAAATTCAAGATAATTACATTGCATCGATTGCACCGACTGGAAACGAGCCAAAAGAAAAATCAAATTATTTTGCATATAAAAAGAGCTATAAAAAAACTTCGGGATTTGCAAAAAAAACAAAAACTAAAAAAGTAAAAAGTTATGATGTAGATACTGATATTGATTATGGGTTTGAAGAGGTGATATACTAATAACATATGGCAAAAGGAGAATTTAGAGACAACAAAAATAAAAATAAAAAGAAACCTAAGAAAGACGCTAAGCCAAAAGCTTAATGACTCTGATTGGTAAAATTGAAAAAGATTTAAAATCTAAATCGACTAAAGCTCGAGTTTTGTTATGTTTACGTTTTTTCAAAACAGGGGAGGGTGACTATGGCGAAGGGGATATTTTTATGGGTGCAACTGTACCGGAGACTCGAATCATTTTTAAAAAATATAAAGATCAAGTAACCCTTGAAGATGCAAAAGTTTTATTAAAAAATAAATTTCATGAACTTAGATTATTCGGAGTGTATGGTTTGATTTATTTATATGAAAAAGAAAAACATACAAAGAAAGAAATTTTTGATACGTATGTAAATAATGTTGGCTTTTCTAAAGGGGTAAATAATTGGGATTTGATTGATACTTCAGCTGATAAAATTGTAGGAGATTATTTATATAATCATGTAACCAAGACAGATAAAAATAATTTTATTAATATCTGTGCATACTCACCTGACTTATGGATCAGACGAATGATTGTGATCGCTTCATTTTACGATATTAAAAAAGGAGATAGTAAAATGACTCTATTGGTATGTAAAACCCTCTTAAATGACAACCACGACCTTATTCATAAGGCTACAGGCTGGATGCTTCGCGAAGTTGGTAAGCGAGTATCAGAGCTTGATTTGGTAAAATTTTTAAATACAAATAAATCAAAAATGGCGAAAGTTTCATATAGATACGCTATCGAAAGATTAAAAAACTCCCAGTCTCATTGAGTGAACAATGAGGGGAGTGATTTACCCGACTAAGGGGTTTGATTTCTGGGATCGTTTTTCCCACTTGGCGATTGCTTTCATTTTCTTGAGAATTTTTCTGAGTTCTTTACTGTAGATTTTAGGTACTTTTTTCTTTTTCATGATTTCGGTCTGGTTCTGTTATTTCATAGTATAATATATATTGTTATTTAAATATAGTATAATAATCGTATTATGGAAAAAGAAAAGGAATTCATCATCAAAGAATTTAAAGCTGGTGAAAACTACATTAGAAAACTAGGTCCTGGAATAATCACTGGTGCAGCTGATGATGACCCTTCTGGAATTGCAACGTACTCTCAAACTGGAGCTCAGTTTGGAACTGGATTATTATGGATGGCAGCTTGGACTTTTCCACTTATGGCGACTATTCAAGAGATGTGTGCACGTATTGCTTTGGTAACAGGACAAGGGTTGGCAGCCAATATAAAGGCAGTCTACTCTAGAAAAGTTTTATATGCCTGTACGGTATTGTTATTTTTAGCCAATACGTTAAACATCGGGGCCAACTTAGGTGCCATGGCTAAAGCGATTGAGCTTATAAACCCATCGATTCCTTTTGTGATGTTAGTGATTTTTTTAGGGTTGTTCAGTCTCGTATGTGAAGTAATCATTCCGTATAAAAGGTTTGCTAAATTTTTAAAATATTTAGTGATGTCCTTGTTCGCATATATTATCACCGGTTTGTTGATTGGTATGGATTGGTCACAATTAGCCTTTGATGGAATTGTTCCTCATATTGAATTTACAAAAACACAACTCTTTTTAATTACTGGAATATTAGGAACTACAATTTCTCCATACTTATTTTTCTGGCAAACCTCACAGGAAGTTGAAGCTCAAATCGATCAAGGAAAAGTTACTCCTGAATCTCGTCTAGGAACAAACAAGGCGGAAATAAAAGATATGCGTACTGATGTGTGGACAGGAATTTTCCTATCAAATGTTGTGATGTTCTTTATCATAGCAGTGTGTGCTAACACATTGTTTGTGAATGGAATAACAGACATACAAACAGCTGCCGATGCTGCAAAGGCCCTGGAACCGTTTGCAGGGCGATTTGCGACCTGGTTGTTTGCATTAGGGATTATTGGAACTGGTTTGTTGTCAGTACCTGTTTTGGCAGGGTCATCAGCATATGCCTTATCAGAAAGTTTGGGTTGGAAGGAAGGTCTGTATTGGAAATTGAAGGAAGCAAGAGCATTTTACAGTGTTATAGCAGTATCTATTGTTGTTGGTATTCTTATAAACTTCGTAGGAATAGACCCAATCAAAGCGTTGATATACTCGGCTATAGCTAACGGTGTTATTGCACCGATTATCATTATCTGTATCGTTCACATATCTTCAAGTCAAAAAGTTATGGGTGAATTTAAAAATAAAAAATCAACCAATGTTGTTGGTTGGATTATTGCCGGATTGATGAGTATGACTGCAATTGCAACTATTGTAGCAATGTTTGTATAATAATATAGACAAAAATTTGACCCCGCTAGCTGTATGAGCCTGCGGGGTTTTGAGTTTTTTACTTAAAGTTCCTTGCTGGTCAATTGTTTTATTTGGTATGATTTGAGACATCCGAATATTATTCCAATTGCAAGTGTAAGAGATAGCATTTGAAATCCTAGAATAAGCAAACAGATTTAGGAAAGTAAAATGCTAAAAGAAATAATGATGATTGTGTTGGTGGTGTTGTATGTTAAACAAACGACTCTGTAAATCCTAGCTTGTGCTAATCCAATACAAAAGATAATTGAAAGAATTGATATGTACGTAAACAAATAGTACACAGCGAAAATAGAAATCACGAGGGACAGTATTATGAATATCATTTTTTTAGAAGTTAAAGTTCGTATAAAAATAATATAATTTATAAGGGGTTTTGTCAAGTTTAAGAAAATTTACAAAAATAGGGGACTCGAGGTAAAAAAAAAGGTATAAGATCATGACTTCAAAATTTACCTTGCATTAAACGGGCAAATTTTGCCTCAAAAAAGGATCAAAATCAGAGCAAATCCAGGATTTAGAAAAAAATCAAAAATCCGTAAAATCTATAAATTTTCCAAATATCTACAAATATCGCTATAACGATAAAAAGAAATAAATATAACTTCGGCTCAAATCGGTAGCGAAGGTAGGAATATATATGTAAATGAATAAGAAGTCTTTATTTAAGTATATACAATGTCGCAAAAGATATATTGTGCGACATACAGCCCTTACACGAACAAGGTGAGTTTAGGGCTGTAGAAGTACTCTTGTGGTGCGACACATACAAATAACAAAGCCTGGACTACATAAGCCACCCCACTCTTCTGCCAGAAAATTTAAAAAAAACTTTAGATACTATTTTACCATATTTATTTATCTGCAAATTATTCCAGAATAAAAATATCCAATCGCCCACTGAGGGAAGTTGGATATTTTTACATTTAATTAAAGATGGGTAGGGTAATCTAACTTAAGTAGGCATTGACCTTCCCCTCCCCTTCATTGCTTAAATTAGGCTGCAGGTAATTCAATAAAAAATCTTGAACCCTTACCCTCACCTTCAGATTCTCCCCAGGCACGACCTTTGTGAGCTTTTAATATTTCTCCGGCAACATATAAACCTAGTCCTGTGCCAAGTATATTTATCTGAGATGCATCGGGTGCTCGGACATATTTGTTGAATAGTGTTGGGAGAATCTCAGGGTTAATACCCACTCCTGTGTCTGCAACTATAACCAAAATCTTATCGTTGTCTTTTACGAGGGATATAGTAATAGCACCTTGGGGTGTGTATTTGATAGCATTGTCTACAACATTTAGAAACACCTGTTTAATTTTTCCTTTGTCAGCACTTATGGTGTATTCTACATTTTCAGGGTAAGTTAAATCAAGAGTAAGTCCAGCTCGGTCTACGCTATTTTTAACATCAGACATAATATTTTTTATAAGCCCAACTACATCAAAAGTCGAAAAATTGTATTGCATTCTCCCCTGCTCTATTTGTGAAATATTTAAATAATCTTCAACGATCATCGTAAGGTCAGTCGTTGATCTAGATATTTTATTTACAGCATCCTCTACTTCTGGATTGTTAACTTTACCAAAAGTTCCATCCAATATCATAGATGAATAACCCTTCATTGCTGTGAGAGGGGTACGTAGCTGGTGGGTAGCAAGTGACATGAACTCTGATTTCTTTTTATCAAGTGCCTGCAGTTGTACAACAAGCTCGTCATCTTTTTCACGTAGATAGGTCTCTTTTTTAACAGCTTTGATAACGAGAACACCACTTATAACTATCAAAGTTAAAATGATACCATCAATAGTTCTATCAAACGGTGTTTTATCAAATAAAATTTTAAATACTAATAACATCCAAGTTGTAAGTGTAATGAATTCTGTAGCCACTAGTTTTATATCAAATAAACCGTAACGTATGATGCCATACGCAATTGTAAGAAGTGTATATCCACTAAAGAAAGGACCTGCCCAAAATAAAGTAAAGTTGCCAAAAGTTGGCATAACTAGACTTACACCAAGTGCGGAAATAGAGGCAAACATAATACTGGGAAATATAATTTCCACCTGATTCCTTTCATTTCCTTTTAGTTTTGTAAATTTATTAAACATTAAAATGAAGGCAATAGAAAAATAGACTGCAATATATAAAAACAGTGCATTGTACATCGGTCCAAAAATGATCGATCTTATATTACCTTCAATGACAACATCTTTGACCACAAAACCGGGAATCAACACAGATGCACATACGAATGTTGGAAATATAAATAGCAGTGATTTCTTTAATGCGGAGTAGTTTAATTTTTCCTTGGCAAGAGTTTTGGTAAATAAGATTATGAATACAGGTATAATACACCCTGATATATAGAAAAGTTTTGCAGACCACAACAAGACCTCACCTGAAGATATTAAAAAAACCAAAGTTGAGCTCGTCCATGCAAAGATTCCAAGAATAAAACCTAGAAAGTAGTAACTGTTTTTGGTTTTATTCTTAATCAAAAGCATAATAATGATCAAAACTAAATTGACCATAATAGTTGATATTAAACTGATACTTTCTAGTGTTAAAAAATTGGTATACATATTATTTATTTTATTATAATTAAACAGCGGGCAACTCAACAAAAAATGTTGAACCCCTACCCTCACCTTCAGATTCTCCCCAAGCGCGACCGTTGTGAGCTTTTAATATTTCTCCGGCAACATATAAACCAAGGCCTGTACCTAGAATGTTTATTTTTGAAGCATCCGGTGCACGAACAAACTTATGAAATAAGCTAGGTAACACTTCTGATCTGATACCTACACCGGTATCTTCAATTTTTACCACCACCTTACTACCCTCTGTTTTAACAAAAACATCTATATGCCCGGTCGGAGTATATTTAATCGCATTGTCAATAATGTTTGAAAAAACCTGTTTGATCTTTCCTTCGTCTACATTTACATTATATTTTACAGCACTGTCATAATTTAAATTCATAATTAGACCTAAACGATCAGTTGTACTTTTAACATCAGAAATAACATTTTTTATAAGATTGGTTATATCAACAGTAGTGAAATTGTACTGCATCCTCCCCTGCTCTATTCGGGAAATATTTAAATAATCTTCCACAATCATAGTAAGGTCAGTTGTTGATCTTGAAATCTTGTTTACTGCATCAGCCATTTCAGGATTTTCTATTTTACCAAAAGTCCCATCGAGTATCATTGATGAATAACCTTTCATGGCAGTAAGAGGCGCTCGAAGTTGATGAGTAGCCAATGCCATAAACTCTGATTTCTTCTGATCAAGAGCCTTAAGATCAATGTTGGTTTTTTCTAGTCTTTGGTTTAGACCTCGAATATTATCAACCAACTCATCATCTTTTTCACGTAAAAATGCTTCCTTGGTAACCGCTTTAATTACCAAGATACCACTCACAATAACAAGGGCTAGGATAACAAAATCAATAGTTCTGTCAGTTGAATTTTTACTAAAAAATAATTTACCAAACAATACGAGCCATGTGATCAAGGCAATAAATTCAGTTGTCACTAATTTTATATCAAACAAACCGTAGCGAGCAATTCCATAGAAAATTGACAGTACAAGATATCCACTATAGAACGATCCTGCCCAGAAAAGACTAAAATCCCCCATGGTTGGCATAATCAAACTTGTATATACCCCAACCAAAGACCCTAAGGTAAAACTCAGAAAAATTATCTCTACCTGATTTCTTTCTCGTCCATGCAGGATCAGATACTTTTTAACCATTAAAAATATGGCGACCGCAAAGTATACAACTAAACATATGACATATATAAAATAAAATGGGCCGAATAATATCACTCTTTCATAACCATCTACTATAGTCGCACCTCGAATAATCGTATTAGGTAGAAGTGTAAGTGCTGATACCACTGCTGGTATAGCCACAAAAATCCTTAATTTCATTTTTGACCAACCAGTTCTTTGTTTGGGAAAAGTTTTTGTAAACAAAATAATAAACATTGGCAAAAAAGGAGGTGCAGTGTACACAAGATGTATGATTATATCGAGCCATCGTGGATTATCTATCACATAAAATAACAAAGTTGTAACAATCCAAAACGTCATCAATAATATAAATAAAGCAAAGTAATAATTATTCCTCGTTCTTTTATTATCCGCGATTATGATAATAAACAAGATCACATTAAAAAATGCGGTTGAGGCAAGACATATATTTTCTAGTATTAAAAAGTTATCAAAATTCATAATGTTATTCAGTTAATCCTAGTTCAATATAAAATTGTGCCCCCTTCCCTTGCCCCTCTGATTCAGCCCATGCACGACCATTGTGAGCTTTTAGTATCTGATCAGCTACATACAAGCCAAGCCCTGTACCCAGTATATTTGTATCGGATGCATCAGGTGCACGAGTAAACTTATGAAATAGGTGAGGTATAACACCAGGCTTTATTCCAACCCCAGTATCCTTAACAGCAATTCTAACTTTCTTATCTTTGGTTTTTGTTACGAATACGTTCACACTTCCCTTCGGAGTATATTTGATTGAGTTATCTATGATATTAAAAACAACTTGCTTTATTTTTCCCTGGTCTACAGAAACCATAAATTTTTCTTTTTCATCATAAGTTAAAGTTAAATTGAGTCCAGCATGTGCAACAGTTGGCTTAACTTCTTTTACAACATCACTAACAATATCGACAATATTTAATGTTACAAAATTGTACTGCATCTTCCCCTGCTCTATTCGGGAAATATTTAAATAATCTTCCACAATCATAGTAAGGTCTGTTGTTGATCTTGAAATCTTATCAATAACATCTTCGATTTCGGGGTTATTTATTTTACCAAAAGTTCCATCGAGTATCATGGAGTAATACCCTCTCATAGCAGTAAGAGGTGCACGGAGTTGGTGTGTGGCCAATGACATGAACTCTGATTTCTTTTGATCAAGTTCATGTAGGTGAACGTTGGCATCTTCGAGTTTGTCGTTGGATTTAGCTAAGTTAGTGGCTAGGTTTTGAATTTGTTCTTTTGCCTTAACCTCATCACTTACACTTTTAATTAAGAAATAACTGAAAAATGATATTATGGCTAGTGTAAATAAGTTTATAATTTGATCTTTTATCTCAGTTGCTCTTAAAAAATTGAACAATGATATCAATATAATTGAAATAGAAAATATTTGAGCAGAAATAACTTTTGTATTTAGTATCTTATATTTTAAAACCCCGTACACCATAAACACAAGGAAGAATATTACAAAATAATTTCCGTAAGGAAAAGATTTAAAAAGATACGGGAGAAAATTTGTTGAACCTCCGCCGTACCCAAACAGACTGGCAATCATTATATTTCGAATCTGCCCTCTCAATAAGATATTACCCCAATTTTTTATTAATTGGTATGAAAGTATCCATATCGACACAACCGCATATGATAAAAAATAAATTATAAATAATATATAGTATTTTCCAGGTACAATCCAATATAAGCCATTTTGTATACTGATACCTGTTTTAAAGAATGGAGTAAAACTAAAAACGGCAAATATACTTGATAGTATATACACAATAGGCATCCAAAACTTATTTTCAAACTTAAAGAACTTAATTAAAAACATTAGATATGTTGAAGGGATAAAAACAGCAAAAAAATCAAGGACATATTGCCAAAATAATGCAGTTCTGTAATCTGTGTAATACGTAACTCCAAACAACCCTAAAGACCAAAAAGAAAAACACCAGGCAAACATTAACCAGTACCTGATAAGTGGATTTTCTTTGTTTGACCGATAAACAATTAAACCAAAAAATAAACTACTCAGACTTAAAATAATGTTTGATATACTGAATAGATTCATTATTATCTAAGTATATTATGGGATAATTATTTTGTCGAGCCCATTTTTTCATACTAGAATCAGGATTTGCAACAATAGAATTTTTAAAATATTTTAATATTGAGATGTCTGAAATATGGTCAGTAATAATCACAACATCTTCTATGGAGACTTTTGTTTCAACCATATATTTTAATAAATTTATTAATTTATTATCTCCGTATACCTGCTTACCGATAATATTACCCGTAAATACTTTATTTGCGTCAAATTCAAGCAAAGTTGAGATATATTTTGAAATATTCAAATCTTCGCAAATTCTTTTAACCAACGGGTCAATAACTGCTGATAAGACTATTACATTTCCACCATTTTCTTGGATAAGCTCTATCATTTTTTTCGAATATTCGAAATATTTCCCCTTTAGGGTTGTTTGAAAGAAATTATTTACATCTATATATATTTCAGCTTCTGTTTGTCCCTTAAAATTATTCAAAGAGTATGTTAACATTTTAGATACATCTCTGTAGATAGAAAGTTTATAGAGAAGAAAAGCTATTAAAATAATGAAGTGTTTAAAAAAAGATATTTTTTTAATCTTTCTTAGGTATTGTATGAGATATCTCTGACTTTGACCTTTTATCAAGGTTCCATCTAGATCTATAATAAAAGTTTTATTCTGCATGATTGTGTTCATAGTGATTATACTTTTTTCCTGACAATAACTCAATCTTTTTTATAACTTTTTCCGTGATATATGAATAAGTGGTATTGTCCAAGTCCTGTCCCCAATACTCTGATACATCAACAGGTACACCTATATGAACCTCGGATGTTTTCTTAAAAGATATTTTTTTTGAATTTTTTGGTAAGATGTCATACATACCCTTAAGCCCAACCGGTATGATATTAACTTTGTGCTCTACTGCATATCTAGAGACACCGTTGAATGCTTTTAGCATCTCATCTTTGTGTGGAGATCGTGTCCCTTCAGGAAATATACCAAGTAATAACCCTTTTTCGAGATGATTTTTAACATGCAAATGAAGTTCACTTTTATCCACTGCCTCTCTTTCAACCTTTATCTGTCCAGTTAAAATCATTAATGCTTTCCAATATTTGTTTTTATAAAATTTTTCTGCTGCGAGGAAATGAACGTTTCGAGGTGCTATAGCTGTGAAAACTAGAAAATCAAAGAAGCTTTGATGGTTCATGGCAATAATGAATGCTCCATTTTTTGGTATGTTTTGAAGACCTGTAACCTTTTTGACCCACAGGGATTTTATAATGGGTCGAGCTAGATTTTTTAATATATAATGGGACAGTGCGGTTCTTTTTTGGTGGGATTTCATGTCTTTATTATACTATGTTAAATATAATTTGTAAATAGTAATATTTTTGAGATATTTTATATAAACCTTTACGAATATAATAGCTTAATTTTATTTATTACAAGACGGTGTACTTAACCGAAAAGTGTTCTAACCAACTTTTATAACCCCCACTGCCACTTGGCCAATTACCACCCCAACCTTCAATAGGGGCAACTTTTTCATGGCCGTTTAATGTTGTATATCTAGTAAATCTAGTCTCTCTAACAATTTTTTCAATTAGCGAGTTGTTATCTGTGTTTAAATTGATTCCCAAGAAAAACTTTCTTTTTTTGAGTTGTGATACAATATGGTCATCACTTGAAAATTGCCCTACCCATAGTACAGGGTAAAAAAAACCATTTTTAATAAAATCACTATCACAGTTTGGTTCAAACACGATTACAGGCTCAGTACCAATATTTCCAATAATTTCTTTTGGTTTCGATATGTTAATCTGGTCAGATAAGTGACTTAAAAGTTCATTTTTATAGTTGAATTTATTTTTTACTAATGTTTCAATTTCTCCAGAGCTAATTAGTAAATTATAAGCTTTAATCATTTGTTCTTTATAGAGTATAAAATTATCCTTATGAACATAAATACCCGAGATCCTTTCACATATTTGCCCTGCATGTGAAAATGAAGATTTTAATGTTTCTAAACAGTCTGTAAAAATACTTTCCATAGTTGGATTTTTAAAAAAATAAACTTTTGGATCAGCTGTTTCAATTTCAGGAATAAATTCAACAAAATACTTTGCACAAGTTATATAGAGAACCTGTGCAACTGAGAGTGAACCAAAAAAATAAACGGAATGCACGTTCTTTATGTAGTTTTCTAATTCAAAATTATTATCAATATTCAATATAGACAACCCGTCTTTAATCAAATTTTTTAAACTCTCATCCTCCCATATAAATTTAAAAAACTCCTTACACCTTGAGCTCGGTTTTACAAATACTCTGTTTCCTGCAATAAGAGCACTTACTATAGGAATAATTGACATAATTATTGGTTCATTATAAGAAAGAATGATTAAAATATCACCCTTAGCCTTTAGATTTGAGTCAATTTCCCGCTTGTGATTTTTAACATAATTAAGAATATATTGCTTTGTAAAGTCTAGATCGAATACGATCATATCATCTGTATCATTTGTAATTAATCCATTTTGTTTCTTTATGTAATCTTCATTTTGATTTAATAAATTATAAATCAGAAGAGTTATTTTTTCAGCGTATTCTTTTTTTAAAAAATTATTTAACATATTCGACTATTGACTCTTTAGTGTTTGTAAAATCTGTGAAATAATCATATTTAACGATATCAACCTGAAATTTTGCTTTAAATGTTTTCTGGATATAATCTTCAATTTCACCTTTTAGATTTATGTCTACCATGTTAGGGGCTATCTTAATAACAGGTTTATTAATAAATAGGTTTTCTGGTATTATAATTCTCATCCTGTTAAACAGTCTACCTTGGAACTCTTTCAAAATCTCATCACGAAGCTCGGTCGGCTCCAATTTAATCCCTTTATAAAAAATAGTGCCTCCAATTCGTTTATGAATCCTTGAAATAATAGTTCTGCCTTTACAAGCTTTACAGCTCGAAAACTCACTTATATATGTGACAATGTCTCCTGTTTTATATCTTACTATTGGTGATGCTTTTTTTTCTAAAGATGTCAAAACTAACTCGCCTAACTCACCAGAATTTACATGTTTACCGCTGTCAGTTCCTATAACCTCAGCTTTAACGTGCTCATCCAGAATGGCCATATTACCACATTTATGACATTCATATATAATACCTGTATTCACTTCACATAACCCATAATGATCAAAGATCTTAATGTTGAGTTTTTCTGATATCAATTTTTTAATATCCAATGTGTATACTTCTCCTGCAGCTATGCCGGTTTTAACCCCAAAAGAATTCCAATCAATATTATTTTCTTTAATTTGATCAATTAAATGTAGATAATAGCTCGGGGTTGCTACCACGGTATCTATTTTAAAATCTTTAATAAACTGAAGCTGTTTTAAGGTAGGCTGTATGCCCGAAGGTAGGACAAAAGCACCAATATGTTGGATAGCTGTAGTATTCAAGGGTGCCCCGCTAAATAAACCGTAACTCATCATAAATTGAACTCTGCTTTTTTTAGTGATCCCAAAATTAGCCCAAGACTTACTTAAGGCCTTGTTACTTAAATCTATATCTTTTTTTGAATAAAAAGACAGAGTTGGTTTTCCTGTAGTTCCTGATGACATATGAGTTTCTATCACATCTTGAAAATTAATAGATAAAGTACCGAATGGATAATTACTTCTAAGATCTAGTTTTTCTGTAAAAGGAAGCATTTCTAAATTTCCCCTTAAAATATATTTTTTTATGTTATCTTTGTTTATTTTAAATTTATAAAAATCACTCTTAGATGCAGTATTAAGAGTTTTTATAACTTTTAAATATTGATTGACTTTTTTTATTGAAAATTTACCCATAATTTGTATTTATAATAGCACCTAGATAATAATTATCAATGATTGGAAAAGGATGTTTTCAAAGCTTTGTATACTTTTTCCTTATTGATTTCCCACCAAGAATATTCTATGTGTGATTTTAATGCAATTAATTTTGCATTTGGATTAAGTGCAATGTAGTGACCATAAAGTGTAAAATCCGACAAAAGAGATGATATGTAGCACAAGTCTGAAATCAATTCAAGCTCTTGTTCTGTAAGGTTATTTATCTCATCGTACCTCTTGATAAACAGTACAAAGCTTTCAATATCAATTGGACAGTGGAAAATCTCGTTTACGCTCATTCTCGATAAAAATACTGCTGTTTTGACAACATCCCAGACTCTGAAAGAATTTACAATGTGCTCAAAGTCTATAACATATGCAGGTATACCTGTTTTATCAAAAAGGATATTATTCGAGAGGAAGTCTCCATGATTCACTAATATTGGAAAATCCTTAAGATGATTAAAATTAAAAACCAATGACTCAGATTCAATTTTTGATATTTTATAGTTAACCATCTCTAAGCAATATACATCAAACGAATCCATGTTTTTACCTTTCTTCAAAATAATATTTTTAATTTTTTTGAAACTAGTCAGAGTATCTTTAAATGAAAAAATATTCACGAAACCAAGATTCAGATTTATGTTTTTCACTGATTTGTGATATCTTGCTAATAACACAGCTACCTGCTCTATGTCAAAATGATTCATATAACTAATTGGTTTAATTTTTGCATCTTCAATAAAATAGGATACATCAATACAAGTGTAAATGTTATTTAGAGTTTGCGTACATGTTTCAGAGTATGTATTTTCCACCAGTGTGTTTGTTTTAAACCCTCGCTTACTAAGCTCTTTGAGAAGTTTATGACTTGTACTAATTTTTTCAAAACTGTAATACTTGTATGCCTTAACAAAATAAACCTGATTTTCAGTTACTAACTTAAAATTATCATTCATCAAACCACCCAAACTTATTTTTTTAACAGATATCATTTTTCCTAATCTGTAATTATGTTCAAGGATGTCTTTTATTGTATTAATTTTATTTTTCATATATTAATATCTTAAACAGTTTTTCGAGCTCATCTAATTTAGCCTTAGAGACACATTCGTTTTTTTTATGAAGATTTTCTCCTCCAGGCAAATAACCTATAACAGGAATTCCTTTTGTTACCGCCCAGTATACGGCGTCATGTGACCCCCGCTCAACTTTTGTTTTTAAATTCAAACCATTAGATTTAATTGAGCACGCTTTTTTAATAAAATCTTCAACATATTTGTTTTTTGCATCAACTATAAAACCTTCATAGTATTTATGATTAATACTGTTGACTATCTTATTTTTTAATAGAAACTTTCTTATATCGTGTACGAGTTGAGTTACTGACAATGAGGGATGTATTCTCAAGTCCAGAGTGATTTCACCATTTGACGGTAGAATGTTCGGTTGATCACAAATTTTAACCGAAGTGATTGAAAATATAGGACTATAATTACCTACAGAATATTTGTTACTGATAGTTTCAAAAAAATCCTCTAGGTTTGTTATCAACTGGCATGAACCATGTATAGCACTGCTTTCTTTTTTGACTGAGGTATAGACAGGGTGTCCACCCTTACCTTTCAGGTGTATACTAATACATAAGGTTGAGAAGCTACCAATACTAATGTATTTATCTGTACAGTCCGGTATCCAAACAAAGTCTGAGGTTATTTTTTCATAGTAATTATTAACCAAATTTATAGTACCATTAGTACTGCCTGTCACCTCATCACATGTAACAATTAAGTTGTAACCCTGTGTAGGTTTTAATCTACGCTGTGCATATATAACATTTAAAACGGTTGCCAAGGCAGCCTTCGCACTTGTTACACCTAGTCCATAATAATTTCCATTTTTTGATTTTAGTAAATTATTCACACCTTTGACAGTATCGTAGTGTAAAATTAAGGATATCTTGCCTAATTTTGTTCCTTTTTTTGAAAAAATTATATTATTATCAACCATCTCCAAAGAATCGCTTTCAGACTTAAGTTTTAATAAAAAGTTAAATATATAATCACGCACCGCACACCTACCCTCTGAGTGTTCTTCGTAAGAAGGTATGCTGACTAATTTTTTAAGTATATTAATTCTGGTCATATTGTTAATCATTTTTTTAAAATTTTTGAAATAAAAGACGGGTTAGATTATGTTTGTACCACTCAGAGGTCTCCTGTTCTGAAAAACCGTTTTTATTCAACGTAATGGTAAAGTAACCACGGAAATTTTTAAGTAAATTGAGTCTTGCTGAATAATCATGTTCAGACGTAACCAGTCGCAACTCTTCAAAGATTTGGGGGTAGAAATCTGACATAAGTTTTCCATACCATTTGAATCTTTTCATTATATCCAAATCAAGCAACATAAACTCACAGAATATCCTTAAACAATCATAAAGATTGAGATCAAAACTCAATACATCGTTTCGCTCTATAATTCTTTCCATATCCACAATATTCATTTCAAATAAACACATTAGTGTCCAGAGATGGTCTTTCTTGTCTTCAATGCTCATAGACCCTGCTTCTTCAAGTGTCTTAATTAAATCATCAGAAACGTACAGCAATGGTACAGAATTTTTCCACCAGTGAACGTGCTTTTTTGTTTTTTGATCTGAAACAAGCTTTTCTGTTGTAACTAAAGATACCTCAATGCTTATCTTTTTAAACAGATAGGTGTATTCTGGCGATAATTTATACTTTATTTCACTAGCATATGGAACAACAAGAAATAAATCAAGGTCAGAAAAACTGTCTTTGTTTCCTTGAACCGTGGAACCTGTTAAAATCAGTAGTGAGTAGTCTTGATTTTTGTATAGTTCTGAAAACCAAGGTTCCGAAATCAAAACTGCCCGTACAAACTCATTTGCTAATTTTATTGCTACTTCTTTTGTATTCATATAATTATCTATAGGATGTGACCTAATTTATTTTTCTTAACTTCTAAATATTTTTCAATTTTGTCATTAGTTTCATATTTCAAAATTTCCCGTGAATCTATTAATATCCCACATTTTTCCAAAGAACTAATTTTCAAAGGGTCATTACTTGCTAATCCAATTTTCAAACACCTTAATTCTTTTAATGCAAGTGCTGCCACTGTGTAGTCGCGGTAATCTAAGCTATCGTAGCCAATTTCTTTGAATGCAATTGACGTATCAACTTTATTTACCCTTTCATACTCCATCGATTTAATTTTATTTTTTAATCCAATACCTCTCCCCTCCTGCTCAAGATAAATCACCACACCTGTACCAATTCCTCCAATTTTTTCCAATGCTGCATCAAGCTGGCGTGAGCAGTCGCAATCCAACGAATGAAAGGACTGACTAAACAGACAGGATGAATGCATCCTAACAAAAACTTTTTCATGTTCCGAAAATTGATCTTCACCCATAGTCAAACTCAGACACTCACCTTCATTAAAGTCGTGGTAATTTACTTTAAACTTTCCATAAATTGTTTCTAATATTGTTGAGCTGTAAATCATTTTTTTAATTTAAAATTATTTTATAAAAATCTATTTTACCACACTTTAATTTAAAATTCTCCACTTTGGCTAGATTAATTTTATGTTTTGGGTCTAAAACTTTTACTCCTTCGATCTCCACTGCGGATTGTTTGATCAATCGCACACAGTCACTTTTTGAATTCCTAATTTTAAGGGTCAGGAGTATGTCTGACAACAAAACCTCATCTGTTAAAAATGACTGTCTTAGTAGTCGCACATCTTTATACAAAAGATTGCCATCTCGCTTTTGAAATTGTTGAGAAAAATATTCAAATGCACTAATAGCATCATCTTTACCGTGGTAAATTTCAACTAGGTTAAATGCAACCTTCTTTTTTATATTCATTGGCTCTACATTAACTAATTTTTTAGCACTTTCTTTTTCTTCACCTGACCAGTTAGTTGTTAAATCAATGTAGTTAACCAATAACGAGTCAGGAATTGACATAGTTTTTCCATAGATGTCATTCGGGGTATCTTGTATTCCGATATAGTTTTTAAGAGACTTACTCATTTTCTTAACCCCGTCCAAGCCGACAAGTAGTGGCATACACAGAACACCTTGAGCAAGGGTTCCGTTTTGCTCCTGTAAGTCACGCCCTACCATATTGTTAAATAATTGATCAGTCCCACCTATTTCAATATCTGATTTAACCATAACTGAGTCGTATCCCTGCAATAATGGGTAAATTATTTCATGTAAAGCGATTGAAGAATTTTTGTCTTCAAATCGTGTTTTAAAATCTTCTCGGGCCATTATCTTGCCTAAGGTATATGATGACATAAGTTTAATTACATCTGTAAAATCCATCTTATTAAACCATTTTGAATTATTCTCAATTTTAACATCTGAAATATTCAAAATCTTTCCGAGTTGCTTGATATAGGTTTCAGAGTTGGTTTTTATTTCTGAAGAAGTTAGCGGGGGGCGAGTTTTGTTTTTTCCGGTGGGATCCCCTATACTCGCAGTAAAATCTCCTACTATAACAATAATATCGTGTCCAAGATTTTGAAATTCTTTTAATTTTCTCAAAACAACAGCGTGACCCAAATGAAGATCGGGAGATGTTGGGTCAAAACCAAGTTTTATTCTTAACGGTCTATTTTCTTTTTTAGCTAAAGAAATTTTGTCTTTTATACAGTTTTCCGGAAGAATAATCTCAACATTCTTTTCTAGTGCTGTTATTTCTTTTTTGTCGATATCTGACTTATTCATATTTTCGTATTATAACATAAAAATATTAAATAGAAAATTACTGACTACTACCTCTCTGTCAACATTGAAAGGTATTATTGTCAGACCTTTTGTATTCAAGGAAAAAATATATTCCTCATATTTTTCAAAATACTTATCAACTGAAGATTCGATCGGTTTCCATTCCATCATATCAGCAGTTTCACATAGTCTCACGCCACTCTTTTATATTATTATTATTCAATTGTTGCAGATTCACATGAGGCTGTCAGCATCTTGTCAAAAAAAATTGAATCAGGTATTAAGATCAATTTATTAAAGGATTAATTTAAATTGTCTAAGTTCTGTGTCAATTTCAATTACTGAACCCATTAGAAGCGGCCATTGGGGTCTGACGTGGCCAAAATTTAAATTTGTGACCAACAACATGTTCTTGTAATTTAAATCATCTAAAATAAAATTTTTTATTCCATCGTTTATTTTTTCCTTGTCCTCGTTGGAGTAATAAGTAAACTGACCAAAGATTAGACCTGTGATTTTAGACAAAATTCCTCGATCATGATAATCTGTAAGCTCCTTAATAATATACTCCAAAGTTGGAACTTGCTCCGAAGTTTCAAGAAAAAGTATTTTACTATTCCAAAAGTTGGCATCTTCTGGGAATATTTTTCTATCTTTCATTATCTTGATAACTTCAAGACAACCTCCATATATTTCACCCTTAATGTTTCTAGAATTTAAAACGTTCCAACCTTCATATTTTTTTACAGGTGGCTTTGAATCTAAAAATTTATCTATATTGTCCCATTGATTATAGCCTTCAATATATTGATCATAACCTCTATAAACATAAGTATTGATATCTGTAAAAAAAAGATCTTTCATTTGCTTTATCATGTCAACACTGATCCCAGAAGGTTCAGAGAAACCAGACATTATGGATGGACCGTATATAGTTGGAGTATTGCAATTTATTTTTAAATATAATAGTAATGTTGTAGTGTCCGAAAAACCCATCATAGGCTTTGGATTATTTCTAATAATATCTAAATCTAAAAAAGGTATTATGTTAACAGAATCATCACCGCCAATACTCGAACAAATAAAACCAACATCTTGATTTGCAAACAACTCATTAATATCCCCAGCCCTATCTTTGTAACCAACGAAACCTTTATCTAAGGCATGTTCAGAGTAGATCACGTCCATTTCCATTATGTCTTTAATTTTTTTTACACCATACTGAAAAACATGGGGATATTCTCCAGGACCTGACCAAGATGGAGTGCATATTCCAATTTTTTTGTTTTTATCCACTAACATTATTCGATTATAGCACAAAAGATATTTATTTATGTTTATAACAGTTCTTCTTAATTTACATCAAATATTTGATGTAACAGCAACAAACCTTAAAAATATGCTAAGCTTCACAGTATGTCAAAAACATTATTAATAATTCCAGGTTTTGGTGAAAACACAAACGAAAAACCATATCAAGAAATATGTAATTATGCAAAATCAATAGGTTACACAAAAGTTGTAGAGATAAACCCGAAATGGAGCTATAGAACAGCATCTAATTGGTGCAACGATGCAAAAAAAAGCATCAGTTTTTTAAAACCAGATGAAACAACAGTTGTTGCATTTTCTTTTGGTTCATATATATCATTAATGTTAGCTGAAGATTTAAATTTTAAAAAAGTTATAGTGTGTTCACTCTCTCCTTATTTCAAAGAACATTTAGCAAAAATACCCGAAAAAGCGAAAGAATTTTTAGGAAAAAGAAGGGTGAATGATTTCAAGAAGCATTCTTTACCTTCAAAGCTAAGTTCTCAAAAAAATATCTTTCTGTTTGGTGACAAAGAATGGCTGTATGCAATTGAAGAAGCTAGTAAATATTCACAAAAACAAAAATCTACATTTAAGCTTATTAAGGACACACTTCACGAGTTAAATGATGAATACTTGAAAGAAATAAAAAAAATATTATAAATAAAAAAAGAATAACTAAAAACTTATTATTTTCCTAAAACTCATACTCAACACCTTCATCATTTGAACACACTGCGAGTATATTCAAATTTTCGTACAACAATTTTGCGGATTCCACCACATCTTCTTTGGTTACACTTAAAATCTTATTCAAATTATCTTCTTTATCTTTAATATTTTTATACAATAGTTTAATGGTGGCTATACTATCAGCTTCATTTTGAATATTTTGATTATTAAAGATTTCGGAAGTTTGTATTATTTTTTTAGTTTTATCTAAATCATCTAAATTTATTTCACCATTAGATATTTTTAACACCTCATGTTTTATAATATCTAAGCATTTTTGAATATTTTCAGGTTGAGTATTAATGTTAATATATATATATATATATTACTAAAAAACTCGGTTGAGATTAATATACCAGCAACGTTATACACTAAACTATTCTCTTCTCTGAGTTTTTTATTCAAAATTGAATTTGAACCCCATGTCAATAACCTAATTAAAACCAAATTACTAAAACTTAATTTATCATTATATCCAGTACCTATGCCACCAAAATTAACAACAGCTTGTTTGTCTTGAATAAGTGTATGACCTTGAGTCTTAATTTGGTTTCGTTTAGAAAAAACAGGCATACCCCGATATGTAAGGGTATTTTCTTTGGTAGGAATATAATCAAAATATTTTTTAACTAAAGTTTCGCATTCCTCGAAAGATATGTCACCACTTATAGATAAAATACTGTTATCAGGAGTAAAGATATTTAAATACAAAGAAAAAACGTCATACTCTATCGCGACACCAGATACTTGCTCTTTCTTATTTAATATAGTATAATAAATACGTAAAAATAAGAGGACTTACCCTCTTAAGCACACACAAAATAGCACGGTATGTAAGTATACTATGCCACTTCTAAAAAAATGAATTACAAATTGTTTGTACCTGGACTCTGGCTCAACTTTGAGGGACCCATTGCCCACTCTATCCGACATCACCAGTTTGATGTCCTGAAAATCATCGGCGAAGAAAGTTTATCAGTTCGCAAGAATATTCTGAAAAGACACTTGCGTGAAAATCCCCAGATCGATACTCTTGTAGCACACTCGGCTGGATGCTTGGTAGTGACGGCAGCTCTTCAAAACGGAGGCGTGGCGGGTATCAAACAAGTAGTGTTGATGAATTCAGCACCATTGCCCGGAGTAAAGTTTGGGTTGAAGGATCCCACTTTCTGGGCTATGGGAAAATATATTCCCAGAATGATTCTGAAAAGTCCAATTGCCTTGACCGATGACGATTCCAAGAATCTCATGTCACTGGACAATACTCGGCTGGATGAAGTTAAACCCAGTTTAGTTGAAGACAGTGGTGAGTTCATTGCAGAAGTTGTGATGGGACAGTTCAAAACCAAGCCGCCGACCGGATTCGTTCAACAGGCACTTGGTCACAGTAATGTTTGGACCGTTGCAGTTACAAATGACCGGATGATTGGTTCATGTAGTGATAAAAATAGCTGGATCTATGATGTTAAACCAGAGAACGACATTACGATCACTGGTGGCCACCTCACTACAATCACCCAGTTCGAAAGAACTTTGGGAATCCTCAAATCCCATGGGTGCAGAGTTTGATTTTTTTCTCACCCTAAAGTCCTTCGTGTTGCAAAACGCGGAGGCACTTTTTTATATATAAGTAAGTAAAAACGACGCATCCCAGTGAAGGGATACGCCGTAGTGAAGTGAATCAGTTTTTGGCAACTTGAGTCTGCCTTGGCCGTTCATGTTGATCCTTTTTCATCCCATAACTGAAGAAGCAGAAGAGAAAGAGTGTTGCCGCCGAAACAGCCACAGCCCTCCAGGCAAATACCTGTTTCTTCCCTGCCCAGGTCGCAGTGCCACAAATAGCATCAAAGAATGGCAGCAAGCCGCCGTAATTTTTCCTACCAGCTTTGGTGTGATGCGTGATGTGGAGACGGATAATCACATCCATAGTATTTCCTACAGGGATCGAGCGCCCACGAATAGGGTCATAGAGCTTTTTCCGTGGCCAGTTCTCAGGACGATGTGCCGAGTCATGGAAGGTCTCATAGATTAGGAAGAAAGCATACCAGGACACGAATGCAATCGGCCAGTAGAAGTGCTCGAATGTTGTGAAGTATTCCAATACAAAGAAAGGAAGTGCTGTTACAACACAAAGCATTATCCCCACCCAACCAAATTGACGAATGCGGAAGCATCCACCTTCGTGCTCGTGCTCATGACACTCTGGATGTAGACCGTTGTAATGCCTGTGGTGGTCGAGGTGATCAGCACGCATTTCGCGAGTAAGTGGGTATTTTTCAGCCCACTTTTGGTGCATCACCCAATGGGCTAACCATTCGGTGTGAGAGATTGAAAGGATAAGGACCGGTAAAAACGGTCCGTAAACTATGAGAAAGTTTTGAACGTTCATAACGAAAATTATTATATACCACAAATACCCCACTTGTCAATAACACCGTAGTGGTTCACTAGCTTGGAAACACCCCCACATATACAATCAAAAACATAGCATACACAACAATTTTAAATCTATTACCATAAAGACACAGGACATGAGTTAAACGATATTTATTTAAATGAAATTAAAAAGATATTATAACTACAGATTCAATTTCAATTTTATAAGTGGTATAACTTTATTATCACCAATTTTAAAAACTTCATTGTAATTTGAATCTATATGAAAACCCTTTTTTGTATAAAAATCAATTCCTTTTTTGTTAAAAATAGCCGTCTCTAGAGTAACACTGTTTATTCCTTTAAAATTCTCTTTTACATAAAATAGCATTGTACTGCCTATTCCTTTTCTTTGGTACTCAGGATCAATATACAGTGTCCTTATGTACCCATTTAATGGATCCTCTCCTAAGACAAAAGCTTCTAAAAATCCAACTATTTTAGAATCCTCTTTTGCAATAATTCTTATAACCTTATTGTCAACATTGCTGATCTTGATTGTCTCCGGGGTTATTTTACTGAAAAAATTTTCGATATCAAATAGAGATACTGAAAAAGCATCTGACACATATGTATCAATCCATGTTTTTTTATATAAATCGAAAATATTTTTTTTATCTTCGAGTGTAGGTTTTTCTATTTTTATCATAATTTAAAATTTCCAGACCACGAAGTCAAAATTGACATTTATGGTCTGGAAGGTAATTTAACGGGGTGCATTATACAAACGCAAGCTCCAGTGTGGGACGCTGGTCTGTAGAAACCCGTGCGTCATTGTGATCACACTTGCCTCCCCGGCAGTTTGCAGGACCACACAATGCAGCAGTTGAACCCTTTGCAAAGCCCCACCCGTTGAGCCCGAAGACGTCGAGGAGAATCTCGTTCGTGTTTGCGGCTGCATCTTTCAGGTTTTGCTCGTCCTGAGGTCCGCGCATTCCGAAATACGGGAAGTGATGGAGAAAAGTGCCAAATCAAATACAGCTTCGCAGTCCTCGGCGTACTTCACTGTATCCATAATGTGTACGTGCCAAAACTCATCAAGACTCTCCGTTGGAACGATCGAGGTTCCAGGATGGGTTTTACATAGAAAAAGGAACTGTTTATAGAAGAGGCAGTGGACCAGAACTGTCTGCATGTCCCACCCTTTCTCCTTTTTGATCTTAACGATGATTGCGTCGAGATCCAAAGCTGCAATAGTTGAATCAGGAATTGACTCGTCGATGGCCGTAATAGCCAACCTTGCTTCTTCAACACTGTTGAAGAGTGATGCTGGCATGGTAAGGAATCTGAATGCTTCCAGTGCTTTTGTTTTCATATGCTTGTTAATTTAATGTTCTAAGGTATTGGGTTATATATATACTTTTCAAGACAATATTATTATATACTGATATATGAACACTTGTCAAATATATTAAATAAACCACCAACTTTTTTTACACCTCAACACTCTCAATAACCACCGGCTCAGCAGGTCTATCTCCTAAAAGAGTTGATACATTTTCAATAGATTGAACAACATCCATACCACCCACCACTTTTCCAAAAGCAGTGTGCTTTGGATCTAGAAAATTATTATCATTTACGTTTATAAAAAATTGACTCCCGTTAGTATTTGGACCAGCATTAGCCATAGCAATAGTTCCTGCAGCATTACTGTTTTCACTTCCTATCTCATCGTTAAACATGTATCCTGGCCCTCCAGTTCCCCATCTTGCTGACATGGTATCGTCTTTAGTCAAAGGATCACCACCTTGAATCATAAATCCTTTTATAACGCGGTGAAATTTAACACCATCATAATAGCCTTCTTTTGCAAGCTTAACGAAGTTCGCAACCGTGTTTGGTTTTAATTGATCAAATAATTCTAATTCGACTGTTCCTTTGTTTGTGTGTAATTTTATATTCATTTTTGTATAGTATCATTTTGGTAAGTGTACCTCAATCCTATTGACAAAGTAATTAAAAACCATTATTAATATTCAAAGAACCTTTAATTTACCAATGAACACTCTATCAATACGAAAAATAACCAAATCTGATTTGCCGACACTGTTAACCTTTAGAAATGATTCCGCATTTATTGATTTCTGTACTAATAGAAAACAAGTTGTAACCACTACTGAATTTGAAGAAGAAATTTTATACGACTTCTCAAATGACCGTCAGGTTCAATTCTTGATTATTGTTGACGGAATACCAATAGGTACAATCTGGATCTACGCATTGAATGATGATCTCAACCATGCTTTTATATCAACTTTTATTGCCAATGCCTGGAGAGGTAAAGGTTACGGAGTTTATGCCCATTGCAGAGTAATGCAGTTCATGTTTGAGGAAGTAGAAATATTTACAATGTATGCAGATGTGTATACAGAAAATTCTTTCTCAATACGAACAATGGAAAAACGTGGTTGGCAATTTGAAAAAAAATTAACCGAAATAACTGTAAGGTATCAAGGTAGGCTCGCTGATTTTAAACAAAAAGCTTTGCCTCTCGCATCTAGGTGTGTATACATAAAATAAACCCTGGATCAAAACATGAAGGTCCAGGGTTTTTAATTTTTGTAGTTTTTTCATTCTTCAGAAAGCGTGTCTTTGTATTTATGGGCAATTTCCATTGTTTGATCTTTGGAAATATCATTACCTAAAAGCGCATTGATTAAATTCTCGTCATCAGTTTGATCATTACCACCTTCAAATTTTACTCCATATTCATTGTTCAGTTCAACCAAAATGTCGTGTGGTAAAAAATCAATAACAGAAACCGCTAGCTCCCACTCTTCTTTCGTGAAAGTATCAGGTATATTATTCAAACTATTGTATTTACTTCTTGGTTTCATATACATATTATATAAAAAAGACTGGGAGATGTAAAGAATCTCCCAGTCTTGCTTGGTTTAATCATGATGTATCGCGATTGGCTTATTTCCCTGAATCTCCGGACGAGGAAGATGAGGATTTGTCGGCCTGGTGGGCAGCATGGATATTACGACCCATCTCAACAGAGCTACGGTCGGTGATATGGTGATCAGCCATGCGGTGGTCGGGTTTGGCATCCTTGTCGAAGTAGATTCTGTCCACGTGTTCTTTTGGACAATCTCTGCTTGTGTGAGGTTTGCTGAACTCCGATGTCATCGGTGAGTGTTTTGCCATAAGTACCTTTCTAGTTTAATTGTTCTTGTTTTAAAGAAACGCACCTGCATTTCCTTTAGCTTAAAATAACATTATTATTTATATTAATCAATACCTATACACTCTTTTCAAACACCAACCTCATCACCGCATCTGCATCCAGCTCATCAACATTCTCAGCTTGATGTTTTTTGATCAATTCAGGCAAGCTACCATCATATATTATCTTTCCAAAGTTTATAATAATCACCCGCTCGCACAGCTCAACTATGTCATGCATATAGTGAGACGTTAAAACTATGGTTGTTTTACTTTCTCTATTATATTTTTTAATAAAGTCTCTGATATTTTTTTGGGCCACGACATCAAGGCCAATACTTGGCTCATCGAGAAACAATACTTTTGGTTTGTGAATGAGTGATGCAACAATTTCACATTTCATTCTCTGGCCCAGAGATAATTTGGCAGCCTGCATATCGAGCAAATCTTCAATATTTAAAACTTTAATCAATTCATCAAGGTTGGTTTTAAATTCTTCATTCGATAATCGATATAGAGATTTAAATAACAAAAAATTATCCATTATGCTGATTCTCGGAACGAGTTGATTTCTTGAGCCCATCACTATTGAAAATAGTTTCTGAAATTCTTTTTTTCTACCATATGGCGTAAAACCCATAACATCTATTGATCCGGCCGTGTTGTGAAGAATTCCAGAAAGCATCTTAAGCGTTGTTGTCTTGCCTGCCCCGTTTGGCCCCAAGAATGCAACCATCTCACCTTCTTTTATGGTAAATGAAATGTCATCAACGGCAGTTTTATATAACTTTTTTCGATAAAATAAGGCTTTTACAGTACCCCAAAGGCCTGCCTCTTTTTTATAGTATTCATATTCCTTTTTTAAATTTGTAACGGTTATTATATTCATATATTTTTATGAGCCAACAGCTTCATATCTTTTAAGGCCCTTACCCCATACAAGCCTAACGACAAAAGA
>JAYUPL010000022.1:0-34543 GCA_043760135.1 Candidatus Parcubacteria bacterium | reverse complement strand
CGAGGAAGTTAACGGTCAATACCCCAAGGCTCTGCCTTGGTACATGGACGAACTTCGTTCGTTCCATGTGATACCTCGATGCTCTGCATCGGGGTTGTGTTCATTTGACAGTGAAAAATGTTGTAGTACAACTCTCTAATAAATTTGCACCAGTCTAAAAGTGAGAATATAATCATGTGTAATGATAAACGAAAATCATCAAAAAAGAATAGTTACTAATGAAGATTTGTTTGACCACATCTCTGATTTGAAATTGGAAATGCAGATAACTAAGCAAGATCTTTATGGTCAAATTTTAGATTTAAGAAAATCAACACTTGATGGTTTTGATAGAGTTTTTGAAGTTATTGATGAAGCAAAAGCAGAATTAAGAGCAGAGTTTAAAAAAGATATTGGAGATTTAAGAGATGAACTTAAAAATGATAATATTATCCTTCGAAAAGAGATGAACCAAAGATTCACTATTGTTGATAATCGATTATCTCATATAGAAGACAACATGGTATACAAACACCAACTTTCTCCAAATCTGTCCCCAAAATTTGCATAACATATTATTGTAAATCAAGCTCCTCTTCAATATCTTTTTTCACACGCTTTCGAGTTAATCGATTTAAGAATTTTACCGCCACAAAAACAGATACTGCTATTATTAAAAAATTAACAATATTGTTAATAAATATACCTAAACGTATACCTGCTGGTGCCCAAGCAGAAAAGTCAGCTTTACCGATCAGACCAATCATGGGCATGATGATGTCGTCAACTAGAGAGCTGACTATTTTACCAAAAGCTGCACCGATAACTACTGCTATTGCTAAATCCATCACATTTCCTTTAACTGCAAAGGCCTTAAATTCTTCTATAATATTTTTCATATTTCTGTTGTTTTGTGATATATTAGATTAATAACAATAATTGTATAACATATCTTTAAAAATGTCTTTATTTTCAAAAAAACTTGGTATTGATCTTGGTACCGCAAACACACTCGTATTCTTACCAGGTAAGGGGATTATTTTGAATGAACCGTCTGTGGTGGCTGTGTCTGAAGGGGATAACCAAATCTTGGCTGTCGGGCTTGATGCAAAAGATATGATTGGTAAGACACCTGACTCTATTATTGCTTACAGACCTATGCGTGATGGTGTTATTGCTGACTACCGGGTAACTGAGGCTATGCTACGATATTTTATTCATAAGGCACTTGGTAAATGGAATATGATTGCACCCGAAGTGATGATTTCAGTTCCTGCTGGAGTTACTTCAACCGAGAGACGTGCGGTGATTGAGGCTGCGATTAGAGCTGGTGCTAAAAATGCCTACGTGGTGAAAGAGCCTATTCTTGCTGCTATTGGTGCTGGTATCTCAATCCAAGATCCTTGTGGAAATATGATTGTGGACATTGGTGGAGGAACGACCGATGTGGCTGTTATTTCACTTGGTGGAATTGTGGTATGTTCTTCTGTAAAGTGTGCAGGTACAAGAATCGACACTGCTATTATTGATTATGTAAAGAAAAATTATAATCTTGCTATTGGAGAGAGAACAGCGGAAGAAATAAAAATAAAAATAGGATCTGCGGTAACAGTAGAGGAAGAATTATCTGTAACTATTAAAGGGCGAGACTATATTACAGGATTACCAAGACCTGTAGAGTTGAAAACAAATGAAATTGTAAAAGCTATTTCAAAAGAACTTCGAGATATGATCAAAGCAATCAAAGATGTGTTGCAGGAAACACCACCAGAGTTGGCGTCAGATATTATTGATCAAGGGATTACCATGACTGGCGGTTCATCACTTCTTAGAAATCTTGATGAGTTGGTATTTCGTCGTACTGGGGTTAAGGCTCATGTTGCTGATGATGCACTATACTGTGTGGCCAAAGGAACTGGTATTGCACTCGATCACTTAAATGCCTATAAAAAAGCTGTCGTAACAAAAAGATAATATGGATATACAAAAAGGGGAAGCCTTACTGGTACAATCAAATAAAATATATGATGAGCGAGTTGAATTTATTCAAAATACTTTTCCTTTAAATTCGGACGTGGTAATTTTAAAAAATAAAACTATTGCCATTGATGATGTCCGAGATTTTCAAAATTATTTTCAAAAAAGTTCATCTGAAATGAATTCTGATTTTCAAAAATTGGGAATATTAATTTTTGATGATATATCTATACAAGCACAAAATTCATTACTTAAAGTTTTGGAAGATATCCACAAGCAAAATTGTATTATTTTATATACAAATAAAAATATAAAACTTTTACCAACAATTCTGTCAAGGGTTGTGTCAAGAGATGAAGAGGAAAATAAAAAGACAAATAAACCAGAGTTACCAAACTTGGATGACAAAGAAAACCCACCCGACAAACAACAAGTTATAGAATGGATTAATTACACTATCAAAAACAGTAAGGTAAATAAGGATAACAAACCTTTGATTTGGATAAATAGTCCAAGTCCAAATATTAAGTATATAATTGAATACGTTAACCTCTTTTATTAATTATGATAAAAATTAAAGACCTCAAAGAAAAAGTATACGAAGAAATTTCAAAAATTAAGAAAGGGAAAGTTTTAACATATAAAGAACTTGCCGAAAAAGTTGGAAGTCCAAAAGCTATTCGAGCAGTCGCAACAATTGTTGGCAAAAACCCAAACCAGATAATCGTTCCATGTCATAGAGTTATTCGATCAGATTTTAAAGTTGGAGAATACACCTACAAAGGAAAGAGGAATCAGAAGATGAAAATAAAACTCCTTCAGGAAGAAGGAGTTGTTATTAAGGGAGAGAGGGTGGTTATTTAAGTAATGTTACTGCCACTCTTAGTCCACTAAACATAGCTCTTAATTCAATTATCGATTCTCTCGTTCGTTCATAGTCGGCTCTGCCTCCAGGAATATTTTCTTTACCATTAAATTTTTCAATTAAGTTTGCTCTTGAAAATCTGGTATCTGGTGCTTCTGCTAAAAGTTTTTCAACTTGGTCCAATTTACCAAAGATGATTCCAATAGAAGGTATGAGTAGTTCATTTTCTTTTAGTAATGAACTCATTGTTCCCTTAACTTTAGATAGCTCAGAGTTGATGTTTAAAAGTGCTGCTCTTTGAGTATCTTCGTTATATAAACCTTCTTCTGAAAATGTAATATTACTTATTTGTAGATATTGCTCTAACTTAGGTCTTATGTTCCCATCAAAATGTTCCAATAAAGTAGAGATTAACTCAATTTTAGATTCTTGGGTTTCGTATTCATTTGATTTTTCGGGTGTATTTTCCATCACTTAAATATACCAACTATAAATGATATAATCAAACCATGAACAAACTCACATTTGAAGAAGAAGACGTAATTGTCTATAAAAAAACAGAGGCACCTTTTAAAGGAAAATTTGTAAACTTTAAAGATGTTGGAATTTACACTTGTAAACGATGTGATGCTCCATTATATAAATCAGAAGATAAATTTGAATCTGATTGTGGCTGGCCAAGTTTTGATAATTCAGTTGATGGGGCAGTGAGAGAGATTCCAGACTCTGATGGGAGAAGGGTTGAGATAGTTTGTAATAATTGTGGTGGTCATTTGGGGCATGTGTTTAGAGGGGAAAATATGACAGGCAAGAATATACGATATTGTGTAAACTCTATTAGTATGAATTTTACTCCAGCAGAAAAGTAGTATAATAGATATATGATCAAAAAAACCGTATTAGCAGGTGGATGCTTCTGGGGAATGGAAGATCTCATCCGAAAACAAATTGGTGTAGTAAACACTGATGTGGTTTATGCAGGTGGGCAAATAGAAAATCCAACATATGAGCATCATCCAAGATATACGGAAGCAGTACTTATTGAATATGATGATGGGTATACAAATTTCAAAACACTATTGGATTTCTTTTTTCAAATACATGATCCGTCAACATATAATCAACAGGGGAATGATATTGGTGAATCGTATAAATCAATTATTTTTTACAATGATGAAACTGAAATGAATGAAGCAAAAGAATTTATTGAAATAGTAAATAAATCAAATAGATGGCCAGGCCCTGTAACGACCGAATTGAAAAAATTGGATGTGAGTAAAATTTACGTAGCTGAAGAATATCATCAAGATTATCTAGTAAAAGCTCCGAAAGGGTATACATGTCATTATGTGAGGGAGGGAGGTAGTTATCTAAAAGTTTAAATAAGTAATCGTCAACTGTAACACTGTAGCAAAACTTACCCACAATACATAAGGGATCTGCATATATGTTATCCATTTTTTATATTTAAAAATAGAAATCATCACCCAAATCAATGTTACTAAAATCAATGTTATATCAATACTGGCCAACACGTTATTTTTCAATCCAAATTGTATTGGTGTGAATATCAAATTAAAAAATATGTTTAAGATAAAAGGTAAGGTAACTATAAAAGGAATTTTCTTTTTCATTGCCATCATAAAAACCGTGATAAAAGATATCGCTATCAGTACATACAAAAAACTCCACACAGGGCCAAACAGATCGGGAGAAGGTGCCCAGGTTGGTTTGATAAGTGTTGAGTACCAATTGTATGTATTGTTCATAGAATAAGTATATGCATAAAAATAAAAAGAAGCCAATCTGCATATTGGCTGTGTATTTGTCTATGTGTAAATTGATTGATCGCAATATGATGAATAAAAAATTTTAACATAGAAACAACTCGTGATATAATCTTAGTATGAAATTTAGATCAGAAAAGTTAAATAAAACCGCTTTTTTGATTTGTCTTATTTTGGTCGGTGCACTTCTTTCTTTTATTCAAATTGCCTTTGCAGCCGCTCCAAACCCAGGACATAACTTTTCAAGTGTAGGAGGAGGTGTGGCACAAGGTGATATATTGTATGGTTCTGCTGTTGATGTTTTATCAGCATTACCAAAAGATACAAATGCAACAAGGTATCTTTCAAATACAGGTGCAAGTAACAATCCTGCCTGGTCTCTGATAAACCTCGCAAACGGTGTGACAGGTAACCTACCTGTGGCAAACTTGGGTGGTGGAACAAACGCTGGTGCAACTACGTTTTGGCGAGGTGATGGAACATGGGCGACGGCAGGGGAAACTATTGTTGTTCTTGGTTCTGACGTGATAAACAACAACGCCACTCTCAACACGCTCCAGGACTGTACAGGGTTGTCTTTTGCTGTAACAAGTGGTGTGAGATACAGATTTCGCTTTACGATCAACTACACAGCAGCCGCAGCAGCGACTGGGTCTCGATGGACTTTAAACGGTCCAGCTACTTCGGAGCTTTCCTATACATCCACATACTCTTTAACGGCAACAACAAACACGTATAACAGTGCGGTAGCCTACTCTATACCAGCAGCCTCCAACTTAAGTTCCGCCAATACTACCGGTAACATTTCTATAATAACTGGAGTTATTGTTCCATCTGCCAACGGAACTCTTATTGCCCGCTTTGCCTCAGAGGTAGCCAGTTCCGCCATTACATGTGAAGCTGGTAGTACAATAGAATACTGGTAAAATAATATGATTAAAAATAAACCTAACAGTATGTATAAAAAAAGAAACAATATATTTGTTTTATTTTTCATGATGGTTATTTTTGTTTCTGTTTATATGTATTATGTTAATATTGTTGCTGAATCTGTTGCTACAAATAAAGAAGCTGAAGATTTGACTATATATGAAAGTAGTTCAGGCTTTTACGAAGTTCCAATGTCAACAAATGTTGTTCCTTCAAATGAAAAAACAGTGCAGAATCCGACTATGGCAATAACCGATACTCTTATTTTAAAAGATGACTCATCAGAGTCTTTAGGTTTGTCTATTTATAAATTATCAACTGGTGGAGCTATTCTTCATACTGAAGTAGGGAATGGTCATGAATCGACTCATGATGTAAAACCTTTTGGTATTGGTGACTTTACCACTATTAAAACTGCTCGCCCTTATGAGTGTTCAGAGTTAACATTGTCACAATGTGCTGGAGTCTCAGGTTATATAAGTGAAAAATTGTTTTCTATAACTACAGATGGTGTGTCCATAGGTACTCCAGTGACTGCTCAAATAACCTCAACTTCAACAGTTGCAACTTCATCGACTATTATCGATGATTTGAAAAAAACCCCTGCTGAAGATGGTGTGTTGATCATTGCTTCAACTACAAATCCTACAGCACCTGAACCCGATCCTATAACAGTGATACTTGACACTATAAATCCAGCAGAATCAACCCTTATTTTACCAGCCTCTGATAGTACTCCAGAAATTAGTCTTGACTCACTTATTCAAAATACTAGCCCAGTTGATGAACCTGCAACAATACAAAATGATTATTCTAATAATGAAGAAGTAAAAAATGCAGATTTTTAAAGTCATATTTTTCTATTTGATTATAGTACTGTTGCTTCCTCTAGGTATATCCGCTGGAACATTATCTTGTAGTGTTACAACTACGTGCCCATCAGGGGCTATTATTTACCGGATGGCTAGTACATCAAACTCTCATGGAGAATTGGGTACACTCTCAAACTACACTAATATGATTTGTTGCACCGGTGTTACTGGTATATCGAATGCTTGTTCGGGTACTTTTGCTACAGCATTAAAGTTTTCAAGTACTACCAATGCTCATGCGGAAAAAAATACTTTTTCTAACTTTACTGATAATGCGTGCATCTCCATCCCTTCAGGAAGTGTAACAATAGGGTATCAGACATCTAACTGTACTGGATATGACACAACCCTTGGTTCTATAGAAAGTGATACAAATAGTCACATAGGTGACGCTTCGGCATATACCAATAAGATATGTGGAACAGCAAATGGATCTCAATCACTTACATTTTCTATATCTGACAATACTATTGGGTTTGGAACACTACTTTCAGTAGCTGCTCGTTATGCAACAGGGGATACATTGGGTGGATCAACTGATACGGCCGATAGTCACACATTGTCAGCTAGTACAAATGTGTCGGGTGGATACAATATTTCTTTAAATGGTACAACATTAACTTCAGGTGCAAATACTGTTACTGCCATAGGTGCTACTGCCACTACTTCTAGTGTAGGAACTAAGCAATTTGGTTTACGAATTATTTCAAATTCAGGAACAGGTGTAGTTGTGTCTCCATACAATACAAGTAATTGGGCATTTGACACCGCGGCATTTCCAGACACCATTGTCACCGGTGCTGGGGACAGTAGTACATCAGTTTTAGGCATGAGATATATATCAAACATCTCTGCAAGTACAGCATCAGGTTCATATTCTGCAGTTTTGACATATGTGATGACTGTAAATTTTTAATCCACAATAAATATATTTAAATAACTTTGTTTTTATTTATTTTTTAAGTTATAATTAACACAAGAAAAAAATTATAAAAAATAAAAAAATAAACCAATATAAAAATGTCGACCTTTAAAAAATTTACGAAAATATTATCAGCAACTACACTTATATTTTGCTTTTTTGTCGCACCAATCGCTAACGCAGCCTCTCTTACAGCACAGTCAGACACTCAGTCAAGTCTTAAGATAACTACTGCATCAAGTCATACGATCGCTTTCACAACACCAACAGGTGCGTCTGACAGTACTGATACTATTATTCTTACTTTCCCAGCAGATTATAACCTTACAAGTAAGACTATTGGTACGATATCTTTTACACACGGAGCTTCTACAGGTCTTGAAAGTACTGAAACTCTTGCTGCATCTCCATCAGCAACAGTCTGGGGTGCTGTATTGTCAGGTACTCAAAACCGTATTTTAACCTTAACTGCTCCATCAGACGGTGTGGGAACTGCTACCATAGCACCAAACGATAAAGTTATTATTACATACACAAGTACTAACACGATAAACCCAACTTCTGCAACAACATATACGATAAATATTACAGGTACATTCGGTGACACTGGTAGTGTAACATCAAACATCATCACAGATGACCAAGTTGTGGTTTCAGCACTTGTAGCACAATCAATCACATTTTCGATCTCTGACAGTACTATTGGTTTTGGAACTCTCTTGTCTGGTAGTGCAAGATTTGCAACAGGTGACACAACAGGTGGTGGCGCCGAAGTAGAAGCCAATAACGTTGTTGTTGGAACAAATGCTGCCAATGGATACTCTTTGACTGTGAATGGTACAACACTTACATATGGAACAAGTACGATAACTGCTATAGGTGCATCTAACACAGCTTCTGCGGCAGGTACTGAACAATACGGTTTACGTGCAACAGCAACAGGTGGTACTGGTACAGTTACTGCTCCTTATGCTGCTTCTGGCTTTGCATTTGACACAGCAGCTTTGCCAGATCAAATAGCATCTGCTACAGGTGCAACAAACAGTACAACATATAGTATGAGATATATTGCCAACATTTCAGCTAACACCGAGGCTGGTGTTTATGGATCAACTTTGACTTACACGGCAACACCAAACTTCTAATTTGATTGGTCTAAAATTAAAACATTAATAGCAAATACATGATTTCATATAAAAAAATAAAAATTATAGTTACAACTATAGCTATAACCTTATCAGTCAACACGAGCGCTCTGACTGTTTCTCCGGCTCGAATAGAAATATCTGGAAATCCTGGCCAAACACTAAGTGGAGAAATCAATATTTATAATGAACAACCTGATACAAAGACTTTTTATACATCTTATGAAAACTTTCAATCAAGTGATGATTCAGGTGCCCCAAAGTTTGTTGGGTCTGAAAATGGTCTAGCAACATGGATAAAAACTGAATCATCTGTTGCAGTAAATTCTCAAGAGAAAAAAGTTTTACCCTTTACTATTGCAATACCAGCTGACGCCGAGCCAGGTGGTTATTTTGCTGCTGTATTTTTAGGTAGTCAGCCACCAGCAAATGCTGAAGGGGGGACTGTATCTATTGGAGGTAAGATAGGTATATTGGTACTACTTCGTGTAAATGGAGACATAAAAGAAGGAGCTGGTTTAACAGAATTTGGAACACAAAATAAAAAAAGATTTTTTTCAAATATTCCAGTAAGTTTGATATATAAAGTTAACAATTCAGGTGGGGACAGAATTGTTCCAATAGGAGATATAAAAATAAAAAATACAATTCGCCTAAACTCTGCAACAATAAATCTAAATGAAGGTAAGGGAAGTGTGTTGCCTGGAAGTACGAGAAAATTTGAAGCTGTTTGGGGTGAAAAAAATAAAGATGAAATAACAAAAACATTTTTTGAGTCAGCCTTGTTTCAACTTAAAAATTTCCATCTTGGTGTTTATACTGCAAAAATAAATATGACATGGGGTGAGAGTAAGGCTAACGTAAATTCAGACAGTTTTACATTTTTCGTAATTCCATGGCAATTGTTAAGTATTGTTCTGGTTATTCTGTTATTTGTTGGGTTCTTCGGAATAATTGCTTTAAGAAAGTATAATAAATTTATTATAAAGAAAGCAAGACTAATGAATTCTCATGAGTAGTATATGTTTGTTAAATACGGTATATGCGCATCATTATTGTTAATATTTTTTTGCTGTAACCTAGAACCTATTTTTGCTATTGATGTAACGGTGACAGCTCGTGTGTCTGGCTGTGGTGATAATATAGTGGATATTAATGAGCAATGTGATGGAAATACAGTAGTTCATAACTCATGTTCGAATCTTGGTTTTTCGAGTGGTAATCTAGCGTGTACCAATGCATGTAATTATGATACTTCGTCATGTACTGTGAGTACGCAGAACACCTCCTCTTCATATTTTGGTTCTTCTGTAACAACTTTTTTTAATGAAATTTTTAATAAAAAAAATAAAATATCTGATAATCTTTTGGATTTAAAGTTACCTAAAAACTCTGTTATTTTTGAAGGAAACACAGGCCCAAATACAGAAGTAACATTGACTGACGGTTCTGATACTATTATAAAAACTACATCAAACAGTAAGGGGAAATATTTAATTTCAATATCAAATGTGTTTAAAAAAAATAATATTTTTACTTTAAGTAATGATGCAGAAAAAAGAACGTTTATTGTAAATATGTATTCAAATAATATTATTAAGTACAAGGATGTTTCTTTACAAAGTCTTGCGAAAGTTATGATCAATTCTATTATTAATAATTATGAACAAAGATGGAGTGTTGATTTAACTCAATATAAGACTAAGCTAGAACTAATATCAAGTGACTTTTAAATGTATTAAATTTTTCTTTTTATATACCATAAGAATGTTGAGTATACGACGAGGAGTATTAGAGAAAATATAATTGGTACGCCATATAAAATTTTATCAGCACCTATTTTTATAATATTGTTGTTTGCAGTTGACGTGGGTAGGTTTACAACTATTCTCCAATTTCTCCCTAAGAATATATGAATGGGATCATACGACGCTATCATTTCTTCATTATCAAATAAATATTTTCTAGTACCTGATATACCATCCTGTATCTCTTTCAGGGTTTCATTTGGGGTTATTTTAGTACCAGCAACTCGTTTTTGAAATTCTGGATTTATGAAATTTGTTCCGATGAGTTCTGGCTTATAGTGGTGTAATACAGTACCATCATCATCATATATTGCGATTGAACCACCATTCATTATTTCTACACCTTTCATATATTTTTCTTTTAAATCTTTTAAGTAAATAGCACCACCCATTGTTCCTGAAAAATTTCCATTTTCATCAAACACAGGTACATGAATTGCGATTAAGTAGCTATCTGCACCGGCAGGTTTAATGGCACGACTCATAACAGGTTTGTGTTCAGGATCTTTAAATATGTCTTTTATATAGGTTCCAAGAGTTTCTCCTTTTACGCCAATGAGTTTTTCATTGAGTGAGCATTTAAAAAATCCATCTTTATCGATACGACCATAGTTTCCAAGCTTATTGTTTTCATCTTGAAAAATTTCTTTTAGTTTTTTATTACATGTTGCAGTATCTCCTGACATCACTTCTGGTAGAGTGGCGATCAGCTTGAGCTCGGTTTGTCTTTGTGATAGCTCCAACTCAAGAACTTGTGCAAGCTGAATAGCAATCAAATGTTCTTGCTCCGCGTATTCTTTAATGAGATTGTCTTTGACATCTTTTCTTATAGAAAAAGTCGTTAGAAAACTTACATAAACAAGAGTACATGTCACAACGAAAGTGAGGGCTATGTAAACTGCTTTTTTATTTTTCATCTCACTATAAATATACCATTAAATGAGAGTAATTTAAATAAAAAAGAAGCCAATTTACAATTGCATCCCACCAAAAAAGTGCTAAAATTAATAGTATGAAAAAATCAACAATAATAACATTAGTCGTACTCGCGGTTATCGCGATTTGGTCATTCTCATCATATAACAGTCTTATAAGTCAAAGGGAGGCATATGCAGCACAATGGTCCCAAGTGGAAAATCAATATCAAAGAAGATTTGATCTTATACCAAACCTTGTAAATGCTATAAAAGGGTCTCTTAATCAAGAGTTAGCTGTCTTTGGTGAAATAGCTGCAGCTCGTACGAGATATGCTGGTGTAGCTGCAAATACTGCCTCTACACAAGAAGAGAGGGTTCAGGCCACATCTCAGGTTGAGTCAGCCTTAGCAAGATTGTTGGTTATTACTGAAAATTATCCGGAATTAAAATCATCAATACTTGTACAAGATCTACTTGTACAACTTGAAGGAACTGAGAACCGCGTTTCTGTTGAAAGACAAAAATATAATGAATTTGTAAGAAATTATAATCTACAAGTTCAAAGAATCCCTGGATCTATCTTTGCTAAAATATTTGGATTCCCTGTAGAACCGTATTTTGAATCTATACAAGGATCTGATGTTCCACCAGTTGTAGACTTTCAAAACTAAGCTAAAAAATAATTATGCATATGAAAAAGATTTACCCACAAATACTTATTATTTTAGCGGTAAGTCTTTTTTCACTATCGGTCCAAGCACAGAAATTAAACATGTATGTAATAGATGATGCAAATATTATTTCGGATGATGCACAGATTTTGTTAGAAAATAAACTAGCTTCCTTTGATGCCTCAACAACAAATCAAATCGTTGTCGTAATCATAACCGAACTTCCTGCAAATAAGACTATTGAAACGTTGGCTTACAAAATATTCAATGAAAATGGAGTAGGACAAAAGAGTAAGAATAATGGATTATTATTTCTTATTGCACTGAATGATAGAAAGAATAGATTTGAAACAGGGTATGGTTTAGAACCCATTATACCTGATGTTTACACAGGAAGGTTACAGAGAGATGTTATTGCACCGGCATTTCGTGCGGGGGATTATGAGGGAGGAATAAATCAAAGTATTGATCAAATAATTGCACAGATAAATAGTGGGGAGGTGTATATCAATACAGAACCAGAGAGTTCTGAGATGAAAGGGGATTTGTTTGGTTTTTTGTTTTTCATTTTTATAATTATCATTCAAGTATTTGTAAATATATTTTCAAAATCAAAATCGTATTGGGCCGGTGGAGTTCTTGGTTTTGTTGTTGGACTCATAATATATTTATCCACTGGATTTTTAATTGCATTTGGCTTAATTATTATAGGACTCCTACTAGATATGTTTGTTTCAAAATATCCACAAGTGTTTAGGAATGGTGGACGAGGTGGCGGATTCTGGGGAGGTTTCGGTGGTCGTTCAGGTGGCGGTGGATTCTCTGGGGGAGGTGGGTCATCAGGTGGAGGTGGGTCGAGTGGAAGTTGGTAAAATAGAGGTAAAAGAAAAAAGTCGAGCCCTATGTAGGCTCGACTTTTTTGATTAAATTATTTATACAACATCACACCACCGTCTTTCAAATTTAATAATAATTCACCTCTGCTTGTAAAGTCATAACTGATAACGTCAGCAAGCATTTTTCCATATTCTGCCTCCTGTGATCCTTCACAGAACATCAGTGTCGACATCATTTTACTCAAAGTCATCTTATTTCCTTTTATAGTATATTCGCCACCAACGCCATTACAATCAGTCTTTGATGAAAATCTATTTTTTTCAAACGTTAAAATAAACTTACCTGTATTCTTTGGGACAAATGCAGTTCCTGCAGAGTAGGTGGTCTGCATCCAAGTCCAAGCTTTCATGTCTAATTTCATAGTAGAAGGGTTTGCTTCACCTTCAAAATCTTTTACGACTTCACCAAATTGGTTTGTCATCGGATCAAATTTTAATATAATACTTTTACCCACAGACGGTTTTGTTGTAAAAGGTTCCCCCGGTTTTCTATCTGCATAATTTACAACAATAGTATTATTTGTACCAAGAGTTGTTGATTGTGGGGCAATTCGATCACCAAGTAATACTCCATAACTACCAACAGCTCCCGCCACTTTATTTAGTTTAGCGACCAGATAGTAAAATGTACCAGAACCTCCATTTGTTTGAGTTACTAGAAATGCCAGATCTTGAGTTCCATCTTGATTGAAGTCACCTGTAATATCATTACCAAAATAAGTCGTCGTGGTTGTTGCAGTAGCACCAGGAATTTTCGTGTACGATACACCATTTACTAGCACAATCTCTTCTTCATTGATTGTATATTTTGCATCATGAGGATCAGTGATTATTGTTGTTATTGGTGGAATATCTCCCGTTACCTCAGTGATTTTAGTAGTACTGATATATGTTAATACTCCAGCAGCAATGATTATAAGTAATGTAATTATTGTGATATGTGTCTTTTTCATACCCTGATTATACCACTAGTTAATCGGTTTTTCAGCCGCCTTCACTTTCACTGTTTTTGGAATAAAGTTACTTAATTCAATATATGATGGTGTTTGAATATTTTTAATACCCACAATAATTTCATTATCTCCGATGACGAATTTACTTGCATCTATAATTATTTTAACATCATCTTTTTTCATGTTTACGATATCAGTATTGTTACCTGAAACGGTTACGTTGATAGAATCAGGTAAACTATTTGCAATCATAATACTGGGATTAACATATCTATATTCGATTGGCACAGAGTAATTAATTTTTACCACACCTGCTTTGTACACCATAACAAACCAAAATGATAACCCTAATATGACTGAGGAAACTTTCAACAGTCTATTTTTAGAGAAAAATCGTACAACTGCATTTTTTTTCTTCGGAGTACTTTTTGCTTCACCTCCTGTAAATTTTGCAATAATATCTGCCAACTCATCAGCGGTGGCAATTTTTGTTAAAGTGCCTTTTGTTGATACGGAAACTTCGCCACGTTCTTCAGATACAATGATAGCCATTGCATCAGTTCTTTCGGTAATACCAGCACCTGCTCGATGTCTAGTTCCAACTCTTCGGTATTCGGTAAATTCACGAGCAAGAGGTAAGTGGAGACCAAAAGACTTTATTTGAGAACCTTCAATTAGGATTGCACCATCGTGACCTGGAGATGATGAATCAAAAATGCTGAGCATTATTGAGGCGGTGATTTGTCCACCTAATGGAAATCCTCCTTCAAGTAGGTCGTCCAGTGGAAATTCACCTGGAAAAACCAGTATGGCACCAACCCGTTGCTGTGCCATTGTAAACACTGCACGCACGATTGTTTGAACACTGTTTTCAGGCACAGATGAGGTTTTTTTAAATGTTGAAATTCTTCCTGATGATATCCATTTGAAAAATTTTCTAATTTCAGGTTGAAAGACGATAACAAATATTGCAATAAACAAAGTTAATAGTGGGGCAACAAGTTGTCTTGTGAGTGTGAGGTCAAATGTTTGTGCTATAAAGTTAAGTATAAGTAAGCATGCGAGTGCTCCTAATATAAAAAATGATCGAGTTTGTTTAATAAAAACGAGAACAAAGTAAGTACATACTGTGATGATTAAGACATCAAACATGTCTTTAATTGGCATAAAGGATAATAATTTTTGTATGTATGTTATTAATTCCATTACTCAATTAATACCATATTATATGGTTTTTTGCTATATTTTACTCACTAATACTGCACGAGATTTGTGAAAAAAACCTTTTTGAGGGATTATAAATTCTATAAACTTTACATACCACTTAAATGTGATCAACAAAAATACCGCAGTAATGATACTTATAAGTAGGTGTGCATTCGCGATTGATTGAGTAAGACCTGTGTTGAGTGAAAGAATTAATCCTTTTACTGGATTGAATAGTGCTAGGGTTATAATTACTGACATTACGTTAAACCAAAGATGTGCAAAAGCTGTTCTTTGTGATGCAGTGTTCATTACGAAAGAGGCGATTAATGCAGTAACGGTAGTACCGATTCCTGAACCAACAACTATACCAAAAGCTTGATCGAAATTTAGCACACCTTGAGCTGCAAACGTGATAGCTAGCACTGATATAGCTGTACTAGATTGGAAAATACCTGCACCAATAACACCAATAATAATGGCGATATATAATGAATCAACTCCTGAAATGAAAGCTAGTACATCAGGGTTGGTAATAAACGGTGAAATTAGAAGTTGTAAATAACTTAGGGACAAAAACAGTAAGCCAAAATAAAATACTGGACCTGAATAATGTTTAACAGGATTTTTAAATCTCTTCATTAAAAAACCTATAACAATAAAAACGGGAGCAAAAGCCATAATGTTAAAAGCAATAAGTTGAGACGTGAGAGTGTTACCAACATTTGATCCGATGATGATTCCAAGCGCTCCGGGAAATGTTACAAGCCCAGCATTTACCAAGCCGACCAGTGTAACGGTTATAGCAGTATTTGATTGAAAAATGGCATTTACGATAAATCCTGTAAAAGTTGATTTTGCTGGCGTCTCTGTAGTTTTGGTTAAATAATATTTCATTTTTTCACCAGCAACCGTTTCTATATTTCTGGAAAATTTACTCACAGAAAAAAGAAAAAGCATAACGGTTGCTAATATAATAAGTAGTGTTGAGAACATGGGTACTATTTTATCATAAAATTTTATGTTTCTGTATTTTGTAAAACTTGAAACAGGTTAAGATCAAAATATAAATACAAGTAAAAGTCAATATGTAGGAAAATACCTTATATTTCAATGTGTTTTATGTAAAATACAAATAAATTTTTTTACCACTTGAACTATGGTAAATGTTAGGCGTATAATTATTTTGTCCGTAGGGGAAAATCTCATCAATCAGTTTGGTTCTAATTGTAATGTTAATCTGTTGTGTTAATCGGACAATTATCAATATCTTTCAAGAATTACTTTGTGTTATAGGATAGTAAGTATAAAAATAGATGTCTATTTAAATACTTATAAATATTTGTTTTTTTCTATCTCAGGAATGAATAAAACTAGAAGATAATTGCAGTTGTATCTTAGATTCAGATTACTTTTACTTAAAAAATAAAACAAATGTTCATATATCAATAATATATGTGTGTATTTGTCTTCATGCTATGAGTATAAACCCATACAATATATTTTTATTTAAAACATTGAAAATATCTGCTTACGATCTTTAAGGTATCTTGATTGGTTAATCAAATAAAATATAAATATATGTCAATAATAAAATTTAAACCAATTAATGAAATAAATCAAATACTTGATGATAAAGGTGTACCCAGGATTATTTTGAAGAGGAGTGTGAGTTTGAATTCTCCCTGGAAAACAGAAATTAAAACTAAACAATAGTATGTTTAAAGATCGCCACTCAGTTGGCAAAAGATTAGCAAGATTATTAACTAATTATAAAAAATTAAACGCAGTGTTGTATGCATTACCCAAGGGAGGGGTAGTGATTGCGTACGAGATATCCAAATATCTTGGAATACCAATGGAATTGATAGTCACAAAAAAAATAAATCATCCAAAATATTCTAACTATGTAATAGGTGCAGTATCTGAAACAGATCAATCAACGATTAAAAATATTGAAATGTTTACTGATAAAGACTGGTTAGAGGATAGGATTCATGAGCAAAAATTGGAAATTGTAAAAAATCAAAAGTTCTACCTAGAGACACATACGCCTATTAACCCAAAAGGGAAGATAGTGATTATTGTTGATGATGGTATTGAATCAGGTTTTAGTTTATTTTCTGCCATCAACGAGATTAGAAAAAAAGAACCGGCTCAAATAGTGGTGGTAACACCTGTAATGTTGTCAGAAATGGTTTATCCAGTTAAAAGTGTTTCAGACCGTCTTATTGTTTTAAAAACGGTGATAGAGAATTTTGGACGCATTCGTAAATACTATAGAGATTTCGGTAAAATTTCAGATCAAGAGGTTAAAAGTATATTGGCTGAGGTATGGTAAGTATTGTTGAAAAAGTAAAGCGAATCAGTTACTATGATTTAATGCAAGAAATTATAAACCTAGTAACTTCAGAAGGTGTAGTTATTGGGCAAATAGAAAAGTTAGAGGCACATGTAAAAGGACTTTTACATGAGGCCTTTTCTATTTTTATTTTTAATGCCGATGGAGAACTGCTACTACAACGAAGGGCTTTTGAAAAATACCACTCAGGAGGTTTATGGACCAATACATGTTGCAGTCACCCTAGATCAGGTGAAGATCTGGATCTAGCTATACACAGAAGGATGGTTGAGGAAATGGGTTTTGATATTCCGGAAATCAAAAGAGTTTATTCTTTCGTATATAATGTACCACTTGATAAAGGATTAATAGAACATGAATATGATCATGTATTAGTAGGGCAATATGCAGGTGAAATCATACAACCAAACCCCGAGGAGGTTTGTGACTATAAATGGATAGGTCTTAAAGATTTGAAAAAAGATGCTGAAGAAAATCCAGAAAACTATACTGAGTGGATAAAGATTATTTTGAAAGATGAAAAGTTTTTGTCGGCTTTGAGTTGGTAATAAAATAGTAGCCAACACACTAAACTAGACTAAATCCTATAAATGTGTTGTATGACAACATTACTATGATATTGTCAATATTGAGAGCATACTTATTATATCGCAAGGATTTCCAATTAAACATATCTAATACACCACTAACTCTCAACTATTTATAGCTCCCAGTGTGTGTTAGATATAAGGAAACCGCTTTGCTTTAAAGGGTTGTTGTGCCCAATAAATGCAAATGCCAAAACATCCACCACTTCCATTATTAAGCACTGCACATCTCTATATGTGTAAGAGTGCATGCTCTGACTCGTCATAGAAAATGTGTAGGACTAAAGATAAGTGTAAATTATTTTTTATTTTATCAATTAACCCCCTACAATTAAAATATAAATATATGAAAAACATAACAATAATGAAAATACTGACTCTTATTCTTGTGGCAAGTCCTATTGTGACCAGCGCTGCAATGCTAACTCGTCAGTTACAATTTGGTATGTCAGGATCTGATGTAAGTACGTTACAATCATTTTTAGCTCAAGATAGAACTATCTATCCACAAGGATTAGTAACTGGTTACTTCGGTTATTTGACAAGATCGGCAGTTTCTAATTTTCAAGCACGTAATGGTATAGCTACAGTTGGACGTGTTGGTCCTATAACAATGGCTGCTATAAATGCACGAATAGGTGGAACAGCAGTTGGTCCTGCAAGAATAATAGGTCAATTAAGTGTAGGTGTATTAAACAATCAGGCAACTGTTGGTTTTAATACATCTAGAGGAACTACTGCTGCACTATACTACAGCACCTCACCACTTACTTTAACTGAGGCTACAGAGTTTACATCATTTTCAATTGGAGGTGGTAGCAATATAGTTATGAATTCTGATTTCCGTACAGCACACTCAGGTACTGTAACAGGATTATCTCCTAATACTGTATACAATTATGTTGTACATACAATAGATGCTGCAGGTAATGAGAGTATCACACTTCCTGCAACATTTAGAACAGCAAACTAGCTAGTTAATTGGTAATCTATAGATTCCTAAATAGGGATAGATATGAAAATAAAAAACACCCTCTGGGTGATTGATATGTACCCCATTAAGTAGACATACTTAGAAAAGGCACTTCAATGTTAAAAGATGATTTCTGTATTCAACAGGAATCATCTTTTTCAATTAATCAGCTTCTTCTTGATTTTCACATGATATAAAAAGGAAGATGGCTGGGGTTAATTTGCACATAGTTCCACCATTTATTACATAAAATGCTTTTAGGTTAATCAATAAGATTCTAGCTGTAAGCCCTACTTTTTTAAATGTGTTGTTTGTTGGCTGCATTGATAGATTATGTCACAGGTGGTGGTATAATATAAAGTATGAATTTCTACAGACACAACAAGGGTATTATTATCATGGTTATTGTTTTGATACTTATTGCACTCGCTGGTCAATATATCCAAAAAACACAAACTCCAATTGTTGAGGAAAATCTTATTGCAACAACCACAGAGTCGACTGCACCCATAACCTATTCCAATGGGATAATAACTTTTGTGGTTCCAGAAGATTTTGGTTTAGCTTTGAATAAAGAACAAATACTTGAGAATGCATATATACCACCATGTGACGATACTTTTGATTATTGTTTGTATTATAACGGGATTGCACATATTGGTACCAACTTTGAATCAGCAGGTATTCGTATTAAAAATCGAACTGATTTAAAAACTGTTGCAACGTGTTTGAATACTTCACCGGAGAATTATACTGGATTAAAATCGACCGTTGTGGCTAGTACGACTGCCTACACCATAAGTTCGTTTCCTGGTATTGGTGATGCTGGAGCAGGGCACTATGCTTCAGGTGAATTGTTTCGGCTAGCCTATGATGGAACTTGTCATGAGTTTGAAACTCGTGTTGGTGCAAGTCAATTTGCTAATTTTGCAGAAGGAAGTATGAAAGAATTTACCGCAGCTGATTCAAAGAAGGTGATGGGAGAGTTAAAAGATATTATTTCAACAATGACTTTGAGAGGGGGTGAGAAAATAAGTTTTTAGTGGAACCTATGCGGCTAGAGCTGGCTCTTTTTTAGGGCGTAGCATTGGAATGATTAGTTCACATGCTTCTTGATAGTCACATCCAAGAATAAAATCTCGTATTTCTTTGTTGTTTGGAGTATCAATAATCTCACTCACTTTAGTTGCATAATTCTCAGCCCACTCCATTTCAGCTTTAAATTTTTCTGTTGATTTTGGTTCAAAATCTGTACCAATCATTTTTTGTATTAATACAACTTGGAAAGCCATTCTTTCGTTAAATGGCATTCTGTCTGGATTTACTACATCGTCAAGTGATTCGTGAGTCATGGTTGTATTATATCAAATTACACACAAAAATTCTTGGATACAAATAAGAATTCACATTTGTAGGTATTGTTAAATCGAGGGTTTTGATGATGGTGAATTTTGAGTTTTTAAGAATAGTTTCTAATATTTCATACTCGCTTGTATAAACCACCAATTTACCTTTAGGATTCAACGTTTTTTCACTGTAGTTGATAAATTGTTTGTAAAGTTTGTTTAAATCTTCACCTTTGGAAACCTGCATACCGAAAGGTAAATTGGAAGTAATTACATCAAATTGTCCAATGTCTGGATTGTCAAAAATATCCACAGTCTTAATTTGAATGTTTTTTATTAATCCAGCTTTCTTTATATTTTGTATTGCGAGAGAATTTATTTTTTTATCGATGTCTAATCCAATCGGTTTTATGTTTGGATTTACAAGGCCTGCCTCAATCAACAAGGTGGCAGAACCTGAGAAAATATTTAAGTATGAATTTATGTTTTTCAAATCACAAAAACTATTTACTGCATAGGCGATGTTAGGATTTAGTCCACCTTTGATATTTGAAATTTTATAATCCCGAACTGACAGTGGGCGAGGGGATAATCGAACCGATATTTCCCAGATATCACTTATTTTATTTATGTATATTTCCAGATCAGCATCATCAGCCTTGTTTAATCTGTATGTTTCTTGAATATATTTTTCTATTTCAATAATTTCTGTTGTTTGTGATCCAGCACAGCGAACCTTAAATGTTTTGAAATCTTTTTCATTACCTAGTAAAACTTTTTCTATAAGATTTCCAAGTATTGATTTATGTTTATGAATATATAGAGGGTTGTATTTACCATCACTAACTGCAATGTAGGCACTGTTGATGGATTTTAAGGAGAGGATATTTTTGAAATCTTGAGGTAGTTCTAAAGAGACAGTGTTATCTGTTTGAGATAGTAGACTGTATTTTTTTGTTTCGTCTAAGACGACCTCGGCAAGTCCTGATATGAAAGTGAGTTTTAAAAATGGGTTCATTGAATCAAGGTTACCTGATGATTGTGTTTGTGTAAAGAAAAACGCACCTGCCGAGTTGCCTCGGAAGGTGGTTGGTTTTTGTGAGTGATGTGTGTCACCGTCTCACTCGGGAATAGCCGGGATGGGGATGATGGACCCCTTCATGAGGTATACGGCGCTGAGCGTCTGCTTGCCTCTCCACAGGAGGGGTTTGAAGATGAGGGTATGGATACCACGCTTTGTGACATCCAACATTCCACTCCCGTTCTCCATCTTTTCGAAGATTTTTTTGCCATGGACATCAAGTCCAACGACAACGTATCCTCCTGGATAGAAGTCCCGGATAGGGAGGCTGAACATTTTCGTGCCGGACGTCATGCCTGGACGACCTGTTTTAGGGTCCTTCAGAACCATGATAACCTTGCCGGAGCCGAGGTTACCGTTTTTCTTCTTGACGGCCTGAATGTCGGTGGAGTCACCGAATTCCTTGTAGACTAGGTGTTGTGTTTTACTGGTCTTGAAGAGAATGCCGCGATCGGCGAACTCTCTTGTTGACATCCTTTCACCCCCGTCGCCGGAGAAAAAGATGTCTTGAGCGTTGCTGGTCATGACCAGCAACGTCGATGTAATAATCATTGCAAGTAACGCCTTCATGGTAGTGTTTGTTTTTAGGGTATTGTTTAAGCTACGCTTTTAAGTATCACGCTGACGCTCAAAAGTGGTTTAATTATACCAAGATACAGTCTATATGTCAAGTTTTTCTATTATTGGCTTGCTACACAAGGTCTAGCTTTAAATACCTGTGAGTTTTCATATGTATATTTTACTATAAAACACCACCTGAGGACGGTGGTAATCTTATTTAATTATGAAAATAGTACACTTCCGTTTTCCAATTTTCAGGATTTGGATCTTGCATTGCGTTTACAACATATTCTTCGGCTGCAATAACTGGTGAGTTCTCAACTTTCTCATTATGACCATGCTCGTTTGAATATGCCATTAATGATTCATGTACAGCAGGTAGTCCTTCGTACGATCCAGATAGTGTTTCTTTTGCCGCCTTTAGTTCTGGAACTTCTACAATACTCAATTCTATATCATTTACCTCACCAATTTCTGCAACAGGGAAGGCGATTGCAATGTCAGTCGTCTTATTTTCCTGATCCCATGTAAAATACAATACAGTCCACGGACCTACTATTTTCAAATCTTTTGCTTCTATATATGCACCAAGTTTTATACCTGCTTCGTCATACATCTGTTTATCACTGATTTGATCAGTTGATATTGATTTTTTTAATGCTAAGTATGTTTTTGGTCCAAATGTTGTTTCTTGTATTGTCATATGTTTATTATACCCTTTTTACAAAAGGGCTTGTACATAGTCAGGAAGAGGAATACAATTAAGTTGTGCATATTATTAGTTAAATATATAAATAAAATTATGACTTCATCATATAATTCAGCATCTACTAAACCAATATATCATGCAACTCAAATTGTTTGGTATATTTTGGGAATAATAGAAATACTACTCGCTTTTCGTTTTGTATTAAAATTACTAGGTGCAAATGCAGGGGCTGGTTTTACGAGTTTTGTCTACGGAATAACATACGTATTTGCCACGCCATTCTTAGCAGTGTTTAGAAATAATACACCTGTTCCTGGTAGTGTGTTCGAATGGACAACATTATTGGCAATGGCTGTGTACTGGGTACTTGCAATGGGAATTGTAAAATTGTTTCTAATGGGGAAGACTGTGTCGACTCCAGAAGCGGCAGTTAAATTGGATGATCAAGAAAGAACACAATAACAAAGCTATAAAATCAGCCTTAATTACTAGTCATTTACACAATAGACACGAGAATGTGAAAGTGAGATAATATAGCTAGGGCTGAAATTATTAATTTATTAACCTTAATTTAAATTTAAAATAAAATATATGGGAATAATACTATGGATAATATTTGGAGCATTAGTAGGATGGATCGCTTCACTCATCATGAAAACTGATGCAGAACAAGGAGCATTATTAAATATCGTCGTTGGTATTGTTGGAGCTGTACTAGGTGGATACATTATGAATTTCTTTGGAGAAACAGGTGCTACCGGTTTCAACCTTTACAGTTTTCTCGTTGCGCTAGTAGGTGCAGTTGTACTTATAGCCATCGTGAGAGCGATACGAAGATAGATAATATTTATCTAACAATAACAAAACAGAACTCCAACCGGGGTTCTGTTTTGTTATTGAGTTAGATCAAAAAAACTACATAACAAAAATGGTATAATAGTCTTGAGAGTCTGTGGTCGACTGAATGTCTGGCCTGACATTATTAATCCTTAATTTAAAATAAAAAATAAAAACTATGAATAAAAATAAAGTAGTGCATTTTGAAATTCCTGCTGAAGACCTTGTGACTTCAAAAGAATTTTATCAAAGTATTTTTGGATGGGAGTTTAAAGACTGGGATGCAAACTATATGTCAGTAATGACGGCGGAGTCAGGTACGGATGGAAAATCTACAGAACCAGGCGCTATCAATGGTGGGTTACAGCGAAGAGGGGAAAGGGCTGTAACTCCAACTATTGTTGTTCAGGTCGAAGACATTGATGTGGCTTTAGAAAAAGTTGTTAAGAAGGGTGGTACGGTGATGGTGGAAAAGGAAAAGATGGGCGACATGGGTTTCTATGCTCAGTTTAATGATCCAGAAGGAAATCGTATGGGGTTATGGGAGGTTATTGAATAGATGCTATTGAAAAACCACTCGGGGTAGAGTGGTTTTTTTCTTACATTCCTGGATACCAGTTTAACAGTATGACTTCAATATTTTGTTGTTTTCGTGGTGAAAATCCTACTAAAGGCCAGTTGCCCTCCTGTGTACTTCTTTCTGACTTGTAATGATATTTTCCAAAACCAACAATACCTGATCCCCACATCACTGCTTTTTCACCAGTGATATCTTGGAACATTTTAATCAATGTTAAACCATCTGCTTGTTTCTCTTTCGGTTCGATAGATTTTAAAAATTTGTGAGCACTTTCTTTTGTTGCCTGTGTTTTTAATTCCGCCATAGATTATGTATATCATGGGTGGTAAAATGATATTATGACTACAAAAGGAATCTCTAATGGCACAGTTCATAAAACACCCGTTGATGTAAAGAAGGTTATTTCGTCTCGTGTTTCAGTACATGAGATTTGGGAAGATATTACTCCTTTGGCCCGTAATGAGTGGATATGTTGGATTACTGATGCTAAGAAAATTGAGACAAGGGAAAGAAGAATTAATATTATGTTAGATAAATTTAAGAAAGGGGAAAGGAGACCTTGTTGTTGGCAGGGTTGTTCGCATAGGTAAAATAAAAAGCTAGCAGCGCCGGTGACGACGTGCTAGGTTGGTTGTTTTTTTGAATCAGGAATCAGGATTGGGGAACCACCTCCCAGTTGTCTTTGCTACTTTTACGCTCGTAAATCCTGATGTACGAGTTTGTTTTCTCGCATCTGATGCTCTGACGAAGGTATTTCTGTGCCAACGCGAGCTCGGGAAAGATCTTCTCGTTAAGTTCCATGCCAAGAAATTGATAGAGATGTGGACCGACCTTAAATTTGGTCTTCTCGATCAGGATCTGTTTGGTTAGCTCGAACATAGCCTCTGTGACCATATCCATTTTGTCCGTTTGGAACTTTTGAAAAAATTCTTCAATCTTACTTTTTGCTTTGTCAGCCAAATCACCCTCAACGATTGTCATGGTGTTAACCATTGCAATCACCCTACGTAAACCGTTAGAGCTCGTGAAAGTAACCTGGGAAAGAAGTTTTCCGTCCTCACTGAATAAGCGAGGGAAGACGTGTCGTTTTAGACAGTCTTCACGATCGGCCGCAGCACGAACGACAGTATCATTCAAGCCGAAGAGCTGAGTAATGATGTCATCCACAGCACTCACTTCGCCATTTTGCTGGGCGGTGAGTTGTGCTAGCTCGAGTCCGAGGCGGGTGAGTTCCTGGTCAATTTCTGCGAGTTTTGCTCGGTGAACATCCCGCTCGTGCGTTAATGTTTCGTTCAAATCATCCCATCCAAGAATCGTTGTCTGGAGGTTTTTCTCCTTTACTGTTCCATGGAGCTTGATTTGAGCAAGGTCTCTGGATGCTGTTCTGAATTTCCTGTACTTGTTAGTCCATTTACCCCGCGCGGCCTTTTCCCGGGCCGTGGTCTTAGTCTTTTCGGTCTGCAAGCGGGCGATAGCTCTATTGAGCTCCTTAATTCTTTTATTGTGTGTCATGGTTTTGTTTAGGTTCGACTAAACTACAGTACCATTTTTCTACAGGTTGTCAATAAACACAATTTAATACAAAAAATAAAACCACCCGCAAGGATGGTTTTATTAAAATGTCGAGAAGATACCTATTTCTTAATCGTATAATTCAACATCCACTCAACTCCATATTTATCCGTCACAACTCCATATAATGCACCCCAAAATTGTTCCTCAACAGACATAAACACCTCGCCGCCCTCTGAAAGTTTTGCAAATATAGTTCTAATCTCTTCTTCATTTTCACACTCTAACACAATACCAACATGGTCTCCGATGATCGCTTTGTCGCGCATCATATCAGAACCAATAAGGACCCAGTTATCTTTGGTGAGGGTAGAGTGCATAATAAGTTCAAGCTGTTCAATAGACATATCTTTCTCCATTGGAGTTCCTTTTCCTGTCATGAATTCTAATTCTCCTCCAAAACATTCTTTATAGAAGGCCATACCTTCTCGACATTTTTGATCATTAAATCTAATTGATGGGCTTAGTTTTGACATATATTTTTTTATTTAATTGATTAGTTGATATAGTTTATATACACTCTTTAACTCGTATGCTACAGCGGCCTTGATATATGATAGCTCTAATTGGATAATACATTTATCAATATATGTCAATAATATAAGGAAACATTTATCATAAAAAAACAATGGTTTAAACCAAAAAAAGGCGTAATAATAAATACATCAGCAATGTAGCTGATATTTATTAGCATTAACAACTAATCAATTAAATAAAATAAAATTATGACAACAACGACAACAGTGGGGATTTTCCCTAACAAAGCTAAGGCGGAGTCAGTAATTGAAAATTTAAAAGAAGAAGGTGTAATGGATACAGAAATATCATGTGTGTACACCAATGAAGATGGAATGATAAAGGACAGTCAGACTAACGAGAAGGTAGGGGTCGGCGCTGCAGCTGGTGCAACAACTGGAGCAGTGATTGGAACCATAGCCGGATTAGTGGTCGCAAACGGTCTTTTACCAGGACTGGGTACGCTATTCGTTGCCGGACCTTTGGCAGCAGCACTTGGACTTACTGGTGCAACAGCTACAGCGGTGGCTGGAGCGGCAACAGGTGCTGCAGCAGGAGGGCTTATTGGCGGATTAAGTCAGCTTGGTGTGGATGAAGAAGATGCCAAGCTATATGAAAGACATGTAGAAGAAGGAGGTGTGTTGGTTATTTGTAGAGCAGATGATGAAAACGTTATCGATATATTTCATAAACATAACGCATCTGAAGTACGACAGTATGCTTGGAAAGAATAATTATTAAAAAACTAAACTAAAATAAAAATAAAATATATGTCAATAATACTATGGATAATATTTGGTGCATTAGTAGGATGGATCGCTTCACTCATTATGAAAACCGATGGGCAACAAGGGCCACTCCTCAACATTGTTGTAGGAATTGTTGGTGCACTTATCGGAGGGTTTGTAATGAACACAATAGGTGAGACTGGAACTACTGGATTTAATCTATATAGTTTCGTTGTAGCCCTTCTTGGGTCAGTCATTCTGATAGCAATTGTAAAAGCATTAAGACGGTCATAAGATGCTTCAAAATAAATAAAAAAAGAACCCTGTGATGGGTTCTTTTTTTATTTAAAAGTATCACATGCAGCAACGCTCCCTGTGGTATATCCTTGTGTAAACCATGCTACTCGTTCCTCACTCGATCCATGGGTCCATGACTCTGGATTCACTCTTCCATAAGTTGTTGCTTGAATTCTATCATCACCAACTGCGGCAGCTGCATCAATGGCTTCTCGTATCTCGTTTATTCCAAACACACCTGCATCTTTAATAGAATAAGCCCAAAGTCCTGCAAAACAATCAGCCTGAAGCTCTGTTTTAATTGAAGTCTCATTATCTTTAGCTTCCAAAAGTCCTAACTCTTCTTGTACGTGATGTCCGACTTCGTGTGCGATTACATATGCCTCTGCTACATCACCCCCTTGTGCTTTATATCGCTTCTGTAGTTCTGTAAAAAAAGTTTCGTCAATATATATAGTTTTGTCGAGAGGGCAGTAGTGTGGACCAGATGCACTTGATGCTCCTCCACATTCAGATTCTGTGCCTCCTCGGAACAATACCAATTTTGGTGGAGTGTACACTTTATTATTTTTTGCAAATACATCTGTCCACATATCATTGATAGATCCAAGCACTGTTGAAGTGAATACCTCATATTGATCTGCACCTTCAAAATCTGCGGGATTAACATTTTGTTGTTCCGAAACTTGCAGTTGTTGTTCAATTTGTGGAATCGCATCTGTCAGGTCTCCACCATTTGCATAGTTAAAAAGTAAAATAAGAGCAATACCTACAATAGTTATACCACCACCTACTCGTGTGGTTTTTCCAAGACCTCGACGGTCTTCTACATTTCCTCTTGATTCAATTTGATCCCAGTCTGCCATGTATTTAGTATACTCCTTATGTTTACATTAAAAAAAGCCCCATCACTGGGGCTTTTTTATATACCTTTCTACTTCAATAGTAACAAAGGGTCTATGTAGTGAACAGCTATACCACCAAAGTTTTTGCTATTTGCAAAAGTGTTTTTGATGATAGAAATTTGTTTTTCATATTCCGCTTTTGAAATATTGTAAAATGTTACGTAACTTGGTTCAACATTTCCAGTTTCTTGGGCAACTATGATTTTTGTTGAATGATCTCCAGCTGAAGCCTGATCGGCTTCAGCTTTTGATATTCCGACAGTTCCGTCACTACCTAAGGCAAAATTACGATATGACATTAGGGTAATAGAACTATCAGGACGAGTATCTAGGATTCTCAGGATATGATCAAACGTAGATGTTGTGACACCTCCATATGCAAAAGAAGGGGTCCATTGCTGCGCTGAATCATAGAAATGAGGAATCACTATATTTAAGTCCAATTCATTTGAGCCAAGTCTTTTTGTCGATGCATCTACAAAAGCTACGAAATTTTTAAGAACTGTAGCCTTATTTGTCTCATAAGTGGGCAATAGATATGGTTCAACATCAAACTGCACGCCGCGTATCTTATTTTTTCTCAGACTATTATATGCTATTGCATAATCAATAATAACGTTCGGTTTGTAAGTATTTGGTGCCTCCGCCCAATCTCTCCATCCAGCTTCTACGTCAACCTCTATGTTTGCATTGTTGGCCGCTATGATGAATTTTTCCAGAGCATTTGAATATTTAAGTTTCTCTGACTCTTTTGAAGATCCTTCAGGAAGATTGTGTATGTCCAGATAATCATCAATAGTGATGTACATAACGTTTATTTTGTTTGCAACAGCACCAGAAATAATTTTGTTCATATATAAGTCAGACATTCCGTATGGTGATTCCCAAACCCACGTACCATATTCATCAGAATTTAAATCTGTTGGAGTTGTGGGGGTTGTTGGAGCAATGATTACCGGGTTAACAACAGGGGTTGAAGTTGCTGGGATGGTAACACTTGATTCGAGTAATGAACAAGCATCAGGACTGTTGTCAGATGTTGCACAGGCTTCCATCGTTACCGTTCCCGAAGTTGTACCTTTGTATTCAGTAACTACAGAGATAACTTTTTTGCCATTAGGGTTTATGTTCCCTAGATTCCAGTAATAGTTTGATGATGTAGGTTTTGGATTAGAAGAGATGTATGACAGATTGTTAGGATAATATGCAGAAAGGGTTACATTTCTACACATTTTTTGACCATTGTTTTTGACTGTAAGTGTGTAGTTTGTGTTTGAGGTTTCGGTAATGGTAAGTGTAAGGCTGCATACTGATGGATTGGTGACAGCAAGTGCTGGGGTTGAAGGCATAAATGATAATAAGATTAGGATGGTTAACGCTAGACCTAAGATAAGTTTATTTTTCATAGGTTTTACATTGTCAGTTAATGAATAATTGTTCGTTGAAATTGATGACATTTTTTATGTTAATTTGATTAAAATGAAAATATGAAGATGGGCAATAAGGAAAACGCTAAACAGTGTAATGTGTGCTGTCTTTTATTATTTCCTATCTTTATATTATTCATGGCTACTATTGCACTCGTATTAATAGTATCTTTAAAAACATCGCAATCTGCATAATGTGATTGCTTTTGATTCTGTTTTTTAATGATTACTTTCGTAATAGTCTAGGCGCTGTCTGCTGATCTGTTATTGACAATAGATGATGATTTGAACCGGTTTGAGTATACTAACTTTTCTTTCTTATGGATATCATAACTGATATTAAAGATTGTATATATAATTCGAAATAGTAGCTCCTGTATCGTAGCAAGCATGTATGTATAAGTAAAGTGGGATATATATGAAGCCATTAATTAGATTATTGTCAAAAAGTGGGTTGTTCAAACCCAACTTGACTGCACTGATATAATTAAATAATGATTAAAAATAAATCTGCAAAAAAGAATAAATAAATAGCCATCTATAAGGACTCAAACGGCAATATTGATTTTCGTATTGATAGTGATAAGGAGACTTTGTGGGCTACGCAGGGCCAAATAGTAGAGCTTTTTGACATTGATCAGTCTGTTGTCTCTAAGCACATCTCTAATATATTCAAAGACAAAGAGGTTGATGAAAAAAGGAATATGCAAAAAATGCATAATGCAAATTCGGATAAGCCTTTAAATGTATACTCTTTAGACATAATATTAGCTGTTGGGTATAGGTCAAACTCATCTCGAGCTATACAATTTCGTCAATGGGCTACAAAAACCCTCAAATCACATGTACTAGAGGGCTACACTATAAACCCAAATCGTATTAGTAAAAATTACGAGGCTTTTTTGACTGCTGTGGAAAATGTTAAAAAATTACTACCTGACAATGATAGTATTACTAACCAAGATACGCTTGAACTTGTGAAGCTTTTTGCGAATACATGGTTTTCATTGGATGCATATGATAAGTCTGAATTTTCGAAAAAGAGTCTCACAAAAAAACAAGTTAAGTTGAGTGGGGAAGAATTGAGTAAAGCTATATTGGAATTGAAGCAGGAATTATTTAAGAAAGGTGAGGCAACAGATCTGTTTGCTAATGAAAGACAAACTAAAAGCATAGAGGGAATAGTAGGAAATGTATTTCAATCGTTTGGTGGTAAATCTGTGTATGAAAGTGTGGAGGAAAAGGCTGCACATCTTCTGTATTTTATTGTAAAAAATCATCCGTTTTCTGATGGGAATAAAAGAAGTGGTGCGTTTTCATTTGTGTGGTTTTTAAGAAAGGCGAAGATTTTGAATACGAGCAGAATAACACCAGAAGCGTTGACTGCCTTGACTTTACTTGTGGCTGAGAGTGATCCGAAGGATAAGGATCAGATTGTTGGGCTGGTTGTGATGTTGATTGGGAGGTAGGGATTCGTGCGTGGGCGACATTATTTTCCTATGAACGAAGTGAATTAGAAAATAAGAAGTACCCTTGTTGTGAGGATGTTAGAACCTATATTATGGGTAAATAAAAACCGCTTTCTGCATTGCTGCATACTTGCGGGTTTTTGAGACTGGGTATCAGTCATCGTTTTTCTGGCGACCGTTGTCTTTCAAGAAGGTTGTTTTTTCGGCAACGGCTGGAGTATCGATTCTTAAGACCCGAATACCGTCCCATGAATAGGCTTCCTGTGTGGAAAGTTCTTCCATGTGGGCGATGGCTTTTCTGTCGCACTCCTGTACGGTTTTCCCTTCAAAAGAAGTCGTTTTCAGTGTCACCCTGTTAACGTCGAAACGCCAGTTTTCAAAACGGTAGTTGTAGGACACTTTGCTGAACGGGACCAGTGGGTTTTTGAGGAAGTCAGCCAAATCCACGGTTGGGTTATCGATCATCGTCAGTGTGAACGCGGAGAATAGGATCGCGCCTTCTGGAACGGTTTCAACCTTGCCCGGATCAACCACGATTATTTTCTGCTTGCCGGGAACGTTTGGCCACTCAGAGTCAACAACTCCGATTACGAAAGAAGCCAGCTCCACGTCGGACAACCTGTGTCCAGCCTCTTTGATATGTTGGGCCATCGACATTCCAAGTGCTGTAGGGCAAAGGCGGGGGATGATGTGAATATTCATGATGGTGTTTGGTTTGTGCTTGTGAAATTCGCTTTGAATTTAATTACCCAAAGTAAAAATGCTACTTTATTAAAGTAACACCTTTTACATATTTGTCAATACATGCTCCCCGAGTTACCTTTTTACCGAACTAGAGAAGTGGTATATGTTGTTGAAGAGGTGTGAGTTTAGGTTTGGGTAAATGAAAACCCTGTCAGCATTACCTGTTACCGGGATTTAGGTGAAGATTGTTGAGAATGTTTGCTATTAACTGCATACAGGTCTACACTTAGGTTATTACCCATCCCTCTCCAAAAAAACTTTAATCAGAAAAATAGTGCAAGAGTAATCGTTAACGTATGCACAAAGAGCATAGAGGTATTGCCAATCTATCAATTTAATACACTAAGAATAAAAATATATGACTGAAATAATAAACTCAGAAAAATCTTTCGAGTTAAAAGTAAAAACGCTGTATGATATAGAAAAGCAGTCTGAGATCTCGCTCCCAAAGATGGCGGAGGCTGCCACTGATCCAGAATTGAAGGAAGGATTTCTGATGCACTTAGAAGAAACAGAAATCCATACCGAGCGACTCGAGGAAATCTTTTCACTGATTGATGTTGAGCCTGAAAAGCATTCAGGTGAGGGGATACGAGGAATCGTTGCTGAAGCTTCAAGTGTCATCGCTGCTGACGCACCAACCGCCATAAAAGATGCGATGCTTGCAGGTGCGGGACGATCTGCCGAACACTTTGAGATAGCCTCATATCTGACAGCTATCGAAGAGGCAAAAGGGTTAGACTACGATGCTGTCGTAGATCTCTTGGAAAAAACATTGGAGGAGGAAGAAGATGCTGATGGACAGTGGGCGATTGCTCAAGCAGATAATCTTGAGCTTGCAAAAGATGTTGAGGAACACAAGGAATAGGATGTGGATGGTGAAGCGCTTTTATTGAGGGGTATGTTTTTTTGTTATTGTATAATATGCGTTAGAAATTTTTGTGGTCCAACCATAACTGATGGTGTTACAAGCAACGAGCGCATATGCGAGCGTTCCTAAATGTGGACTCACATAGGAGACTGCAATACCGATAGTATACAGGCCTGTAGCAATAAGTATTTTTCTTCCAAACATGCGTATTGATGTGTCGCTTACGTTTTTATATATGAGCCGATGTTTGCGTGATACATAGAGCCAAAGAAAATACAGTAGGAGATTTATGATGGTCAAGGTCAGCCCATAGAGCACGGCGGTAATTACTTGCCCGCCATGTTCGCTGATAAGACGAGTTGGATATGGAAGAAAACATACGGCCATAAGAAAAAGGAGGTTTAGGAGCATCATGGTCCTGTTTGTCTTTTTAATAAAATTGAATAAATTGTGGTGAGTGATCCAGTAGATGCCGATAGTTGAAAATGTAAGTATATATCCTAGCAGATTTGGCCATTGATGAATCAATGATTGAAATTGGTCGCTAGAAAAGTTGTCCGGAACCTTAAAATCTAATACGAGCAATGTTATAGCAATGGCAAATACGGCATCACTAAAAATTTCCACACGGAATGTTTCTCTTTCGATTTGGTCTGTATGTAGGTCAACAACTTTATGGCTTGATTTGTATGTCATAAAAATAAATTAGACTGGTATGTTTTTATTGTATCATGTGTTAGTGATAATTGTGCAAAAATAAAAATCTGGACACACTGTATCTCAGGTTTGAACTGGTCATAAGGTAACGAAAAATAACCCATATAAGTAGGGTTATTTTCAGATGCTCCACGCATGGGACGATGTTCGACCTATATAAAAGAAAAAACCACCATTACAAGCTAGGTGGTTTCTAGGTTGAAACGGTGGGTTTTAGATGTATGCGCCTTTTGCCAACCACTCAGGCTCGTTGCCTTCCAAGTAGATGGTAGGTGTAACACCTGTCCTTTCAGAAAGTTCTTTTTTCAAGGCATCGAGGATTTCTTGTGTGAAGGCTGGCCTGTCTTCCTCGGCGACCTTGATTACGATCTCTAAATCGCATCTGCTCGTATCAACTGAGAAATTTGCGAGTTCAGGCTCTTTTGTCAGAAGTTCGATGCGGTTCATTAACCAGCTACTGTCGTGTTCTTGTATCATTTTTTTGGTTGGTTTAGTTGTGAAAATGAAAAAATGCTATCAAATAAATAATAGCACTTTTACAAGTATTTGTCAACACATGCGTAATGGTTCACTAGCTTGGAAACACCCATCAATATACAATCAAAAACATGGCATATACAAACAACAAACATGCACCTAAGGTTCGAAGAGACGCAGCTCAACTAGTATTAAGTAAAGGTCTAGGTGTACGAACTGTAGCAAGACAATATGGAGTGTCACCTGGAACAATATCTAAATGGGTACAGAAAGCAAAGAAGATAGGAATACATCCAATACCAACTTTGTCATCAAAACCAAAACATCACCCACATCAACTCAGTGATGAAGTAGTGTGGAAAATATTTAGAAAGAGACTTGAGAGAAATAGATGTTCAGAAGTAGTACAAAAAGATTTAGAGAATGAAGGAATCAAAGTCTCACTCTCATCCGTAAAGAGAACACTAGATAGAAATGGTTTACTCAAGAAGAAAAGTAAGTGGAAAAGATATCGTCCACCTGTAGACCGACCATACCCATTAAAAGCTGGAGATTTGGTTCAAATGGACACTATACACCTGATGACAGGGCCAAAGACTAGAATCTACATCTTCACCTTGATCGATGTATATTCCCGGTGGTCATATGCAAAGTGTTATGAAAAGATGAGTAGTAAGATATGTGTAAGTTTTATGAAAGGAGTACAGAGACATTCAAAGTTTAATTTCAACATGCTTCAATCTGATCATGGACCAGAGTTTGGTCGGTGGTTCATAGACAGATCAGGAAAAAACCACAGATATACCAGAGTCGGCAAGCCGAATGACAATGCACACATTGAAAGATACAACAGAAC
>JAYUPL010000021.1:0-13571 GCA_043760135.1 Candidatus Parcubacteria bacterium | reverse complement strand
AAGGCAGAGCCTTGGGGTATTGACCGTTAACTTCCTCGGTTCGGAAACAAAAGTATACTTACTTTTGTTTCTCTCACTCTACGTCGTTAATAAAAAATGTAAAAATACCTTAAAATATAAAGATAATCCAAACCTACACCTTTATTATCTCGTCAGAAACTTCCACCTTGTGTAGTCTAAATATTTTTCTAATACTTAACCAAAATACCAAGCAAGATACCCAAGATCCTATCGTAAATGCAGTCGCAATACCAACCGCTGTTTTATCTGAATAATAAGCCAACACAATCATAAATACCGTTAGGAATATATTCAACACTGCTGGTTTATAGTTATTATTACGAGCATAGTACACACGTGTTATCAAAAGCTCGATACATTGTGGAATGAGAGACAATGAGAAAATCCCAAAAGCTAAGGCAACAACTTTATATGATTCAATATTCCCCAAAAGAATAAGTACAATATAGTCTTTCAAAAACCATATACCCACAGTTGCCAAACCACAATACATCAATATTTTTTTAGAAGTATATTTAAATATATTCCAAAACTCCACTTCATTTCCCTCTACGTATCTTTTGGAAAATATTGGAAATGCTGCAACCACAAAACTTACCCCAATAAGCGCCATAGGTACCGACTGCAAGTTGTTGGCAAAGTTTAAGATAGACGTATTCCCTGCGGAAGACAATGAGGCAAAACTATTAAAAAATAAAAATTCTATTTGCACTAAAGAAAGGATAAACGCTCTCGGCAATGAACTCACAATAATATCTTTAATAATATGCATATCTTGTTTGTTAAATTTTACAAACTTTGGTAAGAATTTATTATTTTTAACAAATGGAACCTGTATAAGCCCGTGCAAAATACTTCCGAAAATGATTCCATATATTACTCCTTTGATTCCGTAAATCGGATACAAAAATACAAGACCGAGAATAGTTGAAACATTGTAAATCAGTGGAGATAAAGAATATAACAAAAATCGTTCACGCATCTGGGTGTACGAACCTAAAAGATTTGAGAGTCCCAAGAAAAATGGCTGTAACAACAGAAGTCTTGAGTATAAAATAATATTATCAACTACATTTAGATTGATTACACCTGGTGCCACAATATTTTTTACAAGGTACGGCATGAACACGATTAACAATAAAATAACCACTGTTGAAAATATAAAAAAGACGGAGAAAAGAAGGTTGTACACTTTCTTCATACTGATTGGATCATTATCCTTATCATATTTTACCAAAAGAGGAATCAATACAGTCACTGAGACCAAACTTGTAAATATAGCAAATAAAATATCCGGTATCCTGAAAGCATAGTAGTAACTATCCAGCGTCAGCCCTGCTCCGATCTGATTGGCAAATAATCGATCTCGAATCAAAGATAGCAATTGACTTAAAAAAGTAAAAACTGCGATCATGATTGCAGTCTTTTGAATCGACTTTGACTTCAATAGTTCCATTAATTTCATTGGCTTTATTGTATCAGATTATATTCGGACACTTCCTTGACAAGATCTCAAAAATGATATAAATATAATATGTCCTCCAAACAGACAATCGCTGTATTCTTTCGAGAATTACAGAGGAAAGTCCGAACACGTGCTGAAATTTATTTCAGCAGAATTGTAGCGGGTAATCCCCGTCCATGGTGACATGGAGATGCGAACAGTGACGTGTATTTTCGAAAGTTGATACAGACCTACACGAGGTTAATCTTATTATCAGTGTTGTAAAAATAATGAGAATGAAACGGCTAAATTCTTACATACGTGCAAGGTCGTGTACGCTTTATGCGTAAGTGCCGCTCGAGGTGAAGAGTAATCTTCATCCCAGATAAATGGTTGTCGTCAGAGCAATCTGATACAGAATTCGGCTTATCGTTGGGAGGATCATAGAAATGCCAACCTTAATCGGTTGGTTTTTTTGTTTCCAGACTTCTGAAATTTATTTATAGAATGACACTTTGTCCTAGACAAAGCGCTTCGTAGGCTCTTACTTTAATCTAAACTTTCCATATATTTAAAATAAGCGGGCCGAGGACTGAAACGGAATGAAATAAATAAATTTCGTGATAGAATATATACATATGCAAAAGTTTATTTTATTCATACTCGCACTTGGTCTCGCCTTCTTTTTGTACTTATTACAAACAGGAGAAATAAGTAAGGATGCCTTTAATGTAGAAAAATTTAAAGGAGATACAGAATTCGAAATCAGAAAAAGTAATTCAAGTTTATTTGAAAAATCATCCGATATATATGCAATTATTAGAGGTAAAGAGTATAAAGTCTTTACTTTTTCAGGTGATGATTTTCATAAACTTCTTAAAGCTGAATATCCTTTAGAAAAATACCGAGTTCCTTTAACCGCAGTTGATGCTATTAGTGGAACTTGGGTTGGTAATAGATATGTGTTTTATATTTTAGAAAAGTCTAATACTATCACAAAAGAACTGATCTATGAAATATACAAAACAGAATATCCTACTGATGATTTAAGTAATTTGAAGTTTTATTTAATAAAAGCAGTGGACGAATCCGATGTTGATGGAAGTTTTGAGGTTCGATATTAAATAATTTGATTAAAATAATAAATCAACTGCATTTTTAACATCCATACCTTCCGCTTTCCCTTTTAGATCTTTCATAATTTCAGCCATTAATTTGCCTTTATCTTTTGCATCAGTGATACCTAGCTCAGCTTTTTTGGCTTCAACTATTTTTTTAACATCATCCGCTGACATCATTTGAGGTAGATACACTTCTAGATATACAAGTTCTGCTTTTTCATCAGCCGCCAAATCATCTCTTCCTCCTGTTGTAAATTGTTCTATAGAATCTTTTCTTTGCTTTACTGAGCGACGAATTAGAGCTAATACTTCTTCATCAGTTAATTCTCCTTGAGGCGTTCTCCCTTTATCTACGAGGTCATTTGTAATCATAGATGAAAGACCACGAAGAACTGCTAGTTTAACAGTGTCTTTAGCCATCATCGCTTCTTTGATTTGATTTTTGATTTGTTGTTGTAGAGTTTCCATAGGCATGATTATATACGAGTTTGAGGTTTTGGGCGAATTTGACTTCGGTTGAGTTTAATTTTACTATTATTTATGTCATGAACTCTCACTACACTACCTCACCACATCCGACACTTCGTATATCACTTTTTCCAAAATCAGATATTTATCATGTTTCCCGCCGTCACCCACTCTTTTGGTGGCATGACAGACACATAAGATCAGTGCTTATAGAACCGGTCGTATCCAACGGTATCTTTGTTGCCAAGTACACCGATACCAGAACAGGTACTATTTTCATAGACAGACTTGCAGCAGAACACTATTTGGGTCAGGTAATCATTGAACCAGAATATGTTAATCAACTATATGTCGAAAAAGATAGGGACGTCTTTAGCTATTGCATCTGTAAAAAATGTGGAGGCATCAGTGGCGGAAAAACAGAGGCGGTCTTTCAAGGACACTTCGGCAAGATTACAAATTCAGTCACCACATTGTTCGACCTTCCATGTCCAAAATGCAGCGAGCCTACCCCAACCCAGATCAGTACCGAGCCAAGCTCAATTCCATTGCATGCAGAGGACTGTGACTGGATCGAACGTCCATTTTCAAACGATGTTAAGAAAAAATAACATCACAAACCAAAAAAACTAACCCCAACCCGGACTAGCCCACAAGGCGACCTCCGGTTTTTTTTATTCAGTATTTTACAAATCCTCACTAAACCCGCCCCTCAATCTCATATCCATCAACACATGCTCTTGATCTCCATAATAATCAGGTAACACTGCTCGAATCTTAAACCCTAACTCCTCATACATTTCTCTCGACTGCCAATGTGTCCCCGTCTCAAGTTTAATAACATGACATTCTTTTTGTCTCGACTCGTTAATAATATATTTTATAAGATCTCGTCCCAAGTCATCAATATTTTCCAACTTCTTAAACACTACAGACTCAATAGTTGCCACCCCCATATTTGTCTCTAGAACTGCATACCCAATTATCTTTTTTGTAGCCTGATTTCGCACCACAAAAATAAATCTTTTTTTAGAATACAAACGAGTTACCTCACCAAAGTGTTCAGTATCAACCATATCCCACTCTGTAGTTAAAAATTCTTTTAAGATTTTAGGATATTTCTGTAAATCAAATTCTTGTATTGTTACATCTCCGTTATCTTCTTTGTCTTTATTCATGATGTGTATTATATAACAAAACTAATAATTTTACCTTTAATGTAAATTGTCTTTTTAATAACTTTTCCATCAAGATGATTTTTTACTATTTGTTTTGCTTCTTCCAGTATCTCAACTTCTGATTTTGCAGCATCGATCTCAATATCTCCGCGGAGTTTTCCATTTATTTGAATACCAAGCTTTACCTTGTCTTCCAAAATCTTTTTTGCATCATACACTGGCCATGCGGCAATATTTACAGAATTTTTATTTTTAAATACAGACCAAATCTCGTCGGAGATATGTGGTGCAAAAGGTGTAAGTAATTTTATAAAATCAAAAAAATCTTTTTGATTAATCAAACTTCCCTTTTGTTGAACTTCTTCAAAATCATTTAACAAAATCATCAACGCAGAGATAGATGTGTTAAAGGCAAAGTCATCAATATCTTCTGTGACCTTTTTAATTGTCTTATGAATTTTAGAAATCAGATGAGGATTAGTTTTTATACTCTTACTCTTTTTATTTTGTTCCTCTATAACTTGAGACAAGCGCCACAACCTATCGATAAATCGACGAGTTCCAATGATACCGTCAGTTGACCATGGCAACTGTGAATCAAACGGTCCAAGAAACATCTCATACATTCTAAATGCATCGGCACCGTAGGTATTAATACAGTCATCTGGATTTACAACATTTCCCCACCTCTTACTCATCTTTTGATTATCATCACCCAAGATCATTCCTTGATTTCTCAAAGCCTTAAATGGTTCTTCAGTTACTGTTAGACCTATATCATATAGGAATTTGTGCCAAAAACGAGAATACAGCAGGTGTCCTGTTGCATGCTCTCGCCCTCCAACATACATATCAACTTGTTGCCAATATTCTACAGCTTTTTTTGAAACTGGTGCAGTTTTACAGTGTGCATCCATATATCTCAAAAAATACCATGATGATCCAGCCCACCCAGGCATGGTATTGGTTTCGTAGCCTTCTTTCATCCACGATTTGATTCCTGCCAATGGAGATTCACCACTTCCGATAGGTTCATATGAGGAAACTTTTGGTAATTTTAGTGGCAATTCTTTTTCTTTCAGCTCTATAATATGTCCATCCTTATCATGTTTTAAAGGAATAGGCTCTCCCCAGTATCGCTGTCTAGCAAAAACCGCGTCACGGATTTTATATTTATATATTTTCTTTAATCCCAACCTTTTTTCTATAGCTTCTGGTTTTTCTAGTTTTGTTTCTTTTGTTGGAATATTATAAACTGAAGCAAAATCATTATCTCTTTCATCACTATCAGGTACACCCATAACCGCACCAAAACCATAATCAGATAAAACATAGTTGGTTACGTATATTGGCAACTTAGTTTTATTATCTGGATGTATGGCAAAAATACCATCAACAAGAACACCTTTTTTGATTTTTATATCCGCCTCGCCTCGCTCGGTGTCATCTGTTCCCCAAGACTTTGTTTGATTTATTATTTTATAAAATTTTTCTGAATTTTTCGTAATCAAATCATGGTTTTTTGAAATAGCCGCAAAAGTCACACCAGACAAAGTATCAATTCTTGTTGTAAATATTTTAATATCTTTCACCTCTCCTGAATCTCCCTCAAGTTTAAAGCTCAGTTCATGACCAAAACTCTTACCAATCCAGTTTTTTTGTACTGTCTTTAACGATTCATCAAAATCAACAGTATCCAAGCCTGATATAAGTCTATCAGCATAATCAGTTATTCTCAAAAACCACTGTCTCATCATTTTTTTAACAACAGGATAACCACCTCTTTCACTCTTTCCGTCTATGATTTCGTCATTGGCCAATACCGTTCCCAATTCTTCACACCAGTTTACTTCAGAAAATCCTTCGTAGGCCAATCTGTATTTCATCAATTCTGCATCTTTCTCTATTTGTGGAAGGTGGGCAAATTTCCCCTCTATCTCAGATATAGGTTTTGCTTTTTTTACTTTGTGATCGTAATAGTGATTATATAATTTTAAAAATATCCATTGAGTCCACTTATAATAATCCTCATCTGTTGTATTTATTTTTCTTGACCAATCATAAGACAACCCAATATAGGCTAATTGTTTTTCAAAGGTTTTAATATTTTTAGCCGTCGAATCTTTAGGGTGTACACCGTGTGTAATGGCATATTGCTCAGCTGGAAGACCAAAAGCATCATATCCCATCGGATGAAGAACATTGAATCCTTGCATACGTTTTAAGCGTGCATATACGTCGGCTCCGATGTACCCTCTTGGGTGTCCAACATGCAATCCAGCACCTGACGGATATGGGAACATCGACAAAACATACTTCTTTGGTTTCTTACTGGTATTAGAGGCTTTGTAGATTTCATCCTTCTCCCATTTTTTCTGCCATTTGCTGTCGATCTTCTTGTGGTTGAAGAATTGGTTATCTTGATTCATATTATTGTAAATATATCATAAACATGCTAGAATATGCCAATATGTCATTAAACGTATCAATCAACAAAAACCAAAGCGAATCTCCTTCTTCAGTATTGAGACGTTTTACTAAAAAAATGCAAGAGTGGGGCGGACTAAATAAGTCTCGTAGTAAACGATATGCAGAGAGAAGTCTTTCATATTACAAGATGAAAAAAGAAGCTTTAAAGAAAATCAGAAACAACGAAACCCGTTTAGCTGATATTAAAATGGGAAAATACTTCAACGCGACCCCAACAACAGGTAAAAAGAAATAATTTTTATACGATTAAAACCTTTTGTATGCGATATATCCTAGATGATGAAAATCTAAACATATCCTATACGGTCAAAAAAGCACCAAAAATCAATGGTGTTTTTTTGCGTACTATTAAAAATGAGATCCTTGGTAAGAATTATGATTTGAGTATTTATTTTGTCGGTCAAGACAAAATACGTTCTGTAAATCAAAAATATAGAAAAAAAGATTATGTGACCGATATCCTCTCATTCCCTTATGAGGATTTTGGTGAAATTTATATTTGCCTGGAGAAAGCAGATCAAAAAGCAAAATTATTTGATACAACTTCTGAAAATTATCTAAATTATCTCTTCGTGCATGGGATGACTCATCTTTTAGGACACGATCATGGGGACGTGATGGATAAATTAGAAAAGAAATTCACAAAAAAACTTAACATTTTCTACCCTTACTAGTATACTATACTGTAATGAAGAAAAATGATTCAGATGTAATAATAATTGAGGTAGCCACAACGACACTACGCTTGATTATTATCAACAAAGAGTCAAATAAAATCGTTGCCACATCAAGCGTAAATATAGATTATATCAAGCGTGGGATTGTCAAAGATGTCGAAGCCTTAACCAAAAGCATAAGAACACTGATATCTGAGACCAACAAGAATTATTTGAACAATATCAAGAAAGTGGTTATTGCCCTGTCTGGCGGCGCTCTTTCTTCTATCTCGTCTTCGGCTGAAATAAAAATAAATAACAAGAACCATGTTGTTGATGAATCCATAATTGAAGAAATTTTTAGAAGGGTTGAAAGTAAAATTCCGGAAAATATTTCTCAAAATAAAAAAATTATTCAACTTATCCCTCAAAGATATAAGATTGATGGTAAGAGTATTAACACAAGCAAACCATCAGGACTTTCGGGGAATGTTTTTGAGTTACAGGCGTTATGTATTTTCACAACAAAACAACATTTAGAAAATATTCTCCTTGCCTGCGAAGATAACAATTTGATCGTTGAAGATGTAATTGTTGCCGAATATGCTTATTCTAAAAACCAAGTCAATGAAGCTGACAGATTAGCTGGCGTATGTATTGTAAATATTGGGGGTGATACTTCAACTGTTATTACCTACGAGGAAAATATTCCTATCCTACTTGAAGTTATTCCTCTTGGATCAGAAGATATTAGTCGTGATTTAGCCCTTGGCTTAAAGGTTTCCCTATCACAGGCTAAGGCTATTAAAATGAACCCAGATATTGAGCTTCGTCGCCTCGCTTCAGAACTTACCGAAGTATTTATTAACAGAAACAGAATGAACGTTCGTAAGGACCAAAGAGATAAAGCATTTTTCCTATCACTCCAAGAAAAATATCATGAGATAATTTATGCTCGAATTATTGATATTTTCGAATTGATACAAAAACATTTGAAAAAAATTGGTAAAGATAGATTGCTGCCGGCTGGAATAATAATCCACGGTGGTGGATCAATGATGAAAGATATTGATGTTATTTCCAAAGAAATACTCCACCTGCCCACTCAAGTACGTTTAGACAGTGTATGTAATAAAGATTTATTAAAATTTAAACAAAATCAAAATATTTGTATTGAAAATGGTGACACGATGAGTATTTATGCAACAGGATTGTTTTACCTTAATCAAGATGAGAGTGAGTACTATGCAAACAAAGGTCGCTCTGGTTTTTCTATGGTTTTAAAAAATATTGGTAGCTGGTTGCAACAGTTTTTGCCTTAATTTTCTATTTTTCCTAAAAATAGCTCAAATATCACAACACGAAATACATACGCCCTCAAATTGGCACACCCTGACTTGCATGATATAATCGTAAATCATGGCACAAATAAAAACAGATATACAAACATTTGCAAGAATAGAGGTTGTAGGGGTTGGTGGGTCAGGAAAAAACGCCACAAACCATATGATTAACTCCAAAGTTAAAGGTGTAGACTTCTTAGCTATCAATACTGATGCTCAAGATCTCAATAACTCACTTGCTACTAAGAAAATTCACATTGGTAAGAACCTTACCAAAGGTCTGGGTGCTGGTATGAATCCTGAGGTTGGTAGAAATGCAGCTGAAGAGACGAGAGCTGAGATTCAAGAGGCACTTAAAAATGCTGACATGGTATTCGTGGCTGGAGGACTTGGAGGAGGAACTGGAACAGGTGCTTCCCCTATTGTTGCAAAGATTGCAAAAGAAATGGGTGCACTTACTATCGGTGTAGTTACAAAACCTTTCATGTTTGAAGGACAAAGAAGAATGAGATTGGCTGAAGAAGGTTTAGCAGAACTTTCAAAATCAGTTGATGCATTAGTAGTGGTGCCTAACGATAAACTTATGGGATCTATTTCAAAAGATACAACAGCAAAAGACGCATTCGCAATGTCTGATGAAGTCTTAAAACAAGCAGTTGAAGGAATATCAGAATTGATCACAACTCCTGGAACTGTCGGCAACATCGACTTTGCCGATATTAGAGCCGTTCTTGAAAATGCTGGATCTGCACTTATGGGTATGGGAACTGCCTCAGGAGAGAACCGAGCGGTGGATGCTGCAAAAGCTGCAATCTCATCACCTCTTATTGATGTGTCAATCCACGGGGCAAAAGGAGTACTCTTCTCTATTGCCGGATCAGATGATCTTACAATGTTTGAGATCTCAGAGGCAGCACGTGTTATAACAGAATCAGTTGATCCAGATGCGAAAATTATCTTTGGTACAGTAAAAGATGATAGATTAAAGAAAAATGAAGTTCGTGTAACAGTTATTGCAGCCAACTTCCCTGATAAACTTACAGCAGTAAGAAATATTTTTAGAGACAGGGAAAATATGGTAAATGAATCAGTTTCAAGTCAAGATGATTCATCTAAATCAGGAAAAATTTTCAACTCAATAACTATCAACAAAAAAGAAGATGATGATTCAACTGAAGAAAATTCAAATATAATGAAGCCAGCAGCCCAAGGAGAAGATGAAGATGATTGGTCAGCGGTACCTGCCTTTTTAAGAAGATCAAAAAATAGATAATTAAAACACATAAACACACCTTGAGAAATCAGAGGTGTGTTTATTTTATGATATAATTTCCAAATATGACACAAGAAAATATGTATGATTTGGTAATCATAGGCGGAGGACCTGCAGGCTCAGCTGCTGCAGTCTATGCAGCACGAAAGAAAATAAAGTCAGCCATTTTGACACCAGAGTTTGGTGGACAAAGTGTTGTTTCTGATGATATCCAAAACTGGATCGGTACACCACACATATCCGGATATGAACTTGGAAAATCTTTGGAAAAACATGTTAAGGAGTATCAAGGAGACATTTTAAATGTAGTAAAAGGCTATGTATCCGAAGTCACACAAAACGAAGATAAAACATTTTATATAAAAACAAGCAAAGATCTCGTTCTACAGGCAAAAGCAATTCTTGTGACAACAGGAAGTGTACGCAAAAAGCTTGATGCTATTAACGCCGACAAGTTTGAACACAAAGGAGTTACCTATTGTGCCTCATGTGATGGTCCAGTTTTTACAGGAAAAGATGTTGTTGTGATCGGAGGTGGAAATGCCGCCTTTGAATCTGCACTTCAACTTGTTGCATATTGTAAATCAGTAAAGATTTTAAACAGAACTGACAAGTACAGAGCTGATGAAATAACAGTTGAAAAAGTGTTAAAAAATGAAAAGATCAAGATTATAAATAATGCGATTGTGGATGAGGTTTTAGGCGATCAATTTGTAAGTGGGCTCATATATAATAAGACAGAAAAGTTAGATGTTGAGGGTATTTTTGTTGAGATTGGGCAAATGCCAAATACGGGCTATATCGCCTTTGTAGAGAAGAATCCTTCAGGTAACATTATCGTCGACCCAAGGACACAAAAGGCTTCATTGGAGGGCGTGTGGGCTGCTGGAGACTGTACAGACGGGTTATATCACCAGAATAATATCGCAGTTGGAGATGCTGTGAAGGCATTGGAGAGTTTGTATATCTGGTTGCAGGGGTAAACTTTTTTACTACATTCCGTTTCAGACCTCGACCCTTTGTCTAGGACAAAAGGTCTGCGGCGCGCTTTGCCTAGGGCAAAGTGTCATTTCGTAAAACAGTTTAATTAAAAAAAAACACCATTAAAAAGGTGTTTTTTTGTTTTGTCCTATTTTGGGAGATCTTGACATGCTACCCCATTTTTATCACCATCCAACCTATTTGTATCTTTTGAAACCCCACCCGCATTTGTATAAAATTTTTGAGCTTGAGTTTGTGTTTTGAAATCATCACAATTGTATTCATCTGTCCCCTTTCCTGTTCCATCAGTTACCACATTTCCATCTATGTCTCTCATAACTTTTGATTCCGATAGTGATCCAGTTTCTGACAATTTACCAAGATCAAAATCTGTATTTAATACCTCCAAACCTAGGGCTCCGAGAAGTAAAACTATTACTCCAAGTAAAACCTTTTTCTTCCCAGTATTTGGCTTATAATTATTTTTTATCTTATCTTTAACTTGATCTTTAATATCGTTTATATTCATATTTTTATTTTTAACTTATGTTTATGAAAAATACAAAATTATTGCAAGTATAAGTAATACCACAATAATAGTAATTCTTATTTTTTTATTGTTTCTGATTTGTTCCATACTTTAATTGTAGCATGTTTTATTTTATTTATTAAAATAGTCATCCAATATTTTCTTAGCCCCGTCTAAGTCTGTATAGTTAAATATTTTCATACCTTTATTCCCCGATAACATTGCCGACAATCTTTTTCCGTCTTGCTCTCTATGCAAACAAATAATCGGCTTCTTCCCATCTGCCCAGCCAAGCTCATACCCAACACCAAGACTTGGCTGTGTTACTTCTGCTACAACAACATCAGCCTCTTTAACCCATTCCATATCTCGTTCAAAAATGTACTCGTCTGTTATACCACCTTCGCCCATAACTGTTAAGCTAGCTGATCCTATATGTTCAGTCAAAACCTCCCCGAAATTCTTTAAGTAATTGATAATAGCAAGGTAGAGATCTTTATCGTCTCGCCCCCCCCCTTTATAGAACCTGCAAAATATATTTTCATAATATGAGTATTTTACCATATTTGACAGGAATATAAAATCTGATAAACTTAACGCATAAACAAGTCAGGCTCTCGAACGAGATCTATCTAAATGATAGTTCATAAGCCCGTCGAGGGCTTTGTTTTTATTATAGTAATCAAATTTTTCAGCTTTAAAAAATATTTGGGTGTATCATGTTCATAGAATGAGAATATGCACCAAGAATAGAAGTCAGCTATTTGTAAAGATTTTTCTCTGTTTTAGTCAGAAAATGATGCCTTTAAGTTATACAACAAATACATTTCTGTTATTTTAAAGTTATACTGCTTTCGGATATCTTTTCTTGCAATTATAATGTTTTGCACATCGTTCTTATTAAAATAATTTGCAAGTACATTCAAGCAATATCGATATACATCACTAGTTACAAATTCACTTTTATCAAAGACACATGCGATACATTTTATATTATCACCCTTAACATATTTAATAAATTTATTTTTTACATTTTTACTTTCTTTATTTGCATGCAAAATACTTAGTTTCTTTTTATTTAGATTATAGGAATGAACGTTCTTTGCTATACGGCGCAACATAAAAGGATCATCAGCAACCACTGCTGTGAGTATAAAATATCTTGTTGATTTCTTTGTATATCCAGTATCGCCGGATTCGTCGATATATGCGTACATCCCCCAATCATACAAAAATCCACCTAAAATTCTCATAAAGAAATTCTCCAGAAAACCTCAATTTTATATAAAGAAAAAACTGCCAGAACGACAGTTTTACTTTCCTACTTCTTAGACTTTCTTTCAACATACTCCCCTGTATCTGTATTGATAGTAAGTATATCTCCTGGTTCGATAAACATTGGTGCCAACAAAGTAGCCCCTGTCGACAATGTTACGAGTTTGTTTCCACCTTTTGCAGTATCCCCACGCACTGCAGGAGGAGCCTCCGTTACCTCAAGGTCAACTTTAATAGGAAGCTTTACACCGATAGGTACTTCACCAAAATATTTTACATCTAAAATACCATTTGTTAAAATATACTTCTTTGCATCACCCAATAGCTCATCTTTTAACATAAATCTGTTTGAGGCGTTTTTTTCATCACAAAACCACCACTCCCCTTTATTGTTGAAAAGGTATTTCACTTTTTTCATCTCAATCTCAGCCTCCTCCACTTTGTCTGTTGCTTGAAATGATACCTCAATCGTACGTCCTGAGAGTAGATTTCGCATCTTAACAGCGTTTACTGGCTTACGCATCTGTTTACGAAATACATGATAATCTAAGACTTCGTACGGTTCATCATCGTGGATGATCGTTTTTCGGGTAACAATTTCATTGTATTCTAGCATTGACATAGGTATATACTATAAGCTTTTTTGGAAAAATTGGCAAGGTTAAAAATTATATAAATGAATACCTCCCCGATGCAGAGCATCGAGGTATCACATGGAACGAACGAAGTTCGTCCATGTACCAAGGCAGAGCCTTGGGGTATTGACCGTTAACTTCCTCGGTTCGGAAACAA
>JAYUPL010000020.1:0-2411 GCA_043760135.1 Candidatus Parcubacteria bacterium | reverse complement strand
AATTCCACCAGATCATCACTATATGCTACCATTACAACACGAGGTTTTCCGTGTTTTGTAATAGTAATAGGTCCACGCATAGCGTGATCCATAAGAGCACCAAAATTATTTTGTGCCTCGACAGAAGTAATAGTTTTCATAGTAGCTATTATAGCTAGTTTTATTGTTGATGCAAATTCATCTATGCTTCCGTCATCCTGAACTTGTTTCAGGATCCATCCCGTAACTCCGTCATTCCAACCAAGTCTGAGTTATCGAAGACGCGAGGTGGAATCCAAGTTAAACCAACTCTTCCATTAAAATAATGGGAAATTCAAGAAGGGCGGATACACACTACGAGAAAGCACGGTATTTTTTAGAACATACTTTGTTGTACATCAATAGATTTTATTCATTCGGAAATATCTTCGATATGAGTTACGTTCAAATTGAATTCTTTTAACCAATTCATTTCAAGCAAATGGTACCTATGGCAATGTTCTGGGGTTTTTTCGGAACAAAAAAAACAGATATTTTTATCTCAATTATTTTCTATTAATTTTTTTAGGAAATTTGTAGCTAGTTCATTTTTTGATCTAGGAAGATACTCTGATAGATATTTATTTGTAATATATTCTTTCCTTTTTTCATTATTTGTTAAAATCTTTCAATTAAATATTTCGTCCTTTTCGGTATAAGATATTAATTCTAAAAGTTGATTTCCTAACCTACAATTTTCTCATTTTGTTGCAATAAACTCAAGTAAATCGTTATGAAATTCTGGGCTTCCGCCTAATTCAGCTCATCAATATAAATAAGTCTGTCAATAATATTGTTCTAGATTTTTTCGATTAAAATGAGGGAAGTATCTACTAAATGGACTACTGCGTATGTCCACAAGTAAATCAATATTTGCCTTCTTTACGCAGAGGTTAAATTCTTCTAGTGAACGAGCACTATGTCAAAAAGTAAATAATTTATTCATATTTTAGTTTTTTAAAAGAACTCATGCAACTAGAGCATAAATTTTGCTTTCATATGGTATTCATAATGAGATAATTAAATACTCAATTTGTCATTTTTCTGTATTTTTTTCAAGTTTTTCAATGTAATGAGTATCTGTTATAGGAAGATCATACTCATGTTTTTTGAATATAAAGGAAATTCTGTACTGAATCTTTCATTTTTTTGTGACCCTGTTATATACGCGAGCACCTTCTTCAATTCTTATCAATTGAAGAGATTTACTAATATTCACTGAATCTTCAACATAAATACTTTCTGATGGTAGTAGGAAGTTATTTTCTTTTAAGAAAGTAACGATGTTTCAAAGATTGAATTTTACATTCTTTACTATGTTGATTTCATTTTTAATAAGTAGATAATTTTCTTTTTGGTAAGGAGGATTACAATTGGACATTTTTTTTCAATAAAATGAAATAATCGTTCAAATGTTTATATCTTTCACTAATTCATTATTTATAGCCCCATTCTCTTTATCTTGAATTACTCTAACCCAGACTGGACTTCTGGAATCCTCAATATATAAATTTTTTCCCCCGTCTTCTATTATTTTTACTAGTATTCAAGCAATACATCTATTGTTATATTTTTTTGAATTTGCTAGGATTAGAATAGTGATAATATCTTTCTCAAGATATAGCGTATTTTGGGATCATATTTTTTGAGTTTTCGAGTGTTCAATATCGGTAGTGTTATTTTGAACATGTATTCCTTCCAGATTTTTACCATGTCCAGATGCTTTATGAACACTCTCGTTAATTATACTTTGCTGAAGAGACAGCTTCTTTTTATTATTTCTTATTTTCTTATCAAGAAATAAATCATTATTATTTTGTATAAGAGTACTAAAGCTAGCTATAGCTATAAAATAACTCACGATAAAAAAAGTAATTAATTCTCCGCTAGTTTCTTCTCTCATATAAATACCAAAAATTGGTGCAATACCAAGAGTTAGATAAGCCGACAATGGTAATCATATGATCGATAATCATAATCACTCTATCTCAATCTTATCTTCTTTATCAAAAAAATTATGAAAGGAAATAAAAAGAACAGAAAAGTTAAATATTAAGATTATATAATCAGACTCGAGTAAATCCTGAAATGGAGTTAATGCTATGACTATAATTACCCCAATTATTATTAAGTTGCTTTTTAGAAAACCTGTCAAAAAATCTTTAGCATTCTTTGTCATACGCATCTTCTATATCTTCATTAACCCAATCCTTCCTTTCTCATTGTCGACTTGATATACACGGACTTTGACAACATCTCATACACGGACGACATCCTCGACACGTTCCACGCGCTTATCAGAGAGTTTGCTGATATGGATCATACCAGACTTTCCTCAACCGATATTGACGATAGCACCCACTCCTTCGAGGATTTTGACGACATCACCTTCG
>JAYUPL010000019.1:0-5747 GCA_043760135.1 Candidatus Parcubacteria bacterium | reverse complement strand
CCATCACCCCCTTCGTCTCCTCCTCCGTCAGCGTCTTCTCATATGACTGGAAGACAAACCGATACGCGTACGATGTCTTTCCATCCTTCTTAAAAATATCAAACCTAAAATAATTCTCAATCAATGGTTGTTTTAAAACTCCACCTTTAATTATATTTTCTATATCCTCCTCCCCTTTACCCAAATCATCACTCACAAAGAATGCTATATCACGACTCATCGCTGGATAATCAGATCCTTTTTTATATTTCTTAACTTTGATCAGCGCACTATCAGATAAATAATTATTCGCATGTTCAATGTGTTCAAGAGAAATATTATCCAAGTTTAATTCACAAATAATAATATTATTTATCATCTCGATTTTTCCACCTACTAAACCAAGCTCAGCAATTATCTCATTCATCGCATCCTCAGCCTTTTTATCTTTTGGCCATTTCACCATTCCTAGAGCTATAGCAAGATGGTTTTCTTCAATCAAGTCATTTCCACTTTGAGAAAATACTTTTCCAATCTCAAAAACCTTCACCATTTTTTTTGAAACAAGATCTAAATATTTAAAATTATTCTCAACAGCGTTAATAATATTATTTTTCAAATCACCTCTTAAACTATCTCGGTCTGCAGTGAGTGAATTTTCTAGTTTAATGGAATTAGAATTTACTTTTGAATCAACAAGAGTATGTAGTATTACTTCATCGAAGTCTTTGGCCTTAAAAAATTTTCGAAGGTTGAAAATAAGCATATCTGTATCATTCACCAACCCTCGACTTGGAATTAGATCATTCTTAAAACCTTCATCATACTTCAAGGACTCATGCCCTTTATTCCTTAAGAATTCATCAGCAACATCTTCAACTAGATTTAAATCTGATCTATGGTATGGAACGGTAATCGTATAATTTTTATCACCTGTCTTTATCACCTCAGCACCAGTCTTTGGTAATATATATTCTAAAAATGAAATTAGCTGATCTAGTATTGTAGAATCTTTTGAATCTATTATCGAAGCCACCTTGTCAATATTAATATCAATAGTTTTCTTATTCTTTTTATTAATAATATTTTCTATATGATCTGACAGTTCTGTCTCGTGAACCTTAATCTCTGGTTTATCCCAAGTTAAAAGATGGATATAATCCTGCACTGCCAATAAGAATCTTTCTTTATTCAGCCCTTGTTCAAAACGTTTTGAAGAATCATTTAAAAGATTTAATGATCGTGCAGTTTTTCTCACTGTTGTTTGATTAAAATTTGCCGACTCGAGATAGACACTTGTAGTATTTTCATCTACCTCAGCTTTACTTCCACCTTTTACACCAGCGATAGCTAGGATATCTTTACTGTCTCGTATAACTAAAGTGTTTGGTTCTAATTTTATTTCTTTACCTCCGAGTAATGTTATAGTCTCACCTTCTTTTGAAAGATCAACATGAATATGACCATAGACTTTATCAGCATCAAACACATGGAGCGGTTGTCCCGTATCAAACATCACAAAGTTTGTTAAATCAACCAACAATGATTTTGGGTTTTGACCAATTGCATTGAGAGATTTTTTAATCCAGTCTGATGATTCAGTATTTTTAATATTATCTATTTTTGTAATTGAATACACTGGACATAGTTTTTTTACAAATGCATTTACAGTATCATGGTTGACTGTAAATTTTGTAAGTTCTATGTCTTTATCACTTATATCAAATCGAATATGTTCATCAATAACAAGTTCTGGAATAAGGAGAGATAATTCCAAAGCAACATATCGTAGCCCATGAGCATATGGTCCACGGTCTGGAGTAATCTTAATATCATAGATAAAATCATCATTTTTTTCCTCAAGTGATTCTATTTCAAAAGCATGCATAGTGAATAACTCTCCTATCTCTTTTGGAGATGGTAGAATTTCAGGATTTTTATAGTATGTCATTAACCAGTTATGTGAAATAAGCATATTATTAGAGTACCAGACACGGTTTTTATTGTAAATCGTGAGGGGCTTGACTTATTTTAGAAGGGTGCTATTATACATATCAAGTTATCTCGTATGGTAACCTCGCCCATTCCGGGCATTCGCACAAAACTGAACCCCAAATCAAACCATGAAATCGCCACCACTGAACTCCAATTATTCCTTGAGCACCATGAATCGTACTTCCTACATCTCCGGCGGCCTCAGCGGCAGCTCGAACTCGGCCAATATCGACATCGGCGCCGGTTCCAGCTCCGCCTGACCCGCCGGTGGCGATGATTGAAGATTGAAGAGAACCCATTTCAATTTGATCTTCAGATTCGCCACACCAACCCATCACCTGCAGACCTAGTCTTTCGAGACAAAGTTTGCAGGTGATATTCATTTGCATAATTTGACACACTCCCAAAATTTGCTAAAATACAGACATAACAAGCAGGAGGCGAAAGAGGTCCGTTAGACCGTGGATGTAAAAGTCCTTATCCTCTGCGCTGGCGCTAGTCGCAAAAAATAGAGTTGTCTTAATTGATAACTCTATTTTGCTTCATATAATTCTACAATTTTACGTTTAACTAAATCAAATAGTTCAATAGTTTTATTATTAGAAACATTACCTAAACGATATCTTATAAGCCCCGCCATAAAATCCGCAAGTCTAATCAAAGGCTCATTCTTATAATTAACCATTTTAATATTATTAACTTCCAGACTATAATTTCTTAAAAGTTTCTTTAAGTATTTTTTATAAGATTTATCTTTTTTACCATCTATGTTAATTTTTATTATTTTTTCATCTTTTTGTAGCAATCTTTTTAAAGCTAACTCAAATATAACATCTGGCAAAATAGGGTTTTTATAGGATATTGCTTTTACTTCAAAATCCAAATCCTTTATTTTTTCAACAAATTTTAATCTCAATTTCCAAGGCATTTCAGTCCAGTGGGTGTACGATATTTTTAACTGTTTTTCTATTTCAATAATCTTAGTTGTTATTTCTGCATAATTATCAGATTCTATATATAAACAAACATATACACTATGCCCGATATGAGCACTTATCCCTGATTCGTCAATATATATGATTTTATTCATTCCGTAATAATACAAAAGCATAGATAAAATTCTCATAAAGAATTTCTAAAGAAAAGATAAGCTCTTGCATAATTTTTCACCTACGTGTATAATAATTACGTAACACTTCCCCAGCAGGATAAGTTACATACCGGAACAGAAATTACTTCAGTTCCACTTGCACATTCTCTCGTAAGACATTTGAAATCTCGAGTTTGGCCTGTGCACTCTCTCTCGATTTTAAATCTCTTACAAAAACCCCAGCTCCTCACGGATGCTGGTTTTTTATTTGCCAAATTTTTACCTTAGGTATATAGTACGTATGTAGCTCCTGTGTTGGTAACATCTGTCGCGACCATGTCCCAAGCAAGAGCTGACATTGGGTTTGGATCCCGGGGAGCTGCTACTCCCCGGGATTTTTTATGTGCAAAATTTTCGCACCACATTCTTACCTCTAAACATAAGATAGAAAATAATTCATCCTGGTTGGGGATGAATTATTTTCTATCTTATGTTTTTTTAAAACCACCGACTAAACCTCACATCCCCACTCGACATATCACGAATATCATCAATCCCATATTTCAACATCACCAATCTCTCAAGTCCCATTCCAAAAGCAAAGCCTGTGTATTTTTTAATATCATTCTTATCCATCTTTTCATTATCCTTAAATCCATTTTCTAACACTTCGGGATGAACCAGTCCACCACCACACACCTCCAACCATTTATCTTTCCATAAGATATCAACTTCAAAACCTGGTTTTACGAATGGAAAATAACTTGCACGAAACCGTACTTGAATATCATCACCAAAGAATTTCTTAAAAGCATATGTAAGTGTATTTTTTAAATCAGCCATTGAAATGTTTTCATCTATACACAATCCTTCAAGTTGATGAAATTCTGCTTCATGGGTTGCATCAGTCGCCTCATTTCTAAAAACTTTACCAGCTGAGATGATCTTTATCGGGGGCACTTGTTCATTCATACATTGTATCTGAGAATTTGACGTATGTGTTCTTGGAAGAATTCTTTCCATAGATCCTGACTTCTCTAATCTCTCAAAATTTTTAGGTAGCCAAAATGTATCTTGCGAATCTCTGGCTGGATGATCTTTCGCGACTCGTAGTGCATCGAAAATTTTCCACTCACTATCTATCTCAGGACCATTATAAAAATCAAATCCAAGTTCTTTAAAAATATCTATGAATTCATATATTGTTTGTGTTGTTGGATGTAAACTCATACCTTTATTTTATCTCTTTTTAGTTGTTGTTGACTTAACTGTAGTAGTTGCTGTTGTTGATGCTGCCTTCCAAGTTTTTATTTCAGGTATATAAGATTCTATCTTAGCTATATCTTGAAATCCAGTATATGTTTTTTCATTTATAACCAAAGTTGGGCTTTGTGTAACCTTGAATATTGAAGACAATGTATCCAATGCAGGGTTGTCTGATTTTTTATCCAAATAATATACTCTAATCTCAGGGTAATCTGAAATTATTTTATCAAGTATAATTGATTGCTTCGCACAATCCTGACAGTCGGTATCATAGAAATACAGAATCGATACGGTATTCTTTTTACATCTATCGTGAAATTCCTTTGCAAGAAGATAATCTTTTATTTGTAGAAGTGAGTAATATTTTTTCAAAGAAATAACATCATCATTTTCGTATCCGAGCTGATTCTCAAGTGATTTTATTTTGAGTGCTACATTGTTAAGATCAACATTAAAACCAATATCACTATCTTTGTTATTGTCTACAATATGTTCACATGAAGTTTTTTGTAATAATGAGAATCTTGTTTCAACCGATAATATATCGAGATTTATTCTACTTTCAAGATCTCTCAGAGATTGAACTTTTTTATTACTAAACACATTAGATAACCATATTGAAAAGAAAAATATAGCCAGAGTGATTATAAATGTGTAAATATATCTTTTTTTATTCATAGTATTAGTATACAGATTTTTTAGCTTATCGCCACATTACTTTCTTTTTTACAATACTGTTATATATCGATTTTAAAACCCAAATTGGGGCCAAGAAAGAGAACATAACAAGGAAATACGGAATGTTCCAGAAGTTTTTCTTCGATACGTTTGACATTTCTCTACCAAAAAAATATTGCAATATCACACTGATGTAAAGGAACATGGCCATAATAACGTAGATTTTTGTATTGATAAAAAACGTATCAAATGTTGGCCATTCTAATTGACCAATACCCACAAGATATATCTTATAGATTGTCTCTATAATCGAAAGAACAACCTTGTATACAGAGTAGAAGAAAACAAACAATAGAATTACATAGGTGAATATGGTCATCGGTAACGTAAAGATTCCGAAGTTTTTATATTTTCTATTAAACAACATTGCTTTGTAGTCCAACATATTCATTATAAAACCATAAGACCAGCGCAATCTTTGCTTATACAATTTCTTAACCGTATCCGGACCCTTAGTCCACACGATAGCATCGTGAGCGTGTCGAACTTTTAATCCGGCTTTTTGCATACGTATAGTTAATTCAATATCTTCCAAGTTATGCGCATTCTTGTACCCCCCTACAATATCAAACACTTCTTTTCTAAAAACAGAGAATGCTCCAGGAACAACGAAAACTGCATCAGCTAATCCAAGCATTTTTTTAGTAAATGAAAATATTTCATATTCAATCTCTTGAGC
>JAYUPL010000018.1:0-2624 GCA_043760135.1 Candidatus Parcubacteria bacterium | reverse complement strand
ATGTCTTACCTTCATTTCTAGCATTAACTACCTGTGTTTTTATATCCATAAATGTTTTATTTTAATTTATTCCTTAAATCTCTCACCATATTTATGGTTTCTAATTGAGATGGGTGGCTATCTAGGTTTTCTCTTTCCCTTAAAGCTTCATCATAATTATCATACCTCGAATGAAATGTCAAGGTTCCACGGCTATCTTTTAGATATATATCATGTGATTGATTATCTGGGGTAGATATCACAATATGTTTATTTCTATACGTTGATTTTTTCATATATATTATTATCCCTCGTGGATGTAAACTAATCTGTTGCGAGCAGTAATGTAACGAAACCAGTTCTTCTCTGATTTATTTCTAGTATACTTAATGTACCATCCACGCTCAAACCATTGTAAAATTTGCAAATACGATGCATCGTTTTTTATCTTTTGAAGATCTGAAAATTTAAGATTGCGATAATGAATAATTTTTTTAAACCGATTGAACTCATGTCTGGATGGGTATGGTTTTGGTTGCCATGCTAGTGGTGATTGAATTTGATTATTATCATTTTCAAACCTCCAGACTTTACCAAACTCATCATAATATCCTTCGGTACTACTCCACAAACCATTACACACCAAGACCACAGTTTCGGGCCACGATGGATCGGGGAGTCTATCACACACATCAATCCACGCTGATTCATTTCTATGTTCTGTCATATATTTTATATGGATTATTAAATATGAGTATGAGTAATGATGAGTATAATTTCGAGGATGATGCTATTGATCGAGATGTTGATAGTATCATCGATCAAATCAAAAGTCAATCAAATTCAATCAATCGAGCAAAAAAAGAACATCCCGAGCTAAAAAGAGAAGAATTAGAAGATTTTGTGATTCAGAAAACATCATCAATAATCAATGATTGTTGTGATATGGTTCAAGGTTTAAAATTAGATGTTGAGGCTGGGGGTGACTCAAAAATGGTAGAATCAACTGCGACTTTGGTGAACGCTTTAGTGAATGCGGTAAATACTCTATCAAAAATCCAACTTGCTGAAAATTCTCATAAAAATAAAAAGGAAATCGAGCAAATGAAAATTGATTCAAAGGAATCATTTGATGATAAAAATCTCATCGGTAATAAATCTGGCGTATTTATATCGAGAGAGGACTTATTGAAAGAAATGTTTAAAAGAAGTAATATTGAAGATCCGAAGAAAAGTGATGATAATGACGACGGAGCTGCTGGAATGTTAGTTGATGTCTAACCATCATATACACCTAACTGTCTCCATCCTCTTCTTCCGTAGATAAAATCACAATTGTCGTGTTTACCGCCATTCAGTTCAATATCGACCTTTTTCTTACAATTATCACAAGAAATTAATTTATTTGATATTTGGGTATTTTTAAATAGATCGGGATTCTCAAATATATTACCAACCACTGATCCATACATACATGATTGGTATGTATCTGTAAAAGTTCCACCATATATAGTGGTCAACATAAATGACCCACATTCGAAAATAACTTTCCCAAATCTCCATAATATCCAGATATTATTACATCACCCTCATAAATTTCCACTTCGGTTTTATCTTTTAGTCCACTATATTGCTGAACAACACACTCTGAACTATCAATGTATGGTAACGTGTGGAGACTATTAAACACTCCAACGATTCTTTTACCGTCATTGGTAGAATTAATATATTTTTGTAAAAATTTTCCAAATTTTAGACTCCAAACTCTAAATTTTATTTCTCCACTCATAGAGTCAGTGTATTCTAGTTTTTAATTATGTCAAGATCCTAATTGACCTTCATTTGTGTTCATCGCGTAATACTTATCTTTAGATGGATTTGAAATTTTTAAAGTAGCCTTTCTCTTCGTTTCGGAATCATATACATCCCCTAAAAGATCAAGTTCTATTTCTTGTTCATCTTTACCATTTATAAACTTCTTTTTGATTTTTATATTGGTAGATGTTGATTCGTTATACTCTGATGAAAATGGATGGTATTTTTTCTTATCGGAATATAATCTAAAATCTTCTTCTCCCAATTCTGTTTTGACTTTATCAAAAATATCCTTTGAAACTTTCTTAATTTCAAGATATTGATAAGCATCTTTTATACAAAAATTACCAATAGATTTTTTAACTAATTCTCCTTTAAACTCATCATCATATCTATCCTGTGGTTTTTTATCCACGATAGGTAGCGTATTATCCACATCAGTTGTACTTTTCAAGCATTCTTTAAACAGGTTTTCAGTAGCATTTATAGCATTAGCCAAGTTCTTCTGTATAAAATTTGGAAGTTTGTTGTAAATATCAGTGTGACACCCCAAAGAAGATGATAAATCTTCTAAGATGGTAATGTTAGACGGTGCGTAATTTTTATTACCGGAAATTCCCATAGAATCAGGAGTTTTCGCATAATATTTCTTATCTTTCATGTATTTACGAAAATAAGTCCCAAGAGGGCCATTACTCAATACATTTCTATAATATAAAATTGAGTAAGTGTCTAAATCTTTACCCTCTTCGTCTAATTTTTTGACAAATTTCTCAAGCTGAGATGTTCCAAGTTCGTAAATTTTTTTGAATTCTATCATGAATTCAATT
>JAYUPL010000017.1:0-2631 GCA_043760135.1 Candidatus Parcubacteria bacterium | reverse complement strand
ATACACGTGTTTCGAACACGGTTTTCTATTTTCTGTATTTATCAATAATCAATCCAACATACTATGGCTCAAATAGACAACAAAAAACAAGGTCTGACATTGATAGAACTCATACTATATATGAGTATATTTTGTATGATATTTTTAATGATTATGTCGTCGGTTTTTTATCTCCAAAAAATTATACAAAATAATAATCAAAATTACTATGTTAAAAATCAGCTGTACCAAAATCTAAATCTTTTACAACAATACCTCTACAAATCTAGTGTGGTAACGGATGGTCAAAGTCTGAAGTTTTTTGACAAAAACAATACACTCATTTTGACTCAAAAATTAGAGCAAAATCAAATAAAAAACATATACAGCAATAAAACCATAACTCAAATCGAGTATGTTAATCTTCAAACATATACCGTCCAGCTCATGAATAATGATCGAGTTTTAAAAATAGAAATTTCCTGGCTCGACAGTAGGGGAAAAGTACAGAATCTTACAGAGTATTTAATTGTTATAAACCATATTTTGTGATATATTCTTATTTAGACTATGTTAAATTCTTTCGACATCGTATATACCTCTCTTTTGTTTATAGCTATATATATACAGGTTTTTTTCCTGCTGGTCTTTTTTGAAAGTGCTATTGAGCCAAAGGAAAAAGATGAAACTGAGATAAAAGATGAGGAATATCCATCAGTAACTTTTTTGATACCATGTTGGAATGAAGAAGACTCAGTTTTAGCTACTCTGGGCTCGGTTTTAAATCTGGATTACCCTAAGGATAAATTTCACATCATCGCTATTGATGACGGGTCTACAGATAATACTTGGAAAAATTTACAACAATTTGCAGATCATGAACAAGTAATGCTTTTAACCAAAGAAAATGGAGGAAAACACTCTGCTTTAAATCATGCACTTAATTTTCTCAAAACAGAATTGGTTGTGTCTTATGATGCTGATACAAAAATAAATCCTGAGGCGATGAAAAATGCTGCTTATTATTTTATAAAAGATAAAGCCCTCATGGCTCTAGGTGGAACAGTATTGATTGATAAACCAAAAACAATAGTTCAAAAAGCTCAAGAGATTGAATATGAAATATTTTCATTTACTAAAAAAATGCTTGGACTGGCTGACGCAGTTTTTGTTGTTCCTGGAGCATTCTCTGTTTTTAGAAAAGAAGTGTTTGATATTGTGGGAGGGTATAAGAATGCACACAACTTGGAAGATATTGAATTAACTATACGTATGCAAAAAGCTGGATTAAAGGTTCGACATGCTCACGATGCCATTGTTTGGACTAAGGGTCCGGATACAGTTAAGAAATTGTATAAGCAAAGATTGCGCTGGTCTTATGGTTTTATAATGAATATGTTGGATTACAAGGCAATGTTGTTTAATAGAAAATATAAGAACTTTGGAGTATTTACATTACCGATGACCATATTCACCTATGTAATTCTATTGTTTGTTTTCTTCTACTCAGTGTATAAGGTTATTCTGTCGATCATAGAAACAATATATAAGATATATTTAGTTGGTATTGGTCAGTTGGAATGGCCAACATTTGATACATTTTTTATAAATACAAAAATCTACGTTATCATGGCCATGTTCCTTTACATCAGTGTGATACTGCAATATTTCTTTGGTAGAGAAATGTCAAACGTATCGAAGAAAAACTTTTGGAACATCCCATATTTCCTCGTTATGTTCTCTTTTTTGGCTCCGATTTGGGTTCTGAAGTCTATATATAATACTATTGTTAAAAAGAAAGTACTGTGGCGATAAATTAAAAAATCTGTATACTAATACTATGAATAAAAAAAGATATATTTACACATTTATAATAACTTTGGCTATATTTTTCTTCTCAATATGGCTTTCAAGTGTATTCAGTGATAAGAAAGTTCAATCTCTTAGAGATCTTGAAAGTAGGATAAACCTTGACATATTATCGGTGGAAACAAGATTCTCATTATTGCAAAAAACTTCATGTGAGCATATTGTCGATACAAACAAAGATAGTAATATTGGTTTTAATGTTGATCTTAATAATGTAGCACTTAAAATAAAATCACTTGAAAATCAGTTGGGTGATGAAAATGCTGATGTAATTTCTTTGAAAAAATATTACTCACTTTTACAAATAAAAGATTATCTTCTCGCAAAGGAATTTCATGATAGATGTAAGAAAAATACTGTATCAATTCTGTATTTCTATGATACCGACTGTCAGGATTGTGCGAAGCAATCAATTATACTCGATAAAATAATTTCAGATTATCCTGAGATTAGGGTATATTATCTTGATAAAAAATCAGACAATCCAGCTCTTGACACTTTGTCGTCAATATTTAAAGTTACACAAAGTCCAACTTTGGTTATAAATGAAAAAACATACACTGGTTTCCAAGATGTGGCTAAGATAGAGTCTTATATACCTGAAATAAAAACTTGGAAGGCGGCATCAACAACAGCAACTACTACAGTTAAGTCAACAACGACTAAAAAGAGATAAAATAAAAGTATGAGTTTACATCCAACAACACAAACAATATACGAATTCATAGATATTTTTAAAGAACTTGGATTTGATTTTTATAATGGTCCTGAGATAGATAGTGA
>JAYUPL010000016.1:0-2641 GCA_043760135.1 Candidatus Parcubacteria bacterium | reverse complement strand
TGTGCCAAAAATCCCAAAGTCATAGTCTTCGTTATCGTTACCTCCAAGAATAATTACCTCAGGATTGAGAATAATATTTAAGATCTCTTCTACTCCAGCAAGACCTTTCCCATAGACTAAGCCACGGGACTGGTGGTCAATATACCCATTTTTTACACCTTTCTTCCAACCCTCAGAGGGTTGGACTATTTCCAAAAATTCATCCCATTGGTCCGTCCCCTCGAATTGCTGGAAATTATCTATAAAGATATAATCTCTCTTCTCTTGATCTGAAGCTAGGATAAAGTTATCCCATCCAAATTCAAAAGGTCGATTTGGTGGTTGGTCTGATTGTTTTCTTGAAGCCAAAATAACGGAATGAGATGAGGAAGAATTTGTGGCAAAACCAAGGCGAACTTGACCGATTTTCATGAAAACTCCTAATGGGCCCAAGGGCCCTGATTAAAAAGGGATATTACTCGACAGGTATTACCACTGTAATCCCATCTTCCAAATCCCAGTCCTCTAAAGAGGAAGGCTCAGGAAGATCTTTACCTTCACTTATGAGACAATCTTGTGTAGCGGAAAGAGCCTCTACAGCATCTTCTAGAGCCTCCTCTAAAGTATCCCCAGCAAAGAGAGTAGTAGGGATATCTAGGAAATAGCCAGAGAGTCCATCCCTATTTGAGTGAAGTATTGCTAAATATTTTTTCATTGTTATTCCTTGATAAAGTAATGGTAATTATAGGATCGTCTGAACCTTCCATACTTTCAGTAACATCCTTTCGGAAAGTTATTTTTTTAATTCGATACCCATCTTTGATGAGTTGGGTAGCCCGTATCCAGAATAACCCTGTCCAACCAAAATGTTTGATGAGACCTGGAACAAACTGATTACTCAGGGCAAGGACTGATTCTATGGTACCACATAAGGGCTCAGCTTTTTCATCCGTTAGCTGTACCCCTTTACTTTTGATCCTCTTAAAAGGACAATACTTATGGCTTCTAATAATGATAACTTCACGATAACGAAGTTTACCTTCAAATTTCCATTCAGAACAGGGTATAACATGTTTTGTTCTAGGCCATAGAACTTTTAGTTTTTGCTTTAAAGTCAACCATTTCAATCTTAGGTGAAGAAACTTTATCTTCAATATTCTGTTCAATTAAGAACCCCACTTACCGCCACGTTAAAAAGTTAATTTTTATGTCAAAATTAATCAATTGAGTGTTTATATTGATCTTCGTACCTTGCTTCCAATTTGCAAACAATATTTTATAATCTACTTGATCACCGAATAATTCTTGGCATACATAATTGAAATCTGAATAGGTGAATCCTAGGTTTCTTATAGTCATGATCCAATATGCCCTACTTACAAGCATATTAAGTAGACCTTCCTCAGAGAGACCGGTAAGGTTACTACCGTGTACCTCTCGTACTAATGCTTTGAATATATCCCAGAAATGAATAATGGGATCTTTCAGGGAAACTAGATATTTGTCACCTTTAATTTCTAGTTCAATACTATAGCGGAGGGGGTCATAATCTTTAATCATATCGATCCATTCAAGACCAGATCCACCAAAGAGAGAGACCAATTTTACAATACGACTAGGTTCTGTAACTTCCTCTAAATCATGAAAAGTATCCTTCAGCCCATCGATGGCAAATCGGAGGGCTGGGTTATTTTGTCCCAAAGATTGGGTCAGTTTAATTTCTAGAGATCTTTTTAGGCTATTTAACATCAGTAATTTACCTCTGTAATAAATACTTTAGAAGCTTCGGAGTGAGTTCTGGTGATTAAGATAGAGTCTTCTAACCAATTTCTATATAAACTAATCCAATCAGGTCGACACCCAAAGAGTTCGTTACAAAGAATAGGAAATCCTATAGAATCATAAGGTAATCGTCTAATACTCATAATCCATTCTGCTTTTAATCTATAATAGGGAGTAAAGAGTGGATGGTCTATACTCACTGAAGAAAGGAGTGCTTCAAACAGTTTCCAGAAATAACCAGAATTAACGGTAAAAGTCACGGTCAATTTAGGACCTTCTAAATTAACATTTATGGAATGACTATAAGGACCACACCTCTCAATACAGTTGAGCCACCAAGAAGTATTACCTTCATAGAATGAAGAAAGTTTTCTTGCTAGATCTATCCCGGATAATTTTTCTAATTCTTCAAATAGGTCTGCTAAAGCTTTTTCTACTAAACGTAGTGCAAACTTTTTATCTTTAAGGTCTTTACTAACGGCTTCATATGTTACTTTTTTTAGTTCTTTTAGCATGATTTTATTCCGAGAATAGTTTACTGAGGCTTGGTACATAAAGAGGCTCCAAAGGGCTTTACGGCCCCAATTTAAATAGTTTCCCAGGAAGTTATCTTTGGTAAACCGTTGTTGAAAATAAGTGACACTTTGATTGATTTATCTGAGAGCAGTAAATCAGTGAGCATTTTATGATAGTTAGTATGTCCAAATAAATTTTCAGCTACCCGAAAGAATTGACGGCTATTTATAATGCCTTTCTTACGCAGTATTAGATCCGATTGTAATTTGTACATTACAAGGAATTTCTTAATAGAAAACCCAGTGATTTCACTGGAGCGGCAGGCAACTTCAAAAATTAGTTTATCCAGAACTTGCCTAACGGT
>JAYUPL010000015.1:0-16433 GCA_043760135.1 Candidatus Parcubacteria bacterium | reverse complement strand
GCATCATCCACGAACGAACAAAAGAGAAGGGTGACTATGAAAAACTTTGTCTCATATATCAGAGCAGAGTTGGGTGATATACCTTTGTCTGCCGATTTGTTTGGTTTGGTTTTGCCAAGTACAGATGATTTAGGTATAGGACAACATATAGATGATTTTGTTCCTATCACGGATTATATTTCTCCAATGATTTACCCATCTCATTTTCATAAAAATTGGAATAACTTGAAAAATACTCACACGATGCCATATGAGACTATTTATCAATCTATAAAAATGGGACTTGATAGGATAAGTGCAAAACATGGAACATCAACAGCTATTAAGGTTATGCGTCCATGGCTGCAAGATTTTTCTATATTTGGAGTTGTGTATAATGCACCTGAAGTGAAGGCACAGATAAAAGCCTTGGATGATTTAGGGGTGAAGAGTTATATACTTTGGAATGCTTCAAATAGGTACACGAAAGGGGTGATGGATAAGGTGGAGTAGGGTTGACATGGGGTTGACTTTTTGAGGAAATAAGCTATAGTTTGTAAATCGGGATAATGAAATTCCGTGTAAAAGAAACTTATACTATGCCTAAAATGCCAAGAATCAGACGTGCTCTTTTGAGCGTTTTTACCAAGGATGAAGAATTCGGTAGGCTCGCCTACCATCTGCACCGTTCGGGTTTTCAGCTCATTGCCTCCGGTGGGACTTTTGCCCATCTTAAGAATAAGCTGAATTTGCCAGTGACTGATGTTGCTGAAATTACCGGTAGTGGAGCTGCACTCGGTCATCGTGTTGTGACATTAGCGGAAGAGGTCCACGGCGGACTCTTGGCGGATGAACATGACCACATGGAAGAGCTTAATCGTCTCGGCTGGCCATTCATCGACCTTTTAGTCTGCACGTTCTACCCATTGGCAAAAACCATGGAAGAACACTACGGCGATCCGAAGGCTATCAACAACATGGTCGATATTGGCGGTCCTGCAATGGTCCGCTCCGCCTGCAAAGGCAAGCGCACTGTTGTTGTTGATGTCCACGATTACGAGTTTGTGATCGATCAGATGACTCGGCCATCGGGAATCCGTACTAAAGATCGTGACTGGTTGCGCGCAAAAGCTGCCGCTTGCGTCACTGCATACCAAGCCATGGAATCGGTCTTTCGCACAAACAGGATTCGTCCTAAAATGTCGAACGCTGTGGTGGTCAAAAAAAAGGAGGAAGCATTGCCAGTGTGATGTAACTCCGACCAGTCAAAAAAAAACGGCGCCAGGTCTCTCCTGGTGGCCGTCTTTTCTTTATATAGATTTCACCTCATACGTTCTCTCCTCCAACTCTTTCTCTCCGATAATCACCACATTTTTTATACTATTCTTTTCTGCCATCTTCATATAATCTCCAACTTTTTTATTGTCATAGTTTATCGAAACATTTTTACCCTCTGCTCTCAACTCATTTGCAACAGTCTCAGCATACTCAATAATCTTTTCATCATCAGAAATTAATCCTAATAACACATCAGTACTACTTACAAACTCAGGCAGTAAGTTTCTAGACTCTAGAAAATTCATCATAGGCACATCTCCAATACCAAAACCAATTCCTGAAATATTCACATCATCTTTCACTGATTCAAAAAGATCAATTAGATTGGAATACCGACCTCCACCAAACAACGCTCTGTTGTTTTCTGGGTTCGTATCAAACACTTCAAACACTACGCCGGTATAGTAGTCAAAACCACGAACTATATTTTGATCAAACTCTATATTTGGAATACCTGCACTTTTACATGCATCGATAATCTCATTTATATAATTCAATTCCTTCTTAACTTTTTTATCATCAATATCTGCTATATCCTTATAATCTTTATCAGTAATCTTTTCATATTCTTTTTTAAATTCAGCAGCTGTAATCTTATCTTTCTTATCTAGTAATCTTTGGAAGGCGAGTGCTTCATTTTCATTAAATTCGTAATAGTTTTCATAAACAGAATTTAACAAAGTTCTTGAATTTATCTTAATCGTAAAGTCAGAAGGAGCTGCTTTAAAATTCAACAAGATTTGGCTTATTAATTTTATAATTTCAATATCATAAAATTTATCATTTTTTACATTTAGGATATCTACGTTTAATTGCCAAAATTCTCGAAGGCGCCCTCTTTGTGGTCTTTCATATCTAAAACAGTTAGGAATAGAATATAATCTTAAAGGGAATGACAACTCTCTTTTTTTGGCCGCAATCATACGAGCCAGTGTGGGTGTCATCTCAGGACGAAGGGTTACTTCACGATCCCCACGATCAACAAATGAGTACGTTTGATTGTTGATAATCTCCTCACTGGTCTTGGCTTTGTAAATCTCTGAGTTTTCAAGGAGAGAAGCATTGTATTCTTCAAAACCATATGATTCTACGGTTTTACTCCATATATCGAATATATACTCCTGAAAAAATACATCTCTGGGATAGAAGTCTCTGACACCTTTATAGTTTTCTGTTTTCAGCTTTTTCATATATAGAATATACCATATTTTTAGTTTTTTATTAACGACGTAGAGTGAGTGAAATGCGTGTGTTAACACATGTATTTGCGAACCGAGGAGTTAGCAATCAACATCTCGCCACAGAGTGTCGAGATGTTGATTATTTAGACTCTAGTTTTTCGACTCGGAGGGCTAGTGATTGAAAGTCATACGGTTTTACGAGGTTTTTGTCGATAAGGTTAAGACGTTTATTGGCCGTCTTCATCTCATTTTCTAGGTATTCAAAACGCTCATCAACGGCTTTAAAACCCTCTTGTACATATGACTTAAGTGAATTGAGACCATTATTAAGGTCATCCATAGTTGCCATAGTTGCATCTATCTTGTCCAGTCTTTGATTCACCTTAGACAACTCCAAATGAATCGGAGCAATTTCCTGGTTCAATATTATTTTTAGTTCTTGTATAATTTCACTATTCATATCTATTAGTATAAGTCTTGACAGATGTGTGGTGCAAATTTCTTTAGAACTGCAATACAGGTGTGTTCGATGTCAATAAAATCTATTAAAATACCCATACAATGCAAATATTTTATGTGAAAATTATTTCAAAAATCTGTAATAAAATAATCAGTAAAAACTTTATCTTATGGTATAATCATCACTAATGTTCGATATCATCGCGATTATCAAAGAGTATAGTTATATTGGAATCTTTGTTATTGTATTTCTCGAATGTGGAATATTCTTTTTATTACCCGGAGACAGTTTGCTGTTTGGTGTTGGGCTTTTGGCCTCGAGAGGATACATTTCATTTTTTCCAGCGGTTATTCTTATAATTATTGCCGGCATATTGGGAGGAAAAGCAGGGTATGTTATTGGAAAATATTTCGAGCATGTTTTTGAGCATAAACACTTAAAGAAAATTTTTCCGAAGGATAAGATAGATCATGTTCGAGACTTTTTTAAGAAGAATGGTGATAAGACAATCTTGTTCTGTCGCTTTGTGCCGATTGTTCGAACTTTTGCACCGATTGTTGCTGGGTTTTCGCGAATGAAATTTTCTACATTTTGGAAATACAATGTTATGGGAGGATTAATTTGGGGAATTTTGATACCAACTCTGGGGTATTTATTTGGAAATACATTTCCAACACTTGAACATAATATTGGTATGATTTCGATATTGATTGTGGTTGTGAGTGTGCTGCCGTTTGGGGTGAAGTATATGAAGGGGAGGAGGGTGAGGGGTTTATAGGGTGTTCGGGGAAATAATTGACAGTAAAAAAGAAAAGGAATAATATACTAGTTAGGGTAATCCCGTTGGTTTATACTAGTTGAAAACGCCCGACAAATATACGGGTCGCAAGTACAGTAGAGGCTGTACCGTCCAGTGGTTATAGATAAAAAATACCGCAAAAGTCACTGTAACAGGTGGTTTTTGTTTTTGTATACATATGCCTGGCTAGACACCACAACAATAAATGATATCATCAAGCTATGAAATAAAAAGCCTTACAAATGCTTGTCCCAGAAGGTAATCCGAACGGAATGAAGATTGTAGAACTAGCCGGATGGTCAGGAAAATGTTTTGTCGTGCCGAGACAGAGTTTGAAAGAATTAAAAGATCGAGTCGAAATTAATCAACCAGGATTGTATTTATTATTTGGAGTAGACGAATCCTCCGGTGATGATTTAGTTTATATTGGCGAATCAGAAACATTCTTTACTAGAATTACCAATCATGATTCAAATAAGGATTTCTGGAATACTGCGGTTGTATTTACCGGATCACTTAACAGAGCTTTTGTTAAATACTTAGAATTTAAAGCAACAACTTTGACGTATGAGGCACATCGTATGGTAATGCAAAATAAGGTTCAACCTCAAGAAAATAGTTTGTCTGAATTTGAAAAAGTAACAGTTGAGCAGTATTTTGAAAACATGCAGTTCATTTTAACAACAATGGGGTATGAGGTATTTGATAAAATTGAGGAATCTATTACCGATTCAAAGTTATATTACCTAAAAACTGAAGGATCAGATGCAAGGGCTCAGATTCTCGCTGACGGAAGTCTGAATGTATTAAAAGGGTCAATTGCACGCATAAGGGAAGCTGACTCGTTTGGAGGGTGGTCTATGGGCGCAAGGAAGAGATTTTTGGAAGATGGAACGTTTATTGAAAAAGGAGATGGAGTGTCGTATGAGTACGCTAAGGATGTGCTTTTTAAGAGCCCATCGGCAGCAGCTGCTACTACGACGGGGAGGTCTATTAATGGGTGGACGGCCTGGAAGGATGAGGGAGGGAGGACTTTGAGTGAGATGGTGCGGGGGTAGTAGGGTAATTTTATGGAGATATTGTAAAATATGATACAATGAAGAAAATATGTTCGAACAAGCCTTTAAAAATATAGACGATATCTTACATAAAGATGCCGGTGCCTCAAGTGAGCTTGATTATGTTGAACAGACGTCATGGGTGTTATTTTTGAAGTATCTAGATGATTTAGAAACAGATAGAGCTTTGGCAGCCAGTTTGGCTGGTAAGGATTATGTATATATTTTACCTACAGAATATCGTTGGAATAATTGGGCATGTCCAAAAAATGAGGACGGTAAACTTCATCATAATAAAGCCCTGACTGGTGATGACTTAAAAGATTTTGTTGATCAAAAACTATTTCCTTCATTGAAGAAGTTTAAAGCTGATGCATTAAGTCCTGATACTATTGAATACAAGATTGGTGAAATATTTAGTGAATTAAAAAATAAAATTCAAAGTGGATATGCATTGCGAGAGATTTTAAATATTGTAGATGGAATGCATTTCAGATCTCAAGAAGAAAAGCATGAGCTTTCTCATCTTTATGAAGGTAAGATTAAGAATATGGGTAATGCGGGCAGAAATGGTGGTGAGTATTACACTCCTCGTCCTTTAATTAAAACTATTGTAAAAGTTGTTGGTCCAAAGATAGGAGATAAGATATATGATGGCGCGGTTGGGTCTGCAGGATTTCTTGTTGAGGCTTTTGAGTATTTAAAGGAAAGTAAGACGTTGTCTACAAAAGAGATGGAGATACTTCAGAAGAAGACTTTTTATGGAAAAGAGAAGAAGTCACTTGCATATATTATAGGTATCATGAATATGATATTGCACGGGATTGATGCACCGAATATTATTCATACAAATACTCTTGGAGAAAATTTAGCTGATATTCAGGAGAAAGATAGGTATGATGTGGTTTTGGCTAATCCACCGTTTGGAGGTAAGGAGCGTGCTGAGGTGCAGCAGAACTTTCCTATAAAGACTGGTGAGACTGCATTTTTGTTTCTTCAGCATTTTATAAAGATGTTAAAAGCTGGTGGTAAGGCGGGTGTGGTTATTAAGAATACATTTTTATCAAATGGTGATGCGTCCTCGCTTAGAAAATTACTAACTGACAGTTGTAATTTACACACCATACTTGATCTTCCTGGCGGTGCATTTACCGGTGCTGGTGTAAAAACAGTTGTGTTATTTTTTGAAAAAGGGGCTCCGACTAAGAAGATTTGGTATTATCAGTTGAATCTTGATAGGAATTTAGGGAAGACAAATCCTTTGAATGAGAGGGACTTGGCGGAGTTTGTTGAGCTGCAGCAGGTGAAAGAAAGTTCTGATAATTCGTGGTCCGTGGATGTGGGTGAGGTGGATGGGAAGACGTTTGATTTGTCGGTGAAGAATCCCAGTAAAGGTGGTGAGATTATATTATGTGACCCGAAGAATATTCTGAAGGAAATTAACAACTTGGATAAAGAGAACTTAATTATTTTGAACGAGATATCTAGACTGATATGAAAATAAAATATATTAACATAGAAAATAATGAAGTAGAATTAGATTTACTAAACAACAGATCTATAATAATTTTAGGTGCAAATGGTTCAGGTAAGTCATCTTTTGGTAGAAAAATAATAAATGATTTACCAGAAAAAAGGCTAAGGATTCCATCTCAAAAAGATTTGTTTATACCAAAAACATTCACAATAATAGATGAGGACTCAAGTCTAAAAACTATTGGAAAAACAAGAAGAATTGACGGTAAAGGTAGTTTTACTAATAATAGTGCTCAAGGTAATAATGAAATGATAGATGATTTCAATGAAGTTATTACGACTTTAATTAGTAATCATATGTCTGTTTTTACTAACTTTGGAGAAAAAGTAAAAAATACAGGAATAAAAGATGAAAATGTGCCAGAATCAAAGTTTGAGAAAGTTAGCAATATCTTTTCTAAAGTTTTTAGCGGCTATATTCTTAGAATAGATAAACAGAAATTAAAAATAAATAACTATGAGTTGGATGATATTTCTGACGGGGAAAGATCGGCAATCTACCTTATTTCAAAATGTATACTTGATGACAGTGCAGAGTTAATAATTGTAGATGAGCCAGAATCTCATTTAAATTCAGCTTTACTTAATGAATTATGGGATCTAATTGAGGAAGAAAAACAAGGTGTAAAATTTATTTATCTGACACATAACATAGAATTTGCTGATTATAAAAACAACTCTGAAAGATATTGGATAAAAGATTTTGAATATAGAGATAAAAAGTGGAACATTGAGAAAATTGAAAATTTTGATATTCCGAATGATTTAATCGTTAGGATAATTGGAGTAAAGAAAAAAAAGATCCTTTTTTGTGAAGGTAATAGTAAGGCAGGAACAAGGGATTATGAGTTATATAGATATCTATATCCAGATTTCACGGTTATACCAGTCGCATCAGGTAGCTGTTTTGATGTTATAAAGTATGTTAAAGCATTAAGGGCTTCTGGTCAAATTTACAATAAAGATTATTTTGGTTTAGTTGATAGAGATTTTAGAAATGATCAGTCTGTTTCCGATGAGGAAGAAAATGGGATTTTTAGTCTACCAACAGCGATCTATGAAGGCTTGTTTTTAAGAGAAGAAATCATAGATTTATTTACAAATAATGATGAATCTCAAAAAAAAGAAATTATTAAAAGCGTTAAAGAGAAATATCGGTCAGATGACTTTTTGAATGCAAAAAATAGAGAAAAGATTCATATTGAAGCGAATAAGAAAAGGGAAGAGTTAAAGACTTGTCTCAGTAAAGATTTAAAAATAATAATTGAAGTTGATTTAGATTGGACGACAAATGAAACGGATGATCTCAATGAAATGCTCAAAATTTTGAAAAGTAAAGACATAAAAAATATACCTCAATATTTAGAAATTACTGATTTTGTAAAAAAACAAATTATGGACAAAGATTCTATGTTATATAAACAAATGAAAGGTTTTATGCCTAATATAAATTAAATATGAAAAATAACTGGCAAACGAAAAAACTGGGTCAAATTTGTAGTGTTGGTGCTGGAAATTCTGCCCCACAAAAGAAAGATTTTTTCACTAGCGGTAAGTACCCATTTTTTAGAACTTCTGATATTGGACGTACTCATATTGGTCACATATCTGAATCTTCAGATTGTTTAAATGAGAAAGGTATAAAAGGTTTAAAATTATTTCAAAAAGGTACAATACTTATACCAAAAAGTGGTGCCTCAACATTTTTAAATCACAGGGTCGTTATGGATATTGATGGTTATGTTTCCAGTCATTTAGCTACAATTAAAACTGATGAAAAAATATTAAACAATAATTTTCTTTTTTATTTCTTACAGATGATAAAGGCTCAAGATTTGATTCAAGATCATAAATATCCATCATTAAACTTACCTGTTATTGAGAATATTGAAATTCTTCTCCCTGACTTGGATGGACAAAACCGAATTGTAAAAATCCTCGACTCAGTTTTCGAAAAACTAGAAAAAGTAAAGCAAAATACAGAAAGTAATCTACAAAACTCTAAAGATCTTTTTGAAATATATCTAGAATCAATTTTTATAAATCCAAACACAACTTGGAAAAATAAAACACTTCAAGATGTTTGTGTTATTGAGTCAAAATTGGTTGACCCTCGTAGAAAAGGATTCCTTGATCTTGTTCATGTTGGGGCTGGGAACATTGAAACACGGTCTGAAAAATTGGTCGATCTTAAAACATCAGAAGAAGAAAGACTTATCTCGGGCAAGTTCTTATTTGATAACTCAATGGTTCTATACAGTAAGATTCGTCCCTATCTGATTAAAGTAGTTAGACCAAGTTTCAATGGGTTATGCAGTGCTGATATATACCCACTCGTGCCCAAAAGGGAAATTATAACTAAAGATTTTCTATTTTTTGTTTTACGATCTCAAGCTTTTACGGATTATGCCATTAAAGGATCTGCACGTGCTGGAATGCCAAAAGTGAATCGGGATCATTTATTTGCATATAGTTTCTACTTACCTTCATCTGAAGATCAAAAATCAATCGTTAACAAACTGGACCTCCTCTCAGAACAAACAAAAAAACTTGAATCTATCTACAAAAAGAAACTTTTAGCCATAGAGGAACTTAAAAAATCTATCCTACACAAAGCCTTCGGTGGGGAATTATAGAAAATCAAAAATCTTCACTTAAGAAATGAAGATCTCTGATTGCTATGTCAATCTTTAAGTGGATTCAAGCTAGATCAACTACATCTGTAGTTTTTCCATTACTTTGATTCCATTCAATTGATTTTTTAGCACCTTGCTTTGTATCGTATGATTCACTGCTTTTGCAGACAGTTTCTCCGTTACTTGATTTGAGTATCCAATAATATTGATAACTCAAATCTTTTTTAAGATAGTATGTGGCCATTTGTTTGAATGATTTGTAGAAATTGATTAATAATACATCAGCCCGACTACGCTGATACCTTATATTATATACATATTTTATGGGTATTTACAATAAGTTCTCGTATTCTTTACAATCTTTGCTTGACTTCATTATTTCTTTTGTGTATACTTGACGTATGAACAAGTATACACAAAAAATAAAAGAACTAAGAACAGAAAAAGAACTAAGTCAAGAGCAAGTTGCTTTGGCTATTGGTGTATCTAGACCTACTTACGCCGCTATAGAATCAGGAAAACAATCTTTAAACTTGGAACAAGCCAAAGAATTAACTAAACTCTTTGGTATTGATATTGATTCTTTTTTGTCTGGCATGGTCCCTAACTTTGATAAATACAAACAGATGATACTCTCATATCTGAGAATGAATTTATCTGAAGATGAAAAAGTTACAAAAACTAAATTAGCCAAGATGCTTTATTTAGCAGATTTTGCTTGGTTTTATGAAAAATCTGAAAGTATGAGTGGTATGCAATATCGTAAAATAACATACGGTCCAGTACCGGATTCTTATTTTCGTGCAATTGAAGAGCTGGAGCAGGATGGAAAGATTGAGATTACAGTAAAAACTGATGATGAAAAAACTATGTATTTGATTAAGGAATCAGATAGTAATAAAAATGAACAAATAAACTTTCTGTCAAAAGAAGAGCTTTCGCTTATGAAGAAAATAGCAAATAAATGGAGAGATAAAAAGACTAAAGACATTGTAAACTTCACACACAATCAACTACCTTATTTTTTATGTAGAGATAATGAGGTTATTCCATATGAATTAATTACCCAAGAAGATCCTGATAAGGTGTATTAAGATCTATGCAGAGCAACTATACCGTCATTATTGAAGACTTTGTAATGGGACATTTTATAAAAAAGTTTAGTAAGAAATATAATAACCACTGGGACACAACTTTAATTGCTATTAGAGGTCAGCTTGAACGTATTGACACATTACTCAATACAGAAAAAGCTGAAATTATTATTGACGCAGGTGATATAAAGATTATAAAGACACAATTTAGAATTGATAGAACAAAAGAATCAGCAAAGACATCAGGAAATAGAACTATTGTTGCTTGGAATATTAAAGAAAAGTCAGTTCATATTTTACTCGTCTATTCAAAAACCGACTTATCAGGACACAACGAAACATCCGAATGGCAAAGGCTTATAAGAGACAATTATCCGCAATATATCGACATTATATAAAACTTCCTAAAAATCATTTTCCATGGTAAAATATTAAAATTATGAATGAAGCAGAAACCAGAGCCGAATATATTGATCCTAAATTAAAAGAATCTGGATGGGGTGTTATCGAAGACTCAAAAATTCTTCGTGAATTTCGCATCTCTCTGGGAAAGATCAATCTGGGTGGCATAGCCTCTAAACCTGAAATAGCAGATTATGTTCTTGTATATAAAAATAGAAAACTTGCTATAGTAGAAGCAAAAAGAGAATCACTTGAATACACAGAAGGTGTTGCTCAAGCAAAAACATATGCAGGTAAATTACAGATTGCATATACGTACTCTACAAATGGTCATGAGATTTATGAAATTGGAATGCAAACGGGTGTTGAAGAATCAATATCTCGATTTCCTACACCTGAAGAATTATGGAATAAAACATATTCAGATCAAAATGCTTGGAAAGAAAAATTTAATAATATTCCTTTTGAAGATGTGAATGGAAGTAAGAATGCAAGATACTATCAAGAAATAGCAGTTAACCGAGTTATGGATTCTGTTGCAGAAAATAAAAAGAAAGTCTTACTTACACTTGCCACAGGTACAGGAAAAACATTTATTGCTTTTCAGATCGCATGGAAATTATTTCAAAGCAGATGGAATTTATCAAAAGACGGCGAAAGACGTCCTCGTATACTTTTCTTGGCTGATAGAAATATACTTGCAGATCAAGCTTTCAATGCATTTGGTGCATTTCCTGAAGATGCATTAGTTCGCATAACTCCAAATGATATTCGTAAACGTGGTGCTGTTCCAATGAACGGTAGTATTTTCTTTGCTATTTTTCAAACTTTTATGAGTGGTCCAAATAATACCCCGTATTATGGAGATTATCCAACGGACTATTTTGATTTTATTATTATAGATGAATGTCATCGCGGTGGTGCAAATGATGAATCTAATTGGCGAAATATACTAGAATATTTTTCTCCTGCTGTTCAGCTAGGTCTTACTGCTACACCAAAAAGAAAAGATAATACAGACACATATAAATATTTTGGAGAACCAGTTTATATATATTCTTTAAAGGAGGGTATAAATGATGGTTTCCTTACCCCGTTTAAAGTAAAAAGAATTAAGACAACTCTAGATGAATATATCTACACCTCAGATGATATGATTATTGAAGGTGAAGTTGAAGAAGGAAAGGTTTATAAAGAAGATGATTTTGCGAGAGGAAATATTAAAATAATTGAACGTGAAGAAGCTCGGGTAAAAATATTCTTAAAAGAGATTAATCAAAATGAAAAGACTATTGTATTCTGTGCAACACAAGGTCACGCTCTTCTTATTCGCGATCTGATAAATAAAAACAAGGAAAGTAAGGATCCAAATTATTGTCAACGTGTTACCGCAAACGATGGTTTTCTTGGTGAACAGTACCTGCGAGAATTTCAGGATAATGAAAAAACTATACCTACGATTTTAACTACCTCACAAAAACTTTCAACAGGAGTTGATGCAAGAAACATACGAAATATTGTTTTGATGAGACCTGTTAATTCTATGATTGAATTTAAACAAATAGTCGGGCGAGGTACTAGGCTTTTTGATGGTAAGGAATATTTCACCATTATTGACTTTGTAGATGCGTATCACCATTTTCTCGATTCTGAATGGGACGGTGATCCAATAGATCACACTGCTGAAGAAGTAGAATCAGAAACAACCAGAACTTTTATACAACCAAAAGAACCTAGCTCAACACAAGAATTTCCTCAAGACCCATCAGAAAAGCTGAAGATAAAACTTCGTGATGGAAAAGAAAGGGAAATACAGCACATGATACAAACATCTTTTTGGAGTGCAGATGGTAAACCTATTTCCATACAAGATTTTTTAAATAATTTGTATGGAGCTTTACCAGAATTATTTAAAGATGAAAATCAGCTCCGAGAAATATGGTCAAATCCAAAAACCAGAAAAGCATTGTTGGATAAATTAAATGGTTCTGGTTACGACGTTGGGCAGCTTGAAATGATTCAAAGCGTTATAGATGCTGAAAACAGTGATTTGTTTGATGTATTGATGTATGTATCTTATGCGCTACCCCCTATAACTCGTATAGAAAGAATTCAAAATAGTAAATATGATATTCTGGAAGATTTAAATGAAAAAGAAAAAGAATTTATAGAATTTGTACTAGCAAAATATCAAGAGGTTGGTGTTGAAGAACTAGATGAAGAAAAATTACCTCAATTATTAGATTTAAAATATAATTCGATATCTGATGCGGAAAAGATATTAGGTGGTGTTGATAAAATTAGATCTGTTTTCTTTAACTTTCAGAAATATTTATATTCTAAATAGTTAAAAATAATAGATATGTTATTCTATAAAATGTAAATCCAGACCTTTTGTTTAGTCTGGACGATCGGGATAACCCATTATATCTACAAGAGATATTATATGTATGTTATCAAATATATTGAGTCTGTCAAATTTAGTTTTAAATAATGCTCTTTCAGAGTGTATAAATAAAAAATATCCTCAAAGGGGTATTTTCTATTTATATATAAAGAAAATACAGAAAATAAAACTTCATCCCATCTCCCACAAAACTTTATCTTTTCTTCAAATATTCTTGAACACCAAAATGTTTTAATTTCTATGTGGAAAAAAACATATATCAAAACGACATACACATATTTATATCTTCTCTCATCGAGAAGGCTATTAGTTTAAATGCATCAGACATTCATATAGACCCGCACGTAAGTCAGGTCAATATTCGAATGCGCATCAACGGTAACCTTCATGAGAGTGGATATTTTGATCGTGATTTATTGGACCTGTGTATTGGTAAGATAAAAGTCTTGTCCAACTTGAGATCTGATGTTCATGACAAAGCCCAGGACGGTAGATTTTACTTTATATCAGAAGCTACAAATGAACGAGTGGATATTCGTGTATCAATTGCACCAACTTTTTATGGTGAAAATTGTGTGATGAGATTATTGCGTCCTGAAAATGAAAAGTATAAAAGCTTTACTGAACTTGGTATGACTGATAGTCAGGTAAAAATATTCAAAGAATCTTTAAAGAAAAGTTCTGGGCTTATTATTGTTGCTGGTCCAACAGGATCGGGAAAGACGAGTACGTTGTATACAAGTTTAAAATATTTAAATCATAGTAATCATAATAAAAATATAGTAACTATTGAAGATCCTGTAGAGTCAGCTATAAAAGGTATACGGCAAATCCAAGTTAATAACGATAAAGATTTTGGCTTCAAAGAGGCTCTTAAGGGTATTTTGAGGCAAGATCCGGACATCATCATGATAGGTGAAATACGAGACAAAGAAACTGCATTGGCCGCCATACAAACATCTTTAACCGGACATCTTGTATTGACCACAGTTCATGCCCCAAGTGCTGCATCTATTATTCCTCGGTTGATAGATATGGGTATAGAACCATATCTATTATCTTCGTCTATTTCTCTGATTTTAAGCCAAAGACTGATCAGGGTATTTGATTATGACATTGGGTTGTACGGTCAACGAAAAGGTATATTTGAAATCGTACCTGTTGATAACGAGATGCGAGATATGATTCATAAGAAAAAAACTCCATATGAGATTGAGCAATATTTAACCACTAATGGTCACACACTTTTGCGTGATGCTTGTTTGGATATGTATAGTCGGCATGTCACAACAGAGGAGGAGATTAATCGCATATCAATAGATCTACACTCATGATTAAAATTAAAAATTTACAATACAGATCACTTTGGTACAAGAAAAACTTTTACTATTTGAAGTCAGGGCAGTCACTATCCAGTGCGACTAAAATTGCAAGTGATTGCCAAGAAACAATGCAAATCCACCAAGAGGTCGAGAGTGGTTTAAAGTTGTCCGATGTATTATCTGATACCGATTTCAATACACACTTTTCGAAAACAGAAATATCTTTTATTAGAGTTGCTGAACAAACAGGAAATATTGAAAGTACTTTTTTATCTTTGAGTCAGTTGTTGAAAGATCAACAGATACAAAAGGAAAAAATGGTAAATGCTTTTATTTACCCCATCTTAGTTTTGTGTATGACTGCTTGTTTGATGCTGTTGATATTGCTTGTGATTATCCCAAAGATCTCACCCTTATTTAAAGATTTGAAAACCCTGCCTATAACTACAAAAGTTATTATGTTTTTGAGTGAGCATTTGATTCAGTACTGGTATGTTGATTTGATTTCTATTTTTGCCCTATCTGTATTTTCTATGTATTTTAGAAAAAATGAATTGTTGTTACGAACTATAACCGGATTCAAAAAACTCCTTCTGTCTAAGATCGTCTATGTAAAAGAAATATATTTTTACTGGCATATAGAAAAGTGGCTGAAGGTAATACATATGTCTATGGAATCTGGAATCACTATTTCGCAAGCTTTGTTGTTTGCCTCGGAGTCTGTGAATGATACAGATCTAAAGCTTCAATTTGAAAAAGTACACGCTTCTGTATATAAGGGTAATAGCTGTGCCCAGTCATTAAAGTTATTAGATAAAAATATGTACAAAAAAATTAAGGATTGGGAATCCATTATCGACTCAGGAGAGAAAACTGGCACCTTTACTGAGGTGTTTGGAATTTGCCACACAAACATAAAAGAAAACCTATTTACCGCCTTTGAACGATTTCAAAGAATGGTAGAGCCACTATTAATAATTTTGGTTGGGATTATCGTATTGATTATCTGTATTTCGATTATTTTACCAATGTATCAATTAACACAATCACTTCAATAATATGTCTAAAATTAAAGGATTTAGCTTAATAGAAATAATTATTTCACTGGCAATACTGGCTATTATGTTTTCATTCATATTTTACTTTATTTCAACAATCATGTTTAAAAGTAAAATCATAAACACTAAACCTTATATGCTTGGAGACTATAATTATTCAAATACATATTGTCGTAGTGATTTGTCAATTATCCAAACTTTAAATATGAATACATATATTTCAACTTCAACACCAATAACGAGTATAAATATTTTTCAAAAAAATAAAATGATTGTCACCACGAACTCAGCATCAACCACTGAGAAAGATATTTTTCTGTTTGATTTTGTTGTAGTCTCAAATCAAATACATCTAAATCTATTTCAATCCTTAGATATTGGTCCCGGAATAAACGATGTACTCTTACATGATAATTTTATCTATACTTTAAACACCAGTATTAATAGTCATGTAAAGACTTTAAAAATAAATCCAGGTAACAACTCACTGTCTCAAGTGGGGGATATTAAAATTGAGAGTCTACATGCCTCAGGAGCTTTGCCTAAGAAAGTGTATCTATATAACAAAAACCTATTAGTCGGCACAGAGAAAAATAATAGTGGGGGAGAATTATTCATGTTACCGCTTGATGAAAATAATATTGCCCAATTTCCAACACATTCGATAGAGATAGGTGGTCAGGTTTCAGGGATATATGAAAACCAAGGAAAGGTATTTATTGCAAATGCATCTGATACTGAACTTTTTGTATATGATACAGACTTCAAACTTACATATTCATATGATGCACCTCTATCTCTTGGTAATGGCAAAAGTGTGTATTACCTCGAACCATATACCTATCTTGGTAGAACAGTGGCTAGTTTTGAACTTTTCTTTTTGGAAATCAAAAACTCGATCTTGAATTACGTAAGTAAACACAAAGGCTATGGGAGTATAGATTTTATTCAACCGGTTGATCAAGATGTGCTGATCCTTTCATCTTCTGAAAATAAAGAATTGCAGCTATATGAAAAAAGTTTAAATCTGTTGAAGACAATAGATTTGCCCGACAGAGTCAATTCATACACGTGTTTCGAACACGGTTTTCTATTTTCTGTATTTATCAATAATCAATCCAACATACTATGGCTCAAATAGACAACAAAAAACAAGGTCTGAC
>JAYUPL010000014.1:0-105088 GCA_043760135.1 Candidatus Parcubacteria bacterium | reverse complement strand
CGAGGAAGTTAACGGTCAATACCCCAAGGCTCTGCCTTGGTACATGGACGAACTTCGTTCGTTCCATGTGATACCTCGATGCTCTGCATCGGGGTTGTATTCATTTTACAAAAAACTACTATAATTCTTACCATGTACAACCTCAACCCTATCTACGGGTGAGCCAGATGGAATTTTAACATTTTCAACAGTATATTTACATTCATAGCCCTGAATACTTCCATCAGCATTTTCTTGTATTATATCTATCTCTTTGCTGTTATCCATTCTCCAAAAAAAATAATTAGTTGAATTTTTAAATAAGACTTTTTTCTTCATAAGCTCAGATATGATAAAATTTTCAAACAACTGACCCTTATCTTGCCTAATACCCATATTAATAGTTCTACCCAATACTCCGTTTCTTATACCATTATCCCAAAAGTATATCTTATCCATAAGTCTGGCTTTTATTCTTTCCTTACCAGAATACGCAGGTAACCTGAAAATAATATAAGCCTGTTCCAATATTTTTATGTATTTTTCTATAGTATTACGAGAAACTTTTAAATCATCAGCAATGCTGTTTATAGAAAAAGTTGAGCCAACTTGATCTGCTAATATTTTAAGTATTTTTTGTACTAAATCAGGTTTACGTATATTGTCCAATGTTAGAACATCTTTAAATAGATAATCGTTAGTTAACTGTAACAACCTTTCCTCTCTCGAGGCACCACTTAAAAGTCTCATCTCTGGATACATACCCCAAATCAACATATCATCAGTATATGTGTAGATATCACTTTCATGTTCCAAAAATCCTTTATATTCTGAAACCATAAGTGGATTCATGTATAAAGAAATATTCCTACCGGTTAAAGGCTCATGCATCATGTTTTGTAGATCAAAAGCTGATGATCCTGTGGCTATGATTTGTATTTCGGGATAATTGTCATAAATTAACTTTATTGATTTGGCACAACCTTCTATGTTTTGAGCCTCGTCTATAAAAACAAGATTTGTATCGCCTATAAATTGCTTCAATTCATTTGAATTTTTTTTATCAGAAAAGTTTTCCTGAACGTTTGGTTCATCCCCGTTTAAAAATCTTACATTTTCATATTCTTCTTTTAAATGCTTTAAAAGTGTGGTTTTACCTATTTGTCTTGCACCATATATCAAAATAACCTTATTTTGAAAGATATTTGCTTTAATTTTCTCATATATATTCCTTTTTATAAATATTTTATTCATATATAAGGATATTATACATAAAATACAGATTATTGCAATGTATAGTATACAATAAACTTAACTTTTTTGTATAGTATAATATACAAAAACCATAAATTTACAATACTTCAAAGACGCAGGCTTCTAAAGTCGCATCAAAAAACAGCGTAAACTTTTTCGTTTACGCTGTTTTTTGCTTAAGTTCACCTACCCAAGATTGATGTATGGAGTTAAGGCCATAAATCTTGATCTTTTAATAGCTAAAGCTAATTTTCTTTGGTTTTGAGCAGTAACACCTGATCTCTTTCTTCCTATAATTCTACCGTATTTGTTAACAAATTTGTTTAACAAGTCAGTATCTTTATAGTCAATATGTTTGATACTATGCTCTGTGAAATAACACTTTTTTGACATGATTTTAATTTATTGTAATTACTATTAATGATAACTTTAGGTCTTAAAAAGGTATATCTTCTGGATTGATATCTTCATCTGGGTATTGAACTTCTCCTGCGTCAGGCACTGATTGATCAGCACCATCATTATTTGACGCCGATGAGGCTGTAGGTGCATTTGATTGGAAAGGAGCTGATCCAGTCCCTGCTCCACCCTTCGGTCCAAATTGGAAACTATCTACGATAATTTCTGTTCTGTAGTTTTTCTTTCCATCTTGACCATCCCAACTTCTCGTTTGTATTCTACCTTCAATATATATCGGGTTACCCTTTTTAACATATTGATGTATTATTTCAGCTGTTTTGCCGAACGCTACAACGTTGTGATACTCAGGTACGTCTTTTTTTGCACCTGATGCATCCTTTGTTGATCTATTTGTAGCTAGAGAAAATGAATTAACATGCATTCCTGATGGAAGCGATTTTAATTCAGGATCTTTAGTTAGATTTCCATATAATATTACCTTGTTTATGTACATAATTTTATTTTTTGATTTAGTTTATAATTGTATGCTTGATAGCTATTGAGTTAACAAGTTGCCGCACGTACATACTAATAAAGCTATGAGAAATATTATTAACGACGTAGGGTGAGGGAAACAAAAGTGATTACACTTTTGTTTCCGAACCGAGGAAGTTAACTGCTATTTCTCTACAGTTTCTGAACTAGTCTCTTCAACAACACCAGCCACAACTTCTTCAGTTGCAACTAATGTATCAACTTCCTTTGAGTTAACTTCATCATCGTAGTTAGGTAAAATATCCTTAGCCACAAGTGTATTTTCTCTTACTGTTTTAACAATAAGATATCTTAGTGTATCCTCAAGTTCTTTTACAAACTTTTCGAATGTCGCTAATTTACTTGCTTCTAATTCAAATTTAACCCAGCCAAAATATGCAGTTTCATACCATTTCTTTTGAGCTTTGATTGTTTTTGGAATCTCATATGCAAGATTAAACATTTGAGGAACTGATTCAGAGATTATCTCTCCTTCTAGTTTCTCGATGTTTGACTTGATTTTTGAAAATTCTATTTGAACATCAGCCTCAGAAAGGGTCGGAAGGAGATGAATTCCTAATTCATATACCTTGAAGCCTTCTTTTGTGCTTTCTATATTTTCAGTCATGAAGAACACTTTATCATATAATCCTTATTTAATCCAGTGCTTTTTGGCATTGTTATAAAAGATGTCGATAACCTCATTTATATCGATTTCCTTGATTTCGGCTATTTTTTTATATATCTCCCGAACATGATTAGGGTTGTTCTTTTGGCCACGAAAAGGCTTGGGTGCCACATATGGACTATCTGTTTCAGCAAACATACGTTCTATAGGGACAAATCTAACCAAATCTTTATATGATTCAACAAAAGTCACAACTCCTGTAAAAGATATACTGAAACCCAGATCAAGAAACTCTTGAGCTTCATCAATAGTACCTGCAAAAAAATGTACATTACCTTTATATTCTTTCACAACATCCTTAAAGTTTTCCTTAAGAATTTCTAAAGTTTTCCTGTAGGAATCCCTAACATGCAGCATAAGTGGTTTATCATACTGTATAGACATTTTTATCTGGTTGATAAAGATTTGTTTTTGAAAATCCTTCACCTTATCTAAATCAAACTCATCAATATTTTCACCTGTTATTCTAAAATAATCCAAACCACACTCCCCTATGCCAGATATATCAGAGTTTATTTTTTCGTCTTTTAATAAATCTTCGATGTTATATATACCCTCTGGATATAACGGATGCAAACCAACCGTTGACCACAACAAACCTTTATTTTTTTGAGCCAAAGCCATACCATCAAGTGAACTTTTCTCATCCACACCAACATTTATTCCTACAACATTATTATTTTTCATTTCTTGAATAATAGCTTCTCTATCTTCGGCAAAATCATCAAATTGTAAATGACAGTGGAGATCAACGTATGGATTTTTTGTTGTTATTTCTGTCATATAGTTTATTTTTCTATTTCTACCTTTGGAAATAAAGGGTTTTCTGGCATCTGTCTATCCTGAACATGTTGAATAATACTTGATACCGTATTTGGTAATATAGGTTGGATGAAGTGGATAATCGTGTAAAAATTAATCATCATATTTTCCACAATTTTACGAGCTTCATCAGGATTTGTTTTAAACAATTTAAAGGGTTCCTTTGTTTGTATCTCAGCATCAATAGCAGACAACTCTTTCCAAAGGGATTGAGAATAATCATTGATATCAAAATCTTCTAACGTTTTGATTAGATTTTCCTCAAGTTTTTTGTACAAATCAGTTTTATCAATGTTATCAAAATTCACAGACACATCATATGAGATCATCATCTTTATAAGACGATTTGTAAGGTTACCAAGACCATTTGATAGATACGCATTGTAATTACTAATGATCAAATCCTCTGTAATCTCACCATCCGTAAATATAGGAATATTATTTGCAAAGTAAAAACGTAGACCTTCGGGACCGATTTTATTCATCATGTCCACTGGGCTGATAACATTTCCAATAGTTTTACTCATCTTGCGACCACCTGACTGCATCATCCCATGAACTAAAATATCTTTAGGCAAAGGAAGTTCTGCTGCCAAAAGCATAGCTGGCCAAATAAAGGCATGGAACTTTAAAATGTCTTTTCCTATAACATGTACACTTTGAGAATTCTCATTATTCCAGAATGTATTGTACAAACTTTCTGGTAATTGCCCACCAAGAGACCCATAACCCAAAGCAGAAATATAGTTAACCAGAGCATCGCCCCATACGTACACACCTTGGGTATCATCTCCTGGCACAGGGATTACATTTACCTGCCCTTTGTTGGGTCGAGAAAAACTCAAATCTGTTACATCTTTATCTATAAGATTTAAGACTTCATTTTTTCTTGATTCCGGGAATATCTTTATTGTATCGTTTTGTAAAATTTCCTTTACCTGATCAGAGTATTTTGCAAGTCTAAAGAAATAATTTTTTTCTTTTATAAATTCAGGCTTTGTTCCATGATCTGGACAAAGTCCGTCAACCAAATCCTTTTCAGTTTTAAAACTTTCACAACCAACACAATAATAGCCTTCATAATAGCCTTCATAGATATCACCTTTTTCTACAAGTTTATTCCACAATGCAATAACGCCAGGGTAATGTCTCACTTTATTTGTTGTTCTAATATATTGATCATACGAGATCCCTAATTCTTTAAATAACACTTCAGTCTTTTTAGTTTGGATATCTAGGAAATCCATTATACCAAGACCTGATTCGTCTGCCTTAGATTGTATCTTCAGACTGTTCTCATCTGCCCCTGTTAAGAAATATGTTTCTCGCTTATCGAGTTTTGCCATACGAACAAAAAAATCACATATAGACGATGTGTAAGCTTGTCCTATATGTAAATCTCCGTTTGGGTAAAAGATAGGGGTTGTTGCGTAAAATTTTCTTTTTTGCATATCAACAATATATCACAAAACTTATGCATTTTCCTCTTCTAATGCCCCTCTTCGGGCTCTATCGTCTATGAATTCGACAATCAAAACGGATATAGGGATGGATAGGATAATACCCACAAAACCAGCAAGTTCAATACCTGCAATCAAAGAAATAATAACAAGCATTGGTGGAACTCCAATGATCTTCTTGATAACAGCCGGGTAGATGATATGGGACTCTATTTGATGAATCAAAGTAAACACAATCAAAACAATCAAAGCTACACCAAATCCCCCGCTAATAGAACTCAACAAGAATGCCACAATAGTTGAAACAAAAGTTCCAAGCACAGGAATCAGCTCCATAAATCCAGCAATCAGCGAAATCAACAGTATGTTTTGTATTTGATCTCCCAGGAATATTTTCAAGACTGATAAACTTACAAGTACTACTAAAAACACAATCCCCATAAGTATCAACTGACCTTGCATCCATAAACCTATTTTCTTTTGTACCCGACCCCATAGATCCGTCACGTATTTTTCATATTCTTTTGGGGTAATAAGTTTTAAAAATTTCGCGACACCTTTTTCCTCAATCGACAGATATATCGATAAAACCAAAACTAAGATAAAACTCACGATACTATCAAAGAATCTGTTGAACGTGTCGAAGATACCTCCTGCAAAATCAGAAAAGTATGCAGCAATCAAACTGGTTAAATCTTCCAGTGATATTGTTGAAGGTATGTCAGGGAAAATACCTTTAGCTGTTTTATACAAACCTTGCTGTATTGGATTAAGTAAATCTGATGTCTTCACAGATTCAGGTAAAGAGTTTAAGGCAGTCAAAGATTCTTTAAACAAAGGCGGTAAGGCAAAAAAGAAGAATGCAAGAAATATTCCTACCAACATTAGATAGGAAATAACAACAGAAAAACCTCTGTTTATACCCATTCTTTTAAAGAATAAGATTAAAGGTTCGATAAATGACGCAACAATCACCGCGACAAGTATCGACAATATAAGAGATTTGAGTTGGATCAAGGCCAGGAAGGCTAAGATGCCGACAATAATTTTAAAGATATCCAGTGCCCTGATTTTCATACTTGTATTGTATGTTTTTTCGTGGGGTTATGCAATGTTGAAAAGAGCTATAGTCTTCTTCACCTCATCGGCTATCCCGTCAATACAATCAAAATTTATAACTTCCTCTGCATCAACCCAAGCATAATCTGTAAACGCACCTTCCTCCAAAACCACATCGCCGCTCACATACTTAGCAGCAAATTTCACTAAAATAACAGGGGTCTCGTCTGGACGTATAAATGCTACATTATTTATATAAATTAAATCATCGCTAATAGTCAATCCAGACTCTTCAAAGACTTCTCTTTTTAATAATTCACCAATCGCATTTTCATAATCAAAAATATCACCATTCATACGAGTGGGTTTATCCATAGGCAAATCGTTCCACTCCAACTTACCACCTGGAACAGCATATTTATTTGGATGTGCCGTTTCAGTTGAAGCTCTCTTGAGAATAAGACATTTTTTATCTGATTCTCGATAAATCACAACGTTTGCAACTACGTAAAATAATTTATCTTTCTTAGCATTGTCGATGCTTATTTTGGTGGCTTTCATAGCTTTGATTATACCACCTTTAGTTGTTGAAGATACCTTCCAAATCCTCAATACTTACGACCTCCTGCTTTCCACTATCTCTATCTCTCAAAGTCACAGTTCCTTTCTCAAGAGAATCAAAATCAACTGTCAAACAAATAGGGGTTCCGATCTCATCTTGTCTTCGATATCTCTTTCCTATACTTTGTGTTTCATCATATACAATCTTTGATTTCGCTATTCCGTTTTTTGATGCAATAGTTTTCATCATTTCAAAAACTTCCTTCGCCTTATTTACCAATTCTTCTTTGTTTTTTACTAATGGTAAAATGGCAACTCGATACGGTGCTATTGAGGATGCGAGTTTTAAAACAATTCTCTCTTCATCGGCCATTGTGTCTACTGTGTAAGCAGTAGATAAAATAGCTAATATAGTTCTATCCAAACCAAAAGATGGCTCTATACAGTGTGGAATAAATCTCTCTTTAGTTTCTTCATCAAAATATGATAAATCCACTTTTGATCCTTCTGAATGAGCTTTTAAATCAAAATCAGTCCTATTAGCTAAACCAAACAATTCTTTTCTCCCTATTGGAAAATCATATTCGAAATCTATTGTTCGTGATGAATAGTGTGCCCTATCTTCATCCCCTATTTCTAGTTCGTGTAGTTTATCCTTATCGAGACCCACATCAACAATAAACTCATTTATTTCTTTTTGAAAATGTGTGAATACTTCATCTGCATTTTTTGGATTTGTAAAATATTCTATCTCCATTTGCTCAAACTCCCTCACTCTAAAAACAAAATCTCTTGGAGCTATCTCATTTCTAAATGCTTTACCAATCTGTGCCATACCAAAAGGAAGTTTTGGATGAAATGTATCTTGTATATTTTTAAAATTTACAAACATGCCTTGAGCGGTCTCAGGTCTTAAATATACAGCGTTATCATCTGACTCGATGGCACCGATATTTGTTTTGAACATCATGTTAAATTGTCTTACTTCCCCGAACTCATTCCCATCTGTTGACTTAACTTTATTTTCTTTAATCATCGTATCCATCTCAGCTAATGATTTTCCAGATACAGAAAATCCAGCAGCTTCTAAGACATGATCTGCTCTGTATCTTTTTTTAGTTTTCAAATCTTCAACCAATGGATCTGCAAATCCTCCAACATGCCCTGAAGCAATCCACACTTTTGGATTCATAAGAATAGCTGCATCAACCCCGTACATATCACTTCTATTATCAACAAATCTCTCCCACCAAATTCTCTTCACTTGATCTTTAATCATAAGCCCCAACGGACCGTAATCCCATGTACCAGAAAGACCTCCATATATATCAGAGCCTTGGTATATAAAACCACGACGTTTACATAGGGAAATAATATCTTCTAAGGTTGTCTCTTTAGCCATATGGAGTATAGATTAACACATTTTGAAGAAAATATAAATTGTGATAATATTGTAATTACCGAGTTCTTTATCTGACAAGTGTCTTGAAATGATAGGCTTTTGATCTCGAAAGATTTCAATAGGATAATGTAATGATAAAAAGACCTTATTTTTCAGGTCTTTTTATTTTGCATCACTATAATAATTATTTCACTGTTCCACTGATCTCTGAATATTGACCTGTTGTCACTTGTGCTGTCATTGGATTGGTCTGTACTTGCATCTTCTCCCCTGTAAAACTATCTGTTGCTGTTAGTGTTGGATTCATAATTGTAACCGGAGATTGCCCTGTTTGAGTCAACGTTGGCGTAAATCCTATCTTAAAGTAAAACTCTATTATTGCCTTGTCTATCCCTACACCAGCCTCCACATCACTCAAACTAATAGTAAGCTCTCGAGTTGACTGATTGTACTTTATAGACGCAGGAGGGATATTTGGCCCATATACACCCTTCCAAGTAGCATTGGGTGGTAACTTAGCTGTAAAGTTTACATCCTTGAGTGTGTTAGCTGTATTTGAAATATTCCCAACATACTTATAAACAACTTCTTTATTTACCTCAGGTGGATATACACCTTTATCGTAAACCAAGTTTGAATTTAAGACCGCATCCGTTTTTAATCTTAACTGTTTCTTTGTGCTCGCAACAATAGTTTCAGGAACCCTATTCTCACTTAATCTTTGAGCTTTCACATTTATAGTTAGGTCAGATGTTGAACGTCTTAATGTTCGTATTAAACTTTCAGTACTTGCCAATGTTCGTATGTTGAAACTAAGTTCTCGACTTTCCCCTGGCGGAATAGTTGTAAGTCCAGTATTCAAAGATTTATCCCAAAAAATAACATCTCGATTTGAATCATAAAAACCATCACTACTACCTATACTTCTTCTGTCTATCAACACACCACCGAGCAAAACCTCAACTACTACATCAGTTATTGCATCCGGAAGATTGTTGGTAATCACCAAATCATTTTTCATATTCTGATCATATGTCACAGCTTTATTATCCGAATTGTCACCATCAAGTAATAATTTTGTAACAACGAAAGGTTTACGTATAGAAACCTGCGTATCTTGCGTTGTTAGTACAGTCAACATTTCCTTTGTTTTTACATCTTCAACACCTAAAGTAAACCGGAAATTTTTATCTACATTAACCTCTCCGATGAATTTACCTTTCAATCTTATTGTAGTTGATGATAGTGGACTTATACTGTCAAAAGACCAGGTGTTATTGTCAGACAGAGGCTTTGGAGTTGCTTCTAGTAACTTGTATCCAAAAGGATATTCAACTCGTAGTTGTATATTTTTTAAAACTTCTTCACTGTTTGAACTTAAATCTATGTTGAAAATTAACTCTTGATTATTATTAATCTCCTTCACATTACTTACAACAATATTTATCGGACTTCCTGCCATAAACACACCAACATCTTTATCTGTTTTAAAAATAGTTGCTGAATCATTTATGTTAAATTGATATGAATACCGAATATTCTTTTTAACATTTTGTTCGCCAAAAAATACAACTGAGTTTTTCTGTCTAATTGTTTCTCCTGGTTTTATTGTTCCAATGGAAATTCTCTCATTCGTTAAATCTAGATTTCTGTCTACTGGGGACTTTGATCCGTCAGGATATTGAATTACCAAATCTGAAAGTATAAGTTCCGTTGTATTATTATTTGTTATATCAACAATAAAATCACTTACCTCACCACTTTTAACAGACACCGGTCCTGTAACTTTTATTTCTATTTTATTAGTTGAAATAGTGTTGGTCCCTTTAATAAGGTTAATATATGTATAAAATCCTGCTCCAACGAAGAAAAAGAAAATGAACATAAATATGGCAAAACCAACAGTAAATCTATTTTTTTTCTGACGAGGCCGTGCATTCTTCCCTTGCATATCAGCAGTCTCACCTATTTTAATTGTTTTTAAATCAGGATGATAATCAGATTGAAAATCAGGGTTCACACTAATATCTCTCGCTTTTGTCTCAACTGGTTTTTTAAGATTTGGATATAAACTATTCTTATCACGACCCTCAAGTTCTGCCTCTGCTAATTTTAATGCCACTGTTGTTTGTTCAAGTTTTCCTTCAATTCTATCAGCTCTTTGTTTACTCAAGTAATCACCGTGCTCTTTTTCAGTATCAAATTTTTTATTTAGAAAATCAAGCACAGTTTCCCTCTTACCTTCTTGCTCTACATACTTTTCTAAGCCTGTATCTTTAATTCCATTTACTTTTTCATTCCAATCTGAGGGCACATCTAAATCATGCTTATGCAAAGCATTAAGTTTCGAAGCGTTGTCAGTTAATGTTCTCGAATACAGCTTTTGTCTCAACTTATTTATTTTATTAAGGTCATCATCCCTTAGGCTATTCATAACATCATTATAAACTTATGTTGAGATTGGTGCAAAGATTTATTAAAAATTCATTTTCTTATTTGAATCATGTATACTAGCTATTTCCCGGTCAATCCAAATACACAAATGTTCACCTTCAAGATTTACCATTTCATCAACATTCAACTTTCCTGTAAACCCTTGTAACCCTCTAATATATACTGTAAAAAACACATTCACACTATCCAAAAAATGCTTTTTATTCACTTTATCACTTTTAACTATATAGATAATAAACTTACATAGATGAATTATCATATTATATATATTAGTATTTATTTCATCAAAATATTCCCTCTCATCATTAAAAAACAAACCTTCAGCCAATTTTAAAAACTGGACCAAAGATTTTGATCCGGAAAAAGCGAACATATGATGCACATCAGTTAATCGAAAAAACTCCTTACCTCGGACAATGGCAATTTTATTAACAGAGAAAGCCTTTATATTCCCTTTTAGCTTTGCGTTGGATTTTCTAAAACTTGTCGCGATGATATGTATTACCCCAAATTTATCAGAAAATGCTTTTATAAGCATATCGTCCTCACGCATGTTCTTCAGATCAAATATAATACAGTTCGTCTCATATATTGTATAAACCATACTTACATTTTTTCAACTATAATCTCTGTGTTTTCATCTTCTACTATTTCTACTTTGTTTGAATTTACAGATGACTTGATCATATCAACAAAAGCTAAAATATTTTCTTTTATTTTGATGGTCAAATGTATCTTGTCAGTTGGTACAAGATTTAGATCTTTTCTTTTTGATTGTATTTCTCTGATGATGTCACGAACCACCCCTTCCACTCGCAAGTCTTCAGTTATATTCGTATCAAGTGAAATCTCTATTCCTTCCACAACATTCTTTACATTCAGCTCATCTTTGATGATGTCTGAATAAATATTTTCTATCATTTCTTTTTGTACAGAGATAGATGCCAGAGGTTGTCTTACTTTTATTCCAGTTTTATTTCGGAGTGCTAATCCTTGTTCTACAACTAGGCGAGTTTGATTCATTTTCTCTAATACAGAAGTATCTTTGATCTCTTTAACTTCAGGCCAATCTTCTAAGTGAACAGATTCTGTTATACCATCTATGTTTGCAAAATCTTTTACAAATAAATATATCTCCTCTGCCATAAACGGTGTAAATGGAGCAATAACTTTTGATAGAGTAATGAGAACTATCAATAGATTCTTAGTAACAGTCTCAGCCTCCGTATCCTTAAAGCGATCACGACAACGTCTCAAATACCACGTTGATAATTCTTCAACGAAATCAAGTATTGGTTTTGCTGCCCTGTCTGTTTGATAACTATCTAGGTTTTCTGTTACATCTTTAATCAATGTGTTTAATTTTATTTCAATCCAAGCATCAAGTTCATTTGTATTTGAAAAATCTGTATCTATATCAATAGACAAATTTTTAACACCATACATCTCCAAAAATGAAATTACATTAGAAATTTTGTTAAAGAATTTGTTATTAATTTCATTTAACATTTTTTGTGAAAATGCATACTCTTCAGCACGAGTTACTGGAGATGAAAGTAAAAAGTATCGAAGTGAGTCTGCACCAAACTCCTCTACTACCGGCATCAATTCTGCATAATTTCCTAAACTCTTAGACATTTTTTTACCATCCTCAGCAAGTACCATACCACTCACTATCACATTTTTAAATGGTGATTTATCAAACAAAGCAACTGACATAAATAACATATAGTAAAACCAACCGCGAGTTTGATCTAAACTCTCAGCTACAAAATCTACTGTTAAATTTTTTACAAAATCTTTTTGTTCAGCATCATTAAACTCAAAAGGATAGTGAACTGATGAAAAAGGCATCGATCCGGCATCATACCAAACATCTAAAACTTCAGGTAATCTTTTATACACCTCTCCGTTTTCTGTAAATTCTACTTCATCAATATACGGTCGATGAAAATCCAATTCGTACATATCGTTGTGTGGAATAAAAGCAAAGTTTAATTTGATATATTGTGCAGGACTTGTTTTTAAGTATACTTTCTTTGCTTTAATAATAGTTTCAGTATTATCACCATTTACCACATGCTGTGAGTTATATACACAACCTTCATGTGTTACAAGTAAAATATTTTGGTCTTTATTTTCTAGGTCTATTTCATATAGAAATTGAGCGACACGTTTTTTTACATCAGCCAAACTTTCACCATTTGGAAACACTTTCAAAAAGGCTTCCGATTTATTGGCCATAAAAGTATCATATATATCATCACCGTGACCGTCTAGATCTCCATACTGCTGCTCTATTAATCTCGGTTCTATTTTTATCTCTACATCTTTTCCTGTTTTTTCTTTGATTATGTTTTTTACAATCTCTGCAGTCTCAAGAGTACGGACAATCGGTGACGAATAAATCACATCAGGAATATTATTTTCTGAAACCATCTTTTCTGCACTTAAAACAACATCTTCTCTTCCTTTATCTGTAAGATGATGTTTCTTAGAAAATTCTTCACCTGAACTCATTACATTTTCTATCAAGTGAGTAGCTTCACCATGTCTCATGGCAGTATACGTATTTCTCCGTGTTTTGTTTTTTATCTCATCAACAGAACCAAGACAGATATATTTATTTTCTGATTCTTCATTTTGTGATTTCCAAATAGGTAAAGGTGTTCCCCAGTATCGACTACGTGACACAGCCCAATCACGATTATTTTCTAACCATGAATGAAGTCTCTTGTGACCAATCTCATCTGGATACCAGTTGATAGAATTATTTATTTCTATCATTCTATCTTTCACATCCGTTGTTTTTATAAACCATGATGAGGTTGCATAGTTCAAAAGTGGTGTTTTACATCTCCAACAATGAGGATAGGTGTGAATATATTTTTCTTTTGCAAACAGATGTCCGTTGTGAGCTAAATATTTTATAATTTCAATATCAGCTTTTGAATGGTCGTCTGACGGTTTTACTTGACCTGAAAAATCACTAACCTCCGGAGCAAAGTCACCATTCAAAGTAACATGTTTGATAACTGGCAAATTTTCCTTTTGTGCCATTTTCATATCATCATCACCAAATGCTGGAGCGATATGTACCACACCAGTTCCATCCGTATCAGTTACAAAATCTCCATGATATATTTTCCAAGTAGTGTCAGTTTTTAAATCTGGAAAATAGTTAAAGATTGGTTCATATGACAAACCAAGAAGTTGATCCCCTTTTATTTCTTCAATAACAGAAAATTCTTCACCTTCTTTTTTGAATGTGTTTATTTTTTCAAGTGAAGATTTTAAAACAATTATTTTTTTAGAACCTGTATCTATTTGTAGATATGTAAAATCTTTATTGATTGCCAAGGCAACATTTCCAGGAAGTGTCCAAGGTGTTGTAGTCCAAGCGATTATAGATGAATCTTTATACTCACCTTCTGTTATTTTAAAATATGCATACGCCGACAAATCAGATATCTCTTTATATCCCTCAGTCACCTCATAATTCGAAAGCACAGTCTCACAGTGTGGGCACCATGGCATCACCTTATAGCCTTCATAGACCAACCCTTTGTTATGCAATTCTTTGAATGCCCACATGTTAGATTCCATAAATGATGCATCGAGTGTTCGATAGTCATTATCCATATCAGCCCAACGACCGAGCTTTGGAATAATCTTCTTCCAGTCATCACGAAATTTAAATACTGAATCTCGAGCTGTTTCGTTAAACTTTTTAACACCAAACTCTTCAATATCTTTTTTCCCTTTAAAACCTAAAGTCTTCTCGGCCAAACTTTCGATAGGCAAACCGTGACAGTCCCATCCCCAAGAGCGAGGTACATTAAAGCCCTGCATAGTCTTATATCTCGGATACATATCTTTTATAGCTGAAGGTAGAGCATTTCCAAAGTGAGGTAAACCTGTCGCATATGGAGGTCCATCATAATAACGAAAAGACTCCTTATCTTTATTTTTATCAAGACTTTTTTGGAAAATATCGTTATCTTGCCAATATTTTAGTATCGCTGACTCACGCTCATTTGGGCTTTTCATGTATTGGATTATACATTATTTGAGGGATTTATAAAGTTAAAACCGCCCAGAGTGGGCATTTTTTGCTTTGTTAGAATTTATTCTTGTTGTCCTTTTTTCATATACCCAGTGAACGCCTGCATAACTTCCAGAGGAACTGCGAATACTACTGTATTCGATTGATCAGATGATATATCGTTGATCGATTGAAGTGTTCTTAAATGCAATGCTCCTGGAACAGCCGATAAAGTCTTTGCAGCCTCAGCCATATTTTGTGAGGCAGCCAACTCTCCTTCTGATGTGATGATAACGGCTCTTTTCTCTCTTTCAGCTTCAGCTTGTTTTGCAATAGTTCTTTCCATATTTTCAGGAAGCTTTACATCTTTAAGTTCAACAGACGATACATCAAGTCCCCATGAAGCAGATACTTCTTCAACAAGGGCTTCGATGCGATCAGCAACTTTATCTCTAGATGCTAACAGTTCATCAAGAGTAACTTCACCAACCACATTTCTCATAGTTGTTTGCGCATATTGTAAAACTGCATATCTAAAATTTTCGATCTCTAGAATAGCCTTCTCTGCGTCAGCTACTTTATAGTAGATAACAGCGTTAACGTTTACTGGTACGTTATCTTTTGTAATCGCATTTTGATCTGGTACATCAACAGCCTTAGTTCGAAGATCCACCTTTTGATATGATTGGATGATAGGAAAAACGATTCTCCATCCTGGATTCATTGTTTTGTGAAATTTACCAAACATGAACTTTAATCCTTTTTCGTATTGGTTAACTTGGCGAATTGAGATTAAAAGTATGAAAATGATTATGATGATTATATACATGAGATTAGTATAACATTATTTATTTAACAAGTGATTACCTTTTGTAACGACTCTTTTACCCGTCTTTTTTTCAAGAGACAGCCGAGCTTGCTTTGATATTTTACCACCTTTTTGATCCAACCCTTTTGATTCCAGAGTCTCGGCAATCTGCCTTGTCGACATCTCGGCCAACGCGGTAAAAATGAGTTCCGCTTCAGACATATGATCTCTCAGGTTTTGAGTTTTGAGACCTTTGGCTGTTTTGTGTTCTTTTATAGACAAGTCTGACCATTCTTTGTGAATGATATTTGTTAAAATGGCGTATTCCTTTCCTTCTTTAACTTCATTATTTGACCAATAGTCAGTAAGCTTGTTTCGAGTCTCTTGACTAAACATGCGTTGCTGTATCCATTTTTCATCCATGCCTGCATTTTTCCAATTTTTGCGGGCACGATTTATGGATCTTTCTGGATCTACAGTTTCTTGCATCCGTTCATATCCAACCTTGGCGAGCCAAAGTTTGATAGGCTCGGCTTTGGGTGATGGAACGGATTGAACAAGTCGAAGTAGAGATTCTACATCCATAGTGTCTGTTAGATAATATTTACCATCTGAAGACTGCATTTTCAGTTGGTTACAAATTGTAACCAACTGACTTTCTTCTTTATTTAAACGATTTTTAAGCACTTTCCAATAATTTTGGGCAAGTTTGAAATTTTTTTGATCAACTAATACTGCAATAATATCAACTACTGAAAAATACCACTTTTCTGATTTTTCATCATACACCCTTCGTATGTTATTGTCTTCAAATATTTTTATGTTTTGCTTCATGAAGGATATAATATCAAAGACAAAAAACTCATGCTGTGTCTTAACATCTTTATCTTTTCTTTATCTCTTCCTCATCAATGGAAATGCCTGACATTCTCTCACTGATTTACCCTCAAGAAATGAAAATAATCTTTCTGATACACCAAAACCAAATGCTGGTGGCATACCGTATTCCATCGCCTCCACATATTCGAGATCAGCCATCTGTGCCTCATCATCTCCAGCATCTCTCAAAGCTTGTTGTGCCATAAATCTCTCTCTTTGATCGATCGGATCGTTCAATTCTGAAAATCCTTTTCCAACTTCAGATCCAGCTAGTATAACCTGGAATCTTTCTACTACTCTCTCATCTGTTTTTGATTTCTTAGCTAACGGCTCAAGGTATACCGGAATACCAACAAGGAACCCAGGACCAGCTAAAGTTTTTCTCACCTTCTTCCACAATAAGTCTATTCCCCTTTCTACAGACAAAGTTTTTTTATCATACTCAACTTCATTATTTTTTAATTCTTTTTCTACTTCATCAACATTTGTATTGTGAATATCGATATTATATTTTTCTTCAATAATTTTTGAGAAATCATATATTGACCATTCATCTTTTAAATCAAATGTAAGTCCTTTATTTTCAAAAGTTGTTTTTCCGTAAACTTCTTTTCCAATCTTGATATATAACTCTCTTGTCATTTGCATACCTTTTGTAAAATCAGAGTATGCCTCATAAAATTCTACTTGAGTATAGTCTTGCGCATGTTCAGCAGACATTCCTTCATTTCTAAAAATACGTCCTATTTCAAAAGTTTTAGGAAGTCCTGCAATCAATAATCTCTTCTGCCATAGTTCACCTGCTGATATTCTCAAATACACATCCATATCAAGCGCATTGTGATGAGTTGTAAAAGGTCGAGCATCTGCCCCGCCAGTAGTATTCTCCAGTACAGGAGTTTCTACTTCAATATAATCTCTTTGTAATAAAAATGTACGGATAGTATTCCAGAACATACTTCGTCTCTTCATCATATCTCGATTATCTTTATTTAAAATAAAATCCAGATATCGCTTTCTGTATCTCTCATCTTCATCTTCTATTCCATAAAATGAATCTGGAATCGGCCTCAAACTCTTTGATAACAATCTCCACCCAGTCACTGAAAGTGCATTCGTTTCTCTTTTTGTCACATAAGCATTTCCAGTGAATTCTATAAAATCCCCTGTATCAATTAATTCAAAAAAATCTGTAATACATTCCTCACCCAAATTTTCTAAAGATAGAAAACATTGTACTTTCTCAGATGTACCGTCAATAAGATCAACAAAACCAAGTTTTCCTTGTCCACGAACTGAAATAATTCTTCCTCCTGTAATTATCTCTTTTTGAGAATCCAAAAGATCTTTAAAAGAATCTGTAAATTCCGCATTGGTTGTGTTTATATTTGATTTAACCGGAAAAGCTTCTAGTCCTTTGTCTTGTATAAGTTTTACCTTTTCTACTCGTTGGTCGCGAATGTCTTCGATTGATGTCATGAGTGCAGTTTAGCATAAATTGAGTAAAAAAATAATCGCCTCCAAGGTCAACAGTGACCTAGGTAGGCGAAAAAAATAGTAGACCAATCAAGTAGCGCGTCGAAGTGGAATAAAGTCCAAACAATTGAATCCACTGTTGAGATCCATCCAATGAATCTTGTTTTGAGGGGTCAAGGTTGGAACAAAGATTCTGTCACTATGTGAACCAAGAACTATATCAAGCCAGCCACACATGTGAATATTTTGAAAAATGACTGGACGTGTTTTAGGGAATTTCTGATAATGTATCAAAGTTACCAAACCGATAACACGGTGAAGGAAGCGAGCTTCTAGTATGCGAATAATCTCATGACCATTAGGTCTTGAAACGGTGCCGTGCTGATCAGGATGTTGCCATCCCCCAAGATGAAGTGCAGGTTTTATTTCAAAGCGATTGGGATAATACCTACCTTTATGCCAATACGGGAGATGTTTTTCTATGTTCATAATTTTTAAATGTTAGACAGTTCTATTTAAGCACAAAACCTACATCTTGGGAACTACTCTGATTTTTTAAGAAACAGCGAATAGGGTATTTTTTCATAATTTGAGGACAGTGTTTATATAGATTTTAATAATAGTTTATAGTTTATAGTAAACAGTAAACTATGTGAAATTATTTACTTAATCACCATCCGCATTTAAAAAAAGCAAATTGACACTCGTACACTCTATGTCCGTTTACATCTTCGAAACCACCCGTATCCCAAGTGTTGTCAACCCTTGTGTCAATATATCTCTAGTTTTTACACACAGATCCAATAATTCTTTACTTACCTTCTCATCCTCTATAATTTTATTCTTGTTGTAAAAAGTATTGAACCTTGAAGCCAGATCAATAAGATACTGTGCGATATATTGTGGGGCAAATTCATCAATCGCTTTGTAACACATATGATTAAATCTCCACAATGTTCGCCGTAGATTTTCTGCCTCAGGAGACATTTCATTTTTCACGACAGAAACAGACAATCCTTCTGTTTTTTTCTCAATAGAATTAATACGCACAATTGCATATTGTATATACGGACCTGAATCTCCTTCCAATGACAATGCTTTCTCTTTATCAAAAATAATGTTTTTTCTAAAGTTTTGTTTGAGTATAGAAAACTTGATCGCTGCAACTGCAATGTCTTTTGACACATCTTGTTTTTCTTCTTCTGTCATATCACGCTCTGCCATTTTCTCATATGAGCTCGCCATCATATCTTCCAGCAACTCATCTCCTGCTAAGATCTTTCCTGTTCGTGAACTCATTTTCACTCCAACAAAACTCATCATACCGTGTCCCAAATGTTCCATCTTTGAACCAATCTCCGGCATCAAAAGAGTGATTGTCTTATTTGTTACTTTAAACACTTCATTTTGCTCATTGGCAGTTAGGACAATACTCCGATCAAAGTTCCACAAATCATATTTCATCTGAGCCAGACCCATCTCTTTTGTTTCATAAGTTGGAATTCCTTTGGCGTTTATAAACACACGAGTATGTAAACCATAAGCTTCACCTACAAATATAATTGCATCATTTTCACCTTTGGTAAATATACTTGAAGTTGCATTAAGATTATCCGTAACAATCTTTAGGCCAATAGGAGCTGTCTGACTTTCGAAAAAATAATGATCAAATTTTGTTCCAAGCACTTCATACAATTGCTCAAACTTTTGCAAAGACCATTCTTTTCCTTGATCATATAACGTATTCACATCTTCATCAGACCGATCATAAATCTTTTGATTCATAATTTCTATCTCAGTCATCACACGAGAGTATTCTTCCTCACCTTTCTCTTTTGCTTCAGCAAGTTTTATATTTCCTATCACATAGGCTTGTCCTAAAAATTTTACTTTATCAGTTATAGTCATACCTTCCGCATCAGGCCAAGGATTTTTCATATAACGAAGTCCCCACATAGTAATTGCCAAGTGACGACCTGTGTCTCCTTGATATGAATATCTTTTTATTTCCGCACCGGCAATTTCCCCTAGACGAGAGACGGCTTCTCCTATAGTGTTCGACATAAGATGCCCAATATGAAATTCTTTCATTGGGTTTGGATCAGTATATTCGTAAGCTATTTTTTTTCCAGTAAATTCTGGATGGTTTATTTTCCCTATCGATGTTTGAAAATCATCAACTAAATAAAAATTTACATAAGAATCAGCCGCCTCTACTTTTTTGAAAATATTTTTATCGAGTTGTTGATGTAAATATTCTGCCAGATTGATAGCAATCACAATAGGGTTCTGATTGAACGTTTTTGAAGCCACTAAAGCAAAGTTAGTATAGAGATCCCCCCTATCAATATCTTTATTTATATCGACTGTAAATTTTATTTTTTGTATATCTTCGTCTGTCATATCGTTCGTTTTAAGGAATGAAATACAGTGGGTTTTTATCTGCAAGGCGATGGGTAACATATAGTTCACTATATCAGAATTGGGGTAGTAAAAAAAGCCGGTCCCGGGGTGGGACCAGCTTTGGTGAAATGTAAATTAGGCAGGTACTTCTGATTCCCGTATGTACTGCAGTATTTGCTTAGAGATCAAATCAATGTCCAAAGTCTCGAACGTCAACCACCTTTCATTTGGATTACGATAATCGATGCTCTGATGCCATATATTCAATGCCATCCTTCTTGTCAGATTGTGAATGCAATCCGATTTGATATGGATATGAACAATTCTGATCAAACTTAGAACTTCTCTTTTCAAAGCCCGAACAGCCTCGGCCGCTGAATTGGGCTTGTGTTTAAGTTCGGAATTTTCCATTTCCACAAAGAAATCTGCAAACAATCCACAGCTTATATGAATCGGATTGGTTGAACTTAAAACTTGACTGGCGGCATTCAATACAGAATGATGACCTTGGCCGTAGTGTAAAAAACTATTCATCGTATATACATGATCCTTAGTACGAATAGGATTAGCCTGTAAAAAGTCCAATCCAACAAGCTGATCAAAAACGGTCTTTTGCACAGCAACGTCTGGGCTTGAAATATCAAATATTGTATTTTTTGTAGTGCTCACTCTCTCAAAATACCACCTCTATAAAATTAGTCAACTACGCATTCTTGAATTCACCCCTTTCCACACCATCTCATGTATGGTATCAATACTCAAAAGCTCACCCTCCGGTGCACAATCAATCACAATCCAATTATATTTCTTCGCTACATATAAAAACGCATTTGATGCCTTCATTAAGTGATCCATGTCTGCTTCATGAATATCTTTTTTCTTTCCTTTCAAATAATCTTTATCAGCACGCTCTGCCATAAGTTTTTGACTGATCTCAGGGTGTACATACAAAAAAACTATTTTATCTGGTCTTGGAATATTTAAAAGTTTAAACTCTAGATTATCCAACCATTCAAGATATGCATCTCGTTCAGTTAGATCATCAATCTTCCCTGCTTGATGCCCCATGTTTGAAGATGTAAATCTATCACAAATAACGTTTGTTCCTGCGTCCAGATTTTTTCTAATAGCAAATGAGGCATCATATCTATCAGCTGCATAAAACATCGAACCTGCAAATGGGCCAACTTCAACAGCAGTACCATATTCTCCATGCAAATATTTTTCAACTAATACACATGCAGGCTCTCCGTATCTTGGGAATGCAAAGACTTCAGTTGGTGCACCTGAAGCTACAAATCTTTCTTTTAATTTTTGTGTCTGAGTGGCTTTTCCTGAACAGTCCGTTCCTTCTATTGCAATGTGTATTGATTTTGTCATGTATATGTTTTATTTTTATTTATTTCCACTACTACCAAATGCCCCCTCACCTCGATCTGATTCTGACAATTGTTCACACTCAACAACCTGAGCCTGAAGAACCGGCATGATTAGTATCTGTATAATCTTATCTCCTGCCTTAAATTCATAATCCTTATCTGACAAATTCATCATACCTACATGAACCTCTCCTCTATATCCAGAATCGATAATACCACCATAACTTTTTAAACCATGTTTGTGTGACAATCCACTTTTATCAAACAATATTCCTACATATCCCTCAGGTATCTCAATAGCTATTCCAAGAGCAATCGATTTTCTTTCTTTTTTTTTAAAAAGTAAATCTTCTGGAATATATAAATCCAAACCTGCATCCCCTGTATAAGCATAACTTGGTATTTTTGCATTAGGATGAATTTTTTTAAATTTTAATTGCATATATTTAAAAATTAATATTTTGTAATATTTTTATCTTGTATCTCAAGCTTCACCTTTGTCTCTTTGAAAATTCTTTTTGTTTGAAGTGCTGACTGATAATCTTGCTTTGCAACAACACGAATAATACCGGCGTTAATAATTAACTTCGCACAGGTATAACATGGTGTCATTGTACAATATAAAGTTGAACCTTGAAGTGATACTCCAACACGTGATGCTTGTATCAATGCATTTTGTTCTGCATGAATCGTTCTGATGCAATGCATCGTTTCTGTACCATCATCATGCGTTACTTTATGCATCTCATGTCCAACTTCATCACAATGTTTCGCCCCCATAGGAGATCCTACATACCCTGTAGTTAAAATTCTTTTATCTTTTACAATCACACATCCCGATCTCCCTCTGTTGCAAGTTGCTCGATGTCCTGTTGTTTCCACAAGCTCCATAAAATATTCGTCCCAAGATGGTCTCAGAACTTGTACGGGTTCTTTTTTAATTTGAATAGTTGATACTTTTTTAGTAGCCATTTTGGTAATTGTATCATTTTTGAATTTTTAATGACTGCTTGACTTTTTTTCTAATACAATGTCAAAAGTATCAGAATCGCCAACACAATCCTATACCACCCAAAGAAAGTCAAAGATATCCGAGTCAAATATTTTCTCAAAATAAACAATGTTGCATATCCAGACACAAAAGCCAAAACAAACCCTGTTATCAATTCACCATATCCATATATCATAGAAAAAATCTCTCTCGACTTATATGCATCATATAGTACTGCAGCACCTAGCGTTGGTAATGCCAATATAAATGTATACTCAATGATCACAGATTTTTTAATATTTCTAAACACACCAGCGATAATAGTAGCTCCCGATCTGGAAACCCCAGGGATGATAGCAACAGCTTGAGCAAGTCCTACAACAAAAGCATCCTTCGTGGTCAGTGTATCTTTTTGTTTCTGTATGTTTACCTGCTTTTTTAGAAATACTTTTTCTATATATATAAATATAACACCACCCACTATAAGCATAGTAGCCATCAGTAATATATTTCCTTCTAATAATTTCTTAAACATTTTATAAAAAATAAATCCAACAATAGCACTTGGAATAAAACTTACAATTATATTTGTAAATAATTTTTTATCTGTAAAAATTTTCTTAGCAAAAACCGAAGCACCTGCAAGCAATGCTCCGAACTGAATAAAGAGTAAATAAAACTTTATATACATATCGGTTAAATCAACATTGGTAAACTTTGAGAAAATAATAAGATGGGCCGTAGAAGATATAGGAAGAAATTCTGTTAGACCTTCTAGGATTGAAATTAACATAAGGTATATATTCATAATTTATATAATAACATAAAAAAATAAATCACCTGTGTTATAGATAATTTATTTTTTTTGAATTTAAGAATAATTACTTACTTAGTTTTGCTCGAGTTATTACTCCCAAGAAACCAGCAGCTGGACTAATGCCGTTATCTCTCTGAAATCGAGCCAGCGCTGCGCGAGTAGCTGGTCCAAAGTAGTTTGATTCAAGTCCAGGAGAACCTGCCCCTCTTGTTGCAATAATATAACCTTTAGCATTTAAAATTTGTTGTAATTTGATCACATCAGAATCTCTAGAGTTGACCATTAAGTTTCGTACAAAGGCATACCCTCCTGTTGCATTAACTAGTGTATTAGCTTCTGGAGTAATAGGCATATTAAATTCATTTAACGCAGTTCGAGTTGCAAGGTCGAGCACGCCAGTAGTGGGGATTTTTTTTGCAGTCTGGAATTTAATCAAAGCAGCTCGAGTAGCTGGACCAAAGTAGTTTGATTCTTGACCTCTTGAACCAATACCGCTGAAAGCAACAGTGTAGCCGTTTGCATTTAAGAGTTGTTGAAGTTTGATCACATCATCACTCTTCTGTGTCACACCCAGAGTTTGAACAAATGAGTATTTAATTGGGGTTACATTCAGATTTGTATTTATTCCAAGACCTGTATTGTTGGGATTTGTATACCCGCCAGTATTGGTAGCACCTGATGTATTACTGCCCCCACCTGATGTGTTACCACCTCCACTTGCACCTCCTCCACCGCCAGCTGTACCTGGAGGAGTTACAACATTATTTGCCGTAAAGGTTGTGGTGATTGATTTATTCCCACTCATAACCAAAAGACATGAGGCAGTGCCAATGCAATCTCCTGACCAACCGGTGAAAGTTGAACCTGGGTTTGCAGTAGCTGTCAGGGTGAAAGTTTCTCCGAACATAAATGTAGTAGTCGCTGCATCAATACCGTTAATCAACCCTGTTCCTGTACCCGACTTGACTGCAGTTAAAGTGTACGTTGATGGTCCTGATAAATTTTCAGCCAGCTCATAAGTTGATGCTTTGAGTGAAGAAGAAACAATGAAGAGTGCAAGGACTGAGATGGATAAAATATTATGTTTTGTAAACATTAAGATTGTATAAATTTTATTTATAATTATAATTCTGACTATTATTATAGTATAAGAACAACAAAAAAACATCACCTCTCAGTGATGCTTCTTTATTTTCTTTAGTTTACAACCTCAACCCCTAGAGATCGACATGTACCTTCAATCATTTTGATTGCCCCTTCTAGATTATACGCATTCATGTCCACCATCTTTCTCGCAGCAATCTCAGCTACTTGAGCCTTTGTAATCTTACCAGCTTTCTTAGAGTTTGGTGTACCTGAACCTGTTTCAAGTCCAATAGCTTTTTTAACCATCTCAGCTGCAGGAGCTGTTTTCATGATAAAATCAAAAGATCTATCGTCATATACATTGATCACAACAGGAACAGTACTTCCCACAAGAGCTTGTGTTGCATCGTTGAACCTCTTTACGAAATCAGCAATGTTAACACCGGCCGGCCCAAGGGCTGTACCAATAGGTGGTGCAGGTGTTGCTTTTGCAGCTGCGATCTGTAATTTTATTATTTTTACTACTTTTTTTGCCATATATATATTAGTTTTGTTTGTGTGATTGATAATAACCTATTTTTTCTTTACTTGCAAGAAGTCGAGTTCCACTGGAATCTCGCGATCGAACATAGAAACGAGTACAGTGAGCTTCCCTTTTTCTTGATCAATCTTTGAAACCTTACCTTCTGAGTCCTTAAATGGACCATCTACGATTGAAACGTATTCATCAACACGTACGTCAAGGTTATGTATCAGGTTGTCCCCCTTCATGTTTGCAAATATGTCAGCCAATTCAGTATCTGTCACAGGAACTGGAATATTTCCTGATCCTACGAACCCTGTAACTCTCGGAGTATTACGAACGTTGAACCATGTCTCATCATTCACGATCATTTCTACAAGTACGTATCCTGGGTAGATTTTTTCATCTTCCTCAATTCTCTTTCCAGATTTGATTTTGATCACCTTTTTTGTTGGGATAAGCACATTAAAGATTTTATCTTCAAGTCCAAGAGATTCAATACGTTGTTTAAGATTACGAACAACTGCATTTTCATATCCTGAATATGTTTGTACCGCATACCAGTTTCGATCTTTTTCAATTTGTTTTGCCATAAATTTTTATAAGATTATATTAGTTAAGTAATATTGATAATAGCCTTGCGAACGCAGCGTCTAGTGCCCCAACATATATTGCAAGTAAAAGAGAAAGAACAATAACAATCAATGTATAACTGATCACTTGTTTACGAGTAGGCCATTTTATATTTCTACTTTCAGATGCAACTTCTTTGATGTACGATATGATAGACATGTTTTTATTATATTAGATTTTAATTATTTTTGAAATTTTTTCAAATTTAAAACGCTCTTTTGGGAGCGCCTTAAACATGTAATTATAGTAGCCTATTTGATTGAGTATGTCAATGTTACATTTGATGTGATTTTCTCTTGACCTGGAGTAAGTTCAGGAGCTACCGGAGCTACTGCCCTCTCAACCTTTGCACTCATACTATCATATGCAGTTCCTCCATACATCGGATAGACTGGTTGACCGTTATCTGAGAATGATGATAATTCATCTAGCCTTACACCTAATGCTTTTGCTAATCTTTTGGCATCATCTTTAGCATTTTTTATAGCTTCCTCACGTATTTCCTTTTGAACACTCTCGATATCATAGACTGTGAAATTAAAGCCGTCAGCTCTAATATTTTCTGTCGATAATTCACTTATAATCTTTGTTCTCTTCTCATTATCAGCATTTTTCTCTATATCACGAATTTTTACAACCATAATTTGATTTAATATCTGCCCCACAATTCTAGGATTTGATGGACATGGGTATGCAACACTCACTTTCATTGATGTTGCAATATCTGGATATGCACATGGCTGTGACACATTTTCATATTTATCCGATACATTGTAATTTTCTAGTTTTATATTTTCTTTCTCTACACCATTTGCAACAAGAATTGCTATAGCTTTTTCTGCTTTCGCTTTTGCTTTTGTAGTTACTTCAGATATATTTTTACCTTCCTCGTTGATTGTAATATTAAAAGTTAGTGTATCAGGAACTATATACTTTTCTGCCTTACCAGTTACATTTATATAGTTGATATTGTTTGGGTTTTCATAACCAACTGCTTCTTTGTATGTAAGCACAGTCTTAGCTACTAAAAATAGGGCTATAAAAATCAAAATTAATGTGGCTAAATTTCTTCTTAAGTTATTCGCCTGAACGAATTCTGTAATGTTTTGTTGGATGTTATTCATATACCTATTGTACCACCGATTCGAGGAGATTTTCAATAAGGCTTAAAACAGTCAGAGGACCAACCCCGCCTGGAACTGGGGTTATTGCCAAAACTTTATCTTTCACATTTTCAAAATCCACATCCCCTGAGACCTTCCTTTTACCTGTTTTTTCATCGAGTCCAATATCAGTTATGCCAATATCGATCACAATCTGCGTATTATCATGTCTGAAATATGATTGATCAATGAACTTTGGTTTCCCGATAGCCACTATTACAATGTCAGCAGTCTTGGTTATACCTTGTAAGTCTTTTGTAAATTCGTGACAGATGGTCACTGTGGCTTTTTTCTCGAGACACATGTTTGCGATGGGTTTTCCTACAATATCCGAATTACCAATCATCACAATGTGGAGCCCTTCTATTTCTATTTGATAAAAATCAAAAAGACTTTGTACCGCACGAGCAGTTGCTGGTAAATATGTTTTCTCACCATACTCTCTTTTTGAAACATTTGTGTCTGACAAAGATTCAATATCTTTCTGTGGATCAATTTGATTGTAAAGTTCACGAACGTTTAATTCTTTCTGGATAGGAAGTTGAATTATTATTCCATTCACATTTGGATCATCTGAGATATTTTTTATTTCTGATTTTAAAAACTCTTGCTCAGCATCGTCTTGATATGTATGAATAACAGTTTCGATTCCTAATGTATCAGCTAATTCTTTTTTCTTGTTTACATAGATTCCAGATGATAAATCACTACCGATTAAAAAAATATCGAGGCGAGCTTTAATAGATATACCAGTCATCTTATGATGTAGGTGAAAAAAATCTAAGATAGGTTTAGATTTTAATAAAAGAGTTTCCATAAGAGAATTAATAACGATTAACAATGAGTAATAACCACACTATAGCAGAAAAAACCGAAACCACCATAACCGCTGCAGCCATCATATCTTTCACTGCCTTTACTACAGGATGATGATTTGGCTCTAAATGATCCCACGTGTTTTCAATAGCCGTATTTACAATCTCTGTTGCAAGTACCAGTGCAATACAAATAAATGTTAAGCACAGTTCAATGTAATTAAAATGAAATTTAAATATAGATAACAATATAACCACAATCCCACAGAATGATTGTATTTGAAAATTCTGTTCTTCCAAGAAGACCTGTTTTATTCCATACCACGCATATTTTATACTATTTAAAAATTTTAAAATCGACATATTTAGTTATAGTATAATATATTTTAATCGCTGCGTAAGTAGATGCTAAACCAACTATAACCCCCGCTACCACATCCACTGGTCTGTGCACCTGTAATATTAGACGAGTAGATGCCACAAGTAGTGCAACAGAAATAAATAAAGCAGAGTGAAGATAATTTAAATATCTCCTGCTGTTATTTTCAAAGTATTTAAACAATATAAATATAGAGGCTGAGCAGAGTGCAAAAATTAAGGCAGTATGAGTTGATGGAAAGCCATACCCGTATTCTAAGACCAACATATTTTCAGGTCTTTCAATCTTAAAAATATATTTAAATGATGTTGCTAAAATTGTAGCAATAAAAACTGCTGTAGAAACTATGACTACCCCTTTTACATTGTTAGGGCAATTTACACTGAGAACTTCTTTATATTTTATTTCTTTAATATTAAAATATAAAACTGACAAAGTTAACATAAAAACACAAAATAATATCAACACCTCTGGTGCAAAGGTATTGGTAACATATATTGATAATTGGACTAAAAATAATGACATATATTATTCTTGATTTATTTCCTCAATAATAACAGCAGTGTTTGGAGTTTGATCTACTGTTACAGCATAACCTTTATGACTCATAACACCTTGTTTAATTAAAAAATCTGATAACTTTTTAGCAAGGTGTTTGTCGATCAAAGGGATAAGATTTGTCTTCTCATCTTCAAAGTTGTCGAGTCGGGCAGTTGTAATATTTAACTTTGATAAACCAAGCAGTCTGTAGTGATATGGTCTATCAATGTCTACATTTTGAATATGTCTATATGGAATAACTTTTTCTTTCACCATAAATATTCCCCTTCGAACATGAAATGAATGCTCTCCTAATAAAAATTTATGCTGAATATATCGTTCAAATGTTGAAACAAATATTAAAAATAATATAGATAGAATCAAAGATATAATCCAAAGATTTAAAAGACCGACCGTAATAATAGTATCTACAGTAGAAAGCCAGCTTTCGAAGTTGGCTGTGTTTATAAAATATACAATAGTTCCACAAGCCAATAAAACGAGAAAAGGTTTGTAACCATGTTTAAAAAATAAGAACCAGAAAGCCCTTTTACCAAGGGTATACTTTTTGTCTTGTATTAATTCTACATTTTTCATGTGCGCGGGGGGAGATTTGAACTCCCACACCCTTGCGGGCGCTACCACCTCAAGGTAGTGCGTCTACCGTTTCGCCACCTGCGCATAGTATTAGATTACTATAGTTGTATTTGTATATCAAATCGGAATATGATATATTATTTTTACGTGAGAGCGCGATTAGCTCAGTTGGTAGAGCAACTCATTTACACTGAGAAGGTCGGGGGTTCAAGTCCCTCATCGCGCACAACAAGTGTACTTCTATTTTGCCAAGGCAAAATGTGAAATAAATAGGGTCCTTTTTTAAGGGCTCTATTTATTTTGCACAATATAAGCGATAAAAATTGCCTGATGGCAATTTTGTGAGGGACTTGAAAGAGTTTTAGCAATAGGAACTGCCCTGTGGCAGTTCTGTGAGTGAGCTTTGAGTTAGGGACCCAAAATACAAGTGAAAAATTTTTCTTTATCGAATGATCCTTGGTGAAATGAGATAGAAAAATACTGGTCCTTACGTATGATTCTTATTTATACACCCACCAACCTATCAACATCTGCTATCGTTTTATCTTGATATTCATAGATAATGATAGCACCCTACCCCAGCTGTTCAACCTTCAAAGACAGTGCCTGAAACTCAAATGGATTTACCATATTTTTATCTATTATGGATAAGTGCCTACTTACCTCTTTTTCAAATTTATTAAAGCGAGTTTCAAATCTTCCAAACCTATTTTCCAAATCATCAAAACGTTGATCAATAGCCTCAAAACCTTCTTTCATGTAAGATTCTAAATGATCAAATCTATTTTCTAAACTATCGAGTCTTCCCTCAAGTTTATCTATCCTTTTATTAACAACGGCAAAACCTTCCATCATCAAAACAGCCAGTTCCTTCACTGACATATCATCTTTTATTCCTTTTTGGTTGTTAATGTTTGGATTCATTACAGACAATTATATTCTCAAATTACACAAGTGCAACTTTTTACAAAATTGGAATATACTATTTATCTAAGTCAACAAATTTTGTAAAATTATCTATATCAGATAATCATTTTATCGATAATACTTCCTGACACCTTCCTTAATATATTAAACAACTTATCTTTATTAGCCTCACTCGGAACACTCACCTTATGACCAATACTTGAAAAAGGTATTACCTTATATTCAACTTTATCTTTATATACAATTGCCTCAACCCCAATACCATGAGTTGTATTGAAAGAAAAATATTGATCAAAGATAAAATTACCTAATGAGTAAAAGATATATTTATCCTTATATTGTTCCACAGACTGGATCACGTGTGGATGTGCACCTATAATCACATCAGCCCCTGCATCAATCCATTCGTGCGCTAGCTTGATTTGATTCTTACTTGGCGTCAATTGATACTCTATTCCCCAATGTGGATATATAGCCAAGTAGTCAACTTTAGATCTCATATCTTTTATTTTATCAATAATAAATTGATTATTAGCATATCCAAATTCATTCCAACCTATCACACCAATACAAATATCATTAACACAAGTAGATGTGGCAGTATACGCAGGATTATTTTTAGGACTACCAAAATACATAACATTATTTTTAGATAATATTGATCGAGTTTGATCTATGCCTTGTTGTCCAAAATTATCAGTGTGATTATTAGCAAGACTTACAATATCTACACCTGATTTTTTTAAAGCTGAAGCGACTGCATTATCAAATGTAAATTGAAATCCTGATATAGGATAACCTGTTGATGATATGGTTTTTGATTTAAATGTAGTTATCGGTCCTTCAAGATTAGCAACGGCTACATCATACTGAGCAATAGTCGTCGTACTTGGACCAAAAATATTTTCATATCCAATCTTATTTGCAGTTGCTCTCACACTCCTATCAAACATCATATCACCTAAAAACAACACCGAAGCAGAAGCAGGTTCGGGTTTAACTTGTATATTGGTTGTTGTTGACCCTGTCATCAAAGATAACACGAGCACAATAAATTCTAAAAACATAACCCTAGTATACCCTTTTAAAAAACTATTTTACAATAACAGCTTGATCGGTCACTCCTGGAACTTTATTCATATGTGTTACCAACTGTTCAGTTGTCCAGTATTCAAAAGCCTTTCCTGTAACTGAATCGTGTATGTAAAAACCTACAGGCTTTTCAATAGTTCCCTTAAAACCTACAACTAAGCGTACATGCTCACCCTTAAAGGCCTTAACAGTGTTGCCTTCAGGTGTTTGCCATGTATAAGGGGCCTCAGTGAATGATGTATATCCCCAGATCATAACTGGGTTTTTATTATCAACAGCTTGTGCAATAAAAGTTGGTGTTATCGCTGTACTTGTTGCATATTCAGCATTTAACTTAAAGGACTCAATAGCTTTTACAACCGGAAGACCATACACTCCATATCCACCTTTTATCCTACCAGTCACATCGACAAACCCAACATATTGTTTTTGAGGATCGTCCCAAATATTGTTGGCCCAATCTTTGTAGGTTGGATTGTATCCAAACTTTGTCAAAATCTGCACGTCATTTTTCATAACTCCTTTAAATGCCAATGCCATACGCAAAGCAGCAGCTTCACAACTGTTTGCATATTGTTGTTTGTAAATAGGAGCTTTTAGTTTTATATCTTTATACACCTGTGTATTTACAATATTCATTGTATCAGCAAATACAATACTAACTGTACCCATAGAAAGAAGCAATATCAAAGACAATAAAGTTTTACGCATATACATAATATACGTGTATTGTAGCATTTTTATTACAGAGGGAGAATCATTTATTCACAAAAAGTTTTTATCACTTAACTAAACACGAGTGAAGAAGAAAAAGGCTTTACAGAAGACCAGTAGGTCTGAGTCAGAGGAAAATCCCATCTCACTAGGAGATGGGATTATTCCGGTCTTTTTCGCATGAGCGAATATTTTTTTGTGCGACATATTTTGCCTTGGCAAAATAGAAGTGCCTGTGGTGCTCTCGGTTGGAATCGAACCAACATTAACGGCTTAGAAGTCCGCAGTTCTATCCATTGAACTACAAGAGCAGTATATAATATATAACATTAGTTCGTTGAAGTTGCAACCGTAGTAGACGCTGTAGTTGTAGCCAAAACAGTAGTCACTGTAGCTGTTTTAATAAGCCTGTTGTACTCTATTTCCTTTTTATCAAATTCTTCCAAAGTTTTGTTTAGATTATTAATATCTTTCAAAAACTTAGAATTAGTGCGGGATTTCTCCAAAACCTCGGTAGAAGTTGAGTTTTCGGCACTATTTTGAGCCTCAAGGTCGATCAACACTATTTCATTTTTAATGTAGAAAAAACTATAAACACTATATAAAATAACAATCAAAGTCAGTACAAAAAAAGCAAGAAGTAGAAGGTACCAATGATATATTGGATTAAATTGTTTTTTGTGTTTTTTACTATTATTTAACTTCATTTTTTTGATACATTACTAATATTATAGTAGCATTATTTTTACCACTCACAGCATCGAATCGAATGTCCACTTTTTCTATATACGAAATCATCGGCATATTGTTTATTAAATTTATAAAATTATCAATATTCTTTTCACTACCCACAACTTTCATATCAATAACCAAATCTGCAGCCTTATATTTTGTTAATGCCGCATTTTCACGTGTAGCAACAGACTGTATTGGTGATATACCGTTTTCCGTTAATCCTACTTTTTTTGTATAATTCTCCAATTCATTTATCAAACCCAACACCTCTTTTCTATTACTCGATAAAATATGTTTTTTAATCTGTATCGATTCCTTAGATCCTTTTAGTAAAATCTTATTGTACATATCAAGCACATTTTTCTCACTTTGTAATTCAGCCAATTTTGTATAATCCCCCAACACCTCTGTCTTATAATTTCTAATTTTACTATTTACAAAGTACACAGGATATACAAACACCGAAATAACTATTACCAATATGATAATACTTATAGCTTTTTTATTAAAATTTAAATTGATTTTATTCATAAGTTAATGTTTGACTAAATGTAAAATTTTTACTTTCACTAAATACTGAGTATGGCAGATCAGCACCTTTATACCGTGTAGAATTTAATTTATCAACCAGCAAGTTGGCTGTATTTTTATTATCAATATTTGCTATTACGGTAACTTTTTTAGACAAACTATCTACACTTATACTTGTAATCTGAAGATTTGGAATCTCTTGATAAATATTTTTTATTTCTTTGTAGATAGCAACAGTATCTTTTTTAGGATTTAAACTTAGGATAGATATATCATCATTTATACCTGCCGTATTATTCTTTTCACTTTCTGCTTTATAATAATCTATCCGAAGTTGCAGAGGAGCTATTTTATCTGTAAGTATTTGTCTATCCACTCTCATTGTTAAATAAGATGGAAAAAGTGAAATCAAAAATATTACAAATAAAACAACCAAACTTATAGTAAAGATATATATTAGATTTCCGTGATATTCGTCAAGTATTTTATCTTTTTGTTTTTTTGTAATTAAGAAGAGCATATTTTTTATTTTAGTAATCTTGGTAATGCCAAGCCAATTGCTGTAGCATATTGATACGAATCAATTTTATTAATTGGCGGAATCTGCCTATTTAAATCAAAGGCATTTGTCCATACATTTGGCTTATCAATCTGTATTGCCAGTTTATTAATCATCATATTTATAAACTCTGACTCTATTATATTAGAGTGTGTGGAACTAACAATAATAGATTTTATCTTCTCTAATCCGTACGTATCATTATTTTCTATATAGGAAAGCCAGAATACAATTATTCTATATATATCTTTTATCACCTCTTCTAGGATTTCCTTTCTTTCAAGATTTAGATTATCATCAAATAATGTTTTGTTAATAGTAGAGGTATATAAAACAATTCCAGAAGAAACAATAGATACAACAATATATTTTTTTTCTATCGCCACAATACAATATGCGTTTTTGTCATTTGTTTGTATTAAGGATTTACTCAAGGCTTGGTTTTGTATTAAAAATGAAACAACTTTCATGTTACATTTTTGAAAAGTGTCTGTATAATCCTCTATGACTTTTTTGGAAACAACTGAAACTGATATTAATTTTCTATTATTTTTTAATGTTAAAACAGTTACAAAATCAAATATAGCTTCGTCAGCCTTTAGTGGAACATTTTCTTCAATTTTAAATTCTATCTGTCCTTTGATTACAGAAACCTCACCATCATCCACTTCTTGAGTATAGATATACGCCAACTCTTCAGGCAAAGAAACTTCGACATATTTGCATTTGAATTCTTTTTGAATTTTTTTTAGGGATAAAATAACACCAACATTTTCTGATAATAAACTTTTTTTATCTACTGATTTAGTTAAAGTCTCTACCCCATATTTATCAACCGACAACTTTCCATTTTTACTTTTAAAGTTTATATGCCTAATATGATCAATACCAATATCAATCCCAGCATGATCAAATCTAATCATTTTTGGAACAGGAAGGTGTTTTTTTAATTTATCAAAAAAAGTACTCATATAATGATATTATGATAGTAATGTGCCAATTGGTAAATCTCTCGTTGGTTCTATCAGGGCCAAACCTTGCCCATCCTTCCCTGCCAAAATCATAGCCTGACTTTCTATGCCCATAATAGCTCTTGGCTCTAAGTTTGTAACAAAAACTTTTTGACTACCAATAAAATTTTCCAATTCAACATGTCCCGCTATACCAGACACCACTGTTCTGGTTTTATCCTCTCCAAAATCAACTTCTAGCTTTAATAGTTTTTCAGATCCTTCTACTGGCGTAGCTGACAATATCTGTCCCACCTTCATTTCAAGTTTTTTAAATTCGTCAAATGTAATCATGTAGTGATTATACTACACTTTCGACTTCGAATCGAGAAAATTTTGAAGAATCAATGCAGCAACTTTAGAGTCATCATTTTTTGTACTTTCGCGAACTGTTTTAGCATTTTTGGAAAATGTCTTTGAAGTTTGTTTTTTTTGAAAATGAAATCGAGTTTCTGCATTTACGAGAGAGGTGGTCATACGCTCATCAATGCGGTGAATAATGTATTTTTTATCTGCATTTAAAATTTTGATAAATGCTGTTATATGTTTTTCAACAGAATTATCCCTTTTGTCATAATCGACTGATTTCCCAATAACAATATCCTTGATTTCCTCCTGATCACAGAGATGTTGGATGTACTCTATATGCTTTATATCATTAATGATGATATCCCTTGGAAAAGCCAGTGATGCCCTATCATCACTTATCGCAATACCAATCTTTTTTTGACCATAGTCTAGCCCTAGATATTTCATAGATAATCTGATAATATCATAAAGGTATATCGACGTACACACTTGGAGGAGTGGCAGAGAGGTCGAATGCGCTTGTCTTGAAAACAAGAGGGCTCTAACGGGTCCCGTGAGTTCGAATCTCACCTCCTCCGCTAGGAAAAACAGATGTCTTTTAAAGACATCTGTTTTTCATTAGATGGAGAGCAAGCCGACAGTTCGGCTTGCGGGTGAGATTCGAAAGATATACTGGTCCTGTAACCACAAAGGTCATAATATAAGGACCCAATCATCCCTATTTACACCTACCAAATTTTCATATATTGTACAAAAGACAGAAACTTCAACAAGATACACTGATGAAACAAACAACACCAATAATTAAACCGATCTTCCAAAGAGGGTTGGGTATTCCCGACTGGTTCCATCACCACGGCTCAAAAATCGATTGGATTGGGTTCAACGACGCCAACTCAGTACGGAAAACACTACTCCTTGGTTCAAGTGCGGTGGAAATCGCCATCACAAAGGATCTCACCGGACTTGCCCGAGAACCTGATGGTTGGCTTTTAACTTATAAAATCAATCATTCTACCCAATCCTTCAGCAGTGGAACCATCTGGCTTTCTTTGGAAGATTTGCTGACCGCCTTCGGATTTTCTGATGTGTATGATCCGGAATACGGACAACCTATTATCAACCGGTGCGGTGGAGAGGTGGCATATCAAGGAAGATACCTGCGCTACGAAAAATTCCTCAACCTACCAGGTCCTGGACATGCTAACGATGGTGATCCTAACGTTTCAATCTATATCACCAAAAAAATCCAAGTAGCTGTTGATGAGTTGATCGGAAAATAGCAGCTGCCAACACTTCACTCAGGTTAGAGAGCCTCCAACTCTCTAACCTGTTTTATTTTTATGCTAAAATCAAAATATGAAATACTTCCAAAACCAAGAAGAAACCAATGCAATCAACTGGATGCATGAAGCAGCCAAAGTTGCACAAAAAGCTCTGTGTCTTAAAGCAAAGTGTGGAAGTATCATAGTCAAAGATGGGAACATAATCGGTGAAGGATACAATGGTCCCCCACTCGATAACATGGACCATAACTACTGTCTCAAAGAAAAAAATACACAAGGAAAACCTGGATATGATCAAACTTGCTGCATGCATGCTGAATGGAGAGCAATACTTGATGCCACAAAAAGAAATCCAGACAAGATAAACGGTTCAACCTTATATTTTACAAGAGTTGATAAAGAAAATAATATAACAAAATCAGGAGAACCACTTTGCACTGTATGTAGCCGCTTTGCACCTGATACTGGAGTTAAAGAATTTGTCTTATGGCACGACCAGGGTGTCTGTGTGTATCCAACTGATGAATACAACAATTTGTCTTATAGTTATATAAGTCCTGAGTTTAGGTAAAAATGCTACAATACCGCTATGAAAGACACCTGGGAAGAATGGTTTATATTTATCCTTTTTAGGCGCTGTCTTTGCCCGGTCAGGACAAGAATCTAAACCTTTGCTGTATATAATTTTCGGGATAATTTTCCTTTCTCCCTTTCTTCTCAACAGAAAGAAATAGTAAACAAACCCCAATCAACCTGTCTTTAAAATATGTTTATGTCTTTTAAAACTTACAAAACCTTTATTTTTAAACTTAAACTAAAGGACGAGTCATCTTTTACTATTTATTGTAATAAATAGCACTTCATCTTACGTATATATAAGTATGTTGTAGTATCGAAAAAATTATTTGTTAATTATTACTATAACAATAACGTAGATATATGAATTTGTTAAATAAGTATATATACAGATACAATAATTTGGATAAAGGACAGATCCAATACCATCCCCCTCGGCGTAGTTGACCAGGAAACACAATCGAATGTTTAACGAAGACATCAATGAGGCAAAAAGCATCGACTTATGATCGAAATAAAAATAGCCTTCGGAAGATGTATAGTTAAACCGCATGACTATTAAAAATAAAAAATCCTTAAGTGGGATTTTATTTTGTATAGATTTTAAAACTCCTGTGAATGATAAACACCATTCTCTGACGTAGGTGCATACACCCCTTCATAAAAACTGTGCTGTGAGCCAACAATCATTGGCGCAACTTTTTTTATCATACAATTTTTACAAAGATATTGTGGAGTAGCTGATATTTTTTCCATTACAGGTATCTCATAATCTTCTTTCTTAAGGTAAGCCACACTGGCTGCATTACCGCATTTTTCACAGGATTTATCCTTTATAAGATCTAAATATTTAGATATATTCTCCTGGGCAGGTTTTCCATATTGCCATAAACCTAGTTGAGCAATGTCAGCATACATGTACCCCCTGGCATGATTTTTATCCTCGAGATCAGGTTCTATTACAACCATTGTATTACTTGATGATACCACATCAGTTTTCCACCTGTCAGTTAAATGGGTTCTACATAAATTAAACATTTTTCCTGAAGAATCTACATAGGAATCTGAAGTTTCTGCTTCACACACTGCACATTTTCTTTTAATTGAGCCGAGTTTTCTAAATAATGTAAATAATATTGCACCGCCAATAACCACATATATCATTATTTTTATTGTTTGCATGTCCATACAAACATCATAACATCTTACTCTCTAATTTTCACCGAGAAATCATCAGACCCTTTATACATCTCCCCTTTCTTGTTTATGTTGAATTTTTCCCTTATTTGGTCCACAGGTAAATCAGTATCGATTAGCCCTAGATTGTAGGCCAACAAATCAGAATTTTCAGGAAACAAAATACTTGTATCTATAGCCGGTATTGTTTTTGGACTTATCAAATTCACATGCTTCACAATATTTGTCGTGCAAGTATTGAATAGTGTATTGTAAAATTCTGGCTCGGTATATAGCTTATTCGTTCTATCAATAATACTCAAAAATAATTCTTTAGTTTTCTCAGGACCAGCCTTCATCGGATACAAAAACACCTGATCCTTTCTATGATTAATACGTAGATCAACAACATCCTTTTCATCTGCCCAAACATACATTATTTCATATTGATTCAACAAACCTTTTACCGGATGAAATGATTCTCCTTTTTCTTTTCTAATTTCAACAGAGACAGATATAAAAATATTATCTTCAAATTCAAAACTTAAAAATGTATGTGCAGATCCAGGTATTCCTGAAAAAGGTTCTACAATATACCACACTCTTTTAATCTTACTAAGATCATATTCTTTATCGTAATAGTATTGTGTGTACGAAGTTGTTGATGCATAGCGAAAATCTCTAATATTTTTTATTTCTACAATATTTCCTTTTATAGTAGCCGACGGTAAAATTTTTTGATCATCATTCCAATTTCGATCGTTTGTTGGTTTTATGAAAATGTTTATTGAGACGAAAAAGATTATAAGTACAACAATAAGAGTGATCATGATTTTGAGGAGAAATTTAAATATTTTTTTGAACATAGGTTTAAAAATATTCTACCACAAAAACTAATACCCTGGACACGAACCTCAACAAGAATAAGTTTATACTAAATTATACGTTTATACATATTGGTTTATTACAATATTCCTAAGTGTCGGTTTACAAGCATCATATTCTGTGGTAATTTTTATAGGTCAAACCCTAACCCCAATGAAAACAAGAATCATTTTACGCAAGAATACTGTCGAGTTCATAATCACCCCACCCAGAAAGCCTACGCAATCGGTATTAAACCATTTCAACAAAACCCTAGCAATTCTAAACATCAAAGGCAAAAAGCAAAAAACCAAGACAGGTGAAATTAGGATTAATGTTCCGATTTAAAAACACAACCACACCAAAATCCCAGATCATACCTCACAGTATGCACTCCGGGATTTTTTTATTGACCACTCCCAGCAATACACCCTGTCGTCCAACACAGCTGCAAACTATACCCACCTGACGGTCTATCAATATTTAACAAATCTCCAATAATACAAAGATTATCCATAATCTTTGATTTCATTGTTTTAAAATCTATTTCCTTTATATCCACCCCACCATCAGCGATCACCGCCTCACTTTCATCTAACAAACCGTGAATATTTATTTTCAAACCTTTAATATTTTCTATCAATACCATTCTCATTTCTTTGGTTACAGCGTTCCCTGTTATACTTTCATCTATCTTTCCATTTTGTAAAATGATTGAAATCAAATTTTTGTTAATCACTTCACCTAAAATATTTGAAATTTTCTTCTTGGAATTATTTTGAAACAAATCAGTCAATGTTTTATTGAGTGTGCCATGATCATATTCTGACAATAAATCTAAACTCAAATATACTTTTTGGTTTAGATTTAAATAATCACTAATCTCCTTACTCATATTTAAAACAGTTGGACCGGAGATTCCAAAATGAGTAAATAAAATCCTACCTTTTTTAGAATTCTTCTTTTCACCGTCAGCGAATATATGTATCTTCACGTTTTGTAAAACAATACCCTGTAACTTTTTAAGCCAGGCATCATTACTCTTTACTGGAACGAGTGAAGGTTTTGGTGTGTGAACCGTATGTCCCATATTTTTTAACCAATCATATGCATCTCCTGTTGACCCTGTCTCTGGATGAGATGTTCCACCTGTTGCAAGTACATATTTTTTTGCAGTATAGATTATTTTCTTTTTATTTACTTCAACCTCTACCCCGGTGACTTGTTTAGCGTCATGTAAAACATCCAACACCTTAGCATCAGAAAGTACTTCTATATTTTTATTTTTAATTTCTTTAACTAATACATTATAAACACTACGTGCGGAATCAGATACGGGAAACACCCTTCCTTCATTCTCTACCTTAGTTGGCATACTTCGAGTATTAAAAAATGTTAAAGAATCCTTAACCCCATATTGAGTGAAAGCAGAATATAAAAATTGCTCAGCCTTCTTATAATTTTTCAAAAGCTTTCGTAAATCATATTCTTCATTTGTTAGATTACAGCGTCCACCACCTGTAATCAAAAGTTTTTTTCCTAAGATGTTATTCTTCTCTATCAATAAAACCTTTTTATTCTTACCAACAGAAGAAGCGGCCATCATTCCTGATGCCCCGCCCCCTATTATGATTATGTCGTAGTCTATGTTACTCATGATGTGTGATATCTTTCTTCATCCAGAAAAACCCAAATATACCAACGATTGCAATAAATAACAATAGTCCTATATTTAATAGGATTTTATTCCTCTCACCAAAAGGAATTATTGATTTTGTAGGCACATATTCTGGGTTTTTAACCAAATCAGAATACTGAATGATTTGTGGAGTTATTTCTTCGAAAAACCCTATAATGCTTTTTATGTCATACACAGGAGCATTTTCTGTATTATTACCAACGATGATTTGTAAATCTGTAACCGGTACACCCTCAGTTTTAAATAACAGACCTGTATTTTGCAACTTTATTTTTCCAGTTTTTAGTACATCGAGTGATTTATTATTATTATTTTGAATAATTACTTTGAATTTTTTATAGGTAGATGGAGGTATTATAATGTTCAGTTTTTCACCTTTATACGTTGGTGAGTCTATGCGGTATACATTAGTGTTTCCCAGTGTTGGCCAATTAATATCATCATTCGATCCTTGAATGACCACATTCCTATTAAAGTTTTTTTCACTTTCATCAACTCGAATAGTTAACTCTACAACATCTATATCACCTTCATATATTATTTCTGACCTGTCTTCTTTTTCCGTCTTATCCAAAACTTTCACATCTTTGTAAATTGATACATTATCAAAAATAAAGTTACCACCTAGATAATCTTTTACTTTATAACCAATATTTTTGTCTTCTGTTTTCAAATATTCAACTTGTGCCCCTATAATAGAGATTTGATTATTAACTTTTATATTTTTATCAAACTCTGTATCATCAGCTAATTCTATTTTTAGATATCGTGAAGATACACCAGCTAAATTTATATCTAAGTTTTCAACTATAAAATTATTTACATCAGTATAATTATATATTACATTTCTTTGTTCAAACTCTATCCACGATGTACTGTTAACGGTTAAAAAACTATCTGAGATATATACTTTTACTTTCTTTCTAAAGTTTTGTGATTTAAAATCACGAGATAGATATAGGTTATTATATAATACCCCCTCTCTTGTTGTATCTATAACCAACATTCTTTTTCCATCACGACTCACACCATTTTCCAAAATCTTTACATCAGTTTTATTTTCTCTTAGGTCTTGAGTGTTTTGATTTGATTTTACCAAGATATACGGTATTTCATTATGAGCCTTATCTATTATACGTATATCACTCAGATAATTTTTTTTTGATAAATTTATAACATCTTTATTAATTGGCAACACATAGAGATTTTGATTATTGATCGCAGTACTACTGCCCACGGAGATCTGTGAGTGACCTAGAGTTGCAACCGAGGTCCAATTTTTTATATCTATTACTTTTGCATCAACTGTCGTTGCAAATAATCCGATCATCAACAACAACATCAGTGCCTGTGGCATATCCATCCTCTTGTTTTTAGAAATATACAAATATGAAACAATAAGTAGTAAGATACCAAAACCAACAAATGTGATAATTCTATATACCGCTCCAAGTTCCCAAGTTAGAGTAACAAGTAATACCGATGTAATCACCAAAGTTACAATACCCATATTTCTCACAACTTTGTTTTTCTTCACCAAACCGATTACAAAATATATTATTGTCATAAGAATAAATAATACTATTTGCATAAATGTGGTTTGTTTTGCAATAGAAGATATTTCTGCATATTCTGTTTCATATTTTGTAGTATCATATCCATAATTATCTGGAGATAATTTTCTATCTAATTGTACTTGTTGGTTAATCTCTTTGTTTACAACATCTATCCTATATCTTCCATAATTATTTATTTCAAAAGAAGTCAATGCGACAAATAGCACCTGTCCAACCAAGATCAAAGCGAAGGCAGCTTTAGCAATATCGGTTTTGAATTTTACATCTTGTGAATCTTGCACTGTGTTGTACCAGATATAGGCAACAAGATTGATCAAGGCAAATACTCCAAACCATACAATATATGATTGATTTAATAGTATCTGACCTGTTTCTAACACCGTCTTGTAATCACCAAACATAATCATATGAGCAATACCAGCAATAATAGATCCAAAACCAAGAACATACATAATGGGTTTATTTTTAAAGTCTGGCAATACAGATAGGAATGACAATACCACACCTTCAAAGAACCAGATCATTGTTACCAAAGGTCCGTCAAATTGTAATGGTATTGCAACAGTAATAAGTAAAATAGAAATAACAAAGTGTGTAAGTGTGATAACACCATCTGATGTTTTATTCACAACCCGAAGCATCATATACACCATAAAGTGGAATATTCCAAGTAGAGCTACCAAAAACCCAACATAGTCAAACCAGAATGTTTTATCTACCAATTTGTAAAATACCATCAAATACACAATTGTATTCATAACGGTTAAAAATACGGTATTGTGGGTGATTTTATCCTTTTTAAAATCTTGCAGCAAGAACACGATCATATATTGAAGTCCGTATATTGTAGAGAATGCAAATAACAACCCTTTACCAATATCGGCTGATAACGTTGATCCAAAGATACACCAGGTAAATATAAATCCAATCACCGCACCATTTATCCATTGTTTTCTAAATGAAACAACCAACACTGCAATATTTAATATACATAGATATGATAAGATTCCGATTACATTTTCCTCACTCAATCCTCCAAAATTTAAATTAACTAAAAAAGAAACCAGATATGCTCCCAGCGCTCCAATAGTAAATGGTAACTCATCATTTTCACGTAATGAAATAATAATTGATACCGCCAAGACTGCGATTATTAAACCTAACGTTAATGGCAAGGCAACTATTTTAAATACAAAGTATCCAATAAATAAAGTAAGGTAGAAAATAACAAATGCAGCACCACGAAGAATATTTACATAGGCCTTACTTCTACTTCTCAAGTATTCTCCAACACCTAGAAGTACAGTACCGAAAGATAATCCAGCAACGTATTTAAACACAGGACCAATTAATCCTTGTTTATCAAGGTAGTTTAAGAAAAACAATACGCCGAGCACAAGAATTGCAATACCAAATTTTGCCAAATTTGTTGCAAAGTTATCTTGATGAGATACAACAGGTGCTGGTATTTGTATCTCATGCTGAGGTACAGGCGCAACCATATTTGGTATCACTGGTGCTGGTACAGGCGCGAGATTTTGATTGAGATTTGGGTTTTTAAATTTATTTTCTAGATCAGTGATGCGAGAATTTATTTTGAATAGGTATAAAATAATAAATACTGTAATTATAAATGTAAACATAGTATAATAATATCATGAGTAAACTACCAATGGTATGGGAAGAGTACAATCACCTGTATTTCCCAAAAGATAAGGATTGGAAATGGTCAGTAGCAATAATCTCTATAACTATAACCTTGATTTCTTTCATGTTTTCGAATATAACTTTCGGAGTTCTTGTTTTGGTTGCCACAGGAGTGCTGTTGATACACGCTTTTCAAGAGCCTCGTATCCTTCGTTTTGAAATAAATACTAAAGGTGTTCGGGTAAATCAAGAATTTTGGTCATTTACTGACATACGCTCATTTTGGATAGAAGATAATCGGGAGCACCACATACATTCAAGAATATTGTTTGCTACCAATGGTGTATTGGATTCCCTGCTTGTTTTAACCTTACCCTTAGATACCACAAATGACAGAATCCACGATATTCATGAGGAATTGGTGAAAATCTTACCTGAGGAAAGGATTAGTGAGTCAATCTTTCAAAAAGCGTTAGAGTATCTTGGTTTTTAGAGCAATTTGAGGTATATTGTCTAAATGCTCTCGTCGTTCAATGGATAGGACAATAGTTTGCGGAACTGTAAATTTAGGTTCGATTCCTAACGGGAGCACAGATTGTTACGATATGTTCGAGTTAAAAAATCCGAAGGGTTTTTAGGAATCGAAAAGCTTTGTGATGTTTTTGAGGACCTTTGGTCCGAGAAAACCACAAAGGTATACTGACCTCGTAGAGGTCGATTCCTAACAGGAGCACAGTAAGAAAAACGCCCATGTGGGCGTTTTTCTATATAATCACAAGGTTATGTAATAGCGCAGTATTTCTAATTAATATATAATATCACTCATGGAAGACATAAAACCAAACCAATTTGAAGTTAACACAGATCATGAAACCAAAGTAAAAGATTCGCTGGATAAAATTAATGCCTTCCTTGACTCTCTACCAACAGATATAAGGGAATCTGTTGAAAAAGAATTACGTTCAAGACAAGAGGTAAATCAAACAAGTAATAATATACCCGTTTCAACTGAAAAAACTATTTCTAATAGCGAAGCTGCATTAAACGATCAAAATAGAATTATAGAATTAAAGAACCAACTTGGTACCGTAAATGAATCTACAGAATCTTTTGAATCAGATTCTGAAAAAATTCTTGGTATGATAGACGAATTCGAAACTGAAGTTAAAGGATTTGGTTTTAGAGTAGATAGAGCCACATCTCCAGCAATTAGAGCAGAAGTAACCAACAAATTAAAATTAAAAGTTAATGAGTTATACCCCTTACTTAAAAATGTTGGACCGGTATTAAAGAACGGAGATCGTAATAACGATAGTAGTATTGATAGCACTATTTATATGTTGGATGGATCATACAAAGGATTTAATAGTTCTGACTCCGGACCAGCCGATTTGACACGATTCGCAAGTTCAATACTGAGCAACGCTAAAAACATTGTTTTTAAGATTAAAGAATCTAGAAAATAGTTTGGGTATTATATATAAAATTATTTTTTATAGTTTTTTGAAAATGTAATAGAATAATACAACCCCATCACCATCACCAAAACTCCACTTAAATAAATCATATCCGCCACGCCAGGTGCATATTTCAAAATACCCATCTCTGATAATAAATAATTCCAATCATGAATTGCACTTTCCCCTCCCAATAATGGTAACTGCATATTTATAGAATCTCCAACGTACACTGATACGTTAATAAGATTTTGACCAACCCAAAATAATAGTAAGGATGTAGAATAATATTGTTGTTCTTTGTAGAAATACAAACAACACACAACAGGAATCAAGATTTGAAATAAAGATCCACTAGCAATACTAATAAATTGTCCAAAGAAAAAAGTAAGGGTATGTCCCGCTTCATGAAAGATAAGATTAATACTATCAATAAAGTGCCACTCAGTTGAAGTTGATGCATAGTAGAAAAAATATATTGACACTAAAATAGCAAAGGTTATTTTTAATGTATCAAATTTTTTATTCATTATATTAGTATAACAAAAAATTACTCTCGACAACCACTAGGATCATCGAGAGCTTTGAAAAGGTTTACACCTCGAAAGAATCAGCCAAACCAAGTTCTTCGTTTGCGCTTCTGAGCATACCCCATATCAATGAATGATCCTGACTTTGACGCATCACTGCACACGCTTCAGAAAACCAACCGTGTGCTCGATCAAGATAAGGCTTCGCTTTGTCCTCGGAAAGTTTTCCTTCAGAAATCTTTTTACGAACTTCTGAAAGCAATGGAGGCAGTAGCTCTAACAACAAAGGCACATGGAACTTTGCGTCGATTACTATCTGAATGTCTTCTTTGATTTCGACGACCTTGGCAGTTATCGAGTGTTTAAATATCAACACCTCTTTCTGCTTCGTGACCCAACAAATATCAAAGGTGTTCTCATCGACACCTTGGAATAAATTTATAAGATCGCACCACATCTCATGAAAATCATCGAAAAATGGAGGTGCAACTTCAGGATTTTTATCAAGTAAGTCTTCTGCCTGGTTAAGTAAATCCTCCAGGGCGGTTTTAGAGTTCAAAACAAAATTTCGAGCATTATTCTTTTCCTTCCAGGAAATAACCGAAGTAATAATGATAACAAGGAGGATAATAGACATCCAGACAATATCTTTTGTGGCCATGGTAGTTTGGGGTTTAAGGTTTACAGGGTAATAGTATCAATAAATATAGAGTTGTCAATAAACACGCTTAGGGCTATTTTTATTCCAAATATGATATAATCCAAACATGCCCACCCTATCCAACTCTATTGCAATAATAACCGGATTATTTCTATTCGGTTACTGGACCGGAATATTCCTTCTCTCCTATCACTTAATACGTTTTGGAATTGGAACATATCCTCGGCGGATTGCTTTTATAATGATATTTGGATCAGTTTTTTTAACCATATTAAGTATAATGCTCCTTATAGCAATAAGATAAAACTATGAATATAATAAAAGAAACTATCGACATAGCTAATGTTGAAATAAAAACACAAAGTAGAAATTTATTTGATTTTCTATCTCACTCAGAGATGAATTTTGATGGTAAAAAACCAAATGAAAAAATACTAGTTTTTACAAGACGTCATTGGTTTGTGCTTCTAAGTACCATTGTAATTGGACTTTTTGCAAGCATACTACCACTTCTACTTGTAGTTTTAGGTGCGAAAATACTTATACAATACAATCTTTCTTCAATCTTTACTTTAACCTGGGTTATATATCTTATGACAATATGGTTTTATGTTTTTTATAAACTAACAATGTACGCACTTGATAGTTGGATAGTTACAGACGAGAGAATATTGGACATATCTCAACTCGCACTTTTTAGAAGAAAAGTTTCTGAGTTACATTTAACATCTATTGAAGATACTTCGGTACATACTGATGGTTTTGTTCAGTCATACTTAAACTTTGGAGATGTGGAAATACAGACAGCTGGAGCTACACAAAGGTTCTTATTTGATGATGTCCCTAAACCACTTGAGATCAAGGATACTATTATGACAGCAGCGGGAAACTTTGTTGGGAAGTAAAAACCTTCTCAAAAAAATACACATCCCCAACCAGGATGTGTATTTTTATTGTTTAGGTTTAGAATATTACTTCAGCGTAGCCTTCTTCACCATAGCATTAAGTCTTGATTTCTTTCTCGCTGCTGTATTGGCTTTGATAGTATTACCTTTAGCTGCTTTGTCTAACGCAGAGTATGCTTCTGGCAATAAAGCATTAGCTTCTTTAGTTTTACCCTCTTTTACAAGGCGTTTAACAGATTTAACTGCATCTTCAACTTTTTTCTTACGTCTCAAGTTAAAAACTTTCTTTTTTTCTCCTGCTCTAAGAGCTTTTTTGGCTGATTGTGTTATTGGCATATTGTTTTGTATAGTATATTAATTATTTTCTCGCGTCAACTATTAGTTTTTCTACGTTTGGTGGTACCGCTTCATATTTAGCAAATTCCATAGTACTTGATCCACGACCTTCTGTCATAGAACGTAGTTGTGTAGTGTATCCAAATAGCTCTGAAAGTGGCACAAGAGCTTTGATAGCCTTGTTTAAACCTCGATCTTCCATACCCTCGATCTGTCCTCTTTTTGATGATAATGATCCTGTAACGTCACCCATGAATTTCTCAGGAACAACAACCTCGATACGCATGATAGGTTCCATGATAACTGGTTTTGCTCTTCTTGCACCTTCTTGGAAGGCCTGTGATGCAGCAATCTTGTAGGCGATTTCTGATGAGTCCACGTCATGAGATGATCCGAAAGTAAGTTCACAAGACACTCCAGTAAGTGGGAACCCTGCAACAATACCACGCTCCATAGCCTCACGAACACCTTTTTGTACTGCAGGAATAAATTCTCCAGGAATAATACCTCCTTTGATAGAGTCAATAAACTCATATCCAGGCTCTCGGTGAACATTTTTAGCAAGTTTAGTTCCTTCTGGTAATTCTTCAAGTGGTTTAAGTGTAATACGTACGTGTCCGTATTGACCCTTACCTCCTGATTGCTTAGCGTATTTATAATCAACATCTTTTACTTCGGCAGTAATAGTTTCTCTGTATGCCACTTGAGGTGCACCTACATTTGCTTCAACGTTGAATTCTCTCTTCATACGGTCGATCATAATCTCTAAGTGAAGTTCACCCATACCAGCGATAAGTGTTTGACCTGTTTCTGCATTTGAAGTAATACGGAAAGTTGGATCTTCATTACCAAGTTTTCTAAGTGCGAGACCCATTTTTTCTTGGTCAGCTTTTGTTTTTGGTTCAATTGATAGAGATACAACAGGCTCAGCAAAAGTAATCGGGTCAAGTACGATTGGATGTGCTTCATCACAGAAAGTATGTGAAGTAAGAGCTTCTTTCAAACCTACAGCTGCAGCAATTTCTCCAGCATATACTTTTGTAACCTCTTCTCTTTTATTTGCTTGTAGTCTAACAATACGTCCTAGTCTTTCTTTATTTCCAGTTGTTGAGTTATAGATATATGAACCAGCTTCAATAGTTCCTGAGTACACTCTAAAGAATGTAAGTTGTCCTACGAATGGATCAGTTTGTAGTTTGAAGGCAAGAGCAGCAAAAGGTTCTGTATCAGAAGCCTCTCTTACAATCTCTTCTCCAGTTTCAGGATCAAGTCCTTTTACTGGTGGAATATCAAGTGGAGATGGTAGGTATTCTACAACAGCATCAAGTACAAGCTGTACTCCTTTATTTTTCAAAGCTGTTCCTGTAAATACTGGGAAAAGTTTGTTAGCCAATGTTCCTTTTCTAATAGCAGCTTTTAATTGCTCAATAGTAAATTCACCACCTTCAAGATATGTGTTCATCATATCATCATCTTGTGATGCAGCAGCTTCAACAAGCTCAGCTCTGAATTTTGTAGCATCAGCCATGTATTCAGCAGGGATTTCAGCTTCTATCACCTTACTTCCCATATCTCCTTCGAATGTATATGATTTCATCTTCATAAGATCGATCACACCAACCATTCTTTCTTCCTCTCCCATTGGGATTTGCATACGAACAGCATGTTTAGTAAGTCTTTCTGTGATTGATTTGAATGATTTTTCAAATGATCCACCAGTTCTATCTAGTTTGTTAATAAAACAAATACGAGGCACGTTATATTTATCAGCTTGTCTCCATACAGTTTCTGATTGCGGCTCTACTCCAGCAACACCGTCAAACACAGTAACGGCACCATCAAGAACTTTTAGAGATCTCTCCACCTCCACCGTAAAGTCTACGTGACCCGGTGTGTCGATGATATTAAATCTATGCATTTGTGACTTATCAGTACCCATGTAAGAAGGATTCCAGAAACAAGTGATCGCAGCGGCAGTGATCGTAATACCTCTTTCTTTCTCTTGCTCCATCCAGTCAGTTACTGCTTCACCTTCGTGAACCTCTCCGATCTTGTGGGACATACCTGTGTAGTACAGGATACGCTCTGATGTTGTTGTTTTACCGGCGTCGATGTGGGCGATAATACCGAAGTTTCTTGTTTTTTCTAATGGATAATCACGTTGCATAAAATTGTGTGTTGTTTTTATATTTGTTTTATTTTTTGTTAAATGTGTTGATGCTCGCGAGTTTGTGCGAAAAAATCAAAACTTGTCCATGAACTATAGCATGGATTGATGGGGATTTCTAGGGGGTTTTGAGTGTCTTTTAGGGATGAAAAAGAACCCCGACCTCGGGGAGGTATGAACGATTATGAACTTGCTTTTTATAGGTAAATATGCTATAATTAAATAATAATTACCTATACCTGTGTGGGTAGTGGATGAAAATTTAACTCAACAAAAATATGACTGACACATTAGTAGACTGCAGTTCCTCAGCTGAATATGAAGAAATTCAGAAACATAAATGGTTTAAATACAAAGAACCGATTACAAACTTTCAAAATTGTGGAATGGTTGACCCTCGCCATATCGAAGTAATCAAAATTGGAACAAAGGACATGACTATTGGGGATATGTTTAACTTGTTACAACAACAGGTAGAATACATCCCCTTAAATCATTGCATGTCTGATTATATTTCAAAAAATCCCGCTGACGAAAGTCTCAAACATCTTCCCCCTGTATGCATGGATGGTCACGCTCTCTTCTTCTTCGGTAGCATGTTTGAGAATTATTTCAGTACTGATAAATGGGTCGTTTCAATTGAATACAGCCGTCGCGGATCAGCAATCAACTATCAAAAAAGACACCTGCATGAAGGTTGGTATCCCGACTACTGGAACGTAGCGGTCATCAGGAAATGAACCGGGTCACAAACTCTGGTTCAAAACATAACCCCACAAGGCATTAGCTGAGTGGGGTTCATTTTATATATTAACCAATATCCTTAATAACCATTTTTGCTGTACAATATACAAAAGGTCTTCGCTCTTTACCTTCAATAACTAACGATATATATCCTTCAGTATTGACAACATTTTCTTCTATTGAAACAATTTTCCCTCGAACTTTAATAAGCGAACCAACAGGTATTGGCGCTTTGTAAGTTATATTATTTATTTCTTTTGTTACAATACCTTTTCCCATTTTTATAGCTTCCATAAAACCTGCTACACCAGCACCAGTATCTAATAAAGTGGCCAAATATCCACCATGAGCAAACCCTTCCCAAGCCTGAGCTGTTTCAGGAACAGTCATTTCTATAACAAGCTCTTTATTTTCTTCGTCATACAATGCTTCAGGTAAAGGTATTCCATTGTGACTATAAAATTTTTCACTTGACTCTAAATACTTAGCTAAGACAGAATACTCTGTGGCAAGTGTTTCTAATGAACTTATTTTATTTTCCTCTAATGTTTGTAATCCTTCCATATAGGTAATATTGTAGCCTAGTTTTATATATTTACAAAGCACCCTTAAAACCCTTTGATGTAAGCAAACTTTATACTCAGACTTAATATTTACCAAACTTTATAAAGTTTACTTGATTCAAACCCTAAATATAAAGTTATAATGACTAACGTATAACATAAAAACCCGTTACGAGAACGAGATCTTTATCAATGCCTACCTTCAGCTTAGTAGCCGATATAAAGCTTTCGCTTAACAAGCACATATGTATTATACATCGATGGTTCGAAAAATGTAATAGTTAAATCCGTTTCCTATCCTTAAAATTCCTCTTCGACACCAACAACTTACCCGTCTTCTCCTCAATATCTTTCCGTGTCCGCCCAGCAACTTCTCCACCAGTTTCAGCATCTTGTTTAAGCGCAACAATACCCTGAGAATCTTTAGTTGTCGAAAGCTCTGTTGTCGTTGCTTCACCAAGCATAGTCAAGATAAGCTCGATATCACCCATATGATCACGAAGATTATCCCCCGCTTTTTTATCAAGGCTTTTATGATCCATGTATTCTTTTGCAGTTTTATCAAATGTTGCTTTATATATCTCATCAGACAGAATTGCATAATCAGAACCTTTTGCTCCACGGTTTTTCCATTCATCAGTCAAAGTGTTACGAACTGCAATGCCTCGCATGCGTTTATCTATCCACGACTTGTCATAGCCTTTTTTCTCATATAGTTCTTTAGCCCGAGCCACAGCGAGTTCAGGGTTTGCTATTTCTTCCAGTCTTTCTTTACCTATTCGAGCTAGCCAGAGCTTGAATGGTTCAGCTTTAGGGGATGATACTGATTGGATTATACGAAAAACACCTTCCATGTCAGAGCATATCATTTTCTGAAGACCACCTTTTGTTGACACGTCAAGGGTCAGTACAATTTGTACCCACCCTTGATTTAATTCAAGATCACGTGTTCTCATTTTCTGTATATACTGCTTAGCATCGTTTGAGTCAATAAGGGCTTTGATAACATCTTCGACAACAAAAAACCATCGCTCATCATGCCACACGCGACGTATTTCTTTATCCTCAAAGATAGTTATTTTTTTGTTATCAGCTTTTTTATTCATTGATTATTTAATTATATCATTGGTGTCAAATTCTAAATTTCCTATACTCAAGTATAGAAAAACCACCCTTTTTCCTGTACTTAAGTATAGGTTTAGTCCTTTTTAAATTATCCAAATCAAGAAAAAAACGCCGGTACTCCATTAAGAGTCCGTGCGTTTGATGATTATAAACAAATCTGTCAGCTGAATATGTAATCCGCAAACTGCTCGTTGTCTGCATGAATACTCGCTTTCATACCTGTTGCTTCCGATACCATTTTTACCATTTCTGCAAAATGAAGGAAGGATATTGATTGGACACAGAATTTATCATCCTGACCTTCGTGTATCCGCATATGTTTTAAGTCTCGGATAAACGTAATAGTTCCATGTCCTTTGAACCAACGACATATATCTCCTTTTTCCAGTTTTGTATTTTCTCCGTTGTGTTGCATGTTAGTTGTTTCTATAGGGTTTCCAGTTTGCAGGCATAATAGATTTACTTCTTGGGAATGCATCGATACCAAATTCGATGCGAGCTTTTCTAATCTCAGAGATTTTAACACCGAACACTTTCGCAACATCAATATCAGGAATCTGTCCCAGAAAAAGTTTAGCCTTATCAGGCCAATTTAGCTTCTCTTTATGATACTTGATTTTAATTTTGCTAAAAGCATTCAATAAACTACCGAAGTGAAAAAGTGCAGAGTAATAGATTTCTGGATGCTTAGCCTCAAACTCCTCAACTTCGAGATGCTCTTTGCTATACAATCGTGCAAGTGTTTGTTCATCACACCAGAACTGGGTTTCCTTTCCTGTCCGACGATCAAGCAGGTTTGTTGCTTCAAACCTTTTCTTACATGTTGGACATTGTGTCGTGAAATCATCCCTATCTCTTTTAAAGCCCACAACGATTTCAGCGATTGAAAGCTCATGATAACAATTGAGACAGGTTGCAGACGGTAAAATCTGATGACCTATAGCACGATCAATAAAATCAATGAAACTTGCATAGTACCAGTTTCCTGTATCGATTTGATCTACTCGTTGTTCTATTGTGAGATCACAACCCAGTCTCAAATCCAAGGACAAAGACTGACGATAATATACACGTTGCTCAAGTCGTACACTATTTGATAATCCGATCATATTGTTGATTTTTAGGGTTCTTTTGGAACAACTAGTTCCAAGTAACATAATATATTAAATGTCAATTAATGTCATGAAATATGACTGTTCTTATAGTAAAATACATAAAACCTTTACATGTAAAGCAATATAATATATACTAATGTTGTCCACTTTTATGACACTAAACAATTTAACCCAAAATCTAATAGAATATGGCCTTAATGACAGAGAGGCTTCAATCTATCTTTACCTATTAAGTAATAAAGATCAGACTGTTTTTCAGGTTGCAAAACATCTTACCCTTCCCCGGACCACTGTATACTGTGATCTGGAAAGATTAAAAAAGCGTGATTTAGTAAACATATTTAAGAAAAACCAGGTTGCCTACTGGTATGCAGAAAACCCTAGACGATTAGTTAAAGAAGCTGAATCAAAAACAAGTATAATAAAAGAGATATTCCCCGAACTTGAATCCCTACTCCAAAAAAATACCCTGCATCCAGAAGTAAGATTTTATGAAGGGAAGGATGCAATAAAAGATATTATTAATGGGTTTTATGATATTTTAGAAACAAAAACAGAAAGAAACCTTTATACAGTATCTCACCCTGAACTTTTAGAGAATTTTCCTAAATATCTACCTAATGTACTTAATCGTAAAAATAAACTTAAAATATTTACCCATCTGATTGCTCCAGAATTCGTTAAAGACCTCAATCTTCCAGCATATACCAATGATGAATATAGAGAGGTGAGATTTTTACCAAATCAATTTCCATTTAATTCAACAATGATTGCAATGGAAGACCATGTGGCATTATTTTCATTAAAAGATGGAAATATTTATGCAGTGACTATTTCATCTCCAACTATTTCTAATATGTTTAAGCAAATTTTTTTGTTTGTGTGGAGTACTGCGATTAAGTAAAGTTTACACCCCCTCCCTCACCCCAATCTTCCAAATCCCCTGATCCAAAAACGCCTCTATCGTCTGCCTATTGGCTTTATTTATAAGATTTGGATGCGACATCTTTTTCATCTTTGCATATTCTGCCAATGTTACAATTTTCAACCCTTCAAGATATGCCAGTCTTTTATGATAACTATTTAACAACGCCTTGCCTACAATTTCCTCCATTATTTCTATACTATTTTTTAAATCAAAATCTTTAAATGCTTGATAATACAACTGTCTGTCTATGAACTTTATATTGATCGGAACAAAACCTTCTCGTATAAGTACATAATTATTCAATATCCTGCCAATCCGACCATTGCCATCACAAAATGGGTGAGTGTGTTCGAACATTAAATGCATTAAAGCAACTCTTTTTGTTATAGGATGACTTGGGTATGAGTTATATTCAACCAGCATGTCAGTAAGCCTTAAAACGACCTCAAGCGGGTCTGGGGCGATATGATTGCCAACACGAACCCATTCACCATTTTTTCTAAACCTACCCGCAATATCATCCTGAATATTTGAAATCAACATTTTATGCAAAAGTAAAATCATATCAAGATCTAGCTCTTTTTCCTTTGCTTTCGTGCTTATATAAGAAACGACTCGAGCTAGATTTTTAGCTTCGAAGAGTTCTCTTTCGGATATGAATCTATCTAGGTCTATTTGTAGTATGATTTTTTCAGTCTCTTCAAGTGAAAGAGTACTGTTTTCAATAGCATTTGAGTTATACACCTGTTCAGCAACTTCTGATTCTTCAATCATCTTTATCAAAGATTCCTTACCTGGTAACGCTTTTTGGTACCTTTGACGAAGATTTTCTATTTTTTTGTATATATTAGACATTATCATATATCTAATATGATACTTTTATTCACTATAAAGTCAAGTTAAACCGTGAATAAGTACTCTTTAATCGTATATTTTCACGATTTAAAGGGTACATATCGTGAATATATAAAGCTTACAACACCATATCCCGAAACCTCACCTTCCCAACTCTGCCGGTCTCCCTACATGTATCTGAACACCAGATAAACTTATTCTTCTCTCTACATTCATGACACACCATCATATGCACATGACATTCATCATTGATACAATTATCAAATCTTTCTGTCTTTTCATTACACATATCACACACTCCAATAACTTCTCTATCTTTTGTAAAATCCATCACTACTCTATTATCAAACGTAAACAATCCTCCACGAAAATCTTTCCCTGGAAACTCCTCCATATATTTATGCATTCCTCCATCCAGTTGATACACATCTTTAAACCCTTGCTTCATTAGATATCCTGATGCTTTTTCACAACGCACCCCTCCCGTACATACGGTTAATACTTTTTTGTTTTCTATGCCAGGATTTTCTTTTACAATGTCAGGTAACACATCTGCAATCTCTCTAAAGTTTGTAATTGGTGGATTGATAGAATTTTTAAAATGTCCAACTCTAAACTCATAATCATTTCTCATATCAATAACAACAAAGTCATCATTGTTTTCATACCACTCTCTTAACCCTGAAGGTTTTAAATGAACTCCAGTTAATTGATTTGGATCAATGTCTTCTGTTCCAAGTCCAAGCTTTACTATCTCAGTTACGATTTTTACTGATAAATTATTAAACGCAAAGCCACTACCAACCGATGTTTTTATTTCCACATCATGCAAGTCATGATATTTTAAATCTGTTTTTATTTCATTAATATATTTTTCAATGTCTTCATTTTTACCTTCTAATGTTGCATTTATTCCCTCTGAAGCCAAACGGATTCTTCCTGTGAGATTATATTTTCTACATATCCCTCTTTGCCAATTCAAACAACGATCCAATTCTTTTATCGGAGTATATTTGTAAAATAGTATTACGGTGTATGAGGGGTCTAGGGGTTTATCCTGCGAAATCTTCATGTGTCATTTATAGCATATATAAGTATTATTTGACAAAATATTTGAAAAGAATATAATTCTAAACATATAGCTTGACGACAGAAATGGCCGCTGCGGGCACTAGTAAAAACTAGAGTACTCATGGGTGCAGTGCCGACACCCCAACTATGATAAAAAGATTCAACCTTCGGGTTGGGTCTTTTTATATATCCTGTAATGAATTGATTTTATTTGCAGATGATTATCAATAACCTCTGCCACAACCCTAAGTGAGGGCATATTGATTCGGTAAAAATGCTTTATATAGATATATTTATTAGGTTCAAAATATTCAATAACATCATATGACAATATTGTCGGTTTAATAAAATCAATTGCTTTGTGTAGCATTACAATATTTAAATTCTTACTTTTCCTTCTTTCAACAAAATGTTTTAAAGCTCGTCTTGAAATGTAAACTTTGAGGCTCTCTATTACAATCAACAATTCTTCATGATTATCAATAAGAACACCAGACTCGAGGAGATAGTACTCAAGAATCAATCTTTTTATTTTTTGTATATCTGTTTTTGTAATGTTTTACGTTAGCAAAAACAACATAAAATACTGATCAAGAAAATTTAAATTTTTACAGTATTTTTTATAAAGTTATAAAACACACCCCATAAAGGGGTACAAAGAAAAACTCCATCTCTGGAGTCTTTCATCACTCTATAAAAATACGAGATTACCAAGCCATGTGTGCGAAGGCTTTGTTAGCCTCAGCCATCTTGTGTGTATTCTCTCTTTTCTTCATAGCTTCACCTTCACCTTTCATTGCAGCCAATATCTCGTCTGACAATTTTAAGTGCATAGGCTTTCCTTTTTTATTACGAGCTGCACCAATGATCCAGTTCATAGCTAAGAAAGTTCTTCTGTCTTGTCTGATCTCATAAGGAACCTGATAGTTTGCACCACCAACTCTTCTTGATCGAACTTCAACTTGAGGAGATACGTTCTTAATCGCTGTATCAAAAATCTCAATAGGATTTTCGTTTCCAGTTTTTTCTTTTAATACTTCAAGCATGTCATATACGACAGTTCTTGCTGTAGATTTTTTACCGTCCCACATAACATAGTTAATAAATTTTCCTAATGTTAGTGAATCGAAGCGTGGATCAACTCCAGCGACGTTTCGGTTTTTTACTTTTCTTCTCATATTTTTATTTTAATTTGTTTAATAATTTATGTTTATAAATTTACCAGCTGTTGTAAGTTTTTATTCCTCGCGGCACGAGTACTCCAACTGGATTTTTTTTGATTTGAAATGATCTCGTTCAAAGATTATTTTGCTGCCAATTATTTTGTAGTGGCTTTTGGTCTCTTGTTACCATACATAGAACGGCCCTTACGTCTTTTTGCAACGCCGGCACAGTCTAGCTTACCGCGAACCACTGTATATCTAATACCAACATCCTTTACACGACCACCACGTAGTAGTACCACTGAGTGCTCTTGTAAGTTATGTCCTTCACCTCCGATATATGCTGTAACCTCGATACCATTTGTAAGTCTCACACGAGCAATCTTACGAACAGCCGAGTTAGGTTTTTTCGGAGTCTTTGTTGTAACTTTAATACACACACCTCTTTTTTGAGGAGATGTATAAAAGATAGGTTTGTTTAAAATACTGTTAAAACCACGAGTAAGTGCAATAGCTTTACTCTTTTTAACTGCCTTTGAACGATTTCTTTTTACTAATTGATTTAATGTAGGCATGAGCAGTAATGTACTATATTTTGGGGTTTTTTGCAAGAAACATACCCTTTTTATTAAAAAATCCCTGCACTACTCGAAAGTATTGCAGAAATCATTGAAATTGAAGGATCTTACCTCACCTTTTGTGTCAGTAGAGGCATCGTAGTGTCTTTAAGACCTCCGTCTGGAGCTAAAATAAACCAGGTTGTTTTTTCATGAGTGAGATATACCTCAGGGTCACCGGAATGAAAACACCTTAATTTATGAACAATTTCACTCAGTGTACCCTTCACAAAACCTTCCAGTAAAGGAATATTTACCCGGTATATCATTTCAGCTGGGACATAACTTCTTCCAAGTAATCTATACAACCCCTCTTTGGAACCAGTGCCTATTAGCCTTACTGGGGCTGTATCATTACAAGAAATAAGTAATACATGTTCAGACTTTTCAGAAAAAATGATTTCTTTCTCGGTCCTGTTGAAGGTAATAGGGTGCCTGCGCCCCTTACAAATCTCAGACTTCCAAAACTTATCCTTCTTCGAAATCGCAAGAGTTTGTCCGAGTAAGTCAGCAAATTTAGGTAAATTTTTGAAAATTTCTGATTCGTCCACACGAAACTTTATTTCTCTTGATGTAACTTCCACAACCGTAGCAATTATCCATCCACATGTTTTCATATTGCAAATTTTGACTTGGGGAAAAGGCACTTTACCTGTCCAAATCTTTTTATACAATATACTTTTTTTAGGTGGTGTCAAATAGAAAATCTAAAATATTATATAATACAATCATGCATAAAAATTTCTTCCAAACATCTGATTTCATTTTATATTCAAACTTGGTTGTTGCTTCAATATTAGAATATTTTTATTCTACAGATTTACATTTCAGATTTAACTTTATTCTCGGTATATTAATTTTATCACTTAGCTGGTCAATTATATTTTCATCAAAAATAGAATTTAAAAAATATAAAATAAAAGCTGGACCAAATAATATTGTTACAGATATTATCGATACAGGAATTTATAAATATTCAAGAAACCCTATTTATCTTGCTGTTATATTAATCAATGTAGGAATCGCCTTACTGTTTAACAGTCTATGGATTTTTATAGATACTATTTTTATAGGAATATGTTTAGATTATTTTTTAATACGAAAAGAAGAAAAGTTTTTACAATCTAAGTTTGGAAATATTTTTACTGAATACAAAAATAAAGTGAGAAAGTGGATTTAGTTTTTTCAAAACTTATTCCGAAACACTCCACACTTGCTGCCACATCAACTTCATCAACTGGGCAAATTCTCGACTATATACCACAAACGCATATTTTTCATATCCTGACCCTGCAAATAAAACCTGATCTCCATATATCCAATAACTAATAGACCAATCCATATTTTTAGGAGCAAATCGAATCTGTGTTAATTTTTGCTCAATGTCATGATTTTTCCATTTGAATGATTCCGGAACTTTTTCCTTATCACTATGCTTCTGCACAACTTGCATTAAAACATCATGATTAAATCTTGAGGTTCCATGGTGGATCAAAAAATCTTCACCTAACAAATTTACCATTTCAACCATTGGCCACATCAGATAGGTGTCTTTATGTTCTGCTACCCAAGGAGTATCTCTGAAAGCTTGTCTCATACCTTCTACGCCATAATAAAACTTTATTCTTGGACGGGATAATCCAACTTTTTTATCTTCTTTATGTAAATTTTCTTGAATATATGAAATGAATGATTTATGTGCCGATTCTAAACTATCTATTTTCTTCTTATATACAGACTCAAGTTGGGATAGGTCTGAGATACCGAAGGTTTTTGAGCGTCCTTCCATGTATTCAATTACGATACTTTTTTCGATAAGCTCGTTTAATGAGTCATATATTGAGGATTTTGGGATTTTTAGCTCTGAGGAAATATCGGAAACTGAGAGATTATTCTTCTCTATTCAACAGCAAAAGTATGCGCTTTGTGGTCGTTTTGATGTCTAAAACTTCACAGATTTGGTCTATATTTAGGTGAGAATTTGTCATATATCTATATATTACAATATTATTCGCGTTTCGGCGAATGGTATATATTATTATGACATGGATGTATACTGATTGCAAGGTTACTAAAGTAGAAACCAAAGAAACTTAAACCAAATACAAAAATGAAAATGTTTCCAGAAAACTTCGTGGCATTCCCCGCATTCCTTCCCTTGCTCAACGCGCTCATCCAAAAACTGAGCAATGATTGGAGAGATTTTAGCCAACTTTATCCTTGGATTGTACTGAATAAAAACAGAAACAGTGATATCGACGCAAAACGTAAAGAAAACAGTGATTATGATCTGTATGTTACCCTTTTGGAATCGCTGATTCACTATATTACTGTTTTGGTTCCAAACCGAACCAAACGCGTTGAAGAATTGCGTCGGAAACAAAACATTATTTATAAAAAATACGGCAAATCAGATGTACCTTCATACAAAAAGTTAGGGAATGATATAGATCTTATCTGGTCTCAAGTACCAAATGCCTCCGGTTATTCATCTGAAATGTACGGCTTTAGTCTGGATTTATACAGAGATGAACAAGAATTCCTACGTAAGATGTTAATCTGGATTTTTATTAAGTGTGGTCTTGCATCACCCAATGATTATGCAGGAAGACTTACAGATTTTCTGTCTGATGAAGACCACGAGGCATGGAGTCCATTATTCGCCGCCCACATCACTAATGAAAACTTGTGCCGATGGACACATTTTGGACAAAGAATCATTCGGCCTGGGAGATTAGACTATACCCATCTGAGCATCGTCACGGAAGATTGTCATTGGGAAAATGCCGAAGACTTTAAGTGTTTCCACATACTCAGTACTTTAAATTCCTGGGTAGGTGCGTTGAGTCACTATAAGTACACCAGGACAGCGGCTAGAGAATTTTTCGGACACAAAGGATTCTTTAGTCATCTCTACAATGAACTACTCTTAGGCATTAATCCTGAAAGTAGCCTCTTTAAAGATTATATCGATAAAGTAGTGCTTCCAAACTTCGATGGCGAGTGGCCTGTAGAATAAACAAAAAACATTCCCCTCGGACCATCTCGGTCCTTGGGGAATTTTCTTGTACCAAATTTGAGGTCACAAATTGTGACCTCAAATTTACTTCACCGCCCTCAATACCTTATCAATCTTCTGTGCCACCTTCACAAAATCATTTTCCTTATACCCTCTCGTTGTCATCGCTGGAGTTCCAACGCGTATACCCGATGGATCAAATGGAGATCTTGTCTCACCTGGTATCGTATTTTTATTACAAATAATTCCCGCTTTTTCAAGTGCTGCTTCAGCAATCTTTCCTGTAACACCATTTGCCCATGTGTCGATAAGTAGTAAATGAGAATCTGTTCCACCTGACACAACTCTCCAACCAAGTTTTTTCATTTCTTTTGCAAAAGCTTTTGCATTTTTAATAACTTGTTTTGCATACGCTTTAAATGCGGGAGTGTTTGCTTCACCTAATGCAACGGCAATACCAGCAACATGTGACATGTGTGGTCCACCTTGAAGTCCTGGAAACACTGCCTTGTCTATTTTTTTATCTATTCCCCTTTCATCTTTTCTTGAGAAAATTAATGCACCTCTTGGACCTCTCAATGTTTTATGAGTTGTAGTAGTTACCACATCAGCATATGGAAATGGTGATGGATATGCTTTACCTGCAACTAATCCTGCAAGGTGTGACATATCAACCATAAGAAGTGCCCCACAACTATCTGCTATCTCTCTAAACTTTTTAAAATCAACAACTCTCGGGTACGCAGTAAATCCAGCAACGATAATAGTTGGCTTTTCTTTTTGTGCGAGTTTCATAACAGCATCATAATCAATAACTTCTGTATCTTTATCAACTTCAAAGTTTACCGGTGTCCAAAATTTTCCTGTAGCAGAAACTTTTTGTCCATGAGTGAGATGCCCACCTGAAGTTAAACTCATTCCCATAATTTTCCCTGTACCGACTGGAACATTAGCGAGATACACTGCCATGTTTGCAGGTGAACCTGAGTGCGCCTGACAATTTACATGCCATTCTTTTTCTTTAAGCCCGAAAAGTTTTAATGCTCTTTCTTTACACAATGTTTCTATCTTATCCACTTCTTCATTTCCTCCATAGTATCGAGCAAATACATACCCTTCTGCATATTTATTATCAAAAACAGATCCTACCGCAGACATCACATCAACGGATGTAAAGTTCTCAGATGGAATCAGATTTATAACTTTTTTCTGCCTTTTGGTTTCAGCATCGATGATGGCTTTTACTTGTTTATCTTTCATGGAGGTCATTATAGCATTTGTACGAATTCTGCAATATTGACTTTACCTACACCAACTTCTCAAAAATCCAAGCAACCAAAGGCTGAAATACTTGCCAAATCAAGATGATGATAATAAACCAAAACAAGAAACTTTTACCCTCTAGTGATTTACGGAACCTGTAAAATCTTTGTGGAATAAATGCAAACAATATTTTTGAACCATCTAGTGGTGGAACTGGCATCAAGTTAAACAAAGCTAGAACAATGTTTATTAAAATAATCATTTGAGCTACACCAGTGTACACAGGACTCATTGGAACTGTGTGAAGTAATACTGTAAATATTGCCACAAATATAATGTTTACCAATGGTCCAGCAAAAGCAACTAATGCTTCTCCGTATTTTATATTTCTAAAGTTATATGGATTGATCGGAACTGGTTTTGCATATCCAAAAAGAAATGGCATTCCTATTATGTACATAAATACTGGCAATATTATTGATCCAACCATATCTATATGTGGTATCGGGTTTAATGTTAGCCTTCCCGCATCTCGTGCCGTTCTATCACCTTGCCACAATGCGGCCAATCCATGAGCAACTTCGTGAGCTACAATTGAGAGTATTAATATAAGTATTGCGATTATTGTCATATTATTTTTGTAAGTTTTTTAATTCAGCTAATATTAAGTTTAATTGATTATCAATTTTTGTGAACTTGTCATTTACTGCTTTGTCTCTTTTATTATCACCTTCTTCTATCTCATCCACATCCTCCTCAATCTCTTCAACATCCTCTTGGATCTCATCGATGTCCTCCTCAATACTCTCAACACCCTCCTGAATCTCATCAATATCTTCTTGGATCTCATCCAGGTCTTCCTCAACTTCTTCAAGAGATTCGGTGTTCTTGTTTACCGCCATTTGTATGAAAATAGAGAGGTAGATTGCTTCCAAAGATACCAATGTTGTTAGTGTTAGTAACACTTCTTCTGTAGAAACCCCTAAAATTATAAGTAAAAATGAAAGGACAAATATAGCTGTATGAATATAGAGTGACCAAATTGACCCTATGCTTTTGGAAACCTTTTCTTCAAACGTCTCTGGTACTGGAATTTTAGCTATTTTTATTTTCTTTTCGTCCTTTATTTTAAGCATAAAATTAAATATACCATACAAACTATATATATTGCCACAATCAAACCTTTGTGATAGTATACTTGTCATGGCTAAAATTTGCGAAATAACAGGAAGAGGATCAATAAACGGAGGCGGGTATTCTAACAGAACTCGTGCTACTCAATTTAACCCTACCGGAAAAAGAAGAAGATATATAAACCTACAAAAGAAAAAAATCTTCGTTCCTGAAATAAACCAAACAGTCTCTGTAACAGTTTCAACCAGAGCTATCAAAACTATCAATAAAAATGGTGCTTTTCAAACTCTTAGAAAAGCAGGTATTATCTAATTCAAGATATACACAATATTCCCCTCTACAGAAGTCTCCCTTACTCGGGAGTCTTTTTTGTTGAGGTATACTCTATATATAGTCTCTTCGTTAGGATGGTGATATTTATTATTAAGACCTGCCGAAACAATATAGTCTTTAGCATCAACCTTTTTTAGAAAATCTATACCTGACGAATTTTTAGAACCATGATGTCCAAGCTTAAGCACGTTTGATTTCAAAAGAGGACAAGTGCTCGTAGCTTTTTTAACACAATTAAAATTAATTATTTCTTTTTCCACCTTTATTGGTGCATCACCCATAAGCATGAAGATGTAGTCAGCATGAGTTAATTTTAATACAATCGAATAATCGTTATCATCAACACTTTTACTTTTTCCTTTTTTGTCCATATATGGGGTAGTAGTTGGATAGAGAAAAACCAGATCAAAGTTTTTGAAATTAAAATTTTGATCTTTAACCATATCTTGAGTTGGTATTCGTTTTATCTTAATAATTTTTTCAAGGTCATTTTCACTCTGATTTTCTTGTTGTTGATCCATGTCCAAAAAACCATTATGTACCACTCGATCAACATAGCTTTTTTGAACAAGGTTAGCTGCCTCACCAATATGATCTTGGTCAGCATGAGTAAGAATAAGACTATTTATATGAACCTTATAACATGATGTAACTCGTTGAATCTGTTTTAATACACCAGAATCTTTATTACCTGTATCTATCAAAATACTCTGTCCCGACTTATTCTCTATATATGTTGCGTCACCCTGTCCAATATTTAAAAAAGCGACCATATTACGATGAACATTACATCCTCTATTCATATATATGAAAATACCGAGGCAAATATTGAGAATAATCAGCAACCCTAAAATCAGGTAAAATATGTTATATTTATAGTATATATCTTTCATCTAATGATTAAAGCATATACTATATAAAGAAAAACAAAAGAAATAATAAAGATATGACATACAATACATACATAAAAAAACAATTCAATATTGGAGAACTCAAAGGAATATCAGCTAAAACTGTAGAAGAACATCTAAAGCTTTATACTGGATATGTTAAACATACCAATCTTATCCTTGAGAAAATAGCAGAATTATCTAAAGATACTGAAACAAACATGTATACAATAGGTGAGTTAAAAAGAAGATTAGGGTTTGAATTTGGAGGAATGAGAAACCATGAGTATTATTTTGCTCAATTTGAAGGTGGAGCCGTAGCTGCAAACCCAGAATCTAACCTGTATAAAAAAATAGAAGAGGTTTGGGGATCATATGAGCAATGGTTATCAGAGTTTAAAACCGTTGCTATGACACGAGGCATTGGTTGGGCATTTCTATACAAAGATGAAACTACAGGCAACTTGATAAATACTTGGGTTGGTGAGCAACATGAGGGGCATCTGACTGGGTTAAAGCCTATCCTTACACTTGATATGTGGGAGCACTCATTTATGCTTGACGTCCCACCATCAGAGAAAAAGAAATATGTTGAGGCCTTCTTTGAAAATGTTAACTTTGGGGTGGTTGAAGGTCGCTTCTAATTTTCCAAAATAAAAACAGAACAAATATTGAATAAATTACTAGTATCCCAATACTAGTTTTTTTATCAAACAAAATATATGAATGAGGAATCTCAGACAAAAACTTCACCAAGAAAAATACGGTTTTCAAAATTATATTATTTATCAAAATGCACGCCCCTCCAACTACCGGAAACAAACTTAAAAATCCCAACAACATGATAAATGGAATCAGCGGCAAAACTAAAACATTCGACAAAAGAAAAACTGTAGAAAAAGATCCACTCATAAAAATGATGCAGGGGAAAACAAAAACCTGAGTTGCTAAAGTTACAGAAATAATTTCTCTCAAAAAATTTGGTATAAAGTTTAACCAAGAAAAAATTATAGCCTTGTCAAAATATTTTGAAAATAAAATCAGCCCGTATGTTGCACAACAAGTTAAATGAAATGATGGATCATAAATACTTCCAAATGGATTGACGATTGTCATAATCAAAACTACAATAGTTAATGCATAGACTTGATCAGTCCCTTTCTTAAAAATTACGAGTGCACAAAAACTAGAGATGAATGCTCTGTTGATTGGAGCACCCCCGCCAGTGAGTAATACAAAACTTGTCACCGACAGTAGAGTCAAAATCTTTTTAATAATTTCTACCAGCAAACTTTCTTTAACTCGAGAAAAAATTAAATCGAAAATATATTTGATACAAAAAATTATGATCGACACATTTGAACCCGAGAGTACGATCACATGAGATAGAGAAACTTTTTTAAACGTCTCCAAAGTCTGTGGACTCATGAGTCCCTTCCCAGCAATCAAAACTCCGACAACTAACCCCGCATATGGTTGGTCATATTTTTCTAAAAATATTTTTGTAATTTGTATCTTTTTAGTGAGAAAAAATAATTTAACTTTTTCATAAAAACTCAGAGGTGTACATTCTAAAATTTTCTCAGCTTGGTTTACCCGATACAAAAGATACACCCCATCTTTAGCCAGATATTCTGTATACGGAAAATTGTACAAAGTCTCCCCTGAATCTTTTATCTCTGGTCTCAAGATAGTTCCCTTAACTTTAAGACAGTCTCCAAATTTTATACCAGACATTTCCGAACTCGTAATTCTGTATCTAAAATCTTTACCCTCTCCGATAAAAGTCATCTTAAAGTTTGAGATCGTTATCTCACTTTTTATCCGAAGAACAGTCTCAAATTTTTGTATCTTCTCCTCTGAGAATTTTTCATCCAAAAACCCCTGCCTTTCATCAAAGACATTGTAACTTCTAAAAGTCATAAACCCTGCTATTGCCACTAGTGTAAAAAATATATAAAACTTCACCCCACCATTGTTACACAGTGAGGTTAAAGTTTTAGTAAAGAAGTTCTAAAGTTTTAATCAAATCTTTCGTGCCACTTCTGAAAATCGCCATCAAACATAATTTTAGTTTCACCTATATCAGCTGAAGTTGTTGCAATGATATCTGCCCTGTTGTTATATGGATTGTCAGCATGTCCTTTTACATAATGCCATTCTATTTTCACTTTCTTTTGTGAAACTGTTTCAACCACCTTATCCAATTCCATCCACAGTTCTTGATTCAATACTTCCTTTTTAGCTGCAGTTCGCCAATTGTTCTTCTTCCAGTTATGAATCCAAGTGGTTATACCTTGTAGTACGTACTTTGAATCAGAATAAACGTTTACATTCTTAATGTTCTCATCAATGTTATTCAGTGAAACTTTTAATCCTTCGATTACACCTTTAAGCTCCATCTTATTGTTGGTAGTATGTTTGTCGTGCCCACCCAGTTCTATCACTTTCTCATCGTTTATAACAACAATAGAGGCAAAGCCACCGGGACCAGGATTACCACGGGATGAACCGTCTGTATAAATTGTAATATTATTTTTCTGAAACATGTATGTATTCAACTTTAACACGAATCTCTTTTTTACCCAAAAAATTACTCTCCTCAACACGACCATATATGTCGTACTCGATGTTTGCTTTGATATCCTGCAATAAATTATCAGCAAAGAAGCTTATGTATTTTACAACATCTTTCTTACTATAGTTTGAAGAATACTTGTATGTGTCCTGAAACAACTCAGGTGTGACTGTTTCCATCTGTTGTTTATCATTTAAGAACTGTTCAACAACAAATTCGATGTGTTCTTTCTGTTTACCAAAATATTTTATAGTACGAAAAGACACCTGTTTGATACAAAATAACGGACTTTGATTTTTCATCCCGAAAGGTTTCATCTGGGCAAGATGCTTAATTAAAAAATTATCAACGTTGTTATGAGTAATCTTGTATGATATCTCATCAGCCACAATCTCTTCGTTCACCTTTGCACTGTCACGTATCTCTTTATATTTTCTAAAAGCTTCCCTCATCTCGGCTTCAAATAAATCTCTCTTTTCTGTGGCAAATGCAAAACCACCAGATGCGTGATGTCCGCCTGATTCTATAAAAAAATCTTCTGAAACATGACCCATGATGTCAACAACTGATATTCCTGGTATTGACCTGCATGATCCACGAAACACATCTTCTCCTGCGGATGCATAAATGAAAACAGGGAGTTGAAACTGTCGTACCAAGTTTGATGCGGCAGGACCCAAGATAGTGGGTGACCAATTTTCGTCTCCAATCACAATAATGTCACGAACTTGACTCACATCGATTTTATTTTTGATATCTCCGATCAAACTATCAGCAGAAGATTTCCTAAGCTTGTTAAGCTTTATTAATGCATCGGCTGATTTGATACAAGTATCCTCATCATCAGATGACAATAAATTAAAAGCATCGATAGCGTGACTCATACGAGATGCGGCATTGATGCACGGTGAAACTGAGAATCCAATATCAGATTCGTCGAGGTATCTCTCATTTATTTTTAACTTACTTAAAAGATGATAGATTCCTTTTCTTTTATTCTTCTGTAGAACCTTCAAACCATACTGAGCAAAAACTCTATTCTCTCCCGTCAAAGGAACCATGTCCGATATGGTAGCAAGACCTACCATGTCCAATAGCCATTTTTCATACCCAACTGCAATATCATATTTTCTTTTTCTTGCTTCAATAATCATTAAATGAACCAACTTAAAAATCACCCCAGAACCACAAAGATTCTTATCAGGATATTTACAACCTTCTTGTTTTGGATTTAAAATTGCAACAGCATGAGGTAATTTTTCATGAGGCTCGTGGTGGTCTGTGATAATAACATCGATACCTAGAGAGTTAGCATGGTCAACCTGTTCAACATTCGAACTGCCTAGATCGATTGTGATAATTAATTTTACACCATCAACTTTCAATTCATCTATCAAATGTTTATGTAGACCAAACCCATCTTTATGACGATGAGGAATTTTCACAACCACATTATTTTGATATTTGATTTTCTTGAAAAATGAATACAGAACCACAGCACCTGGAACCCCATCAGCATCGTAGTCAGAGTAGATTGCAATCTTTTCATCAGCATCTATTGCGGTCCATATTCTCTGCATAGCCTTATCCATATCTTTCATTTTTCGGCCATCATACATACCGCCATTTTCTTCAATATATAAAGGGTTAAGAAATTCTTCTGTCTCACCCTTATTAAAACCCCTATCTTTAAGGATTTTTTTTATAAAACTTTGGTCGATAGTCTCAAACATGGGATATATGATATCATAGTTTTATGAATCCAAACGACAACAATAAAGCAACACATGACGAAGACAATATAGTGGCAGATTGCCTATTTTGTAAAATTATCAAAAATGAAAACCCTTCTACTAAAGTACATGAAGATGATGAGACCTTAGCTTTTCTTAATATCTTTCCACATACCCGAGGTCATATGTTGATTATCCCAAAAAATCACCATGAGAATATATATGATTTACCTGTTGAAATATGGTGCCGTATGAATATCACCGCTCAGAAAATAGCTATCGCTATGAAAAATGCTTTATCTGCTGATGGTATAAATATCGTTATGAATAATGAACCAACAGCACATCAGGTAATTTTCCACGCACATCTACACATCATTCCTCGATATAATGATTTCGCAGAGGAAAAATATACTTATACAGAAAATGAGATGCAGGAGGTGGTAAAAGAAATACAGGAGGTGGTATAATTAGTACATGAATACAAATATAAAAAATATACTAATATTAATTATTCGCCTCGTTGCTGGAGGAATGCTTGCATATGCAGGTTACAACAAACTTACTGATATGAATCATGCGGTAAATATCTTGGGTGGGTTAACAGGATTATCTGCAGGCTTTGCCTGGGCAGTGGCACTTGGAGAGCTCGCAACAGGTCTTGGTCTTATTTTTGGAATATGGACCAAGTTAGCCGCAGCTGGTGCACTCATCATAATGATTGGTGCTGTGTATTACACAAATGGTCAATCTACAGATGCAATACTACTACTTATCGGTTCTGCAATCCTTGCTGCAGTTGGTGGTGGAAAATGGGCATTGGTGACAAACCACCCGAAAGATAAAATTATCGTCGCACACTCAACAGCTGATTTACCAAAGTTTTAATTAAATGAATACCTCCCCGATGCAGAGCATCGAGGTATCACATCGAACAAGCTTTGCTTGTCCATGTGCCGGAGCAAAGCTCCGAGGTATTTACCGTTAACTCCTCGGTTCGGAAACAAAAGTGTCATCACTTTTGTTTCTCTCACTCTACGTCGTTAATAAAGAGAATCCCCAGTCCTGTAAAAGTCCGGGGATTTTTGATTTGGGTTTGCACAAGGTTACCAGTTAGAAGATCGATTGATATATCCGAGGTCACTGTCCCTATCTTGAGAGATGTAGAGTATCTCCATAATAAAGAAAGGAACAGCAAATACAGAAACGATCATAACAATAAACAACGGCACACCACTGAAGGAGAAAAATAATTTGACAGTAAGTAAAACGAGGAAAACGGTGCTTATGGTTCTCATATAGGTCGAAGGTTCAAGATCCGAAACCATTTCGGATACTTTATGTATACCTCACCAACAGCAATTTATCAAATAAAAAGAAAACCCTGGAACTTTTAGAGTCCCGAGGGTTGATTTGAAAACAAAAACAGATTCACCTACCATGCTGTCCTTTTGGCAGTAGATCTTGCGAAGCAGGTTATAAAAATAGCAATAAAAACTGCAAATCCTAAGACTGCTCCAGTTGGACGTTTTATCTCACCTCCACGTATCACCATCGGTTTCCAAGCGGTCCGAAACTTTTGGTAATTGTTTCGACCGTAGTACACGAACTCATCATTGAGAGTGATCCGAGCCCCAACAATGTATGGATCACTATTTACAAAAAGAATTGGTTCATCCGAATCCTTATTGAAGGAAGTGTCCATTATATGGTACAGACTACCGTCATAGTTAATCCAACGACCGTCAACACTCGTCCGAGCACCTTGAACCTCTTTGAGTTTCGGAAGTCCATAACTCGGACCAGTCTGCGCCGAAGCAGAGAGAAAAAACGCGAAGAACAAAATAATCAAATGTGTGGTTTTCATGGTTTTGTGGGTAGTACAGTCTGAAATACATTTTCAGATTATGTATTTATACAACAACTACTGAACATTCACAACTCCAGGTAATTTTCCATCCCTCTCCAAAAACTCGAGCATTGCCCCACCTCCGGTTGAGATAAATATCCTTTGACTATCTATGTGCATGCTTTGTATTGCACCCACAGTATCTCCTCCTCCTATAAATAGATGCGCGTTTTCATGAACAGTCACGTATTCAACTAAACCTTTAGCCAACTCCAAAGTTCCTGTTTTGAACAGATCATCCTCATAATATCCAAGAGGCCCATTCCATACTATGGTTTTATAATTTTCATCTTTTAAGATTTGTACAAAATTTTGTATACTGTCCACATCCATTATACTCTCATTCTCTTTTACATCCTGTACACTAGATTTTCTAACTTCATTTGTATCTATATTTTTAACAATAACAGTTTTCGGTATATAAACTTTTTTAATAAAATTCTCACTTGTAACCAATGTTGTTAAATCAGCCTCAGTATCTATCAAAGATTTTCCGATATTGTGTCCGAGTGATCTTAAAACGTTGTTAAACAATGCACCACCAATCAAAAGCTTGTCAGCAGTTTGTAAATATTTTTCAATCAACGGTAGCTTAGTGGAAAATTTTGCACCAGACAAAATCACAGCAGAAGGTTTTTCTGGAATTAATATTTTTGATAAATTATTAATTTCTTTTTGCATCTGTAATCCAAACATTTTATGATCTTTATCGTACAACGCAGGAAGCGCAGATACAGACATGTGATCTCTATGCGAAACTGCAAATGCATCATTGATGTACACCTCTGTTAATGTTTTAAAATTTTCAGCAAGTTCTGTACTATTATTTTTTTCTCCATCAAAATTTCTAATATTTTCTAAAAGTAAAAATCCACCATCAACCAGATTATTTAAAGCATCTTCTAGCATTTCAACATTATCAATAAATTCAATATTTAAATCTGAATAATTATTTTTTAAATAATCAAAAACAGGTTTCAGTGTTGGTTTTTCTGCATCCTTAGTTTCTATATGCGAAATAATAATTGTTTTAGCTCCTGCATTTCTTAATAATTCTAAAGTCGGAATAGTTGATACAATCCTGTAATTATCCTTGATAATACTATCTTTTATAGGCACATTGAAATCAGCACGTAGTAATACTTTTTTATTTTTTATTTCCATAAACTTTTAGTAGACTTTTTTTCGGATTAACGATTATATTTTTTATAATTTTAACGAGACTATCAACCTCCCATGAAGCACGCCCAATAAGTAAACCTTGAACTTCTCCATTCCACAATATATCTTGTGCATTCTCCGGAGTAAGAGATCCACCGTAAAGTATATTTATATTTTTAGAAACTGCCTCACCATATTTTTCAAGTAAAATTTTTCTGATGTAAATTACCATAGAGTGCAAACTATGAGCATCAATAGATAAATTATTTTTATTGTTAATAGCCCAGACAGGTTCATAGGCTATGATAATATTTTCATGATTCTTTTTATCTACAGTATGAAAAACTGAAGTGATTTGATTTTCTATAACCTTTAAATATTTTACACCTTCGTCTCTATCTTTTTCACCAATACATAGGACAACCTTTAAATCATTTTTTATAGCATTTTGAACTTTTTGTACCACCATGTCTTGAGTATCACCTTGTTCTCTTTTTTCACTGTGACCGATTATCACATACTCAATACCAGCATCTTTTATGGAACCTGCAGTTACTTCCCCTGTATGTGATCCATTTTCAAATAAAGATACATCCTGAGCAGATAGAGATACAGATTTTTTAAAAAAAGTCTTAAGACGAGAGAGATGTAAAAATACAGGAGCAACAATCAAATCTACTTTGGATTTATCTTTACTTAAAACTTTACATAAAAGAGTAATCTTTTTTTCAACTTCTTTATATACACTATTGGATGCCTTGAGATTTGCAATTACAATCGTTTTTTTAGATATCATTAAAATATTATATCACACTCTATCACCACCCCAATACCTCTTTCCAAGATTTCCTGTTCCAGGACCCCGATGGGCCTGAGGTAAAGCTCATGTTAGCAAGACCTGTTTCATAAGTTATATTAGCACCACCTTGTAGGTATACAAGTTTTGCAACAATAGATTTTACATTGGAAGAACCAGATAGTGTAACACCACCATTTATAGCATATAAAACAACAGTACCTGACGACCCTGCAACAGTTATAGACGGGTTTGCAATACAATTTGCCGTTGTAGTACAAGACTTATCTGAAATTAGCATAACATAACTTCCATATGTGCCAGAACCGCTAATTCCTCCAGAACCCGTAACACTGATAACCCCGTCTGCAATAATCAAGGCACTGAAAGCTGCCAATGTAGGATCTGCAGATATTACGGAACCACCATCAATCGTAACATTTCCCGTTACATAAATAGGTCCCGTTAAAATCAAGTCCGCACTACTTATTGTCAAATTACCATTAATTTTTATAGGTCCGAGCGATGATGTACCCGAGCTGGGCACTGAAAGATTGGTTGTTGTTGCTCCTCCAGCCGTAGCCTGATCTTTCCAATCATTAATATTTCCTTGTGATATTGGATATGCAACAGCTACAGGGTCAATTTTTGAAGTATCACAGACTTTATTGTTACCTGAACCAATCTGACAAAACAAACTACCTGTTCCCACCACAGTACTACCTGTCACAGTGTTTGCCCAGGCATCACCAGTTCCCGAAGTACCAACTCCTACATTCAATATAACTCCAGGATCACCACCTACAAATATACCAAGATCAAAATCTAGGGTTGTAGTTGAAAGATTTACCATAGATGTACCATATTTACCTTGTTTTGTAGTACCGGTCGAATACACCCCATCATATGCAGCCACAGAGTAGTAATTTGAAGCATCATTTGACCCATTATCAATAACAATCCAATATGTCGCATTAGCACTCAAAGGTACAGTAGTAGACATATATGCAGAAATATAAGCAAAAGAGGTTGTTACCAATGAAGCATTTAAAGTACCTGAGGTTATCAGAGTAGACCCGGGTACACCTGAGTTGTTATTTACGATCTTCACAGTAGCATTTGCAGGTATTCCAGTTTTTTTAATTAAAAAAGTTATTTGAGTAATACCTGTCGTAGTCGCTGTAACAAAAGACTGAGAAACATCCTGATTCGTATCTGTTTGACCTATCGAATATGCCTGATAAGCTGCCGTTGAGCTTGATATACTAAAACTTACATTTGGATTTGATAATGTTGCAGCAATGGCAGTTCCTGTGATGTAGTTTTTGTATGGACCACCACCGCCAGTAGAACCTGAAATATCCCCATTCGAATATACATTTCCTGTCACATAGGATGAACCTGTCATCTGTAATCCACCATTTCCCACTTGGATTCCATAATTAAAGGAATAACCTTCACCTTTCTGAAATATTGCTTTCACATATCTATCAAAAAATGATTTACTGCCTTGAACCACAAGACTTCTTCCATCACTCGTCTCAGTCAGGACAGCGTTAGCTGTTGAATCCAATAATGATAATTCACTTGGGGCGTCATTTTTACCCTTATTAAATCTATAAAGTGAATTTTCCACCTGACTGTCAGCAATAGTGTAGCTTGATTTGGAAATCAGAAATTCATTGGTACCCTTGATCTGATTTGATATAGGCGTAGATACTCCAATCAATAATGTTGCCGATAATATTATAAAAAATAAAACAACTATGATCATAGCTGCTCCTTTTTCTTTTGTACCCTTATTTCTCATATACAAGTTATTATATCTTAATTATTCACGAAGTTGTATAGTAGTGTAAAAGTTTTTAGAAATCACTGCTGAATGTAGGTGAGGGGTCACTTCAAGATTCAGCTCTACTTTTATAGCTTCAGTGGTGGAAGAATTTATATAATATATTTTAAAATTGGAAACTGTAACTGCATTTGTAGAAAGATTACCAAAATCAACACCATCTTTTTTATATTTTATCTTATTATTGTTTAGATAAAATTTAGCTGTGTTAGAAGCGGTACTATTAGTCGAACTTGCAATGTTTAAAGAGATTGCACCCTGTGACACAGAAAATAAGGAGTCTGATGTATTTATGAATGCAGCATCTCGAGTATCTCGAGTCAGCTTATCAAGTATTGAAATGGCATTATATTCTATATCCTGATTAGCCCTTACTACATTATAGTTTTTGAAAAGTGAAATTATATTACCAATTACTAAAGTAGAAATAATTGCGAGTATTGAAAAATAAATAATTATTTCAATTATTGAAAAACCGCTATTCTTTTTTTTGTTAATTATTTTATTCATATAGATTAAATATATAAAAACTTATTTGCTTGCTTGATGTTGCACCTTTGTAATTCCAAGATACGTCGAAAGTTACAAGCTTACTGTCTGTATTCAGAACTCCACCACTAGTCACAATGTTCAAAGTTGAAGCATCACGAAATACATCTGAAACTGTAAATTTTCTAATAAACTTATTATCAATAATCACAGGTGTTGTTGTTGATTGCCACCGAGCACTCTGCCACACCAAATAATAATCCGTAGCTGAAGTTGAAGATGCAATAGAAGACCATGCATAGTTTCTCATCGTCTTTGCAGCTTCAACCCCTTCGTCTAACAAGAACACTGCTTGCACTTTGTCAGTATTTTCCAAAGACAGAGTTAAAAAATTTCCATATACATTAGAAATATAAATCATCGATACACTAATTATCGATGAAGCTATAATAACCTCAACTAAAGATATTCCTTTTTGTACGACTTGTTTTGATTTATCAAAACAGAAGTGCGCTTGTTGTACGACTTGTTGTAATTTTATTAATTTCATTATTCTATAATTCCTAAATTATTTATTGTAATACTACTGGTTGCAATAACAGTGCTTCCTTTTTGAAGTACGTAAATCAGAGTTCCTGTAGCACTTGGATAACCTGTTAATCTTGAAAATGTAATATTTTTACTGCCGGTTGTGTATGATGACAATAAGATGCTTGGATCTAGATCTATCGTTTGACTATTATATGTGATAGAAGTTGAAGCAAAGGTAAACACTTGATCTGCACCGTTAAGTGAATTAATAGCATTGGTTCTCGTTTTTCCTATTGCTGATTTTATAAAGTCCATCTGTTTATCAAGTGACTGTTTATTGTTCAAAGAATTGAACGAGACTAAAATAAGACTTGATATCATAGCAACCAGACCGAGAGAAATTATCATCTCTATGAATGTAAAACCTTTTTGCTTGCAGTATGTGATGAGATTTTTTTTCATATATTATATATTATTCATTACACTATACATCGGAGTAATCATAGAGATAGCAAAGAATCCAACAGCAACACCTATAAATACCATAAGAATAGGCTCTATAATTGTAGACAAATCTTTCGTTTTTTGATCAACCTCATTTTCATAAAAACCAGCAACCCCCTGGAGCATACTCGACAACTTACCAGTTTCCTCACCTACATTTATCATCTCTGAAACAAACACAGGGTACAGATTTTCATGTTGACTGAATATGTCCGACATCGGCTTACCTTTTTCTACATTTTCTCTTACTTCAAACATAACTTTTTTGTATAAATTATTTTGTAAAACTTCGGAAGTAATATCAACTGACTGAATCAAATCTACTCCAGATCCTATCAGTGATGAAAGCGTTCTTGCAGTTTTTGCAGAGTTAGATTCTTTTATAAGAGTTCCAAAGATAGGTAGTTTTATAATAACCTTATCAAAAATATTCTTACCTTCTTTTGTGTGAAGGACTTGATAAATTACAGTCATCAATATTAATAAACCAACAGGTAGTAATATAAAATGATTTCTTAAAAACTCACTCACAAAAATAACAAATTTTGTTGAACCTGGAAGTTCAGCTTTTACATCAGCAAACGTAGCGGTCAATTTTGGTACAACAAACACCATCATAATAATTGCAATCAAAATCATCACAACAAATATAACGGACGGATACATCATAGCTCCTTTAATTTTCTTTTGAAGCTTATATGTTGCTTCCATTTGGGTACCAACAGACTTTAAAGAATCAGCTAGATTTCCAGACTCCTCACCAGCCTTCACCATAGAAATAAAAACTGGAGGAAATACTGTATTCCATTTATTTAACGCATCATGAAAAGTTTTACCCGCTGATATGTCAAGATTAATTTCATGATAAATATTTTTTAGTTTTTTATTTTTACTCTGTTTTTCCATCACAGAAATAGAACGTGTCAAAGAAAGTCCAGCCTCAAGCATGTTTGCTAAGTTACGAGCAAACACTATCTTATCTATCATTTTTACTTTTGAAAATGAAGACAGAAATTTATTCCAAGCAACCTGAAACTTGTCATCTGTTATTATTTTATAAGAAACAAGAACATCACCACTTTGTTTTATTTTATTAAATAAATCTGTTTTTGATTCTGTAACAAAAATACTTTCATACGTAGAGTCGTCTGCTTTCTTTGCGATGTAAGAAAATTTCATATACATATATAATAAACAAAAAACACGATTTTGTCGCGTCTTTTGTTTATTAACGACGTAGAGTGAGAGAAATAAGTATACAAATACTTATTTCCGAACCGAGGAGTTAAAAATTAAAACTATGTGAATTAACACATAGTTTTAATTTATTTTATTTAAAAAATACCAAAGGTTTTATCGAAAGATTAGTATCCTCTTGAGTATCCACCACCTTGTCCACCTCTTGGTGAAGAATATCCACCTCTATCACCTCCTCTGTCTCCACCTCTTGAGTATCCACCACCTTGTCCACCTCTATCTCCACCAAAAGATCTTCTTGGTGCTGATGAGCCTCCTTCTGTTTTTGGCATAGCGATGTTTACTCTCAATTCTCTTCCGTCTAATTCACGACCATCCAATGCTGCAACTGCGGCTGCAGCAGCTTCATCAGTTGCGAATTCAACGAATGCGAATCCTCTTGATCTACCTGTCATTCTATCCATAGCAACTTGTGCTGATGTAACTTCACCAAATTCTGCAAAAGCAGCTCTTAATGAATCATCACTGATTCCCCATGATAGGTTTCCTACGTATAATTTTTTATTGTTTACTGCTTCCATTTTGTTTATTCTTGTATTTTTATTTTAAATTAATCTGACTAACACTACTTTGTAATCTGTATGATTTATTCCACTGAAAGTCACTGCAGTTGGTTATAAATCAGGCTCTGTATTCTCTCAAAGTCTGTGGGTATACCCTTGTGATTTGAGTATAACACGGTTGTGCGAGGATAGATAGGGGTGAATAAGAAAAAGCCATCACACGAGGTGACAGCTGATGGCGACAATTTAGTTTTATAGGTAGTCGCCCTACCTTGAGTTGAGGTTTCAGAACTGAAGAACTGGGAGTTTTATTGTGAACTTCCCGGCCGAGAGTCCACCGAAGCAGGGATTGAAGCCCTGAACAGAGACTTTGTAGTTCTGACCACCAAGATTTCCAGCGGAGATTCCGTCAGCACGAGCTGGTGGAACCTCATAGTTGAACCAACCTGTGTTGGTGGTTGAAAAAGCGATCAATTCTTCGCCATTACTACCAACTTCGCTGTTGTAACGATCATCCCAGAGTCCAATCTGGACGAAAGGGACGTTGCCTTCTGTGATCCACTGAATTTGGTAAGTCTTACCGACCTCCCAAACTTCACCGCCGTTAGGGGTGATTAGAGTGATCCTGCCTTCAACAACGTCGAAGGAAAGGGTTCTGCTAATCCCGCTAGGAGAGGTAACGTTGACAAACTTAGTTCCAGCAGCGTTGTAAATAAACGTTGCGGTTTTAGTGGATTTGGTACCTCCCGACGAAGATGTGACGGAGACCGTCACGGTTTCTCCAACAATTGGATTAGGAGGTGAGGCTGAGACCCATATATCGCCGCCATTAGGACTCATCTTACCTCCAACAACGTTGAAATAGAGAGTTCTAACTATCTGCTGGTTGCCACTGGCGGCGGCGACCGTAATCGACTTCCCTCCGGTGGTGGTGTAAACAAAGCTCATGGTCTTCGTTGTTGCATATGGGTAGGGTGCCGTCCAGTTGTAGAGCTGAGGGGTCTCAGTCGGATTGGAGGAGTTCCAAACGTATTGGTGGGGATTATCACCCCCAGAAGACGTGATGGACACTGTTACGATTTTCCCAACGATTGGGTTGGGAGGCGACACAGACATCCAAAGTTGCATTTCGGCGGCTTTAGCCCTGACGGAGACATTTAAGAACGCTCCAAGGAGCACAGCAAGCATAACTAGCGTTTTCATGGTATTTTCAGTGTTTTAGGTTGGTTTGCGGTAGAGGAAAGCACTTTCGTTATCGTTTTATTTATTCAATATTAAAAGTGCTACCTGATAATGATAGCACTTTTAATATGGTTTGTCAATAGCCTCCCCCCCCTACCTATGATGCTATGCTTCCAGCAGCTTCCACACAAGCTGGTTAAGTTCAAATCTCTCCACAAACATACGAACATTGTCCTTATCTGCGTTTACATGAGTTCTTAATATCTCAACAACTTGTTCGTCTACATGAACTTGATCAGCCTTCAGCTTTTCCTCATTCGCAATTTTACTAAGTACAAGTTGAGTTTTCACTCTTTTATCAGCCATTTCTTTTCTCTCCTCTTTTACTGTATCTTCTGTCTTATTTATCATTTTTAAATATTCACCAAATGATTGACCACTCTGTGCAACATCAGCTTTCAATTCCTCAAGCATGATTGATTGTTCTGAACGTAATAAAAATTCTGGATACTTCATTTTTGACTTCTCAATAACTTCATCAATAAGCTGGATTCTTCTTTTTTCCACCTCTCTTTGTGCTTTATTACCCACAAGATTTTCGTAGATTGCTTTTTTCATCTCTTCAACAGTTTTAAATGGACCAACTTTTTGAGCAAAAGTATCATCCACTTCAGGAAGATCCAATTCACCATGTGAATGATCGTGTGCATCATTCTTTTGATGATATTCAAAATGAGCAATTTCTCTTTGTAGATTTAACACAACAGAATCCACTTCAGCATCAGTAACCTCTTCAGCTTTTGATTTACCTTCTGAAATTTGTTTCTTTGCAATTTTTTTATAATCACCAACTTCGATTTCAGGTGCTACAGCAAATTCAATTTTAATTTCTGCATCTTCACCAGGTGCCAATTTCGTTATTGAAATATTTGGTTGATTTATTGGAAAATGTTTTGAGTCCTGTAGAATAGTTATAAAGTTTGTGTCGATAAACATGCGAGTAGCCTCTTCATATATTGCATATTCCCCAACTTTTTCTACTATGACTTTAGCTGGAATATTTCCAGGTCTAAATCCATCAATCTTTACAGACTCACCTATTCTTTTAATAGCCTCATCCTTTAATTTATTTAAAACCTCTGACTTAACTTCTATTTCTAGAGTTACCTCACAATCTTTATCTGTATTTGTTTTTTTGATTTTATATTCTGCCATAATTTTATTTGTATTTTATTTTTCGATTAATTTGGTAACTTTAACATTGGAATAATTTGTTTCTTTCTAGAAATAATTCCTGGTAGGACTTTGGTAATTTCGTTTGGATCTATTTGAATTTCAAATGATGTTGAAACTAAATCTTTTGTGAATTGGTCATACACAACGACAGTTGATTCTTCTTTTAGAATATCAGTGATAAAAAATAATATTGCATCAGTATCTGTTTCTTCTGCTAACATTTTTTTCATTGCTTCAACAATTCCATCAAGTCTGTCGAGCACTGTTTTTGTATTCATTGTTTCAACAACTGAGATACGAATATTTTTATCTCCTATCATATTTTTCTTACTGTCGAGATGCACAAGTCCTATGTCTGTAAAATCTGATATGTCTGATTTAGCATTAAACATCTCCATAGAATATTCCTCTACATTAATATTTAATTTTTCAGCTAATTTTTCAGCAATGCTTTTATCATGATTGGTTGTTGTTGGAGATCTGAAAGCTAACGTATCTGACAGTATGCTTGAGAGTATTAATCCTGCTATGTCAGTTGGTAAATTTTCAATATGTGCACCCAACATGTCATATATAACTGTGGCTGTTGAAGCAAGTGGTTTGATATGAATATCAACAGGTTTTTTGGATTTCAATGTTCCTGTCAATATGTGATGATCTATTATTTGTATAATATTCACATCGTTAATATTGTCGAATAGCTCCTGAGCATTGTTCGTATCAACTATCACAACTTCATCATTTTCACTTACTGATTCAAGAAGTGCAGGTTCACTTGTATTCCATCTATTTAAAACAAATTGGGTTTCTTTATTAAGAGCTCCTAATACAAACGGTTCCGCCTTATTTGAAGTAAATGTATTTAAGTACCACGCCCACACGATTGCTGAAATTGTAGCGTCAGTATCAGGTGACTTGTGTCCAAAAACTTTAATCATATTTTTTATTATTTTAAATTAATTAGTAATTTCTTCAGTTGCCTCACCTGACTCAGTGTCCATAACTTCTTCCATCTCTTCGCCTGCTATGGCTTTGATATCAATTCTATAGCCAGTTAATTTTGCAGCAAGTCTAACATTTTGCCCACCCTTACCGATTGCAAGTGACTGCTGATCTTCTGTCACCACTGCATGGGCAACTTTATTATCTTGATCCACATCTACTCCCAATATTTTTGCAGGAGAAAGTGATCGTTCAATAAAATCATTTATATTTTCAACATACTCTATGATGTCAATTCTTTCACCGTGTAATTCTGACATCACAACATTCACTCTTGATCCACGTTGACCAACCATAGCACCCACAGGATCAATTGATTCGTCATTACTGTACACTGCAACTTTTGATCTCGCACCCGCTTCGCGAGCAATAGACTTTATTTCCACTACCCCTGATTTTATTTCTGGAACTTCCAACTCAAATAATTTAGACAAGAATTTAGGATGTGATCTTGATAATTTTAAAAAAACTCCACGACCAGAGTCATCCACATCAACCAAGTAAGCCCTTACTCTTTCACCTTGTTTAAATTTCTCATTTTTTATTTGCTCATCATATGGCATGATACCGATCGCTTTTCCAACATTTATAAATACTGACCCTCTATCAATTCTTTCAACAGTTCCTGAAATAATTTCTCCTGTTTTGCCACCGAACTCATCAACAAGATTAACTTTTTCAGCCTCTCTTATTTTTTGCATAATGATTTGTTTTGCGGTTTGGGCTGCAATACGTCCAAAGTCATCTTTATGTTCCAACGAAAAAACTATCTCCTCCCCTGGTTTAATATCTTTCTTTATTTTTTGAGCAGTTGCCAAAAGAATGTGGTGGTCATCATTAAATTTTATTTTACTCAAGAAAACTTCATTATCTATATTATTAAGATTATTTTCTTTTATTTCTTCAATATCTTCATCAGTTAAAATATCTTCTGGATCGATAGCTGTTTTCACTTGATAAAATTCTGTTTTACCAGTATTCAGGTCAAATTCACATCTTACGAATTGTGACTTTCTACAATACTCTTTTTTATAGGCAGTAGCAAGAGAAGCTTCGATAGCCTCTATTATTTTCTCTTTAGAGATATTTTTTTCTGTTTGTAATTGATCAATTACAAGGTTTATAGTTTTTAAATCAAACATATATTTTTTATTTATTTTATTTTTTGATAACGCAAATTTTTTACATAGTCCATTAAAACAAAAATCGCCCTGGACAAAGTGCGACTTCTGCGTATGAGAGTTTCTGCAAAATAGATTTACTACGATTTGTATATTATACTATATGGTATATAAAGTCAATTTTAAATAATATGCGCATAGATCAAGATCAATTATACAAATTCATCATAGACTCTGGTCTCATCTCGAAAGAAGAGTATGAAACCTTGAAAAAAAAATCAGAGGAGAGAGGTGAATTACTTCAAGATACACTAATGTCTTCTGGAAAAATAACAGAGGATGATTTTTTAAGAATACAAGCATATCTTGTTGGTATACCCTTTGTAGATTTGAGTAAAACCAAGGTCTCAATAGACATTCTTTCTCTCATACCTGAACCTATTGCCCGAAAACACAACATAGTAGCTTATAGTAAAAAGGATGATTACTTGGAAGTTGCACTTATGGATGGAAATGACCTTAATGCCATAGATTTCATTAAAAAGAAGACTGGCTTACGAGTTTTACCCCGATTAACCAACACAGCTTCAATAAAAAACCTTTTATTACAATACCAAAAAAGTCTTAAGGCTGATTTTGGTGACATTATTCAAAAAGAAGCGGCAGATTTAAAGCTTACAAATAGCACCAGTAACGACATAGACAGTGACAATATTGATGATTTAAAGAAAATGGCTGACGACTTACCGGTTATTAAAATCGTTGAAACATTACTAAACCATGCTGCTATACAAGGAGTTTCTGATATTCATATTGAACATGGAGATGCAAACACTATTATACGATATAGAATAGATGGTCTCTTACATGACGCTATGATTTTACCAAAAAACTCAGGCCCAAGTATAACAGCTCGTATCAAAGTTTTGGCCAACCTAAAGCTTGATGAAAAACGTTTACCACAAGATGGACGTTTTAAAATAGACCTTAACGGAGAAAAGATATCATTTCGTGTCTCTGTTTTACCAACATATTATGGGGAAAAAATTGTTATGAGACTTTTACGTGAAAATGTATCTGGTTTCACACTAGAAGGCTTAGGTTTTCACGGGCAAGCACTGGAAGACATGCACGACGCACTAAAATACAGTGAAGGTATGATTTTAACCACAGGACCAACAGGTTCCGGTAAAACAACAACCTTATATACTATGCTTGATCTCCTAAACACACCTGATGTAAACATATCAACGGTAGAGGATCCTATTGAATACCAAATAAAACGTATAAATCAAACCCAGATCAGATCTGACATAGGTTTCACCTTTGCCTCAGGACTTAGATCTCTTTTGCGTCAAGACCCTGATATTATTATGGTTGGAGAGATACGTGACAATGAAACAGCATCTTTAGCTATAAACGCAGCTCTGACAGGGCACTTGGTTCTCTCAACTTTGCACACTAACTCTGCCGCCGGAGCCGTACCTCGTCTTATGGATATGAAATGTGAACCTTTCCTGTTGGTTTCAACTATAAAAATAATAATAGCCCAAAGACTTGTACGTAAACTCTCTGAAACAAAAGTAAAATATTTTTTAAGTGATGCTGAACTGGCTCAATTGGGTAAAAAGATAGATTTAGACAGAGTTATGGGCTTTATTCAAAAAGAAAACATTATCGACAATAAGTTAAATTGGAAAGAAATACCTTTTTATAAAGCCTATGTTACAGACGAGACTAATGATGGATATAAAGGACGTGTGGGTATACATGAAGCCTTAAGAGTTACGGCAACTATAAAAGAGCTTGTTATTAACAATGCCACTGCTGATGCAATCCAAGAACAAGCCAAAAAAGATGGTATGTTAACTATGCTCGAAGATGGTATCTTTCAGTGTGTCCAAGGTATGACCAGTATAGAAGAAGTACTAAGAGTGGCTAACGATTAATACAAATGGACAAAAAATACAGACTGTCTTTTAAGGCAAAAGATTGCATCAACTCAATTAAAGAAAGAATAGCAAACGCTCAGACTAGTATAGATATAGAGATATTTTATTTTATAGAGGACAGAATAGGTTTAGATTTTTTAAGCTTACTGATCACTAAATCAAAAGAAGGTTTAAAAATAAGGCTTTTATGTGACCATGTTGGTTCGTATGACCTAGTAGGCTCAAAGACATTAGAAATATTAAAAAGACACAACATAAAAGTTTTGTTCTTTAATTCTCTGTTTCCATTCTCAAAAAACAGGAAAACTATATGGTACTTTAGGAACCACAGAAGGACAATCATAATTGACAATGAGTACATCTTTACCGGTAGTGTCTGTTTAGGTGAACCAACCTCCGACTGGATTGAACTTGGTATTTTTATAAAAGACACAGATCTTGCTCACAGGGCTCAGATTATTTTTAACCAAACATGGAACAAAGTGTACCATCCTACATTTAATATTGGGTCTGTTTCTCAACACGATCTAAAAGCCAAAAATGACTTTAATTACATAACACAAGCACCTCTTCAGTTCCGCCGACATATATATAAACACTATTTAAAATCAATCAAAAATGCAAAAGATGATATTTATTTAATCTCCCCATATTTTATTCCTAATGGAAAATTTGTCCGTTATTTAATAGATGCTTCAAAAAGACACGTGAGGGTACACATCATTGTTCCCAAAAAGACAGAGTGGATGATTATAGATTTAGCCAGAAATACTCACCTTCACAATCTACTAAAGCACAATATAAATATCTATTTTCACGAGAAGATGGTGCACAGTAAATTTGCAATATTCGACAACAAAGAGGCTTTCATTGGGACAATGAATTTAGACAATTTGAGTTTGACCTATAATTATGAAAATGGGATAAAGGTCTTAGACCCTGACTGTATATCAGGACTATATAAACATACAAAAAATGACCTTTTATCTCACTCAGTTAAACTTGACCTAGAATCATGGAATAATCGAGGATTATTGATGAAAATATTAGAAAGGTTTGTTTGGATTATTAGGCGATTTCTATAGAGCAAGTAATCCACAAGCTAGTATAGCCGCTGTTTCAGCTCTTAGTACATAATCACCCAGTCTTAATGGTTGTACACTTTCTTTATGAAAAAGTCTTATTTCTTCATCTGAATACCCACCTTCTGGTCCTATAAATACTGATATATCCTTATAGGGGTTATCAGTATTATACTTTAAACCCTCCGTCTCTATTACAGATCCAAAATAGACAGCATCTGAATTCATCTTTGATATTTCCATAGCCTGTTGGAGATTTACACTTTCTCCTATCTTCATCAACCCTATTCTTCCAGACTGTTCAGTAGCCTCTTTTATTATTTTGTTTAATCGTTCAAAATTAAGGTTATTTTTTATGGTTCTTTCTGAAATTACTGGTATAACCCTAGAAATTCCCAGTTCCACTGCTTTTTCTATTACCAAATCAAAGTTTGAATTTTTTATAATGGACATGTATAGGTTTACCTGTTTTCTTTGACCTTTATCAGTCTGAGCTTGTATTATATGTTTATTGTATTTAAAAGACATGTCCTTTTTATCGATTTTTACTATTTCAACCTCTATTTCCCCCTTCGTCTCATTGAAAATATGAATTATTTGCCCAGCCTTGTATCTAAACACATTTTTAAGTTGATGAATAAGCTCTGTTTCGTGTGTAACAATGATATTTTGGTCCGATATTTCTATATTAGGTATATAAAATCGATGTATTTTCATATACTCAATATACCATAGATGAGAAAGTTGCATAGTCTGCTATAATAGAGCATATGTTAATACCAACAGTAATAGAAAAAACTCCTCAAGGAGAAAGAGCATATGATATATACTCTAGATTATTAAAAGATAATATTGTGTTTTTAAACGGTGAGGTTGACCATAACTCAGCCAACATAGTTATTGCACAGCTACTCTTTCTAGCATCAGAAGATCCAAAAAAGGAAATAAAACTATATATAAATTCACCAGGAGGATCTGTTGTAGATGGTTTAGCCATAATAGACACAATGAATCATATAAAGAACGATGTTTCTACTATATGTGTAGGAATGTCAGCCTCTATGGGTGCCATGATCCTTTCTGCCGGGACTAAAGGTAAGAGATTTGCTTTACCAAACTCAGAAGTTATGATCCATCAACCTTTGGGAGGATATGAGGGTCAAGCATCAGATATAGAGATTAGATCAAGAAGAATGCTCCAAATGAAGGATAATTTATACAAGATGCTCGTTAAAAATACAGGTCAGCCAATGGTCAAAATCATCAAAGATGCAGATAGGGACTTCTTCATGTCGGCAGATGAAGCTAAGAAATACGGTATGATTGACAAAGTTATCTAGTTATATTGTGATATAAAACTATTGCAAAATATAGATTTTATATCTAAAATTAAGATATTACTCCGGTAATAAAGATTAATCATTATTATACATAACTTAAAATCAAAAATAAAAATATGAACAAAGCAGCATTGGTTGAAAAAATACACGAATTATTAGGATCAACAAAGGTTCAAGCAGAATCAGTAGTTGATACATTTGTGGATTCAATTATCGCAACACTAAAGAAAGGAGATGAGGTTTCTATTGCAGGTCTAGGTATATTCTCAGTTAAAAAAAGAGCAGCAAGAACAGCAAGAAACCCTAAAACAGGTGAAGCTGTTAAGGTTCCCGCAACTAACGTTCCAAAATTCCGTGCCGCAAAAGCACTCAAAGATTCAGTTAAATAATATTTAATTAGTTAATTGGATTGCAAAAAAAACCACCGATCTTACGACCGGTGGTTTTTTTTGTTGTATTACTCTGGTGCGGGATAAGAGAATCGAACTCTTGTCTACTGCTTGGAAGGCAGTCATTCTACCACTAAACCAATCCCGCATATACTGAATGTATGTTATAATAACAGATATAATGTTTATACACAACAGTAAAACCACTTACACAGTAGCGTCAATATTCATATTTCTATTAAGTCTTTCTTATCTGAATAAGCAAGACAGCCTCCATCCAAACATTTTTTTGACCACAGGCCTACCGATCGCAACAACAAGTAGTCTACAAATACCTTTAGCACAAGACACCAAAACTTCTCAAATACAAAAACTTATCTTCTCCCCCTCAAGCCTAAATTCTGCAACCAATTATATAACCAAAAACAATGACACACTAGATAAGTATCTTATAAATATTTTTTGTATCGAAACAGCTTCTAGTTATGTGAAAGTGGCTAGTGGCAGTGGCATTTTCTTATCCAGTCCCGATGATACTACCAGTATTATTCTTACAAATGCTCATGTAGCAAGGCATTTATTAGATACAAATAAAAAATGTGTTGGTAGAACAGGTAGCCCAACAACCACAACCCACACACTAGCACTGAGATATATTCCCTATCATTGGTTAAATGATCATAATCAATATGTAATCGGTGATCCAGATCAAAGTTCTACAGGTGAATATGATTTTGCAATCATTGAATCCACAAGAGTTAAACCTGTAAAAAAAGATGCTTCAAATATTTACACATCGCTAAAAACGAATCCTAAATTAAAAATAGCAAATTATGAGGAAAGTAACTTTTTAAATAATACTTATATTTATTCTTACCCCGCGCAGGCTGCTTTAACAAAAAATATTTATAATGCCTTATATCAAAAGAAAGATTTGGTGAAGGTGTCGGCTGTATACGCAAGTCCAAGTGAAAATATTCAAGATAGTTTATTGGATGTAGTCGGATCAAAGAATGTAGATCACGGGTCATCTGGTGGTATGGTTATTTCTCAAGGGTCCTCAAATTCAATTATTGGGTTATCAAGTGTATTAATACAAAGCAATGCACCTCAAACAGTAAGAGTTGTGACAGTAAATCATGTTTTATCAACAATCAGAAATGATCTACAAAAAATAAATAATGCTCAGACAGACAGTTTCCTTTCTATTATTCAAGACACATTAACTAAAAAAGAAACTGAGATGTCTGTTATACAAATCTTAAAAAACATAAAACTCACATCTGTTTTGGAACAGTACACTCGGGAAACACTGAGAAATTTAAATATCATACGATAAACCTGTTCAACCAGCACAAGTGTGAGCAGTGAACATATTACCTATTGGCTAATTTATTTTGAATCTGGATCATCATATCAATAGAATCACCATCATTTAAAAGATTTCTTTTTTCAAAAGAACATTTTAAACACTTATGTATTAGGTATTTATCTTTATTAGTATATGAGACATACACAGGCTCCATGAGACCACCACACGTATTTAAACGATCCCCAGGATCATTATCTACGTGTTTACTGAAAAGACACCTAGAGCAATGGTTTGTATAACCATTACCCTTGTTTTCAAAACCACAATTTTCACAAATGAAGTCTTCTTTATTTTTAATAAAAGACATATTGTCGGAGCGCTGGGATTCGAACCCAGAGTCACATCAGCCCAAGTGATGCATGTTAGCCGTTACACCACGCCCCGAATATAGTGATAATACCATAAAAGAAAGCAATAAGAAACCTACAGTATTAAATTAACATCTTTTATATAGCTATATAAATCATAAACATCACCCTTATACCTAACCAGTGCAAGATCAAAATGAACCTCTGAGTAGCTTAAAATATCAAATTTACTATCAATCTCAGCCTTTATATTAAAAATATGTCTTCTAACAAGTCTCCATTTTTTAGCTATGTTGAAATTGGTGAGGTCAAACTCATAATTATTCCTAGTTTTAACCTCTATTACCCTTATATCTAAGGTATAAGCAATTCTGTTGTACTTATAAACAACAATATCAATCTCAGAATCAATACTTTTGATATTTTTCTTATATAACTCAAACCCAATTGTCTTTAATTTGTCTATTACACTCATTTCCCCTTTAAAACCAATGCTTTTTTTATGATTGTTGTTTGTATTATTCATGTCCAATATCTTACATGAAGACACATAAAGTAATGATAAGTAAACGATAAGTTTTCAATCAAGAAATTATAAAGATAATATAAAGCTATTTCAGGTACAGTATTTTGTTTGGATATAAGTCATGTTGCAATATGTCTTTTATACACATATACACATAGTTATCCACAGTTTGACTTATATGTGTGTATATATAATACATGAAAAAACTACCGAAAAACTGATAACCTTATACGAGCTGTTTTGCTGTAGCAAAACAAAGATACCTTTATGTGGTGCGGGATAAGAGAATCGAACTCTTGTCTCATCCTTGGCAAGGACGTATTCTACCACTAAACCAATCCCGCATTACCCAATTTCCTTCTGGTGCACCTACCAGGATTCGAACCCAGAACAGCGGTTCCGAAGACCGATGTGATATCCATTTCACCATAGGTGCTTTTAATTTTACTTAAAAAGTATTATATTTCAAGTATAAACTAATATATCATACTTATGGATAAATCAACAACAATAAAAGACACAATACTGCCCGAAGAGATTACCTCTCTACTCAAAACCTTACATGAGAATAAATATGAGGCTTATTTGGTTGGCGGTTGCATAAGAGACATATTGATGCATAAAGAACCTAAAGACTGGGACATAACAACAAACGCCAATCCTGAACAAATACAAGCTGTTTTTCCTGATTCTTTTTACGAAAACAACTTTGGAACCGTAGGAGTTAAAACAGGGCTCGGAATAATTGAAGTTACACCATTTAGAAAAGAAGGTAGTTATTCTGACAGTCGCAGACCTGATACAGTTGAATATACAAATGATATTGAGTTAGATCTTTCTAGAAGAGACTTCACAATGAATGCCATAGCCTACAACCCTCTACATGACAAAATAGTGGATCCATATGACGGTATCAAGGATATTAAGGACAAATTAATAAAATGCGTTGGTGAGGCAGATAAGCGCTTTTCGGAGGATGGTCTCCGAATCATGAGAATGATTCGATTTGCAGCCCAATTAGATTTTTCAATAGACACTGAAACACTTATGTCTGCAATGAATAATCGAAAAATCCTAGAAAAGATTGCAAAAGAAAGGATAAAGGATGAGTTCTGTAAAATACTCATGTCTCCTGATGCCATAAAAGCCTTTATATATATGAGTAAAATAGATATTTTAGAGTATATAACAATACATTTAAAAGAATCTGTCAATATTAAGCAAAATGGCATGCATACATACGATGTTTTTGAACACTTAATCAGGAGTATGCAGTGTGCAGTAGATAAAAATTATCCTTTAGAAATAAGGATTGCTGCCCTATTTCATGACATAGGCAAGCCTGCAACACGTGTTTTCTCTAAAAAGAAAAATGATTACACTTTTTATAACCATGAGGTTGTTGGTACAAAAATGACCAAAAAGATCTTAAACGAACTAAAGTTTTCACATGAAACCATCGAAAAGGTTACAAAACTCGTAAGATGGCATATGTTCTTCTCAGACACTGAGCAAATAACCCATTCTGCAGTAAGACGCATGATAGCCAATGTTGGACGTGAAAACATATGGGATCTTATAAACCTGAGAATATGTGACAGAGTTGGCACAGGTAGACCGAAAGAAGATCCGTACAGACTTAGAAAATATATGTCTATGATTGAAGAGGTTATGGCGGACGCCACCGATGTTTCCATGCTTAAAATAGGCGGAAAAGAACTGATTGAAATGTTACACGTGACACCTGGACCTGTTATTGGCAAGATTTTAAACATACTACTGGATAAATGTATCGAAAACTCTGAACTAAACACAAAAGAGTCCCTTTTAGCCGTAGCTGAGGACCTATTGAAGCTTGACGAGAAAGAATTGAATGAATTAAACAAAGTAGCCTTGTTACACGCGAAACATGATAATGATGAGAAAGTTGGTAAAATTAAGTCTAAATACAAAGTTAGATAGTTTTCACGTGTAACATACCACCTAAGCTTTAGGTTTCTTGTGAAAACTTTTATGTATATTCTTTAAATGTGAGTCTGTAACGTGAGTATATATCTGAGTAGTAGCAATATTGGCATGACCAAGCATAGCCTGTACAGAACGTATGTCAGCCCCATTCTGCAGTAAATTGGTTGCAAAACTATGCCTTAGGATGTGAGGAGTGATTTTCTTAGATATTCCGGCTATAATTGCGTACTTTTTAACAATCCTTTCCACAGTTCGAGGTGTCACGGGAAACAATTTATCGTTTACAATCTTACTGCCACTTAAAAACTTGTTTTTATACTCTTTAACAGCCAACATTGCATCTTCGGTAATAAATACAACCCTAACCTTATTTCCCTTTCCTCTTACCGATATTTCACTTTGTGTTAAATCTAGGTCACTAGACAATGAACAAAGTTCAGAGACACGTAGTCCTGTTGAAAATAAAAGCTCAATTATAGCAATATCCCTTTGTTTTTCAGGGTTTTCTGCATTTATTTTTGATTTTGGAGCCTCCAACAAAGCATTAAGTTCACTGTCGGTCATAAATGATATATGTCTTTCAGGAATTTTGGCCAAATCGATTGTTTCTGGTGAAACGGCGACAATTTCGTTCTTTTGCAGGAACTTTAAAAAAGATCTTATTGATATAAGATAATAGTTCTGAGTCTTTTTACCTATATATTCATCTTGACTTTTATCAAATCCCGTCGTCTTTTTTCGGTTCAGGAACATTCTAAAGTCTCTAATGTCTTGTCTTTTAATGTCTTTTATGTCCTTTATACCCTTACTGTTCAAATATGACTCAAAGAAGTTTAAATATCTACTGTAATTATCTATAGTTTTTAAACTACGTCCTTTTTCTATCTCTATATACTCAAGAAAATTTCTAATACAGTCACTAATACTCATATAGGTATTATTATATCACTTTTTGAAGAAATATATATTTTACGTACATATAGCTAAATATTTGAGTGTTTATATTTGCATAATAGGTAATTGTATGCTAATATATGTGAATGATTTCTAAAACTAAAAAAACTAAAGTAATAGCAAAAACTAAATTGCATGATAAAGATACAGGTTCTTCTGATGTTCAAGTTGGAATCCTAACAGAAAGAATCAATCAACTTGCAGACCATTTGAAGGTTCACAAAAAAGACAATAGTTCAAGAAGGGGACTACTGAAGATGGTATCAAAAAGACTATCTCATTTGAAATACATTAAGAAATCTGACACAGAGAGACACATTGCTTCAGTTAAGGTTTCAAAGTCAAAATAATAACAATATATCAATTAAAAATAACCTTACTCTTAAGGTTATTTTTAATTATTGATTAACTAATATATAATTATCTATATGGAAAACCTCAAACATAAAGGCCAAAGAGTTGGAATTTTTATCGACACCCAAAATTTATATCACGGTGCAAAAAACTTATACAGATCTAAGGTTAATTTTCAAAATATCATTACAGACGTCTTAGCTGAGAGGAATTTAATACGTGCTGTTGCATATGTAATCAATACAGATTCTGTCGAAGAACAAAACTTCTTTGATGCGCTAGGAAAGATGGGAATAGAGGCAAAAATAAAAGATATTCAAATATTTAGCAGTGGATCAAAAAAAGCTGACTGGGATGTAGGACTTGCAATTGATGCAATACGATTAGCACCTAAACTTGATGTTGTTATTATAATCTCCGGGGATGGGGACTTTGTACACTTAGTACAATACCTTCAAGGAACATTTGGCTGTAGGGTAGAGGCTGTGGCCTTTGGTCAGTCAGCATCATCAATGCTGAAAGAATATGCCGATGAGTTTATCGATCTATCAAATGATCCTTCAAGATATTTAATATTTAACAAAACCCATCCAAGAAATTCTAAAAAAAGAAACCTAAAATAGCACACGCTTATGAACGAGAACAAAGAATTTGAAAATAAAACGACTTCAATACATACACTAGAAAGTGATCTGGCTTCGGCTGTAAGAGATGAAAACTATGGAAAAAATATTATAAAAATAGTTACAGATCCAAACAAAAAGCTTACAATCCCAACCATTGTGGGGGACACAGTAGTAGCACACGGTAGTATTAAAGATATATTCACAAAAAAGAATATACTTATATTTTTTATAACAATCATAGTGCTTGGTGCTGGGGGTACAGTACTGTACATACTAAACAAGGCTAACAACGTAGGAACAGGGGAGGATTATACTCAAACACCATCAGCAACGACCACAAATGTTGAGACAAATAAGCCAATTATTAAAAATAGTGATGTTCTAAATCCAGAAATTATACATTCTGCTGATTTTTCAAGTTTAAATAGATTCGAAATAATAACCGAAATAGGTAAAATTAAGGAACTTTTGATACAGAAAAAAATACAATCTAACAATAATATAGGTATAAATACCAATCTAAACATAGTTCAGTTTTTTGAAAAAATAAGATACTCGGGAGATGAAGGTTTTTTAAGATCATTGAATACTGTATATGCTTTTGGTTTGTATTCGCTTGAGAATGATAAATTTGAAACCTACTTGTTAATCCAGGTTGATAATTTTGATCTAACCTTCAAATCTATTTTGAACTGGGAGAAATTTATGGGAGTAGATTTAAAAGATATTTTTGTAGGGAATAATGAAATCACAACCATCTCTGAGGCCGCAACAACAACTTCATCAGAGAAAAAATATGTTAGGAAAAATACATTAGGGTTTGTTGATAGAATTTTAAAAAATTATGACATAAGAGAGTATGTGAAAAATGAGGACAATACAACTATAGTTTATGGTTTTTTTAATAATAAGTATTTATTAATTACTTCTGGCGAATCTTCTTTTATTGATATAAAAGATAGGTTATTGAAAGAGAATATACCTCGTTAATTCTTTATAAGTTCTTTTAAAGAACTTGATGATTGATTTTGTATTATATATTTAATGTTACACAAACAAATAAATAAAATATATTCAACAAACGTATCTTCAGACCAGTCTAGTCTAATAGAAATTGAAACAATCATACTGAATGGTTTGTATAGATTTTCTATATTAGGTATAAATCAAAAAAATTCTTCTGATATAAAAGACAGGGTTTACTCTGCCTTGAGATCACAGAAGCTAATGAATTTAAAATCAGACAACAAAAAAATAACAGTTAACCTACTACCTACAAACATCGACAAAAAATCAAACACATATGATCTGGGAATAGCCTTAAGCTGCTTGATTCATATGAACCAAATAGAAATATACGAGAATATTTTGGCCGTCGGTGAGTTGTCCATAACAGGGAACATAATACCTTCTTGCTATATATTAAAATCAATATATCAAGCGATACAAAATAATATTAATATAATAATTTGTAGTTATTCTGATCTGGAGATACTGAATAATTATCAAAACAACATCAACGATTTAATCGAAAAACATCATCTGAGATTTATAGCAGCAAATACACTTGGAGATTTAATCGATAACATACGAGAAAACATTTATTTTACTTTCAGAAACACGGGGGATAATATGACCTATATAGAAAACACCGGTGTGAATGGACATTATAATATTTTAGAAAAAAATATATTTAAAATATTATTAGCAATTTGTACAAACAGAAATATTTTTATAGAAAATAAAAAAGAATCTTATATAAATAAGTTTTTAAAAAATTTAATGTATTACAACCATAGACTGGACAACTGGGAAATGTTAAGAATATCAAATAATTTAAACAAAACTGACACTCAAATACTTAGCAAACACACATATCCAACAATATCGTTTATAGATAGTCAAACACAAAAAGAAGACCTGCAGGCACTTTTAAGTGAAAGTCTTTTTGGTTTTAACATTATAGAAGATTTTATTTCCATACCTGAAGATATTTTACATGTAACAAAAAAACTTAATCAATCATCGATAATTTGTTTTTACAACCCCTGTCCATGTGGAAACAGTGGTAACCTTTTCAGTAGCTTTCAAGATGATAAGTGTTTGTGTTTACAACGAAATATTTTAAGATATAGACAAAAATTGCACAGATTAGAGAATAAATTTTTTGATTTTTACATAAAAGATCTGGAAAATAATGTTAGTCTTAATTATAACTCTTCGGACTACATAAATATGAACAAAATCATTACTAGATTCAGGAGCACCTGCATAGAAGTAGGGGGCAGAGAAGGTGAAGGTGAAGAAACATTGATAGATAAATACCATGACTATTATGAAAAGGCTGAATTAGACAAAATTATTCATCTAGCCAAAGATATTGCAAAGTTTGAGTATGTGTTAGGTAAAACAAAAAAACCTATATTATTGAAGGATAATATAGATTTAGCTGTTCAATTTATTAAAAAGGGTTTCTAGCTCCACGAACCTCAAAGTGGAGATGAGGACCTGTAGATTGACCTGTATTACCCGATCTAGCAATAGATTGACCCCTTGTCACTGTCTGACCTTTGTCCACAGATATACTGTTCAAGTGGGCATATAGTGTCTGCGTACCGTTCTTATGCTTTACAACAATGTAGTTACCGTATCCACCATTCCACCCATTACCGCCACGTACAAGAGTTACAACACCATCAAGGGCAGCATAAACCTGAGTACCTATAGGTGCTCCAAAATCTACTCCGTTGTGGCCATGTATGCCTTGTGTCTTAATAGAACCTGCACCGATAGGTTTTGCCATGGAGCCAACGCTACCCCCTAATGTTGGTTTTGTAGGGGTGGTATTTGTATTCACGTTTGTACCAACCTGTGCTTTAATTTTTGCTCCTGGAATGATTATACTTTCACCTATAACCAACTTGTTATCGTTAGTTTTATTAAAATCAACAATATCTCTCTCCGTAACATTAAACTTAGCAGCCAATCCACCAACAGTGTCTCCTGATTTAACTTTGTAAGACAAGCCTGAAACTGGCAATATAACCAATTTTTGTCCTACTTGTATTTTACTTTTTGAATTTAAATCGTTGGCCCAAAGTATAGTATCAACTGTAATATTAAATTTATCTGCTATAGATGATAAATTATCACCTGACAAAACCTCGTATTCAACAATATCACCATCATTATTGTCAGTTAGTTGTATAACTTCGTCACCTAAAGACAGCTCCACAGTAATTGGCACGATGTCTATACCATACGAAGTTGTTGTTGAAACATCAATATTTTCAATAGTATCTAAACGTATTGTGTTTAAAAGAGCATTATCAACACTCTCATTATACCCTTTGATTATAATGGTTTTTTCATCCAATCGAAGAGCATTCACAGTTACTTTGTTAATTTTTTGCTTTGCATTAAGAACACCAGCATTTGCACCGTCCAACACACCTGGAAGCAAATCATGTGTTGATTCTAGATTTTTATTTAAATCAAAAATGTATGATCCTGGAATATTACTACCTGAATCTGCCTTTATTGTATGATTTATATTAACTTGAACGAACCCTGTTACCAACCCTGAGAAAATAAGAAAACCGACTAATGAATTTGAAGATTTGTATAAAATAGTTTTATCTTAAACGAATAAAATGATTTTTAGTCTGTCTGAACGTTCATACGAACAGTAAGATGAAAAAGTCATTGCACAGTTAGTATGTTAGCTTGAATATATATTGTAATCAAGTTGTTTTATGTGGTATAGTTTTATCAATATGGCAACAGAAAACCTCTTCAAAAATGAAACAAAAATAGAAGAGTTGGATGAAAAATATGATTTTAAAATAAGCGAACCGGAAATTAAAAAATTACTCGCACATTTGCAGAAGATAGAACTGGCTGCAGGTGAAAAAATGTCAAAATCAGAAAAAAAAATATTGAGTGACGACATCACAGAAACTTTCAACAGACTAGATACTGCTGCAGCTGAAAGAGAGACCGTACTTAATATTTTAAAGGCAAAACCACATACCATATATCAGAATTCTTTTGGCGGTGGTCTATATATACCAAAAATAGAGAGTATAATATCAGAAATAGACGAAGCTCTTGACGACTACTATGAAAATACTGAGGACCAGGTAGAAAAGGTTGATACTGAAGAAGAGGTGAGAGAGGAGGGGAGTATACAGGAGCCATTAGATGTTGAAAAAAAAGCAGAAACCACACCTGAGGATATAGAGCTATCAATAAACACCTCAATAATAGAGTATGCAGGCACAAAAGCAGCATTAGTGGAGTCAGAAAGTCTCGAAACTAAGCTGCAAACAAAGGATAACACCGAAACTAACGAACCAGAGCAGGAACACCCAACACTTAACGACCAACAAAGATCATTACTGCCCGGAGCAGCAAACGAAAACACTTTGGATGCAGCATTGAGAAATAACAAAAATGTCCCTAAACCGACTTCAAAACCAGAATTGCCTCCAGAAAACAACCTTTTGGAAGAAGGTACACTTTTAACATATAACTCTGCTATTAAAAACCTAATAGAAAGTCCAGACAAAGAGACAAAGGCCCATTTTAAAAAAGAGCATAGTGATTTAATAAGAAACCTAAAGGAAACTCTTTTAACAAAAAAACAAGATGAGGGTGACGCTGCCACAGATGAATTTATATCAAAACAACAAGAAAATATCGTTGATTTAATTAGACCTATACACACAAACGGAACAAAACAAGGTGCTGTATTATTAAGAACATTAAAAACAGATTTACAGCAATTGGATACGTACAAATCAACATATATACCGGAGAAGACTAAGAACGAAGATAGTGCAGAGTTCAAACCTATAGACTTTGATGCTATTTTAACCCATGAAAACAAGGCGATATTAGAAACAAACCCTGACCTGTTTGGAAAAGTTAGAGCTGCGATAGATACTTACAATCAAAACATATCATCCGATGTGGAATCAAATGATATAAAAAAATCTTTTGAAGCTATACAAGAGCTGCAAAATGAATTTATAGTATATAGAGAGACACATACAGACAAAAAACCTGAAAAGAGTGGTGAATCTGCTGTTTTCAAAAGGATTGCACTGGGTGACCCTACAGATCCTTTTTATGTATCACCAGAAAATAAGGGTATTATGGAAAATACTGGATTTATTATTCAGATTGCTGAGGCTGTTAATACATACAACAGTTTGGTAGACTCACAGGCAAAAACAGAAGACATCGAAGAGGCTCTTAAAAAAATAGAAGGTTTGAGATCAAAATTTAACGAATATACAGATCCTAAATTTAAAAAGCCGAAAGCTACACAACCTCCTGTCGGTAAAAAACTTGCAGTACATCAGATTAATGACAAATATTATGATTATGCAGATTATAATAAACACGTTGATAGGAACTCAGACAAAACAGACCCTGAATATAAAGGCTATTCTGCAGTTAGAACTTATCACGATAATGATTTTGAAGATACAGAGGAGATCAGTAAACGTATAGAAAAAGATGGATTATATGAAAAGAGCAAAAAAAAGCAACCTTCTGCTAAACCAAAAAATACAGTACCGGCACCAGAAGCAACACCAGTAACGCCTGCAGCAGAAACAAAACCTGAACCAACTGCAATACCTGCACCTGAAGTAGTCCCAACTCCAACACCAGAGGATACAGAGACCGAATTGTTCTTTACTGTAGAAGGAAAGGATTACTCAAAAATTGCTGAGGATGAAGGGTTTGACACTTGGTTTACAAACATAAGTAATATCATAAAAACAGAAGGTATTTTTATAAAAGATGAAATAAAAGATTTAGACGCTTGGTATCAAAAATATCAGGAATCTATTCCATATGCAAAAAAACTAAATACAATATACGAAGATATAAAAAAAACAGAAGGTCAAAATGGAATTACACTCCGAGCGACAGAAATAAAAATCGACAGCTTATTATTCAACCTGTATAGAAATGGCGATGAGGCAAAAGAAAAAATAGATAAAGTGTTTTCTGATTTTGAAGAATCAAAAAAGAAAGAAACAGAGGTAGAGCGGCTTAAGAAATCAGATGAGTTACGAACAAAAATAAGTACACAAAGATCTCGTCACGGAAAAACAAGAGACCTTAGAACAGACGAAGTAAAGACACTATTGGAAACAAGGGGTGAAGAGAACACGAGAGAAAACATTGAGGAGTTAATCGTATTCTTACAAGACATGGATAATAATTATAGTTTTTATGCAAATCAAAATGAAAACGTAAGAGATGATATGATGTATGTATACAAAAAATATACTGCAGCAAAAGAAAAAGCTGTGAAGGAAAAATCTAATGGTGAAAAATCTGTTAAAAAACTAGGTTGGTTAAGTAGATTAACATCTCGTATCAATGCTTCATGGCCATCAGATGTTGATGCGGTTGATTACAGCAATACAACAGACCTTATTAGAAAAGTAAGAAGTCTGAACCTGGTAGACAGAAAGGATGGGAGTATGACTGGAGCAATAACCAATAAAGCTAAAATGTCTAATCTAATAGCTTTTTGTAACGGACAAAAAGAGTTACTGATCGAACATCTCCAAAATCCACAAAGTAACAAAGAGGCCGAGTTTACAGAAGCAGAAGATAAAGAATTATTAAAACTCTTTGATAGTATGATGAAAACATTTACAGAATCAAAATACAGAGGAGGAGATGCCAAAGCCAAGGCCGAAAGAGTTCTTGAAAAAAGGGAGACAATACCTGAGACAGAGATCGAATCTATTAAATCATCAACAGAAATATTGTTTGATGATACAGAAGAGAGGGAACTGTTTGAGACAGAAGCTACAGCTCAGGTATACAGAGCAGCGCTTGTTAACTTGTATAGTGAATTAACAAAATTTCCAAAAACTGGAAAAAATGTAACAAAATTAGTTGAGTTGGAGACCAGATATAATCTAATCAAAGACACACTGAAAGAACACGATGATTCCGATGGAACCACAAAAATGAATCTAGACAAAGTCAGTCTCAAACTTAAAGAATTATCGATAAAACATACAGATAAAGATACATACAAAGAACTATCTGGTTCATTCAAAAATTACGATGATATTATAAACTCACCCCTCACAAAAAAGGCAGACAAAATAACGTACGTAAATGAGTTAATTACAGCACTAGAGGCCATTAAAGCAAAATCAGGTTCAAAAATAGTACAAAACTATATATTAAATGGTACAATAAAAAAATATCAGGAAGTATTAGCAGCTCTCAACAAATAAACATGTTAAACCCTCAAGATTTAGCCCAAAAAACCGCTGACGATATAGTCAAAAACCTGGAACCAGACACAAGCGCGGGCGTGCTAGATGCATTGCAACTACACTATGAGGTGTTAAACAAAACACAGCAAATGCACATAGATTTTCTCTCAGAATTTATAAAAAACCTAAAAACATTACAAAGTAAAGATAAAGAATCATTAGATGGTCTAAAACAACAAGTTTTGACTCATGTGTTAAAAAATCAAACGAACTAATTTATAGATGAATTACATAGACCAATTAAACTCAGCTCAAAAAAAAGCAGTAACAAAAATCGACGGACCAATACTTATCATCGCCGGGGCAGGGGCAGGAAAAACAAAAACAGTAACGACACGTATCGTAAACTTAATACAAAACGGTGTACAGCCTGAAAGTATTTTAGCTATAACATTTACCAACAAAGCTGCAAAAGAAATGCGTGAGCGTGTTCACGGTATGATAGAAGGTGACAGAGATTTGTATAATACAATACAAAACAGACATCCATTTATTTCTACTTTTCACAGTCTTGGAGTATATATGTTGAAAAACTTTGGACACACACAAGGAATAAATAAAAATTTTACAATCCTAGATCGTGATGACAGTAGAAAAAAAGTAAAAGAAATATTGGTAAGAAAAGGGCATGATCCAAAAAAAGTTGAGCCTTCAAAAGTTTTAAATATTATTTCAAAAAATAAAGGTGAAAATATAACACTCGCTGAATATACAACCAAAGTATTGTCAGGTCATGATGGTTTTATGGGCGAGACTGTGCAAGCAGTGTGGACACAGTATGATGCAGAATTACGTAAAGAAAAAAACGTAGACTTTGATGATCTACTAACCTTACCTGTAAAAATTCTAAAAGACCATCCAGAAATAAAGCAAAAAATAAATAATCAATGGAAATATATTCATGTTGATGAGTATCAAGATACCAACCCAATCCAGTACGAACTCTGCAAACACCTTGCAGGTGAAGACAAAAACATTGTTGTAGTGGGGGATGCAGACCAAACCATTTACTCATGGAGAGGTGCAAATATTTCTCACATATTGGAATTTGAAAATGATTTTCCTGGAACAGAACTTGTGTTGCTTGAAGAAAACTATAGATCAACTGGAAATATCATTGAAGCAGCAAACAACATCATCGAAAAAAATATTTACAGAAAAAAGAAAAATTTATTTACTCAGAAAGAATCAGGTGAGAAAATAGAAATCTACACAGGCTTCGACGAAGTAGATGAATCACGGTATGTCATCAGAAAAATAAAAGATCTTATACAAGGAGGAGTAGAGCCTAAAGAAATTGCAGTATTATATCGTGCAAACTTTCAATCACGTGTACTCGAAGAATCATGTTTAATGTTTAATGTTCCATACCAAGTTTTAGGTGTAAAGTTTTTTGAGAGAAAAGAAATCAAAGACATGATCTCATATTTGAAAGCGGCAATTAACAGAGATTCAATCACAGATATAAAAAGAACAATTAACACACCAGCTAGAGGAATCGGAGCAGTGTCACTTATAAAAATAGTGGAGGACAGAATAAAAGATTTAACACAGAGTACACAAATCAAAGTGAAAGAATATTTTGCATTACTTGACACAATCGCAGAAAAAGTAAAATCAGAGAAGTTATCTGAAGTTTTTAGGTATATATTTAAAAATAGTGGAATTGAAAAATCATATCTTACAAAAAATGAAGATGATTTAGAAAAACTAGAAAACATCAAAGAACTTATCTCTCTCACCACAAAGTACGATGGATTTGACCCTGACGAAGCCTTAAGTCTTTTCCTTGAAGAAACATCTCTTATGTCTGATCAAGATGAACTTGATAAGAAAGATCAACAAAATAAAGTACGACTTATGACAGTTCATGCCTCAAAAGGTCTTGAGTATGAATACGTTTTTATTGTAGGAATGGAGGAAAGTCTATTTCCATATGAGAGAATGAATGAAACAAGTGCAGATCGAGATGATGAAGAGGAAAGAAGACTCTTTTACGTAGCATTAACAAGGGCAAAAAAGAAACTTCATCTTTCAAATGCAATAATTAGAACAATATTCGGTGCTCGACAGGTAAGAACAATCTCTAATTTCATTAAAGATATTAATGAAAACCTACTTGAACATAACGATAATACAACTTTTAACAAAAATTATGGAAATAATGACAAAGGAGGGAAGAGAGATTTACTAGACTTATCTGAAATAGACTGGTAAATTAAAGATAAATATGGAATATCACTTAGAAGCTAAAAAGTCATTAGGTCAAAATTTCCTTAAAAATAAGACTGTTATCAAGAAAATTGTCGAGGAGGCACGTCAATATATAGGTGAAAATACAAATATCATAGAAATAGGCCCAGGAACAGGAGAATTAACAGCTGAAATACTGGGTATTTTTAAAAAAAATAAGCTTATTTGTATAGAAGCAGATGATCGAGCTATCCCACTTTTGGCAGAAAGGTTTCAAGAAAATAAGAATTTAACCCTTATACATCAAGATATAAGGCTTTTTGACATAGATTCGAAAGAAAATGATGAACTAGGCTCTGATTACATCATAATCGCCAATATACCCTATTATTTAACAGGTTTTATCTTTAAAAAGTTCCTAGAATCCGAGAATCAACCAAAAACTATGATTTTAATGGTTCAAAAGGAGATTGCAGATAGAGGAATAGACAAAAAGATGAGTTTATTCTCTTTAGGCCTTAAAACATATGGTGAACCATATATTTTTATGAAAGTTTCAAAAGGGAATTTTGTACCAGCGCCAAAAGTCGATTCAGCCATCTTAGTTATTAAAAACATCAATAAAGACATTTTCAAAAAGGAAACAGGGTATAAAGACCTAGAAAAAAAATATTGGGAAACTGCAAAAAAAGCATTTAACGGGAAAAGAAAACAGCTAGGACACACTTTGAAAATTGAAGAAGAGAAGTATAAAAAGGAGAGACCTGAAAACATAACACCTTCTGATTGGATTTATATAACAAAATTGTTATATAATAACAATAATGCATAAGAAGACTTTAAATATTATTTCGGTTTGTTTGGTAGCGCTTGTTATAGTTTTTTCTATAACACACAAGACAAAAATAAATCTTTTTAATTCAGATAACGTTACAGTTGATGAGAATGGGAAAATTTTAACAAAAGCCGATCAATATCAAGCAAACATCCTTGAAACAATCTCAGCAGAAAATGTTAAAAACTTCAAAGAGTTCGCCAAAACATTTGAAAAAAACAGTGGTGACAACATAACTGATGGATTATCTAAAGATATTTTTACACAATATATAAAATATAATACATCCGGTGAAATCAAACCTGATGAGATTTTAAACGCCACACAAAACGTATTAAAAAATAAAACAGAGGTAAGTGGTGCAGTGTCACATGGTGATATAAAAACAGTTGCCTCAACTGCAGAAAATTTAAAAATATACGGCAATAATTTGGCAATTATTCAAAATGGAGTAAATGCAGGAATAGTTTCAATAAATAAAAAAACTAATAAAACCCCTTACATATCAAGTATTTTTATGAAAGCATCTGTTTTGATGACAGGCATAGCTGTACCGGAGTCATTGGCAGATAGTCATATAAATCTTATCAACGGTTATAAAAAATACAGTGAAGGTTTGACCATGCTTGATCAACAAAACAGTGATCCTGCAAAAGCACTCCTTGGTTTAAATAAAGCCAAAGAAGCTACAGAAGAGATTTTATTAAGTTTTGATAAAATCAAAAAAACTATTATACTTAATAAAGATAAAGTAAATTATATACCAACTGATCCTGGATTTATATTTTTATCAAACAACTAATGAATCCACAAACACAAATGAAAAAAATAATAAGTTCATTGCTCATACTACTCATACTGACTTCAACAACAATTGAGGCAGCTGTAACTGTTGATGGAAGCGGTGGTGTTAACAATAGTTCAACAGATATTCCAGAAGGATTCACAGCAGTACCTGCTGTACCAGCAAATATATTAATAGGAGGAGGAAATCAAGCAAGTGCACAAAATACAGGCTTAGGAAATCAATACGACTCAAGAAACCTAAACCAAGCTGAAGTAAACAGACAAATCCAAAATAGTACACTAGCAACAAGAGCAACTACAACCACGCAACAAAACAATCCCGCAGCTAATGGAGTGGCAGGGATGGCAAGCTGTCTTGGTTCTCAAATCCTTGCCCAAGCAATAGTTGGCGCTGCAACCAGTATTGCAAGTAACGTAGCAGGTCAAGCTACAGACATGCTTTTAAATGTACCTGTGGCTGAAAGTGGTAGTACTGGCGCAGC
>JAYUPL010000013.1:0-45415 GCA_043760135.1 Candidatus Parcubacteria bacterium | reverse complement strand
GTGCTAACTTTGGCTCAGATATAAATCCTCCATCAGCTGGAACAAGTACTTTGTCTGTTAAGGGTGTTGATACGTTGGGGGTTGTTGATGTAGGGTCTATAACGGTATCTTATAGTCCATATTATTGGTGTGGCACATCAGACTCAAACTGGAATAATCTTTTAAACTGGTACACAGCAGGTGATTGTTCTGTTAATATAGGTAGTTTACCGAGTGCTTTTAGTACTGCTGTGATTTTAGGTACTGTATCTCCCGTGTTCAATAGTTCTGTAACCTCATTACCGTTTTCTATAAACTCTACAGGTTTAACTGGACCAGCTAATTCTGTTGGTTTGATATTTGCAAGTAGTACAATAAATACTGTAAAACTTGTTGGCAATGCTACTTTTTACGATACATCGTACAACGCCGGAGTAGTCACTGGTAACATAGTATATATAAACGCAACAGCGGGAACATATATACTTTCAAATACTATGCAATGGGCCGGAACAGTTGGTGGTACTATAAAAGGAGGGGATGGTATAGATATATCAAATCTTGTGTTTAGTGATTCATCTTCAAATCAGATAAGTATAGCTTCAACTACAACTACAGTTTTCAACAACAATGCTTCTAACAACGGAACTATAGAGGGTAATACATCTTTTAATGGTAATATTTTTAGAATAGGTATCGTTAACGGAACTGCGACATTAAACGGTATTTCGCAGACAATACAAGGTGTGTCAAATGTTGTTAATTTTATAAAAACTACTTTAACTCGAGACATACTTTATGTACAACAAGGTGCAGTCTTAAACATATCGGGACTTGCAACAATATTTGGTCTTGATCAAAACAATCTATTGTCAGTTAGATCGACTTCATCAAATGAAAATGTAAAGATAAACATAAACGGAACTCTAAACGCTGATTTCTTAAGGTTGAAAAATATCTCAAATACAGGACTGTCGCAGGATATATCATCTCGCACTATATTTGATGATGGATCAAACTTTGGTTTTGTTTTCAGGATAAACTCTACCCCAACAGTACGTAACGCCGTTACAGGTGTCTATACTGCACCTGTGTTACCTGTATCACGGGGTGGTTCACTTCCTAGTCGGTCAGGAGCAAATGGTTCTATATCAAATAATAGATCCGTAGGTATATCAAGTGGTACTTTAGATAAATTCTTTGTTAAAAATGTTACACCTCTTTTGTTTAAAGATACACAAAAATTTAATCTATTTAATAATGCAAGTTTGTTTAAATCTACAAACATTGGTAACACTTCTTTACCTAAGGTATTTCAAAATCTTAACCCTTTAAACTCCATCAAGTTTACAAAAATTCCCACAAACTTTCTAAACAATGTGACTAAATTTGTATTAAATAAAGAAAATGAACTTCAACTATTTAAAATAAAAACAAATAATAATTTTCTTGAGACCAAAATCAGTTATAACAATGTTACAAATACTGTGATACAGAGAGTCATGTCAGATACAAATCAAAAATTAGATATTAGTATAGATAATGTAGAAAGTGAATTAAAAGGAACTTTTGAAACAAAAAAAATCACCTTTGTTAGAGGTTTTTTATCTATAACTACACCAGCAGTATCAGGAATATATTTATTGAAAGTTGACAATTCTCCTGTAACACTACATATTCAAGTGGTACAGCCAGTGACCGAAGTTGAGGTCTCGAAAAGAGTTGGATTTTGGGGTTGGTTTAAAGGGTTGTTTAAATAGTAAGATGTATACAAAATGTTGATAGAGAATCCTTGTGTGTAAAGCACAAAACAAGTTATAATGTAAACATAATATTAATAATATAATTTAAAAATAAAAAACATGCAAACAGGTATATTAGATAAAACAAGATTAACAGCTAACTTTCTTATGTTGTTGTTGGTTGGACTAAATATTTATTTTAGTATTCAATACACACAAAACATCAAGATGAATGACCTTAAACAGTCTGAAGAGTTGGTAAAAACAGAAGAGAGATTAAAAGTTTCAAAATTTATGAAATTATTTGTTGATAAAGTACTTGGAACAAATGGAACTATTTCATTTGAAGATAGGGTTAAATTAGAGGCTGATGTTAGGGCTTTAGGTGATGAGTCTGTTGTAAAACAATGGGACGTGTTTGTTGCAAGTAAAGATAGTGATACTGCTCAGAAAAATGCAGTTGTGTTTATGAGTGTTTTGGTGAATAAAATGATTATATAGTTTTGAATAGTAGAAACAAAAAAAACTGTTTCTTGTTTTATGGAATCCTTCGGATTCTCAAAACATAAAAAAGCTTTTCGATTACTACACATGAGTAAAACTATTTGCACATTCAGCCACCAATAAAAATAACACCCTTGCGGGTGTTATTTTTCTAGTGCGTCCGGTAGGAATCGAACCTACGACCCTCTGCTTAAAAGGCAGGTGCTCTACCGACTGAGCTACGAACGCATTGATATTCATGTATAATAGCACTTATGAAAACAAAAGTCTATATTCTATTACCTGATATACGTAGTGCCTACAACGTTGGATCTGTATTTAGGTCCGCTGACTGCTTTGGTACAAAGAAAGTATACTTGTCAGGTACAACCCCTACACCTGTTGACCGGTTTGGTCGCTCAAACTCTGGTGCCCAGAAAGAAATATCCAAAACAGCACTTGGTGCAGAGAAGGATGTTGTTTGGGAATATGTTGAGGATGTTTCTAAATTTTTAAAAAAAATAAGAAAAGAAAAGTTTACTATAGTCTGCATAGAGCAAGATAAAAAATCTTTAAGTCTGGATAATTTTCTAAAAATAAAAAACCAAAATAAAATAGAAAATATGTTGATTGTATTTGGTAATGAAGTAGAGGGAATAGATAAAAGTATTTTAAAAAAAGCGGATTATATAGTTGAGATACCGATGTGTGGGAAAAAAGAGTCTTTAAATATATCTGTATGTGCAGGTTTAATTATGTACATTCTTTAAAGCAAGTTTTATCTTTTCTTCAAGAGTTAGAGTGTTATCGTTTATCTTTTCAACAGCTTCTTTTGCTTCACGAGGTGTATAACCCATAGATTTAAGTGCCTCAAATACATCCATGTTTTCCGATATGTTTATATTTGTATTTTCCTGTCCGGTATTTTTAAATTCAAAAGCGATTTTAGGTAATTTATCTTTAAGTTCCAGTACTATTTTTTCAGCTATCTTTTTACCTATACCTGATATTTGAGTAAGATATGTAACATTATTTTTTACAACATTTTCGTACAAAACCTGGGCACCTGATAGTGACAGTATCTGTAGGGCGGACTTAGGTCCTATACCTGATATTGAGGTCAATTGTTCAAACATTACCTTCTCAGACCTGTCTAAAAAACCATACAGATCAAAGGCATCTTCTTTCACGTGTGTATATATATGTAAACTGATATCTTGATTTACATTTAAACTATCAATCTGATTTTTATCTATCTGAACTTCATATCCAACACCAAAAGATGTTAATATACAGATATTTTTTTGATTTATAAATTTTATTCTTCCTTCAAGATACGAAATCATTATTGTGTTTTTGTTGTTGAGGTGGTTGTAGCAGTTTTTGGGTCAATAAAAACAACGCCTGCATTTATTATAATGTCTTTGTCTATTGAATATATGTATGCAATTCTATTTTTATAAAAAATAATAAGATAATCACCAACTTCTGCATCCTTAAAAAAAGGATCTTCCATTTTATTTGTTATTTTTCTTATGTCTATCTGCTCACTTTCTGGCAGTATTATGTGTTTTGAAAATTGCTTTTTTACCATCTCAGACTCTTTTTTTGATTGTTCAAGAGGATCTTTTGTTTTATTTGATGGTATAAAAAGAAGTGCACTTGCTCCCAATAGTATTATTACAAAAGATATAATATAGATAGGTTTTATTTGATATATTGTTTTCAGCACTTTTTTGTATTTAGACATAGAGTCTGTTTTCTTATTCATTGTTATAAAGTTTTCTGTATCAATTTCTGCATCAGACTGTTTTTTATTTACAGAAACAGATACCTGGGGTTCAAAGATGTCTTTAACAACTGTTTTTTTAATTTTTGGTTTTTTGATGGATTCTGTAGATACTATGTCAGAAATATTATTTGAAGTTTGTACATCTCTTATGGATTTTCTTATTGGCATAATTATAAATTATAAAGCTTTATATGTATAATATCAATAGTAAGTGACTTATGTTGATTTGATTGCTATTGCTAATTTTAAAAATATATGCTAGTATCATAAACAATGTACTCAAAAAAACCAATAACGTCCGACACCTCATCTAGAGCTTATGATAAAAGTAAATTCGTAAAAGCAAAAAGTTCTACTAGAGACCTTGGATTCAAAAAAAATAATATTAATAGTAGTGAGAAAAGAACTGAAAAAACGAGTTTAACTTACACCAGAGCACCTAGACGAGATTCCGATCACGGTGGTTTTTCTGATGGTGGTAGATCTAGTGATTTCGGTCGTTCTCCAAGACGCACAGACGCGCCTGCAAGAACTTCCTCATACAGAGAAGATAATGCATCAGCTCACTCTGCTCCTCGTTTTAGATCATCAGCTCCTTCAAGTTCAAGATTTGTGAGCTCAGGTCCTCGCTTGTCAGGTGGGTCAACAGGTCGTCCTGCATCCCGTTCATACGGCGGTCGCCCAACTTTCGGATCTCGTCCACCAATGCGTGGTGGATTCGGAGGTGGTTTCGGTGGCGGAAGAGGGGCTCGTAGCGGTGGTGGAAGATCTGGTGGTAGAGGCGAAAATATCGACTTTTCTAAATTTATAAATAAACCAGAGCCTGGAGCTAAAGAGGTGAAAGTTAAAGTAATTGAAGTAAAGCATAAATTCGCTGATTTCAAGTTTGATGAATTAATAATGAAAAACCTTGAGAAAAAAGGTTATGAAATTCCAACCCCTATCCAGGATCAAACTATTGTTCATGCAATGAAAGGACAAGATGTTCTTGGTATGGCTAACACTGGATCAGGAAAAACAGCAGCCTTTCTGCTTCCTTTAATACAAAAAATACTAAAGGATAAAAACCAAAAGGTTATGATTATTGCTCCAACTCGTGAACTTGCAATGCAAATCAATAAAGAGTTTGAAGAATTCTCAGCTGGTTTGAAAATATTTTCTACAGTATGTGTAGGTGGTATGCCAATTTTTAGACAAATCCAAAACCTAAGAATGATTAATCATTTTGTTATCGGTACACCAGGAAGAATTAAAGACTTGGCCCACAGAAGATGTTTGAATTATGCAGAATTTGCATCAATCGTTCTTGATGAGGTTGACCACATGCTCGACATGGGATTCGTAGATGATATTACTGAGATCTTGAAAGGATTAAATCCTGACAGACAATCATTGTTCTTTTCAGCTACAATGCCACCACGAATCAAAACTCTGGTACAAAAATTCCAAAAAGATCCATTTACTATTGATATTACTGTTCCTGGTTCTACAAAATCAGTTGAACAAGATATCATCAAAGTTGGTAAAAATGAAAAGTTTGAAACTCTTGTAAAATTGTTAGAATCTGAAAAAGCTACAAAAACTATCATCTTCGTGGAAACAAAGAGAGAGGTAGAAGAAGTTGCTGACAGACTAAGAGATGCTGGACTACTAGTTGGATATCTTCATGGAGATAAAAGACAAAGAGAAAGAGCTAGAACTCTTGATCAATTTAAAACAAGTATTCTTACTGTGTTGGTTGCGACAGATGTTGCTGCCCGTGGTATCGATATCAAAGATATCTCTCATGTTATCAACTATACCGTTCCACAAACTCATGATGACTACGTTCACCGTGTAGGACGTGCTGGTAGAGCTGGTAGAACAGGAAAGGCGTTTACATTCGTGTAATAAAACCTTTTCAAAAAAAATAGCCATCCTCATCCAGGATGGCTATTTTTTTTGAAAGAGTTTTAAAGATGGTTTTTTTGGTAATAAATTATTTTACGGAATGAGTTTCTTCGCAGACAGTTTCTCCTAGAGAAACTGTCGAGGACTGAAACGGAATGCAGTAAAATAATTTAGTGTGCTAGAGAATATAATTCAATCTCAACATCAAAATTTCGTAAGGAGTTCTGACATGCCAGCATAGTCCCTCCAGTAGAAGAAACATCATCAATAATAACGATGATGGTTTTTCTTTTGTTTAGTTTTTTTAGAAATCTGTTATTCCAAAAGTTTAGATAATATCTTTTATTTAGGTCTTTAGTCCTGGTGGTTTTATTTCCATCTAAATGCTGAGCTTTTTTGTTCTTGAGATATTTCTGACTAATAGAAAATAGATTTTTAAAATAATATTTTTCATCATCTTGGTGAAAATAAAAGTTCAGATATTTTTTAACCTGAAAAATCAAATTCCTCATAGAATCTATATCTTTTTCTTTTCTGTAGAACATGGTTGATGGCGGATAGGTGAATATGATGTTTGAATGTGGATTTTGGATTATAAAATTAACACATACATCTATACACAGATTCAATAGATACTGATTATTCCGGGCATTTTTGAATTTATACTGATTGAAGATACTCTTTGTGTTCTCAGATTTGTAATGATCTATATAATGTATAGGAATAACAGTTTCTTCAATTGTTGTCTGATTTATATTTTTAAACACATTATTATATATACATTATTGGGGATAAAGTTTACCCAAAGAAACTCTAAAGAAATATAACATAGATTTTACTCACGCTATGCTGTATAATTTAAATAAATATGTCTTTCTTTACTAATAATTTTTTTTCACAACCAGAGAGCAGTGTGATCGGTGTCGACATCGGATCGTCCTCTTTGAAAGTGGTACAAATAAAAAAAGAAAAAGGGAGAGCTATACTTCAAACATATGGTGAATTAGGATTGGGGCCCTATAACAAGTTATCAATTGGGCAGATTGCAACATTGGCACCGGACCAATATGCATCAGTTATTTTGGATTTATTAAAGGAAGCAAATATTTCAACTACAAAAGGTGGTATTGCTATTCCTCTAAAGTTAAGTCTTATTACTATAATTGATATTCCAAAAGTTGATCTAAAAGATGAGAGAGGTGTTATTGAGTTAGAAGCTCGAAAGTATATTCCGGTTGCTATTTCTGAAGTTACATTAGACTATTCTATTATTCCTCAAGTTGATGATACGAGTTTAGAATTCATAGAATCAGATAACAATAAAATTTCTGAACAAGAAGAATTAAGAAAAAGACAAAAAGTATTATTGGTGGCGATTCATAATCAAGTCTTAAGTAATTATTCAAGAATAGTTCAGGACTCAAAGTTGGCCATCGATTTTTTTGAAGTTGAAGCGTTTGCAACTGCTCGTGGATCACTGTCTGGAGAGAGAAGTCCTGTAATGATAGTAGATATGGGTGCTTCGTCAGTTAAAATATACGTGATAGATAACGGAATGTTGCTTTCATCACATACTATTAACAGAGGAGGGCAGGATATATCATTTTCTATTTCAAAAGGATTAGGTATACCTTTCGATCATGCAGAACATTTGAAAAGATCGTTGGGTAAAGCAAATGTTGCTGAGGAAGTAAAGATTAGAGAGTTGGTTGCTATGCATGAAGAATATATTATTTCAGAAATAAAGACTGTTCTAACCGTGTTTCAGAAAACAAAAAGTACAACAATCTCAAAAATGATATTAACAGGAGGGAGCTGTATGCTTGATGGTTTTGTTGATAAGTTAAAAGAAAATTTTTCTTGTGAGATTGAATTTTCGTCGCCGTTTTCAAAATTAGAGTCTCCAGTTTCTCTTCAAGAAACTCTAAAAATTACCGGAACAACTTTTGCAACAGCTATTGGACTTGCATTACGTGCATTACAAAATTGATTTTGATATAATTAAACATAAATATGGAAACAAGATTTCAAACAACTTCATTTATACCAAAAGCATCACTAGACAATGTGGTCGATGATCACGGAAAGATACAGAGAACATCTGGCTCCTATTCAGGTGGGTCAAGTTTCTTTATTCTCATATCATTTTTCTTATTTATTTGTAGTGTTGTTTCTGCTGGTATTATTTTCTCTTTAAATCAACTTGCAATAGCTCAAAAAAAATCAGCCAATGATTCCTTGGTGAATTCGCAAAAAGATATTAATAAAGATACGATTGAAGAGATCAAATCTTTGAATAGTAGATTGGGAGTTATTCAGTCATTACTTAGTAAACACGTCGCAGTTTCTCTTATTTTCAATGAGCTAGGAAAAAACACTATTACACAAGTCTCTTTCTCGTCTTTTGATTTAAAAAGAAAAACTGACAATACATATGCACTTGCTTTGAAGGCTCAAGGTATTGGATATGAATCGATTGTTGCACAGGATGCACAACTAACATCTGGACCAGCTCAAAAGTTTTTCAAAAACACAAGTATAACTGATTTTGTTAAAAGTAAAGGACAAAAAATGACCTCATTTGGTATTAACACAAGTATTTCAAGTGGTGCTATTAATTTTGCTGAAGTAATAAATAATACAATTAATTAATCATTATGAAATCAATCATATCAATCATACTCATTGCGGCCTCAATATCATTTTTTATATTTTTCACCAAACCAAAATGGGCAGAATTGAAAGCAAATAGAATAGAGGTGGAGAAATTAAATGTTGCCCAGGAAAATGCAAAAAAACTAAAAGAAAGGATTAAATCATTGTTGGATGTTAAAAATGCCATTAAAGATGAAGACTTGCAGAAAATTAAAAAAATGATCCCAGACAATGTTGAAAATGTTAAACTGATAATAGATTTTGATAATATGCTTCAGGCATTAGTTGCAGAAAGGGGTACTACGAATTTATATAAAACTGCCAACTCAGTCGACTCAGAAATATCAATTGAAAACCCAAAGATTACTCAAGGAACAGCTTTGATAGAAGGGGGATTTGATGCCTCACAACTTGGTGTTGCTGACTTTAGTTTTACAGTATCTTTGACATACGATGATTTCATGGAATTTTTAAAGAGAATAGAGACATCAACTCGTATTTTCGATGTTGAATCAATCACATTTACTACTCCTGCTGTAGTTTCGGGTACAAGTGCAAATGAAATAGTATATGCTTTTAATGTTGCTTTAAAAACATATTGGCTAAAAAGTAAATAACATATGAATATATCTAACCATAAAAATACAATATTAATAATCATCGTAGTCTTACTTGCATTTTTTGGCTATTGGTTTTTCTTCTTATCAAAAAAAGATGGCAGCAAGCCAGCTCAATCTGGTCAAGGATTAACTGCACAAGCTCCAACAGCAGTAGCGGGTACTCCATATGATAAAGAATTTGTTACAAGCTTGCTTGGACTTAACTCTGTTAATTTAGATGCATCAATATTTCAATCAAAAGTGTATCAAGCATTAAGTTATCCTGAGATACCTTTTATTGTGGATTACATAAGAGAAACTGGTCGTGCGAATCCTTTCTTACCGATAGGTGTTGATACAGTTAATTCGAAAGTAGTTGAAACTCAAGTAAACGTGAATCCATCTGTACCTGCAGCAACAACCACAACTCCTGCAGCAACTACACCTAAAACCACTCCTAAGGTAACACCTGGATCTACCCCAACTCCTACACCCGCTCCAAAACCAAAAACGTTTTAATAATTAAAATGAGTTACTTAAATATATTAATAAAAAATAATATCCTGGACCAGGACACTGCAAATGTTCTAGAACAAAAGTCTATAGAGACAAATCAGTCTCTAGATTCTGTTTTACGTGATCACGGTTTAAAATCCGTTGATATCCTAAAAGCAAAATCAGAATATTTGAATATAGAGCCATATTATTTGGGGGATAATGATATCCCTTTTGAGGTTCTAAATTATATTCCAGAAGATTCAGCGCGTCATTACAAAATAATCCCTATAAGTGTTTCAGCTGGTGTTTTGAATGTAGGTATATATGATCCAGATAATATACAAGCCATAGATGCACTAAATTTTATATCTTCAAAAAATAATATAACATATAAATTATTTTTGATTTCTGAAGAAGATTTTAATAGGTCTTTAAATATGTACAATGGATTAACAGGTGAGGTTCATGAGGCCTTAACAAATTTTGAAAAAGAGTTTGGTGATGTTGGTGATTTGGATAATACGATTATAAAGGATGTAGGAAAAACAGAAACTCACATCATCGAGGATGCTCCAGTTAAAAAAATAGTTGCAACTATTATACGATATGCCATTGAAGGAGGGGTGTCGGATATCCATATAGAGCCACTTAAAGATAAGGTTCGTGTTCGGTATCGTGTTGATGGTGTTTTGAATACAAGTATTGAATTACCAAAAAATGTGATCGAGGCACTTGTTGCTCGTATAAAAATTCTTTCAGAAATGAAACTGGATGAAAAACGAAAACCACAAGATGGTCGTTTTTCTGCACGTGCTGAAGGGAGAAAGATAGACTTTCGTGTTTCCACGTTCCCAACATACTTTGGCGAAAAAGTTGTGATGAGAATCTTGGATCAAGATAAGGGTGTTCAAAAACTTGATAAACTTGATTTTCAACCAGATCAGCTTGCAATGCTTAAAAAAGCATTGGGTCGTCCTCATGGTTTGATTTTGATTTCAGGACCAACTGGTTCTGGAAAAACAACAACTCTGTATTCGATGCTTATGGAGTTGGATCGTGATACTCAGAACGTGCTATCTCTTGAAGATCCGATTGAGTATAACATGGACGGTATCAGTCAATCACAAGTTCACTCAGAGATTGGCTATACGTTTGCCTCTGGTCTCCGTACTACACTGCGTCAAGATCCTGATATTATTATGGTGGGAGAGATCCGTGATAAAGAGACTGCACAGTTGGCCATCCAGGCGGCTCTTACAGGTCACTTGGTTCTCTCTACTATCCACACCAACACAGCTATTGGTATTATTCCTCGTTTGATAGATATGGGTATTGATCCGTATCTTATTGCTCCAACACTTATATTGGGTATGGCTCAAAGACTTGTAGGTAAGGCGAATGAAACAGCTACAGAGGTGATAGAAGTTACTGAAAGTATTAAAACGATGATCGAACATCAGTTTGCGGATTTACCAGAACAATACAAGACAGTTATCCCACCAGTTAAAGAAATGAGAACAATCAAACCTACTCCTGATTGCCCTAAGGGTATAAAAGGTCGAGTTGCGGTTTTTGAAATGTATGAGATGGATAGGAAATTAGAATCAATAATTTTAACTAAACCAACAGATAGCGAGATCTATGACCATGTAAGAAAAGAAAAAGGTATGATAACCATGAAAGAAGATGCTATAATTAAAGCACTTCAGAAGATGATTCCGTTTGAGGAAGTTGGAAATCTATAGAACCAATTGAGAATCAACCGAAAATCAACTGAAAAATTAATCAATAAACAAAAACATATGAAAGAAGCCAAAGATATAAAAGTAATGATAGTGGATGACGATACATTCATCTTAAACATGTATAAGATCAAATTTACTAAGGAAGGCTTTACTCCAACTTTGGCTACAAATGGTCAAGAGGCATTGGATATTGCAAGAACTGGTTTTGTTCCTGACGTGTTGTTTATTGATCTTATTATGCCAATCATGGGAGGAATAGAATTTTTACAAACTATTAGAAAAGAAAAACTATTTGAAAATGTGCCTATATTAGTTTTGACAAATCAAAGTCAGGTAACTGATATTGATGCAGCAAAAAACTTAGGGGTGAAATCATACATAGTTAAGGCCACAACTATTCCTTCAGAAATTGTTGATGAGGTGAAAAAACTTTTTGATATTAAATAATAAAAAACAATAATAAAAATCATCATGAACTATGAACAAGAATTAGATAAATTATTAGAAACAGTGATCACTGAAGGTGCGTCAGATTTGCACTTATCAGAAGGGAGGTATCCTACTATTCGTATATCAGGTCAGCTTATACCTATCGTTTCATCTACTATCTTGACTCATGCTGACATTAAAGAATTTGTGAATTTGATGACCGCAAATCTTAAGAAAGATTTTGATACTAACTCGACTGAACTAGATTTCTCATATAAATTCAAAGATAAAGCACGTTTTCGTGGAAATGCTTTTCATCAACAAGGTTCTCTTTCTATTGCTCTTCGTTTTATTCCAAAAACAGTACGAACTATTACTGATTTGATGTTACCAGTTGAGCTTGAACAATTCGCCCATAAAAAGCAAGGTTTCTTCTTGGTGGTCGGACCTGTTGGTCAAGGAAAGTCTACAACGCTGGCGGCTATTATCGAATCAATAAACCAAGAAAGAGCAGAGCATATTGTAACGATTGAAAATCCAACTGAGTATGTATACGAGCAAAAAAAATCTATTATTGATCAACGTGAAGTTGGGATTGATACTGATTCATTTGAGTCAGGTTTGATTTCATCTTTAAGACAAGACGTGAATGTGATTTTGGTGGGGGAGATGAGAGACAGAGAAACTATGGCTGCTGCAGTTACTGCTGCTGAGACAGGTCACTTGGTTCTTTCTACGCTGCACACTAACAATGCTGCACAAACAGTAGACCGTATTATTGACAGTTTTCCTGCAAATCAACAAGATCAAATTCGTATTCAACTTTCAAATGCCTTGGCAGGTGTGTTGTCACAAAGACTTGTACCTCGCATATCAGGAGGTTTGATACCAGTGTTTGAGCTTATGATTACAAACAATGCGATCCAAAACTTGATACGTGAAAAAAGAACTCATGAAATAAATACTGTTATCGAAACAGGTTCACAAGACGGTATGATTGATATGAATAGATGTTTGGCCGAGCTTGTTCAAAGAGGTGAGATTACTTTGGAAGATGCATATTCTCATTCTTTGAATCCAAAGATGTTACAAAGACTTGTATAGTAAAAATTTTTTACTTTCAAGTGCATTATGCATTAAAAATGATATAATTAAAACATGATTTTTTCATACAAAGCGATAGACGATAAAAATTTACCGACAAACGGTACCATAGAAACAACTAATAAAGAATTAGCAATTTCATCTCTTCAAAAAAGAGGCTATACAATACTTTCGATACAGTCCGCAGAAGAGAAAAAAGGATTTTTTAATAAAAGTTTCAACTTATTTGGTGCAGTAAAAAATAAAGATATAGTTATCTTGTCGAAACAGATGTCGACACTGTTTACTGCTCAGGTGTCTGCACTTCGTATCTTTCAACTTCTATCAGCTGAGATGGAAAAGCCAGCACTCCGAAATATTCTTGTTGCTATCTCAGATGATATACAAACAGGTTCATCAATATCATCAGCTTTGTCAAAATTTCCAAAAGCTTTTGATAACTTTTACGTAAACATGGTAAAGGCCGGAGAAGAGTCTGGTAAGCTTGATCAAACATTTGAATATTTGGCAGATTATATGGAGAGAAACTATGAAGTATCTTCAAAAGTTAAAAACGCTTTGATTTATCCTGCTTTCGTTATTACAACATTTATTGCTGTTATGGTACTGATGTTGACGGTTGTTATACCTAAGATTTCTTCTATTATTATAGACTCAGGACAAGAGATTCCGCTCTATACGAAAGCGGTTATTGCTGCTTCAAATTTCCTCGTTAATTTTGGCCCGTTGTTTCTAGTCTTTGTTGTAGTAGGAGGCTTCTTTGGGGTTCGGTATATGTTGTCGAGCAAAGGTAAGGTTTTCATGTCTCATATAAAGTTACAATTACCGTATATTTCTACTCTGTATAAAAAATTATATTTGTCACGTATTTCCGATAACATGAATACGATGCTTACGTCAGGTATACCGATGATAAAATCTTTGGAACTTACTTCAAACGTGATTGATAACGTCATCTATGAAAACATGATAAATAAAGTTATTGAAGATGTGAAGTCTGGTTTCCCTTTGTCTGATTCTTTCGGTAAACATCCTCAGATGCCAGGTATTCTTGTGGCCATGGTTCGTGTTGGAGAGGAAACAGGTGAGGTTGGAGGGATGCTTAAAACTCTTGCTCGGTTTTATCAAAAGGAAGTTATGAATGCAGTGGATACATTGGTTGATTTGATCGAGCCGATGATGATCGTACTTCTTGGTCTTGGTGTAGGATTCTTGTTAGCATCTGTTTTGATTCCTATTTATAATATATCATCAAGTATCTAATTTAAATGAAAAATATTTTTCAAAAAAATAAAAAAAATATCCTTAATGGGTTCACTCTAATAGAGCTTCTAGTTGTTGTTGCTATCATAGCTGTTATTTCAGCATTGGCTTTGTTCAACAGTTCTAAACTTAATAGTGCAGTTTTGATTTCAAATACTGCCTATGAGATAGGGCTTGTGATTCGCGATGCTCAAGTTTCAGGACTTGGTGCAAAGGTTATGTCTGCAGGAGCTGGGATTGCAACAACATCAAATCAAGGGATATTTTTCTCAAAAGATGATGTAGAGAAAATTATTTTCTTTGCTGATTTGGATAAAGATAATACATATGATACGGGAGAAGAAAGTCAGATTTTTAATATAGAAAATAAGAGGGCTGGTACGATAACTCGAATTTGTAAAATAGAAAGTGATAACTCGTGTACAGAGTTGTACGATTTAACTATTGTATTTAAGCGTCCAAATCCAGAAGCATATTTCTATCCAGACACTCCTCCTTTAGGTCCTGTCCACACCGGCTTAGGATATTCAGGTACTGTGGTAGTAAATGTTGGTTTTGATGGTGGAGATTGTCGTTCTGTTATGATATATAAAACCGGTGCAATTCAAATAGACAAGTCATACTGTCCACCAGTTGTAAATTAAATATATGAAATTTTTAAAATCTATATCAAAAAAAAATTACCATAAAGGATTCACGCTCATTGAGACATTGGTTTCGCTTGCTCTATTTTCTGTGGTGTTAGTTATAGCAGGTGGTACAGTGGTTTCAGTTATAGATGTTAATAAAAGAAACCAAGCAATATCTTCTGTGGTAAATAATCTTAACTACTCTATTGATTCGATGATTCGTGATATGAAAACAGGGTACTTATATAAATGTGAGTACACAGGAGGAAATACAGTAGGGTCATTGAAAGATGATGTTGACATTGCTGGTACACATAATAATTGCTTAGATAAGCAAAGTGTTACTTTAGTGTCCACTATATCAGGACAACATGCTGTAGTTAAATATGAATTTGTAGATCCGGCAGATGGGTCAAATGGGTATATAGAAAAAACTGTGTATGATGAGCTTACTGGTGTTGCTACTGGTAAATACGGTATTACTGACAAAAACAATGTGAGAATAGAAGATGTAAGTTTTGGTGTGAAAACCCCAGATGCGTTAGAGTGCGAGGGTCCAGATTGTGTTTATGGACAACCATCAATTTCTATAATTATAAAAGGTATGGCAGGTAGTCAACAGATAGAGGTTTCAAAGTTTTATGTACAAACTTTTGTTTCCCAAAGATTAATAAATATAACTGACTTTAAAGATTAATTATATGAAAAATAATTTACCTAAACAAAAACAATACCATAGGGCCACTTCTATTTTGCCATTGCAAAATAAGTCGCAAAAAGGATTTACTCTTCTCGAGACTTTGGTAGCTATATTTATTCTTACTCTGTCTTTGACGGGGCCTGTATATATTGCTTCTGTAGCTTTTCGTAATACGATAGATAGTCGAGACAATATATCAGCTCAGTATATTGCCGAAGAAGTGGTTGAGGTTATTAGAAATAGAAGGGATAAGTATATACTCAGTCAAACAGACAGTGATTGGATTTCTACTGTGACAGGTGGAACTATTGACTGTGAAAATGAGGGGTCAACCTCTGATAAAAAATGTGTGATGACTAAAGATACCGATCTCATTCCCCCTACTGACTACTATGTGTTTGAAGCCTGTGTAGGAGGTGTGTGTCCAAACATATCTTTTGATCCAACCGGGGACGAGGCGGTGTACGGTAAAGTTATTGCTCCGAGTGTGTCCAAATTTAAAAGAGAGTTTTATTTTGAAACCTACGGCGACGATCATGATAGTGAAGTGAGATTGATTGTAGATATTAAGTGGGAAGATAAGGGTAGAACTAAAAAATACTCTCTCAGTGAGAGATTGTATTCTGTAGACTATAAAGGGTTTTTTAAACCAGATCCTGTATCCAATTAAATTAATTTATAATACCTATGTTTAAAATTTTACAAATAATTAAAAAGTTAAAAAAAGAAAACAAATCCAAAGGTATCACTTTGGTTATTGCAATAACGGTGATGACATTATTGTTGTCGATATCTTTTTCAATATCGAATATAGTGCTAAGGCAAATTAAAATTACAAATGTTAATAATGCATCCAAGCCAGCTTTCTTTGTTGCTGACTCAGCCGCTGAATGTGCATTTTACTATGATATTGCAACATTACCTGATAGTGAAGGTGTTGGTAATATAAATGCAGATTTTGCTACAGCTATTTTTGGAACAAGTGATGCGTCTGTTGCAAATACTAAGATTTTATGTGGAGATAAGCTACCTTTGGGCCTAGTAAAAGATGTTACAACAGCTCCGGGTACAGTGGTTACAACTTTCGACGTAGATTATGATGGAATGTGTGCCAAGGTTGAAGTTACAAGGACTGAGCTTTCTACTAAGATTGTGTCTCGTGGATATAATACAGGGGTAATTGATGCTGGTACTCCAACTGCTCGTTGTGATTTAGAAAACCTGGATAAAAGACGCTTGGTGGAAAGAGGTTTAACTATTACGTATTAATGATATAGTAGTAGCATGTCTAAAGAGATATTTGACCGTATTGTAAAGCTTCGCGCCCTTATAGATAAAGAACGATATCAATATCATGTACTTGATATTGAGGGTATTTCACCTGAGGCATTAGATTCTCTGAAGAAAGAATTGGTTGACCTGGAGGAAAAATATCCCGAATATTACGATGTCAATTCGCCAACTCAAAGAGTGGCAGGAAAAGCTCTTGAAAAATTTGCCAAGATCGAACACAAAGTTCGACAATGGTCTTTTGGTGATGCATTCACTGAGAAAGATATTACTGAATTTAATGAGAGGGTAAATCGTTTCTTAAAAAAAGATTTACAAGCTGAGGTGGAATATGTGTGTGAATTGAAAATTGACGGATTAAAAGTTGTGATTGAATATCAAAATGGATTATTATTTAAAGCTGCCACAAGAGGTGATGGTGTTGTTGGAGAAGATGTAACTCACAATATTCGAACTATACATTCTATTCCATTAAAATTGGATCACGATATTAATATTATTGTTGAAGGAGAGGTGCTGATTACAAAAACAAACTTCGAAGCTTTAAATAAGATTCAAAAGAAAAATAATTTACCCGCTTTTGCCAATCCGAGAAATATTGCAGCTGGGAGTATAAGACAGCTTGATCCAAAGATTGCATCATCAAGAAATCTGGATATGTTTATTTATGATATTGCTTTACTTGATTTGAAGGGAGATAAAAAAATGAAGATACCAAAATCTCAAGAGGAGGAATTAAACATATTGAATGATTTAGGATTTAAGGTAAACACTCATTTTAAAAAAGTTTGTGATATACAGGGAGTTATAAAATTCTGGAAACATTGGCAGGATGTATATAAGAAACAAGATTATTTGATCGATGGGGTAGTGGTGAAAGTAAATGATCATAAGTTACAAGAACAGTTAGGGTACACCGGAAAATCTCCACGATTTGGAATAGCTTTCAAGTTTCCAACCGAGCAAGTAACAACAATATTGGAGGATATAAAATTACAAGTTGGACGAACTGGAGTTATTACACCGGTGGCGATTCTTAAACCGGTATCAGTTTTAGGTACAACTGTTTCGAGAGCGACATTGCACAATGAAGATGAGATAAAGAGATTGGACATTCGAATTGGTGATACAGTTATCATTCAAAAATCAGGAGATGTTATTCCTGATATTATTCAAGTGCTTACAGATCTACGTCCAAAAGAATCAAAACCTTTTAAATTTCCAAAAAAAGTTGAAGGTTGTGGAGGGGATGGAAGTATTGAGAGAATAGAGGGGCAGGCGGCGTACAGATGCGTTTGTATGGATTCAGATCAATTGAATAAAAGAAAATTGTATCACTTCGTTTCTAAAAAATGTTTAGATATGGATGGTCTTGGTCCAAAGCAAATAGATCTCTTTATGGAACATGACTTGATTACGGATTTTATTGACATCTTCACCCTGACAAAAGGTGATATTGAAACACTTCCTCGTATGGGTGATAAATCGGCGGACAATATTATCAAATCAATTGAGAAAGCAAAGACTACAGACATGTATCGTTTATTATTTGCATTGTCTATTCCTCAAGTTGGTGAAGAGACTGCAAGAGATGTTGCTAAAACATGTGAGTATGATTTTAAGAAATTGAAGAAGATGAGTCTTGCTGATTTTGAAAATATTTATGGAATCGGAAAAGTTGTAGCATTAAACTTATACACTTGGTTTCAAGATGAGAAGAATATTATTTTGTTGGATAAATTATTGGGATTTATTACAATAAAAAAAGCGAAGACTATAGTTGTTGCAAACTCATTTTTCAAAGATAAGAGTGTGGTCTTGACAGGGACATTGACAAAATACTCAAGAGACGAGGCGGGGGAGATTGTGAGAAAATTGGGTGGGAATATTGTATCAAGTGTGTCAAAAAATACGGATTTTGTAGTGGCAGGTGAGAGTGCGGGGAGTAAGCTTGATAAGGCGGAAAGTTTAGGAGTGAGGGTGTTGAGTGAGGAGGAGTTTTTGAAGGTTATTTAGGAATAATTCAGGTCTTCTTCAGAATTTCTTTATGAGAACTTTAGGGATGGTTTTGTATAATCTTTTGATGTATGTGTACATCGATGAAAGTGGAGACACTGGATATACAAAGAAATCAACCAGATATTTCATCCTTACTGCTGTTGTGGTGGATGATCCTTTTGTGTTGAGGCGAATAGCTAAGAATGTACATAACTCAAAAGTTGGTAAGAAAAAGTCAAATATGTTACATGCTTATATGGAAACAAATAGAGTAAAAGGTAAGATGATCAAAGAAATTAATAATACAAATATAACTTGTATAGTATTTGTTTTGAACAAAAGGGAGATACAAGAAGAAGATCCATATATGTATTTATTAAAAAAAGTGTGTGTATATTTTTCAGAATCAGATTTAGTAAATATTGTTTTAGCACGTAGAGATACAAGAAAGAGTTATAATAATAAAATATTTGATATATTTACAAAATATAATTTAAACTTAAATTTTTCCAATCCGGCTTCAGAAAAATCTTTACAGATAGCGGACTTCTGTTCTTTTACTATCTTTTCGCATCTAGAACACAATCACTCGACTTATTTTTTATATTTACAAAACCGTATCCTGTTTATATGAAAAGCAAAGCCCCCGGTGGACGTATGGACTACCTGACGGCGGTCCTCACTCGAGGGTCTAACTTACTATGTATTAATATTATCAAATTTAAAATTTCTGTCAAACTTAAAACGCCTCCTCGGTAGAGGAAACGTTATAAGTAGGGGGCCTTCTATAGGCCTGTAATACCAATCTAGGTTTTGAACCAACCAGAGAAGGCTTCTGGTGTCATTGGTAATGTGATTATTATAGCACGATTAAAATATTAGAAAACCCCTCCAAAAACCCTATCAAATATGCTAAACTGCACCTATGACAAATCCTATCCAAGAATCAGATATAACCAATCTAGCCAATTTATCTCGTATTAGCTTAACAGAGGCTGAGACCACAAAATTCACTAAAGACTTACAAGCGATTGTGGGAATGATCGATGTAGTAAATAGTACAGAGATATCAGATGATCTATTAAAGCAAGAGGGATTTGCTCCAACAAATAAAACTCGAGAAGATATTGAAAAAGAAACAAACTACACAACCCCACAAGAAATAGTTTCAGCAGCACCAAACCACCAAGACAATTCTGTAAAAGTTAAAAAAATATTAACAGATAGCGAATAATTAAACCTATGATACAAAACATCCAAGAATTCCATTCACAATTAATAGATAAAAAAATAACTGTAACAGAGTTAGTATCTTACTATTTAAAAAATATTGAAGGTAAAAATAAAGATTTAAATGTATACCTTGAAGTTTTTGATGATGCTCTAACTATTGCAAAACAATATGATGCAGAGTTAGAAAATAAAACAAGTGAAGAAATTACAAAATTTCTAGAAACAAAAAAACTTTTTGGTGTGCCAGTTGCAATCAAAGATAATATTTTAATAAAAGGAAAGATAGCCTCAGCCTCTTCAAAATCTTTGGAAAAGTATGTTGCAAGTTATGATGCAACAGTGATTGTAAAACTTCGTGATGCTGGTGCAATATTTTTAGGTCGTGTAAACATGGATGAATTTGCCATGGGTGGGTCAACAGAAAATTCGGCATATGGTGTAACAAAAAACCCTTTGAATGAAGAGTATGTGGCCGGAGGTTCATCAGGTGGATCGGCTGCAGCAATATCTGCGGATATGGCGCTCATAACTTTAGGATCTGATACTGGTGGATCTATTAGACAACCAGCATCATATAACGGAGTTGTTGGATTAAAACCAACCTATGGTTCAGTATCTCGTCATGGTCTTATGGCCATGGCCTCATCATTTGATGTTATCGGACCATTTGCAAAAGACATAGATGATGTAAAAAAAGTATATGAAGTGATCAAAGGAGAAGACGAATTAGACTCAACAACTCATATAGAAATGCAGCCGATGACTAAAGACAAAATAAAAGTTGGTGTACCAAATGAATTTATTTTTACTGAAGGAGTTTCTGAAGAAGTTAAAGAAAGTGTAAAAGATACAATAGAAAAATTAAAAGGCAAAGGAGTAGAGGTTGTGGATATATCAATTCCTCTTTTGAAAGAATCTTTAGCACTTTACTATATATTAGTTCCTGCCGAAGTGTCTTCCAATATGGCACGGTATGATGGTGTGCGATATGGCGGTGCGGTAAGTACAAACAATGGGATAGAAGATTATTTACAAACAAGAGGACAACTTCTCGGTCCTGAAGTAAAAAGAAGAATTATTCTTGGAACATATATATTGTCAGCAGGGTATCACGATGCGTACTATAAGAAAGCTCTGATCCTACGAGAAAAATTAACGCAAGATATAAAAGAAAAGTTTAAAGATGTTGATGTAATATTAACTCCAACAACACCTGATACTTCATTTAAGATTGGTGAGAAGGTGAGTGACCCTTTAACTTTGTATTTAGCTGATATATTTACTGTAACTGCAAATCTTGTTGGTATGCCTGCGATTTCTGTTCCATATAAAAATAAGAAGGGAGAGACTGGTACAGAAAATAAAATGCCATTAGGTGTACAATTTATGGCCAACACTGATGATGAGAATGTATTATTTTCTATCGCAAAGATGTTATAATCAAAACACATGGCAGAAGAAAAAAAAGACGTAAAAAAAGATGCACCTAAGGCTCCAAGTGGTCCTGTTGTATGGGAAGAGGTTCTTCTTTTACTATTGGGAATTGTTGCCCTGCTTTTTGTTTTTATTCCACGATTTTTTGCTACAGATCATATTCAAGGTACACCAGATTCAGAAACAGCTGAATCTTTTAATGTGAAAGATTTTTATAACCGTGTTTTCTCTGATCAGACTCAAACTATACAAGATGAAAATGGATCTGTAATACAAGTAAGAACACCAAGTTTGATTGATGAGGGAAAATCCAGATTTGACGATTTTATAAAAACTGCAGCAGTTATATTCTTTTCGATACTTACTTTTTTAATATTATTGTTCTGGGTGATTATTTATTACAATAAATTTAGAACCGAATTAATTGTAAATAATTATAAGAAGAAATTTTTTCCTGAAGATACAAGTTTGGATCAGAAAAATGAAAAAGTACTTGAAGGTTCTGAACCAGACAATAATGGTATTATCAATCCTCGTTGGCAACTTATTGGAAAATATTATAATTCGGCCAATCAAGCGGATTGGAAATTGGCTATATTGGAGGCTGACATCATGTTGTTTGAGGTTTTGAACAAAAGTGGCTTTCAAGGGTATTCAATCGGGGAAATGTTAAAGTTTACTGACAGGTCAAAATTGCAAACATTGGATCTAGCTTGGAGGGCTCATAAGATCCGAAATGAGATTGCTCACCAGGGTTTGGACTACGTATTAACGAGAAGTAAGGTAGACGAGGCTATAGCTGATTATGAAAAGGTTTTTGAGGAGTTAAACTTTATTTAGGTTTTATTAAAACTTTATCTTTTCTATAGATACTAGACAGATTAAGTCTTTACATTTTGTAAAAACAAAAATACCACCGTAGGGTGATATTTTTATATATAACTTGGGATGGCGACACTCATCCATAAGTACCTCTTTAGGAGAGGTCCGCAGCGGCCGTTTCTGTCGACAAGTTACGTTTATATATTATCAAATATCTGTCCCATGTCAAATATCGGTTGATTTTTGTCCAAAATTAAGTTATTATATGGAAACATCCAAAGGATAGCGGGATGTCAGTAACAGTAACTGGCCAGGCTCATAACCTGGAGATCTTGGTGCAAATCCGAGTCCCGCAACAAGCAACAGCTTATATACGTCTGTGTAGCTCAGTCGGTTAGAGCGTGGGACTCATAAGCCCAAGGTCGAAGGTTCGATTCCTTCCACAGACACACTTGAGAAGGAGAGTTTATTATGTATAATAGATGTATCCACAAGTATAATGCGGTGGTAGCTCAGCTGGTTAGAGCGTCCGCCTGTCACGCGGAAGGTCGTGGGTTCAAGTCCCATTCACCGCGCATTAAGAAAATATCCCGAGAGGGGTATTTTCGTTATAAGTTTGATATAATTTAAAGTATGAAAAAAACATTAATAGCCTTAATTATTGGGCTGGCCTCCGGATTAATTACAAACCTTTCTCTAAGTATTTTTAATGATTTAAATTTACCGTATGTTATACCAGGCATAGTATTCGGTATTTTTTCCTTAATATCCTTTTTTGTATTAATTCCAAATTTTTCTTCAGAAAATAAAATATACAAAAATGTACTGTGGATTTTAATATCTACTATTGCTTTCTTTGTAGCATACTACGCTTCATTCTATTCAGCAATGATTACTGATATGATTACAGTTTCAGGATTTTTAGGTGGACTAGTTGGTTCGTTGTTGCTTAGTTTCGGTTATATGGCTATATTTAAAAAATTATCTAAAGTAGACTTTTTAGTCTTTCTGCTATCGGGTGCTTTTTTTGGATTCCTTTCGTTTCTTTTTATAGTTATGTTTGATCTTCAACTTGTCCATAACACAAAAAATTACCCAATAGCTTCAATTTTATATCCAATCTGGCAAACGATGATGATTTGGGTATTTCAATTTATTAACAATAAAAAAAATAACTAATAATCATATGAAAATCCAATGGAATAAAGTCACCGGGTACTATCAATAGGGAGCAATTATCCTTTTTGTGCTAGTTACACCTGTAATAACATTTTACATTGGTATGAAGTATCAAGAAGTTCAATTTATAAATTCACAAATAAAATGATCTACAAAAACCTAAACCATTTTCTAAATCTTATCGACGAACCAAACAAATTAGCTTGTTTGCAGATTTTCAATGATAACAAAGAAAGATTTGAAATCGCACCAGGATCTTTAACTAAGCATCAAGCCTGGCCAGGAGGTTATATAAACCATCTCGAAGAGGCTATGAATATTGGTCTTGGAATGTTTGAAATGATGAATACTTTTAGGAAATTAGATTTTACTTTATCAGATGCTTTATTAATTTTGTTTTTACATGACTTGGAGAAGCCGTTTCGATATATAGAACCTAAACAAGAAATGAATACTGAAAAAGAGAAGAAAAATTTTGTACAAACTATAATAGATCAATACAGTATCGTTCTAAGCGATAATCATAAAAACGCTTTGCAGTACATACACGGTGAAGGTGATGACTATAGTAGAACTGAAAATGTTCAAAAGCCACTAGCTGCCTTTGTTCATTTATGTGATGCCACTAGTGCACGGATTTGGCCTGAGTATCCAAAAGGGGTATAATTAAGATATGCAAAAAAACCTTATAATCCTTATATTATTATTAGCCATAGCAGGAGGAATAGCCTTTTATCTTCAGCACAGTGTAATATTGGTTAATCCTGCAGATAAAAACGGAACTACAACAGTTGTAACAGGTACACCTGAAGAGGTTATTTCAACGAGTACATCGATGAAGGTAAAGGTTGCACTGCTAAGTGCTCAAGTGGAAACTTCAAATAAAGACAATTTTAGAGGTTGTGATGTGTTTGAGTTACAAGAAAGAACTGTTCCATACTCATCGATGCCATTAAATGCATCACTTCGAGAATTATTCTCTAAAAAAGATATTTGGATGCCAAGTGAGTTGGCATCTGGAAACTTCATTGCTTCACAGAAAGAACTATTTTTTGATAAGGCTATTATAGAAAATGGTGTAGCTAAGATCTATCTCATAGGAAAAACAGGACCACTAAATGGTGTGTGTGATGACCCAAGACTTCGCATTCAGCTAGAGGAGACTGCGTTACAATATTCAACTATTCAAGCAGTAGAATTTTATTTAAATGGGGTTAAGACCGATTTAACATTTTCTCAACGATAATATATGAAAAAAAACATCACCATCGTCCTACTACTATTAATTGTTATCATTGGTGGCTATTTTCTATATACTCAAAACAAAGGTATTGGTGAAAACGGAGACATTGAAACTGAAGATAAAAATATAGAAAAAATGGATATAACGGTCTATGTTAATGACGAAGCCGCATCTTCTGAATTTTTGGATTGTGCAATAAATAAAAAGATTACGGTTCAGGTTCCTAAAACTGAAGCTATTGCCGATGCATCTTTAAAATTCTTATTCTCTGATGAATTGTCAAAGTATGGTGTATATAAATCTGTAGAAATAGCGAGTGGTACCGCAAAGATAATGCTTGAAAGTGATATGACTCCGGCAGGATATCCGATAGGTGGTTTAAGTAGTTGTCAGAGTCAGCATTTATTGTCTGTATTAAAAGACACACTTACACAATATCCAATAATACAGTCGGTTGAGCTGTATTCACCAAAACAAGAAAGTAGAATAGAGTTTTAATCTTTAACTATAGCAATCAAAACAACCCTTTGGTATAATATAAACATAAATTATACGTTAAATAAAATATATCCTATTTCAATGAAAAAAAAGATCCTCGCATTATTAATTATTATCGTAGTAGTCTTACTCGGCTTTGCTATTTTCAATAAATTCTACCCATCTGCAAAAACTGCAGAAGGTCAATTATCTGAGAAACAGATTAAGAGCCTCGTGGCCAAAGTCTCAAAGCTTATTAATGTACCTGAAGAAACTCCAGTTATTGCAACAATTATCAACGCAGAACAACTTATATCAGAACAAAAGTTTTATGTAGGTTCAAAAGATGGTGATTATTTGATGGTTTTTCCAACAGCTCAAAAAGCAATTATATATAGAGAAAGTGAAAATAAACTTATAAACGTAGGTCCAATTATAGTTGATCAGGCAGCCGCCTCAACAAAATCTGTATCTGTAGAGACTAAAGCGACAACAACAGGTACATCAACAGACGAGGATGAAGAATAATTTGTAATTAGTTCCGGGTCCAACGATCTAACAAGATTCCACAAGCAATAGATGCATTTAATGACTCTGCTTTTCCTAGTGAAGGCAGGGTTATTTTAGTTTCAATTTTATTAAGTGCAATTTCATTTATACCATTAGATTCATTACCGATAACTAAAGCACCAGCTTTTGGCCATTTGAAATCATTAGCATTTTGACCATCAAGTGTTGAAGCAATGATATCGACATTGATTCTGTTTTTGTGTACGATATTTAAGATTTCATTAACATCTCGGTATATAACCTGTACACGAGAAAATGATCCCATGGATGCTGATATTGTTTTTGGATTATAAATATCAACCGTACCAACAGATGCGATAATTGTTTTGATACCATACCAGTCGGCCAGTCTTATGATAGTTCCCATATTTCCAGGATCTCGTATATCATCAAGCATAATAACTTTCTCAGTTTCTAGTAGGTGTGCTATATCATCAACAGTTAACTCAACTTTTTCAAGTTGACTTACGATTGCGACGGCAGTACATTCACTTTTTAGACTTTCCATAGTAGAAATCTTATTTATCTCACCAGCCTCAACAAGCTGAGGTTTTAACCATTTTTCAATAGCTGCATGTCTTTTCCCGCATTCTTTTAATTCATCGGCATATTTTTTAGAAAATTCGCTAGTAATAAAAAGCTCGTTGATAGTCATATCTGAAAGTAATAGTTCAGCAACACTTTTCTCACCTTCAACTAAAAAGATGTTTTTTTTGTTACGTTCCTTCTTATCTGAGAAAGATTTTAATGATTGGATTTTGCCTTTTGTTAACATGGATTTGAGTATAGCATATAATTATTAACGACGTAGAGTGAGAGAAATGAACATATAATATGTTCATTTCCGAACCGAGGAAGTTAACTGCAATTATAAATATGTGTTATAGTAAAATCACATGAAAACCAACAAAGACGTTAATAAGAGTAAAAAGAACCAATTCTGGAATAAAGAATATAAAGAGGCAAGTCACTTAACATTATCAGAGGATCCTGCGGGAGATCTTTTAAGTTTTGTAAAATGGGTAAATAGAAATGCAGAATGGCCAGCCTTTAATATGGGTGGTTTTGTGCTGGATATTGGGTGTGGAAATGGAAGAAACATCGGTAATCTTTGTGAACAATATAAGATGAAAGGTTTAGGCTTTGATATATCAGATGAGGCTATAAAACAAGCAAAAGAGAAATTTGCCCATCTAAAGAGTTTGCATTTTATAAAACAAAGCATGTTTGAACCAGTTGATTTACCCGCAGAGTCTGTTGATGTTGTATTAGACATGATGGTTTTTCATTTTCTGGATGACGCTAAAAGACAGGCATATGTAAAGGACAAAGCCCGTTTAATGAAGCCTTTCTCTTGGATGCTCTTAAAGACATTTGTCCTTGATAATGATCAAAACGCTATACGTATGATCAAAGATTTTCCAACCCCTGATAAAGAGCATAACTCGTACATACATCCTAAGTTTAAGGCTCTGGAACACGTGTTTACCGAAGATGAGCTCACAGAACTGCTTTCACCTTATTTCAAAATTCATAAAATGATAAAATCATATAAACACTTTAAAGACGGGAAGCCATTTAAAAGACGTACAGTCTCTGTTTATTTGGAAAGAAAAAGAGATTAAGTTATCATAGGTCTATCCCTCCTGCGGGATTTCGCCGATGTAGCTCAGACGGTAGAGCAACTCCATGGTAAGGAGTAGGTCGCCGATTCGATTTCGGCCATTGGCTCATGCAGACTCATCAGATAAGGTGAAAGTATATTTTAGTATATTTGACTTTTCTGCATTATCTGATAAACTTTCTAGAATATCATTATAAAAATATAAATTTAATAAATTAAGTAAATAAAATAAAAAAATATGGCAACAGCAGCATTTGACAGATCAAAAACACACGTGAACGTAGGTACAATCGGCCACGTTGACCACGGTAAAACAACTTTAACAGCAGCTATCTTAAACACCCTTTCAAAAAAAGGTAATGGTTATGATGCTAAAGTTTTGGATATCGCTCACATCGATAAAGCCCCAGAAGAAAAAGCTAGAGGTATTACTATTTCTCTTGCTCACTGTGAATACGAAACTCCAAACAGACACTACGCTCACGTAGATGCTCCAGGTCACGCCGACTACATCAAAAACATGATTACAGGTGCTGCTCAAATGGACGGTGCTATCCTCGTGGTTGCTGCTACTGACGGACCTATGCCACAAACTCGTGAGCACGTTCTACTAGCAAAACAAATCGGTGTACCAAATATTCTTGTATTCATGAATAAATGTGACATGGTTGATGATGCTGACATGCTAGACTTGGTTGAAGAGGAGATCAGAGAACTATTAACAAAGAACGGATTTGACGGTGCTAACGCTCCTGTTATAAGAGGTTCAGCTTTGAAAGCTTTAAACTCAACAGATGTAAATGATGAATGGTCACAAAAGATCGTAGATCTAATTGATGCTGTTGACTCATTTATCCCAACTCCAGTTCGCGAGACAGATAAACCATTCCTTATGCCTATTGAAGACGTGTTCTCTATCGAAGGACGTGGAACTGTAGTAACAGGACGTATCGAGAAAGGTATCATCAAAGTTGGTGAAGAAATCGAAATCGTTGGTCTTAAAGATACTGTGAAAACAGTTGTTACAGGAGTTGAAATGTTCAACAAATCTCTACCAGAAGGTATGGCAGGAGATAACGCCGGCCTACTACTTAGATCTGTTAAAAAAGAAGATCTATCAAGAGGTCAAGTTCTTGCTAAACCAGGTTCAGTAACACCTCATACAGACTTCGAAGCTGAAGTATATATCTTGAAGAAAGAAGAAGGAGGAAGACATACACCATTTTTCTCAGGATACAAACCTCAATTCTACGTTAGAACAACTGACGTAACTGGAGAAGTTACTCTAGAAGAAGGTAAAATGGTTATGCCTGGAGATACTGTTACTTTCAAAGTAAAACTAGTAGCACCTGTTGCTCTAGAAGATAATACAAGATTTGCTATCCGTGAAGGAGGTAAAACTGTAGGTGCCGGAGTTGTTACAAAGATTGTAAAATAATCCTTTAACCGCCGACCCAATTGTATTAAAGACAAAAAATGTGATACCCCAAAAAGGTGTTGCATTTTTTGTTAAAATAGTGTAGTATTCAGATCCATGTCAACAGCAACTAAAATAAAAAAAACAGAGGTAACTTCAAAGCTTCGTATCAGGGTGAGAGCCAATGATTCACGTTTGCTAGATAACTCGGTTAAACAAATCATAGAGACTGCGTTAAAGCACGATGCCGTTATTAACGGTCCTGTGCCTTTACCTACAGAGATAAAGAAATACACAGTAAACAGATCGGCTTTTATCTACAAAGACTCTAGAGAGCAATTTGAATCAAGAACACATAGAAGACTTATAGATATTATAAATCCAAATGCGAAAGTGATCGAAGCTCTGACAAACATGACTTTGCCAACAGGTGTGAACGTTGATGTTAAAATGATGTAATTAGGTTAATTAATTAATAATATAGAAAATAAAGAATATCAGGTTTGCAGCCTGCTCTATTTAAAGAAAAGAAAAATATATGAAATACTCAATAGCAACAAAATTAAATATGACACAACTATTTGATGAGAACGGTAAGGTTTATCCTGCTACAATTCTCTCATATGGTGATTTGAAAGTTACTCAAAATAAAAGTGTGGAAAAAGATGGATATGAAGCTATTCAATTTGGCTTCGGTTCAAAATCAAAAAACCAACTATCAAAAGCTGTTAAAACTCATTCAGGTGTAAACGATGAGAAAAAAGGTTTTGCTTTGTTGAAAGAAGTTAAAGGTATATCAGCTGCAAAAGGCGATATACTTTCTTTTGATTTTGTATCAGGAGACCTTGTTGAGGCAACTGGTATTACAAAGTCTAAGGGTTTCCAAGGTGTTGTAAAAAGATACAACTTCAAAGGAGGTCCTAGATCACACGGTCAAAAGCACTCAGAAAGAGAAAGAGGTTCATCAGGTGCTGGTGGATACCAAAGAGTTTTCAAAGGAACACGTATGGCCGGCCGTATGGGTGGAGATCGTATGACTTTCAAGAATCTTACTGTTATCTCAGTAGATGCTGAAAATAAACTAGTGTATATAAAAGGAGCAATACCAGGTCGTCGAGGTACTGTTATAGAAATAAAACAAAAGTAATCGATAATAGTAATTAAAGATAAATATATGACAACAACTACAACAAAAAATAAAAAAGCAATAGTATCTCTAGACGCTGAGGTATATTCAAAAGATGGTAAAAAAGTTTCAGATTTTTCATTACCTTCCGAGGTATTTGGTTTAAATTGGAATGCTGACCTTGTACACCAAGTTATTACGTCACTACAAACTGCTGCTCGTCATCCATTTGCCCATGCTAAAACAAGAGGTGAAGTTTCAGGAGGAGGAAAGAAGCCTTGGAGACAAAAAGGTACAGGTCGTGCACGTCACGGTTCAACAAGATCACCTATCTGGGTAGGTGGAGGTGTAGCACACGGTCCAAACAAAGAAAAAAACTTTGATAGAAAAGTAAACAAGAAAACTAAAAATACTGCTATCAAAACAATCATCTCTCAAAAACATAGAGATGGTGAAGTGCTATTAGTTGATGCTCTTGCATTTACTACTCCAAAAACAACTGAGATGAAAAAAGTATTGTTGAATCTTTCAAAGATCAATGATTCAATGACAAAGTTTGCAACTAAAAAGCACAACACTGCTTTGTTTATTACAAATGCACAAGACAAAAACCTATACCTATCTCTAAGAAACTTTGGAAATATAGAGACGCAATCAGTTAACGATGTTAACGCAGTTATATTATCAAAATATAAATATCTTGTATTTATCTCACCAAATGAGTCAATAACCACATTGAAAGATAGATTAGATAACAATAAATAATAAACATATGACTCAAACAACTACAGTTGCAAAAGCAACATATATAAAAAAACCAAGATCAACCGAAAAGGCTATTATAGCTACAGATAAAAACAAATATGTTTTTGAAGTGGATAAAAGAGCTAATAAAGACAATCTTCGTCAAGAAATAGTAAAAACATATAAAGTTACCCCTATAAAGATTAACATCGTAAATACACCTGATAAGGTTGTTATGAGAAAAGGTCGTCCAGGAAAAATTTCAGGTTTCAAAAAAGCTATCGTTACATTAAAAAAAGGAGATAAGATCGACGTTATATAGCAATATAAATAATATTCAAGATAATTAAATTTTAACAATAAAAATATGAAAAGATATAAACCAACAACACCTTCAAGAAGACATATGGTCATCGTAGAATACAAGAAAGTCTTGACTACAAATGAGCCACATAAAGCCTTAACTAAAGGAGTAAAAAGATCAGTAGGTAGAAACAATACTGGGCGTATTACAACTCGCCATAAAGGATCTGGTAATAAAAGATTATACAGAGAGATTGATTTCAAATACGAAAAGAAAAACATCCCGGCAAAGATTGTTTCTGTTGAATATGATCCAAACAGAACAGCGTTTATTTCTCTTGCACAATATGCTGACGGTGCTAAAACATATATCGTTACTCCAAAAGGTATAAAAGTAGGTGATGAGTTTGTTGTTTCTGAAAAAACAGAAGTGAAACTAGCCAATAGAATGGTTTTGAAAAATATTCCTGTTGGAACACTTATCTACAACATCGAGTTAAAACCAAATGCAGGAGGAAGAATTGCTCGTTCAGCAGGAAACTACGCTGAAATCGTAGCTCACGATGCTGGATATGCTCTTGTTAAAATGCCTTCAACTGAGGTTCGTCGCATTATAGATACTGCCTGGGCGTCAATTGGTGAAGTATCAAATGATGAACATCACCTACAAAATGATGGTAAAGCTGGTAAAAGTAGATGGAAAGGTATAAGACCTACTGTTCGTGGTACAGCCATGAACCCAGTAGATCACCCTCACGGAGGTGGAGAAGGTAGACAAGGAAGAGGTCGTCGTCGCGCAATCTCAATATACGGTAAACCAACAGGTAAAGGTCAGAAATCAAGAACACCTAAGAAATACTCTAATAAGTTCATCGTATCTCGCCGAAAGGTTGGTAAGAGATAATCAAAACCCATTACAAACATTGACTAATTACTAATTATTTGTTAAATTTATAACCCATGACACGTTCAATATCAAAAGGCCCATATATAGAAGAAAGGCTACTTAAAAAAATAGCCGGCAAAACTCCAGAGCAAGTGGGGGTTGTTAAAACTTGGTATAGAGACTGTGTTATTTCACCTGAGATGGTAGGATATACATTCGGAGTACACAATGGTAAAAATCATATCGAAGTATCTGCTACAGAAGATATGGTTGGACACAGATTAGGAGAATTTTCACCAACACGTAAATTTACTCGTCACGGAGGTAAAATGCAAAAAGAACAAGATGCTGCTAAAAAGCAAGCTGAAATTACTGCTGCAAAAGCCGCTAAAGCCGCTCCCGCTGCTAAGAAAAAATAATTAATTTAATATAAAAATAACAACATGAAAGCCATATTAAAAAATTATAGACAATCACCAAGAAAGGTAAGACTCGTTACCGATCTTATTAAAGGTAAAAAAGTTTCAAGTGCGCTAGATACATTAAACTTTACAACTAAGAGAGCTGTTCCTGTTGTTAAAAAACTTCTTGAATCTGCAATCGCCAACGCGGTTCATGCAGGTCTTGTTGCTGATACTTTGAAAATCAAAAACATTACTGTTGATGAAGGTATTGTTCTAAAACGTATGATGCCAAGAGCTCGTGGGGTTGGTGCTCGTATTAACAAGAGAACATCACATATTCATGTAACATTGAGTATTATAGAAGAAAAACCAACGAAACTAAATAAGGAAATAGCTAAAAAAACTAAATAATAATATAACATATGACAAAAATAGTTCACCCATACGCACATAGACTCGGAATAATTAAAGATTGGAAATCTAGATGGTTTTCTATTAATGCTGATTTTAGATTGAATCTAAAAGGAGATATGATGATGAGAGATTGGCTTACAAAAAATCTTAAAAACCAATACGTTGGTCTAGTTGAAATCGAAAGAAATTCAAAAGCTATCAAAGTTATCATCAATACTTCAAGACCTGGTGTTGTGATCGGTAAAAGTGGAGAGGGAGTTATTAAAATCAAGAATGCTCTAGAGAAAATTCTATTGAAAATAGGAGAAAAAGCTCCAAATCTACAAATCGAAGTTGTGGAAATAAAAAATCCAGAAGGTAATGCATCTATAGTTTCTCAAATGATTGCTGAAGGTATAGAAAAACGTCTTCCTTACAGAAGAGTTCTTAAGCAAACTGTAGAGAAAGTTATGGCTGTGAAAGACATCAAAGGTATCAGAATATATCTTGGTGGTAGATTGGCTGGTGCTGATATGGCCCGAAGTGAAGAAATCAAAAGAGGTAGAATTCCACTTCAAACAATTAGAGCTGATATAGACTACGCTCGTCATAAAGCGCACATGCCTTATGGTGACTTAGGTATAAAAGTTTGGATTTATAAAGGTGATATTTTTAATAAAACACAAAAATAATTAAGTAAAAATATATGTTATTCCCAAAAAAAGTAAAACATCGAAAATGGCAAGTTACTCGACGCAATGCTAAGGTACTTGTTAAAAAAACAGAAACAAGAGGTATTTCTCTTGCCAATGGTTCGTATGGTATTGCAGCCACAACACAAGCTCGTATCACTTCAAATCAAATCGAGTCAGCTCGTAAAGTTATCTCAAGAACTCTAGGTAAAACTGGAAGAATCTGGATCAGAGTATTTCCTGACAGACCTTTTACAAAGAAAGCTGCTGAAGTACCGATGGGTTCAGGAAAAGGAGAGCCAGAAGGATTCTGTTTTGAAACATATGCAGGACGTATTCTATTCGAGATCGATGCTCCATCAGAAGCTATTGCAAAAGAAGCATTCAGAAAAGCTAACTCAAAATTACCTGTTAAAACAAGAATGATAACAAGATAATTAACATTAAATATATGACAAACGAAACAACAATAAAAAGTAAAAAAAGAATCCTAACTGGTGTAGTTACATCAGATAAGATGACTGATACAATCACTGTTAAAGTGGATAGATACGTAAAACTTCCAAAGTATAACAAATACGTAACTATTTCTAAGAAGTTTAAGGCACATGATGCTGGAAACACAAAGAAAATAGGAGATAAAGTATCTATTATAGAAACAGCGCCAATATCAAAAGATAAACATTTCACATTAGTTAAATAAAATAAATATAATTTAAATATAAATATATGGTACAACCAGGATCAATAGTAGCAATAGCAGATAACTCAGGCGGTAAAATCGGTCGAGTTTTCAAAGTGCTAGGGCATGCTGCAAAAAGATATGCATACCTAGGGGATACAGTTATCTTGTCTATCCAAAAAGCTGAGCCTAGAAAACAAACTAAAAAGAAAGATGTTCATAAAGCTGTGGTTGTTCGTTCAAGACAGGCATTTAGAAGAAAAGATGGATCATACGTTCGTTTTGATGAAAATGCAGTTGTGCTTATTGATAAGACTAAAGGTGAGCCATTGGGAGGACGTATTTTCGGACCTATTCCAAGAGAGATTGCAGAAAGAGGGTATCAAACAATAGCATCTAAAGCCCCAGAAATAGTATAAACATAATATAAATATATGATAAAAAAAGGACAAACAGTAAAAATTTTAATAGGAAAGGACAAAACCAAAACAGGAAAAGTTTTGCAAGTTTTCGTTAAGCAAGATAAAGTTCTTGTTGAAGGTATTAACCTTAAAAAGACACACATAAAACCTAAAAAATCTGGTGAAAAAGGTTCAGTTGTTTCCGTTGCAACACCGATACATATATCAAACGTAGCGAAAGTCTAAATAATAATAATTAATATATAAACATATGGCTCATAAAACAGTAAAAGAAAAAGTAAAAACAACATTTGACACTTTAAAGGGTGATTTCAAATATAAAAATAAGTTGCAAGCACCTCAAATTAAGAGAGTGGTTGTTACTACTACAATCGGTTCTATCAAAGATCCAAAGAAGAAAGAATTGATGCTTGATAGATTAACAAAGATTACAGGACAAAAACCTGTTACAACTTTGGCTAAGAAATCAGTTGCTGGGTTTAAACTACGTGCTGGTGATTCTTCAGGGTATAAAGTAACTTTGAGAGGTGAGAAAATGTGGGCATTTATTGAAAAAGTTGTGAATATTGCACTTCCACGTACAAAAGACTTTAGAGGTATTTCAGCAACAGGAGTTGATTCTATGGGAAACTTTTCTTTCGGTATTAAAGAGCATACTGTATTTCCAGAAACGACAGATGAAAACATTCAAGACGTATTTAGTTTTGGTGCAACAATCGTTACTACAAGTAAGACTAAAGAAGAAACTAAAGCCTTATTAGATTTAGTAGGTTTCTTATTTAAAAAATAATTTTAATATAATAAAGATAAAAACAATAATATGGCAAAAAAAGCAGTAATACAAAGATCACTAAAAACACCAAAGTTTAAAAGTCGCGTAGTAAGACGATGTTTTATGTGTGGAAGAAAAAGAGGGTATATGAGAGACTTCGATATGTGTAGAATTTGTTTCCGTGAAGCGGCTAATGAAGGACTTATCCCAGGTATTAAAAAATCATCATGGTAAAAGGCAAATAATAATAAGTAAATAATATAAATATATGAATCACGGAATATCACAAATAATAAACAATCTAAAGACTGCAAACATTGCAGGTAAAGAAAAAACAACTTTTGGTTTTTCAAAATTTAGAAAATCAATATTAGACAAATTGTCTGATCTTGGATTTGTTTCTAATGTTAAAGTTACAGGAGCTGCCCCTATACAATATATTGAAGTATCTCTTGTGTATGAGACTGATGGTCGTCCAAAGATTGCTGGAGTACAACAACTTTCAAAGTACTCAAGAAGAGTATACGGATCATACAGAGAAGCTCACCAAGTTAAAAATGGATATGGAGCACTGCTGGTATCAACTCCAAAAGGAGTATTAACAGATAGAGAGGTAAGAGCTCAAAAAATCGGAGGAGAATTTCTATTCAAAATCTGGTAATCATTAAACCGTTTGGTTTGGGTCTCAAGACACCCTGCGTAAGCTAAAGATCTTCCACTTTATAAGTTATAAACTGCAAAAGTAGTTAAAGCAAAAAAATAAAAATATATGTCAAGAATCGGAAAACAAATAGCAACAATACCAGAAGGAACAACTGTTACATTCACAGATGGTGTATTAACAGTGAAAGGACCTAAAGGTGAACTTACAAAGAAATTTCTACCAATCGTAGAAGTGGTACTTGAAGGTTCAGAATTATCTTTCAAACCAAAACAAAACGATGCTTTCGGAAGATCATTGTGGGGAACATACTCATCTCATGCAAAAAACATGATTTTAGGTGTAAATACTCCATATGTGAAAAAATTAATACTAGAAGGTGTTGGATATAAAGGTGAAGTTGCTGGAGATATACTTAAATTAGCACTTGGATTTTCACACCCAGTTAACGTATCAATACCTAAAGAAGTAGCTGTGGTTATTGAAAAAGGTATATATACATTTACAAGTATTGATAAAGAATCAGTTGGATCTTTTGCTGCTAAAATCAGATCACTTAAAAAACCAGAACCATATAAAGGTAAAGGATTTAGATATGATGATGAAATTATTAAGAGAAAACAAGGTAAAAAAGCTGCGTAATCTTAACTAAACAAAAATAATAATAAATATATGAAAAGAATAATTTTATCAAATAGAGACCGAATAAAAAACAGAATCAGAGCTAAAGTTTCTGGAACTGGTGAGCGACCTAGATTAACAGTGTTTAAATCTAATAAATTTACTTATGCTCAAATTATCGACGATTTACAAGGAAAAACTTTAGTACAAGCAAACAGTTCAGAAATGAAAACTAAAAAAATGGATGCTGCTATCTCCGTGGGAAAAGAAATTGCAAAAGCTGCAAAAGCTGCCGGCATTACAAAAGTGGTGTTTGATAGAAATGGATATAAATACACAGGTCGTATATTAGTATTAGCCGAAGCTGCCAGAGAAGCTGGATTAGAATTTTAATTAAACAATATATAAACATATGACAGACAACAATACAAACGATAATACAAAAGATTTAAATAGCGATATCAATACAACCGAGGAAACTGTTGAGACTCCAACTGAACAAACTCCAGCAGTTGAAACCATTGCTGATGCTATAGCTGAAGAAATCGAGGCTGCAGTTGAGATCTCTGCTACAGAGGTCGCTCCTGCTCCTGAAGCTGAAGCTCCAACTACTGAAGCTGAAAATATTGCTCCAGCTCCAGCAGTTGCTGACTCTCAAGCTCCAAGAACTTTTGTTAAAAATGAAAGACCTCAAAGAGGAGGTCCAAGACGTGATAATCGTGGTCCAAAAAGAGAAGCTAAACCAAAGCCAGAATTTGACCAAAAAATAGTTGCAATCAGAAGAGTAACTCGTGTTACCTCTGGTGGACGAAAATTCTCTTTTGCTGTTGCAGTTATTGCTGGAGACAGAAAAGGTAGAATTGGTTTTGGTACAGGAAAGGGACTTGATACTGCTATGGCGGTTGATAAGGCGTACAAAAAAGCTAAAGCCAACATGATTAGACTTCCTTTGACAAAAACAGGAACTATTCCACATGAAGTTTCAGCCAAATATTCATCTGCTCAAGTTGAATTAAGACCAGCTCCAGGTAAGGGGGTTGTTGCTGGATCATCAGTTCGTGATGTTATTGAGATCGCAGGTATCAAAGATATTATCGGAAAATTGAGATCAGGTACAAAGAACCGTATGAACAACGCTAAAGTTGTTATCAAAGCGTTGTCTACTTTATCAGCGACTAAGAAAATTAAACATACAAAATAATATTTTGTTATAATAAATAAATATATGCAATTACACACATTAAAAAGAAAAACACAAAGACAAACTAAACAACAAGTTGGTCGTGGTAGTAAAAGAGGTAAAACATCAGGTCGTGGACAAAAAGGTCAAACATCACGTGCTGGTCGTAAATTACGTCCTGAAATTAGAGAGATCATTAAAAAGATTCCTAAACTAAGAGGTCGTGGTAAAAACATGAATAAATCTTTTGAAGTAAAACCTGTTGCGCTAAACGTGTCAGCTTTTGCTACAGTTGAAGCAGGTACTGTTCTAACTCCTCAAAAACTTGTAGATTTGAAATTAGTTAAATTGTTGAAGGGTAAAGTTCCTAAAGTTAAGATTTTAGCTAGTGGAGAAATTACAAACGCATTAACATTTAAAAAATTCACAATCTCAAAAGCTGCAATCGAGAAAATCGAGAAAGCTGGAGGCAAAGTATATGTTCAATAAAATCAACGCAATATTTTCAGATAAAACTATAAGAAACAGAATATTATTTGTTCTGGCTATTTTAGTTATTTTTAGAGCTCTATCAGCTATTCCAGTTCCTGGAGTAAATGTTCAAGCTATTAAAGCTTTAGTTGATGGAAACAGTTTCTTTCAAGTTCTTAACCTATTTTCAGGTGGAGGCTTGTCGGCGCTTTCTATCTTAATGCTTGGAGTTGGTCCATATATTACAGCATCGATTATTATCCAACTTCTTACTATGGTTTTCCCTGGAATGAAAGAATTGCAACAAGAAGAAGGTGCGGCTGGTAGAAAGAAACTTTCACAATACGGAAGACTATTAACTATACCTGTTGGATTTATTCAAACATTTGGAATCGTTACGTTGATTACAAGACAATCACCTGAAGTGTTTGGAGGTCTTACTACTTTTGGATTCGTACAGGTTGCTATCATCATTGTTGCTTCATCAATTCTTTTGATGTGGATTGGAGAAAGATTAACAGAGTTTGGTATTGGAAACGGTATCTCACTTATCATCACTATTGGTATTATTGCGGCTCTCCCTCAAAGTCTATCGAGAATATTGTCGACATATGACGCTTCACAATTACCACTATTTATCGGTATTGGAATTTTGTCAGTTGCTATCATGGCGCTTATTGTGTACATCACAGAGGCTGAAAGGCCAATAGAGATTAACTATGCAAGACAGGCTCGTTCTTTATCTACGCAAGGTGCCTCTGGGTCACATAAGACTTATTTACCAATCAAGCTCAATCAAGCTGGGGTGATGCCGATTATTTTCGCAATCACACTTTTGATGTTTCCTACATTTTTAGGAAATATCCTAACAGTGGCTTCAAATCCAACATTGCAAAGTATAGGAAGATTTGTCTCAGTTTGGTCTCAAGATGCACTTACATACGGTATTGCATACTTCGTTCTTGTATTCCTCTTTACATACTTCTACACAGCTGTAACGTTCGACCCAAAACAAATGTCAGAAAATTTACAAAAACAAGGTGCCTTTATTTCAGGTATTAGACCAGGTGACTCAACAATGGATTACTTGTCTCGTATCGTGACACGAACTACATTTATTGGAGCACTCTTCCTTGCATGTATTGCGGTGTTACCGAATGTTGTTCAAAGCTTCACAAATATTGCATCTATCAGTATCGGTGGTACAGGAATCCTTATTGTTATCTCAACACTGATTGATGTGGTGAAAAAGGTGAATGCTCAAGTAAGTATGAGAGAATATTAGACAGAAATATTGTATAATGGGTGATATGAATCAAACAGCTATTATATTTATAGGAAGATCGGGTTGCGGTAAAGGTACCCAATCTGCTCTTTTAATTGATTATTATAAATCTATAAACGAAGACACACTGTATCTTAGTACAGGAAATGAGTTTAGAAAATTAATTGCAGAAGGGGATAACTTTACTTCAAAAAAAGTTGATGCAATTTATGATAAAGGCGGACGTCACCCTGACTTTCTTTGTATTACAATTATTGGAAATTATTTTAAAAACAATTTTGATCCGAATAAAAACTTAATCATGGACGGAGGACTTCGGTCATTAAACGAAGCTATGACAGTTTCAGATGTATTTGATTTTTACGAAATAAAAGATGCTCATGTATTTTATCTTGATGTAAGCCATGAATGGTCAGTTGATAAAATGAAAAACCGCCATCGAGATGATGACAGTGTTGATATATTTGAAGCAAAAAGAAAATGGTTCACCGAAGAAGTTGTTCCAGCTATTGAATATCTTGAGCATAATTCTAGATTTAACTTTCATAAAATAAACGGTGAGCAAGAAATACATAAAATCCATAAAGATATACAAGAATGTCTAAGATAAATATTTATACAGAAAAAGAAATAGAGGTTTTAAAGGAAGGAGGAAAAATTTTATACACTATTTTACATAAATTGAAGGACGAAACGCTGGAAAATGTTTCCACAAAGGATCTTAATACAAGAGCTTATAATATGTGTATAGAAAATAATGCTATTCCAGCGTTTTTGAACTATACACCAGGCGGTGCACCAAGACCTTTTCCGGGATCTGTTTGTATATCTGTAAATCATGAAGTTGTTCATGGTATACCCAATGAAAAACCTCGTATTTTGAAAAAAGGAGACGTTGTGACTCTTGACATGGGTTTAAAATATAAAGATATGTTTACCGATTCGGCAATAACACTTGTAGTTGGTGGAGGGGAATATAATAAAGTTGGACAAGAAATGATTGATGTGGCAACTCGTGCGCTTAATAGTGCTATTGATATGTTGAAACCGGGTGTACGAACAGGTGATATTGGTCAGGCAGTAGAAGTTGTTGTTAGAGGAAATAAGGGAGGTAAATTTAAAATACCAACTATTTTAGGAGGTCATGGTATAGGACATGGAATACATGAAGATCCATTCATTCCAAACTTTGGAAAGAGTGGTGAGGGAGTTATTTTAAAAGAGGGAAATGTGATTGCTATTGAGCCAATACTGACTGAAAAAAGTACAGCGATGAATCAGTTGTCTGACGGCTATACTTTTGTAACACAAGATAAGGGTTTAGCGGTCCATGTTGAACATACTGTGGTCGTGACTTTGACGGGGTGTGAAGTGATTACTAATGGTTAATAAAAAAGACATCCACCATGGATGTCTTTTTTTCGCTAGTATTGTATAATTAAACTCATAATTAAATAATAAAAAATATACGAAATTAATGTCTATAAAAAATATTACCCGAGTAGTCGCAATCCTTGCACTCTCATTATTCACCCTCTCTCCACTTAACGCCGCCACGAACTACCTTACCCTCCCAGACTTAAAACTAGGTGATGTCAGTATATATGTCAAAGAAATCCAAAAAGTCCTTAACTCTAATGGATTTACAGTAAACACTGAAGGACAACCAGGCTCGACTAACAATGAGACAACAAAATTTGGTGCGCTTACTGTTAAAGCTCTTGCAGCTTTTCAATCAAAGTACAACCTTACTCCTGCCAAGGGGTATTTTGGTGTAAAGACTAAGTCTAAGTTTAATGAGGTGGGGAAGATTACTGTTGCTAAAGGTGGTACTCCGAGTAAGGGTGTGCCGGTGGCGTATGGAAGTGATAGATGTTCGTCTATTACAGTCAATAATCTTGGTCGACCAGGTACTGCTGATTATCAAAATATAACTTGGACATTTGCTCCAACAGGTGGACAGTATCCTTTGTGTGGTAAATATGCCAACGGAGAAGATTGGGTGGTTGGTCCTGTAACTGTGACTAATATTACTCCAAACTCATCAATGCCCAACAATGGAGGGCCGTGTCAGAATAATATGAGGGGTACAAAGGATGCAAACGGTAATATTATTCAGGACTGTCCTTGGGTGATTCCAACCGGATCAAACGGATCAATGATTAATCCCGTTTTTGGTCAAAAGCAAGGCTTTGATGCTCGATTCAGTAGTCCATATCTTCAAAATATACCGCAATCAATGTTATATGATGCCACTAAAAATGTTTCCCTTAATTTTCCAATCAATCTTGCAAGCAATGATGTTTTAGTTTCATCTATTGGGGGTAGAGGATATCCACCAGATTTTGTTTATGGATAGAACTTTACAGATGCCGTAGCAGCTCTTACTGTTGTATCAACTCCTCCACCTCAAAATAGTTTTAGACCAGGTATTTGGGGTGTAAAAAACAGAAGTACCGGTCTTTGGAATGCTGATAATTTAAATATGAACGCTTTACGAAATGATATTCCAGCCCCAGCGTCAACTCCATCACTTGCACAGATTCAAGATGACATGCCACCACTCCCATGGTTTGAAAATGAAGGTGGTTGGATAGGGAATCTAAGTCAACCAAGAGAAAATACTGCTGATGGTGGTAAATATTATGGTCGTGAACTTGCTCAAAAATTTGGGCGGGTTGGTCTGTGGCTAAACACTACTCAACCATTGTCTGATAAAAAGCCTATTGCTATTCAAATGACACAAATTGGTTTGGATACCTATGATTTAATAAATCAAGGAATGAACTTTCTAGCTGATGGAGGACATAAACAAGGACGAAAACTTCCATTAGTAATGGCAGGAATACTGCTTAATGATAATAATATAAAAGCCGTAGCGGGAAAAACACCAAGTCCATTTCAAGAAGACCAGCAAACATGGTTCGTGAATCAATCGGATGTTGGCAGAGTTCTATTGACGCCTGTCTGTCCAGGAGATCCGTGGTGCGGACGTGAATTTTTACAATACACTCAAGCTGATGTCGGAATGGCAGAATGGGGTATTAGACACCAATGGAAGCCAGATGAAGATAACAGGAGCTGGAGTGCGACATATCGTAATACAAACTGGAATTCAATGGTTGGTCCAGTTCTTGCGGCAGAACTTATGGGTGCAAAGTCTGTATGGAATCATGATGCGGTCTTTGCATATGCTGAGCGATCTGTTGGAATGGATGGTCTAACATCTTTCCCGTTTTATTCTCAGATGTGGCAATACAAAGGCCCAGTCACTCCCTCAACCAACGCCACACTCTCCATCTCCAAAACCGGCTCAGGTACAGTCACAGGAACAGGCATCTCTTGCGGAACAGACTGCTCAGAAATCTACACTATCGCAAACAACACTCAAGTCACATTAACAGCAACACCAGCTCAAGGCTCAACCTTCACAGGCTGGACAGGAGGCACATGTTCTGGAACAGGAACTTGTACTGTTACAATGAACACAAACCAATCAGTCACAGCATCTTTTAGTACTCCTGTACTCCCATTTGCTATTAACAACAACGTACAAGTAATCAACGTTGCAAACATCAACGTACGAAATGGTGCTGGTACATCGGCTCTAATTCTCGGCACCCAACCACTTGGAACTGCTGGAACTATTATTGGTGGACCAATTGTAGCCAGTGGCTTCACATGGTGGAATATCAACTATGCAACTGGTATTGATGGGTGGTCAGGACAAGATAATCTAGTGGTCACAAGTGTTGGAACTACAGGAACCATCTACACCCTTACAACTCCAACCACAACTGGAGGGTCAGTCTCAGGTGCGGGTACATATACTAGTGGACAAGTAGTAACAGTAACCGCAAGTCCTGCTACAGGCTACACCTTCTCATCATGGTCAGGAGATTGTACAGGTACAAGTACAACCTGTACTCTCACAATGAATGCTAACAAAACTGCAACTGCTAACTTCACCCAAACTCCTACAACTACCTTTATGCTAACCGCTGCAAAGTCTCCATCAACTGGTGGTGTGATCAGTGGTATTGACGCAGCTTCAACTGCCTTTCCTTCAGGAACTGCTGTGACCCTAACCGCTGTACCAAACTCAGACTACACCTTCTCATCATGGTCAGGTGATTGTTCAGGTACAAGTTCAACCTGTACATTAACAATGAATAGCAACAAGTCTGCAACGGCCAACTTCACAACAATCACAACTCCTAGTGCCTGGACTCTCGCATACGTAGACAGTCAAGATACTCAAGGTTACCCTGCCATTGCAGGATTTGACAACAACCCTAATACTTTCTGGAAAACCCAAACAGGAACCACTCACCCTCATGAGATCGAGATCAACACGGGAAGTATGAAGGCAATGACTGGCTTCACCTATCTACCACGACAGGATGGGTCAACAGTTGGAAACATCAGTCAATATGAGTTCTATATATCTAACACTAATACAAACTGGGGAACACCAGTAGCCACTGGAATATTTGCTAACAATTCAGCTCAGAAGACTGTATCTTTCGCTGAAAGAACTGGTCAATTCATTAGATTGAAAGCCTTGAGTGAAGTGAATGGTGGTGATACTTCAAATGCTGCTGAAGTAAATATCACAACAACACCTGTAGTCACCGACACCGACCTAGACGGAGTCCTCGACTCAATGGATAAATGTCTTGCTACTCCACTAGCTTACCGAACTTCAGTTAACATCTATGGATGTCCAAAACCTGCACTCTCAAACATCATCATGTTAAATGATGCCAACACAACAGACTATATGAATGTTACAAACCTAGAACTCCAAGATGTAACTGGAGTAAATGGAAAGATTCGATTCCTAGAACCAATTAATCTCTTTGGAACCTTTCCAACTACCCAACCGGTTAACTTCGAACAATATATTGATATTCAACCAAGAAGAGTACTTGTAAACTCAAGTGTTGCTCCACAATACAACCGCCCTGCTGTCATCACATTCTACAACGTCATCATGACAAATCCAGTCGTGAAAAGAGATGGTGTTATCTATGCAACTTCAACATCCCCTCTGTTCATCTATGACTCAGTTGCTAAGACGGTAACTCTGACTGTGAATGGATTCTCAACCTATGATTTGGTTGAAGGTACAGTTACTCCAACAACCTACACCTTAACTGCTGCCAAAGCAGGAACAGGTTCAGGATTCATCAACGGTATCGACGCTGCCACCTCAATCTACCCAGCTGGTACTGCTCTCACACTCACTGCCACTCCAGACACTAACTCACTCTTCGGAGGCTGGTCAGGGGATTGTACTGGTACTGGTTCATGTCTATTGACCATGAACGGAGACAAAGCAGTGACTGCAACCTTCACTCTCAACACTATTACACCACCAGCTCCAACAGTATTCTGTACACCACAGTACACAAAGGTTGGACTCGGTAGTACTGTCTTCATCGATGTGAGAGTACTTAACGGTCAACTTCCAAACCTAGTAACATTCTCAGGAACAGTGACCCAAAGTTCAGGCTTTAATGCAAATACTGAAGATCAATTGATCACCTTCACCTCTAGAGGTAACTATACTCTCAAAGTATTTGCCAAAGACGCTCTTGGTCGCATCGGCTCAGTTAGTTGTCCAACAATCAACGTTGACCGTAAGTATGCAGTCGTAAAGAGTGTTGCTCCTACTGGAACTCCAATCTCATCAACGCTCTCAAACTCATCAACTTTCACTCGTAACTTAACTATTGGTGCAACAGGTAATGACGTCCTCGCTCTGCAAAGATTCCTAAACTCGAATGGATTTGTCATCACCTCAACCGGTGCTGGCTCTCCAGGGAACGAGTCAACCTACTTTGGGCAAGGGACTGCCAAAGCACTTGCGAACTTCCAAGCATCCCGTGGTATATCTACTGCCACTGGATACTTCGGACCGATGACGAGAGGGATGGTGGGGAATTAGTTGAAGATATGATTTGAATATATTA
>JAYUPL010000012.1:0-2888 GCA_043760135.1 Candidatus Parcubacteria bacterium | reverse complement strand
CAACGAGCATGAATCTCTGAAATAATTCGCTTCGTTTCAGGCACATATTCCCCAACAGAATACGACTCAAAAATATCTCGAATATCGAGCATATGATGTGGTACCCCCTGCATCTCCTCTGGTGTTATTTTCCCTGTTCCGATATTCATACCCCGATAGATCTGCCGAGAATCCGCAGATATCACCTCACCATTGTATTGCTTGGCAAGCTCAATAGTCAGACTCGTCTTGCCACACGCTGTTGGTCAATAAATTACCAGAAGTTTTGGTTTTTCTGAGGGTGTAGAGAGAAAAGTAGGAAGTGCAGACATAGAATGTGCTGAATTGTATTGATTTCAAGGAGAAAACAAAAATAATCATTCTAAAATAATAATATATACTACACATGAAGCTTATACACATAATTTTTGGCTGGTTATTAGGCATATTGAGTCCACATATTATGGATTTTATAAAAAATATAGTGTATGAATTTGGCATATGAAATTGAAAAATAGATTCAGAAGAAAAACTATCGTGGGAATTATTACTTCTTGCAGATGAGGCAAAAGAAGATAAGAATTAGTACTTAGGAAAAATTCTGAAACTTACTTTACAGACAAGCCTACAGGTGCCATAGTGCCCTATCGAGACGCTAACGATAATAGTCTGGAGATAAAAATATGGCTAAAGAGAACAACAAGAGAAAGAGTGTATATTAGAAGAAAAAGAGAATTTGATAAGTGACTATTTTTTCATAGTATAGTGCCATACAGTGCTATACTTTTTTTGAAATCCATGATCAAAAAGTCACATAACGTATTAAAAAAAGTCAGCATTAATAAACTAGTTGACCATCTCACAGTAAATAAAATAATTGATTTCCCCCATACAAAAATAGACAGCCACTATGCTTTTTACATCATTAAATTTTGCGATATTCTTACCAATTGTTTTCATACTCTACTGGTTTGTTGCAAAAAAAAATCTAGAGCTGCAAAATATTTTACTACTCATTTCAAGTTATTTTTTTTATGCTTGCTGGGACTGGAGGTTTATGTTTTTACTTATCCTGTCAACCTTAGTAGGTTACTATTCTGGTATAAAAATACATAAATCTTCAAACAAAAAAAAGAAAATCTTTTGGCTATGGCTGAGCATTGGAGTCAATTTAGGTTTTCTTGGAGTTTTTAAATACTACAATTTTTTTGCTACTTCATTTACCGATGGACTATCGCTATTGGGACTTAAAGTACATGTAGAGTCTTTGCAAATACTATTACCTGTTGGTATTTCTTTTTATACGTTTCACGGTTTATCGTACGTAATTGATATCTATAAAAAAAGAATACAGCCCGAAAAAAGCTTTGTTAACTATTCTGTTTTCGTAAGCTTTTTCCCTTTACTTATAGCTGGTCCTATAGAAAGAGCGACACATCTTTTGCCTCAAATTCTCAAAAAAAGAGAGTTCGATTATTGAAAAGCAGTAGATGGATTACGACAAATATTATGGGGCTTATTCAAGAAAATTGTCATCGCAGACAGCTGTGCAGTATATGCCAATACCATTTTCAATAATTCTGCTGACTATTCATGAAGCACACTTGTGATGGGCGCATTATTTTTTACATTTCAAATTTATTGTGACTTTTCAGGATACTCTGATATTGCACTTGGTACAGCCCGACTTTTTGGAATTGACCTTTTAAGAAATTTTGCATTTCCATATTTCTCACGCGATATTGCCGAATTCTGGAGACGTTGGCATATTTCACTCTCCTCATGGTTTCGAGATTATCTCTATATTCCATTAGGTGGTAGCAAAGGTGGTATGTGGACGAAAATTCGAAATACCTTTATAGTCTTTATTGTAAGTGGTTTTTGGCACGGAGCTAATTGGACTTTTATTGTATGGGGTCTATTAAATGCGCTCTACATGTTACCTCTCATCATGTTCAATACAAATAGAAACAATCTCGATATTGTAGCGAAAGGAAAATATCTACCAACAATAAGGGAATTCATAGCTGTTGGGGTAACTTTTTCTTTGACAGTATTTGCTTGGATTTTCTTTCGAGCTCAGAGTCTTACTCATGCTTTCAGCTATATTTCAGAAATATTTTCCAGTTCATTATTTACAATTCCCAAAGGAGCAGATATGAATTTATCAATTATATTTTTAATTATTGTATTTTTCCTTATTGAATGGTTTGGGAGAGAAGAACAATTTGCAATTGCACAGTTAGGAAAAAAATGGTATACACCATTCAGATGGGCAATGTATTATGGTATTATTGTAATCATTTTTTATTGTACAGGCAAAGATCAACAATTTATTTACTTCCAATTCTAAGCTATGAAACAGTTCATTAAAAAATTAATCTGTTTCTCATGAATAGGCATTATTATACTGCTCATTTTATTGCAAACATACTTATATTTTGACCCTTTTAAAGTCTTAAAACACTACGATGATTATTCATCTTCTTATGTGCTTCCAAACCGAGATTACATTTCTACAACGATGTTCCTCAAGAATTACAAAAAAAACAATTATAATTCATTTATTTTTGGTAGTTCTCGGACTGTAGCATTTAGGATAAATTCATGGAGTAAATATTTATCTACTAAAGATAGTCTTTTTGCGTTTGATGCTTCCAATGAATCAATTTATGGAATATATACAAAACTTAAATATCTAGATGCAAAAAATATTGAAATAAAAAATGCCTTAATTATTCTATGTAGAGATGTCTCATTTAATTATGAAAAAAATCAAACAGGACATTTATTTATAAAGCATCCTAGTACTTCAGGAGAACATAATGTAGCCTTTCAGTTTGAATTCTTCAAAGCTTATATAAACCCAAGATTTTTATTCAATTTTTATAGCTATAAGATTTTTGGTA
>JAYUPL010000011.1:0-7054 GCA_043760135.1 Candidatus Parcubacteria bacterium | reverse complement strand
CTTTAAGTGCATAAGTCTCAGATATTGCCCTATCTATAATAGAATCCTCTTCTGGAGTTAATCCTCCAAGCATAAGTCTAAAAAGTCCAACCAAGTTCACGATATGTGACCGTAAAACATCTGACGGTGACTCATCTTCATGTGGTATTGGAAGGTCAAAAGGATTAATGTGGTTTTCTGATGTTAAGGATATATTGAAATATCTTCCTCCAAGAGTTTCTGTCATTCTTTCATACTCCCTTTCAGGATCAAGTACTATTACATCAACATCAAACATAAGCGATCGGAGTATTTCAAGTTTTGTTGCGTATGATTTTCCAGAACCAGATTTGGCAAAAGTAACTGAGTTATAGTTCTCAAGTGAAAAACGGTCAAACAACACCAAACTGTTATTGTGGCGGTTTAATCCATAAAGAATCCCCTTTCCCTCTGTAAGGTCAAAAGAGATAAATGGAAAGATACTTGATAATGGTGATGAGTTTAATTTTGAGTGAACACTTAACTCATCTGTTGATACTGGAATAGTTGTTTTAAATCCTTGTTCTTGTTGGAACAAGGCTGGTTTAATAAAAACAAGTGAGGCCTCAAGTGTTGATTTTATTTCTGACTCAACCCTGTTTAGATCTTCTTCACTATCACCATATACTGATATGTAAATTCCAACATCAAAAATTTTCTCCTGTGCTTGTTGTAGGTTATCACGTAATGTTTCTAGGTTTTGATATGATGCATCAAGTTGTGGATCACGAACTAAACCCTTCTCCTCTCTATCGTTGATCTGACTTTGTACCTCAGCTACTTTTTTCTTAAACTCGTTCAATATAACTGATGTATCAATAGGGTGTACAAAAATCGATATATCATAAGCCTTATCTAGGTTTATGATTGGAGAAAACCATGAATCTGAAAGGTATTTAGGATAAGACATTACAAAGAAACTTCGCACTAGTTTTTCCCCTAGGTTTAAAGTCTTTGGACTTATTTTTAAAGCTGACGGAGCAATGATATCTTTAAGTTCAAGTACTGCAGATCGATAAATATCTTTCGGCAATATAGAAGTTATTTGTTTCGTTTGAGTGTTGTTTTTTGGTTTTAAAAAATCTAGAAATCCCATATGTATATATTACATCTTTATTGGTTTTTCTGCATCTCCTGGATTAAATATTCTATAAAATAGTTCAACAAGCTCTTCACTTCCTAGTCGTGCAATTTTTACTCCGCAACGTGCTAACCCTTGTTCAACCACAGATATCCTCTGTTCTATTTGATTTTTTATTTCCTCAAAATCATCATTCTTGTTTTTTTGATTTGTAGCCTCATCTTTTTTCTTTAAAATATTCGAAAGATTTCTACCTGGGTTTAGTGCAGGTGCATACGGTACAGTTAAGAAGAAACTCTTCGTCATAATGTTTGATCCCTCAGTTAAACCTTTGATAAACATGATATATTCACTGATCTGTATCTTCATCAGGTCACTTGTTTGAGCACGAAGCCTATCCTCCAATAATGCTACATATGGTCTAATATCCAATTTTCTTGATTGTATATATATTTGAACGGTAAAATCCAATGAATTAAGGAAATTTTGGAATTGATAGATCACAGATTCTTGCTCTTCGGTCGACTTCAGTGCAAAGTTAATAGATGTTGCTAATACAACAGCTCTCATGGAGCCATCTTTTAAAATCATTATACCTTCTCGTATTTCACTAATAGGTACAAAATCTTGTGATGGGTTCGTTGACATGGGCGGCTAGAGAGAATCGAACTCTCGACTCAGGATCCACAAACCTGGGTTTTACCACTAAACTATAGTCGCCATACCTATATTTATAGCAGATATATAGGTATTATTCAATTTTTTTAACAACGTAGAGTGAGAGAAACAAAAATGATATCATTTTTGTTTCCGAACCGAGGAAGTTAAGGTTTATTTATTGTTTTTTTGTTGGATACACACTTTTGTTTACATCCAAACTCCAAGCTAAGTCTTTCAGTCTACTTTGAGATAACGATGGAGCTAAGAATGAATCTGCAGCAGCTGTACTCTCTACCTTTTCTTCCGCTGTAACAGGTTTATCTATCTTTTTCCATATATAAAGCTTTGATTTGACCATATATGAGAATCCAGCAGCTAAAACATCTACAAAACTTTTGTTGTTTATTTTTACAAAAGCCAGAGAACCTGCCAAAGCCCAAAGTGCGGCCATAAATATAATTCCAGGAAAGATTCCAAAGATCTTATAAAGTATATAAGTTCCCCCTGCTCCTCCAAGGATGTAGATAAACTGCTTAAAGGTTAATGGGCCTATAATTTTACTATCGAACTCTATAAATTGTGGTACTTGGTATCTCATATGTTTATTCTAGTGGCTCTCTATATATATCGTCAAGGTTTATAGTTATTGGTTTTTTAATTTCCGTCTTCGGTTCTAAGGTGGTTGAGATTGGGGTTGGTTTTACTTCAGGTTCTGGGGTTGGGGTTTCAGGGATAATGTCTTCTTCATGGAAAGGTTTTTCTATACTTATATTTTCTATTTGATGGTCGACTGGTATTGGTTCAGGTTGTGTTTCTGGTATTGATTTTGGTGTTGAGAATTGTGTTATGTTTGTGAATGATTTTGTTGGAGTATTTATTTCGTTCAACAGATCATCTTTTTCTTTATGTACATCGGTTGGAATTTCTTGTGTTATACCAAGCATCTCGTCTGTGATGTTTGAACCGTCTGGAAGGATTCCGTCTCTAAGCATTTCTTCTTCTGTGTCTTTGTGTATCTTATCAATCTCTGCATAGTATTGTGCAAAATTTTCACTTGCTTCCCTCGCCTCTTTCTCATCGTCATCCAGTAATGCATTTTCCATTTTTTCTTCTGCTTCGTCAGCTGCCTCTATTGATTCTAATTTTTCTCTGATATTTTTTAGAATCTTTAAATCAACTTCTAATAATATGTCAGCTGCCATCTCTGAATTTATATGTGCATCATTGAACATATGATTAATGAAATCGGGAGCGTCAATATCTCCAAACATTAATTTCATTGTTGAATCTTCAAGTATTTGAGTTTGGTCAATGTGTAGTTTGAATTGATTTTGAATTGCTACTAAAGATTCTTTCCAATTTGACATCAACACCGCATGTTGCAGGTCATCGGACAATGTTTCTAATTTTTCTTCGTAGTATGTGTTGTTCATATTTTTTTATTTCTTTTCATCTAGTTTTGCTAAATGTTCGATGTAGGCTGTTTCTTTGTTGGCTAAGTCTGATTTTGTTTTTTTGATGTGTTCGGCATAGGCCTGATGTTTTGTTTTGATTATATCTGCTAGCTTATCTATTTCTTCCTGATTTCTGACCCCTCTTGGTTTGTTTGATTCTGTTTTGTATTTTGCTATTGCGGTGTTTACATCTCTCAGTGCTTTACCGTCGTAACCATCTGCTGGTATGGTAATAAGTGTACGTGCTTCAGCTTGTGCTTTTACATCCTCCGCACTTGGCATTTTGCTAATAGTTTCTTTCAAATCAGGAATATCGTTTTCAAATTTTCTTGTTCTCTCCTCGTCATCTGTTTTTCTGTGTGCTGTTATTCTTTGAGTTTTTTCGTGTGCTTCTAGTGCTTTCATTCTAGCCTCAGCTTTTATGTGTTGGAATGTTGTGAATTTTGTTTTTTTAGATTTTAGAATTTCTTTTACTTTGTCTTCTTTTGCCATTTTTTGCATTGATCCACGCATTGCATACTCATCAAATCTTATTTTTTGTTCTGTGATTATTTTTCCTGTACTATCTCTCATTATTTTTCCATCTGAATCTCTTTTTGCTTCCTCATATCTTACTAAAGATGCCTTCTTTAGATTTTCAAGATGGGTGCTCCCGTTTGCTGCTCCTGTTGAAGCTATACCTTTTCCGTATATAACGTTTGTTCTAGCTTCTATCTTTTTACCAACGTATTCTGCATAGTCATCCATAGTCCCAGTCGCGTTCTTTTTCTTCCATTCTTTTTCTGTAAGTATTTTATGTTGTTCTTCTATAACAGCGTTTCTTCTTGTCTCATCCTCAACGGCACCTTTTGTTCTTCTTGCATCCGCCTGCTTTCTTGTCTCACCTGCTTTGTTTGTAGGGTCTTTGTATTTCTCAGCAAGTTTTGCTGCCAAACTTGTTACACCTAACTTGTCCAATGTTCCACCAGCTGTACTTGCTGTAACTTTTCTTGCCATATCTCTGAATGCCTCTTTTGCATTTATTCCTGGATTAGAAAACCCATCACCAAAACCTTCTGTAAATTTTTTCTTACCTAGTGTACCTTGTACTACACCGGCTCCAACTCTTACACCTTTGTCTGCTGCAAATTTCAGTGAACCTCGCGCTGCACCGACAGACATTCCTCCAACAGCTAATGCTCCACTACCTGCCTTTTTTGCTAAACCTTGTGTCATTGCATTCTGGTAACCTGCAAATCTTTTAGACATACTGGTTGCAAAATTATTTCCAATTGCATTTGGTCCACCTGCAGCATGCTTAACTCCATACTCTATGGCTTTCATCATGAAAATAATCACAATACAAAATATAGCAACGAGAGATATTGCTGCACCAGCACCAGGTGCTCCTGCAGTAGGAGTGTTACAAATAAGTCCTAACAATCCACCAGTTGCACTTGGATCATTTTTAACTCCACCTAAAGAATCAAAAATAATAACTGCAACTAACATCCAAAACAAATATGCGATCGGGAAAGTTAACACATGTTTCATTTCAGACCACCAGTCATCTTTTTGTTTTGTTACCCATTGATGTCCTGGTAATACATACCCCCACACCCAGAGCGGTGATTTTATAAACAAGACTATTATATTAACAAGTCGTACTAGAAATAATATTGCAGCAAGACCAAGAGCTAAAGTAAGTATGATTAAAAATATTGAACCCATCACTGATATGGTAATAAGTGCTCCTGGATTATTTGCACAGTTGCCTGTAACCTTTGTGTTAGTTTCGGTGAATACATCACTGATGTTATATAGAGTTGATAAACCAACCGTGTTCATTATTCTTTCTGATATGGTGGCGTTGGTGTTGCCTGCATCTGTGTTGGATTTCATCGCTTCGTATATTTTCAATGATACGATGTTTGATCCATCGACCATTAATTTTGCGGCAAATAAACTAAAGTTCATAAGTATGGCAACTATTATAACTCTAGTTAGAACCTGCTTTGCATTGTATTTTGCATCATTTCCAATAAGTATTTGCACAGCGGTCCACAAGAGAATAAAAATAAACGTCATGTTTAAGACATCTCTGATAAATGACCATGTTACCTCAATCACTCCAAGCTTTTTGAAAAATTGGGCAGAGTTGATCGAAAGCTCTAGAGAATAATCAAAGAGTGTACCAGCTATGTAAGCGACGAAAGATGTAAGTTTGAATATTATGTTTGTAAGCCATGAGATTAAAGCCACTGTACATTTAATGTTAAAGTAGTTTGTAACAAGACCTCCTACTGATGGTGTTCCACAAGAGGTGGTGTCGGGCGGGATAGCTGAGTTTGCTTGTTGTTGCTGTAACTGTGCCAGACTGTGTCCCGCATTCACTGCAGCTCTTCCAGCATTTTGTTCTGCTAAATTTGCATTTCGTACAGCTTGTTCAAGTTGTGATCTTCTTGCAGCATCGCTCCCTTGGTATGCATCAAGCTCCGCCTGTGCTGCATTTTTGTTTGCCAAGGCTTCGTCATATGTTTTCTGTGCATCTGACCTCTCTTGCTGTAATGTTGATTCTTGGTTTTTTCTTGATAGTGTTGACCCAGGATTTAAACCCCTGTCTCGATCTATTGTATCCAACGAATCATTTCCTCCTTTGGATTCTTTTAATGGAGGGTTTTTGTAAATATACATTCTGGCATCTTTCGTAGAATCTGCTGTTGCTAAACCCAGCATGCGTTGATCACTGGTGTCGTTGGGATTATTCTTTTCAACTTCAGGATCATGAACAAAAATTGTTTCTTTGCCTGTATTTATTGTGTAAACATTGTCAACTGTTAAACTTTCGATATCAACCTTGCTCCCTCCTTTTTGCAATTTAAGTTTTAACCCAGTTAATTCAGACGGAGTTAATGTGGTTTTTTGTTCATTTGTGTTAAATAAGCTCAGGTTAGCTTTGCTCAGGTCATCATCAGAAGCTATATTGTATCCACCACCAGCTTGGGCATATGAACTTCCCCCTTCATAATTATTTATATTTTTATTTGTATCACCTTTTACATCATATTTTGCAAAAGTTATACTCGGAAACAACAAGATTGAAAAAAGAATCACACCTAAAAAATTATTTCTCATCAGATTATGTATACGCATATTTAGATATAGTATACTACAATTAATTTAATAAATTAAATTAATTTTTGTAAATCACTCTACCTGTAGTAGTTGCAAAGGTTGTTGTTCCGTAGGGAACATACTGCGGCTGGTTGTAAGTTGATGTTGCACCCATACCTCCATTATACTGATTGTTATATTGATTTGTGTTGCTGTATTGACTTGAACTTTGACTCGAACTGTATGATTCCCTGTCGAGTGCTTTGTCTAAAGCTGTTGTGATAAGTTGATCAACCACTGCTGTCACAACTTGATCAAATTTTTCAGCCAACACGAGTCTGTTTTTACCTAAGTTTAGAGTTGAGTTGAGTTGGTTTTGTATTACTGTTCCTGGTGTTGTGATTGAACACTTACTCTTATCTTTTTCGCCGTTTTCACATTTTCTAAAACTTAAGTAGCCGTTGTTCCATGTCAATTCCCTGTTTTGACTGATTTGTACAGCTTGAACTTGTTGGTTCATCCTATCGTTAGCTGCAAAATATGTCTCATATGGGTTACTCATTGGGTTTTGTGTTACCTGGAACCATGTATCCCATCCACCACCTTCATTAAAGCTTCCAGTCATAAAAGCGTTTAATTTTCCAGGGGTTTGGTCAAAAGGACAGCTACTAATAGGACCATTTTGTCCATATCCTGCATTATAACCTCCGTTTTGGTAACCTTGGTTGTACATGTTTTGTTGATTTTG
>JAYUPL010000010.1:0-51254 GCA_043760135.1 Candidatus Parcubacteria bacterium | reverse complement strand
CAGCTGTGAGCAACTTCTTCAGAATGGTGTGATGAATTCATAAATCTCCATTTACCACGCAAAGTAGCAAGTCTGTTTTCAACTTCAAAACTTACATTGTTGCAGTGATGGTATAAACCACCCGAAATACTAAAAGTAATTACAGCCACCTGTGAGAATTTACCATCCATTCTTGCAATCGCAGAGACTGCTTTAAATCCCCAGATGCCGTAAAACATACCTCGCTCATAGTGAGGAATCGTGGTCCTTTTTAAAAGGGTTGACCCACTTCCCCAGTCAATAACTGTTTTCTGCCAAGTTTTCGTTTTCATATATGTGCACGCCACCTATAGACTTAAACACCATGTTTAAGTGGTTGCCATCAATAACAACTCTTTGAAGTAGCTCGTTTACAATATAATATGTCAGTATACCTGTCAATGTCATACAAAATGTTTGACAACCTTCCCACCATTTTATACAATAAACACATGAAAGCAAAAACTCTCACATTCATACAAGACACAACAAAGCGCATCTCTATCCGCGAGTATCTTCGCAATTATAAAGCATATAACAAGGAGATAAACCTGACGGGAGAAAATATTATAATCACTAATCAGGACAATGATGAGGTACTTCTTTCCCCTGCTCCTGTTGTAATCAAAAAGAGGAAATGGACAATCAAGGATTTTGAAAAAGGATTTTTTAAGGGTCCAAAAAATTTAAGTAAAAATGTAGATAAAATAGTATATGGAATCTAAGAAAATAATAGTCGATACAAATATTTGGGTTGCCCTGTTTAACGAACATGATAGTGACCATAAGCGTGTAGTTAAATACATCGATCTTTTGGGCGAAGAACAGATAATGCCTGACCTGATATTCTATGAGACATTAACTGTTCTAAGAAACAAGTCTGAAGATAATGATCCTTTGGAGACTTTTATTGAGTTTACAACAAAAGCTCAGCTCGTAACGATTCGCCTGTTTTATGAAAATAATTCAGATATTTTAACGCTGTTTATTAACGAACACAAAGATGGTTTATCTTACATTGACACTCTCCTACTTTTTTTATCGAAAGAATATCATATCCTTACTTTTGATAAAAAATTAAAAAAAAGAATAAAAGATAGCGGAGGCAAATTATTAGATTAATTATAAATACAATGATAATAACAAAAACAATAAAAATGGTTATTTATGAAAAACCAAGAAAGATTAAAAAATGGACGCTGGCAGATTTTAAAAAAGGTTTTTTCAAGGGTCCAAAAAATTAACAAGATGTTAAAAACAAAAGCACCCTCCCGGGTGCTTTTTCTTTATTTTATCTCCTCAATCTTCACAGCAAAGTAAGGTTGTCTGTGTCCATTCTTCACAAAGTATTTAGATTTTTGTTTGAACTTTCCTACAACAATCTTAGCAGCTCTTGCGATATCTGTAATAGTTGCAGTAACCTTAGATCCTGCAATAGTTGGAGCTCCGAGAGTTAAAGTTGTTCCATCATCTTTCAAAAGAACCATATCAAATGATACTGAGTCCCCTACTTTATACTCTTCTCTTGATTCTTGTAACAGTTTTTCGATCTTAACAGTATCTCCTACTTGTACACGATACTGCTTACCACCTGTCTTAATAACAGCTTGTGGTCCTGTGTTTTTCTCTTTTATTTCTTTAATTGTTGGCATAGTTCCTAAATAGTAACCTATTCTTGGTCGAAAAGCAAGATAAAAACCCGGGGTCCGGTTAAGGACCCACAGGCAGTGAATATGGTGCTATTTGCACCGAAATGGAGGTTGTGGCTCGGTGACTACTAAAGCCATAAATTCAGCATAAGTCAGATTATACGGAAAGCATCCTTCCCTTTGAGCCTGAATAATAACCAGGATATACAGATTCCTGATTTGATCATCTGACAGTGGAATATCCTGAGTTATCCTAGAACCAAAGGCTTTTAGATAGGTATCATTGGGAAATGGTAGCAAATGTTTACTTTCAGTTTTCCAAAGATATTTCAGGAAATTGTTCACATTCTGAATGGTTACTGTTGAAATTTTCAGCATAATCTCAGCAGATGAAATAACATCGGTTGATTTTTCAATAACACACTCCGGATCAAACCTCCTTTTTTCCAACTCTGTGTCATCAAAGTCAAAAGGATAGGCCAAGACCGTTCCACGAGTATTGTCAGGATGCTTACTATTCATACTGACAACTGTAGGACCGTCATGATAGTAAAGTGAAGCCCGGCTCGTTGTGGTCAGATCTATTTTCTTGTACCACGTTTTACCATTTGCCAGTAAAAGAAAAATGAAGTCCTTGCCGGAAATGTGATGCTCGGACCGATGTTCATAAAGAGGCTGAGACGGATATTCATACATAGTTGGAACAGAAAATTTCATTTCTTCCTGACCAAACGAACGGCATGCCAATCCGGTAACATTCGTGTATCCCATGAGGGAGAGCTGTTGGTTTTTCATAAGTTTAAGGTTCGTAATCCAACTATACCAGCAATATTCCAAAAATCAATTACACCAAAGGATTCTTCTTACTCAACAAAAACACTGACAACATAGGTACCACCATACAAGTCAAATATCCTAGATTTCCCTGAAAGAAAACCTCAAACGGCTTATCAAGGTTAAATACATCCTTATCAGGCAAGACATGAAAACAAATACCAATGGTTAGAATAACAATACCAATAGACAACAACACAGACTCCCCTATACCTTTTATATTTTGATGAGATTTATAGTTATCAACAATTCGCATCAAGGCAATATATACAGGAATTAAAATCAAAAGAAATACAACTAGATTATTTATAAAAATATTTTGACCAAACAAAGTGTTGATTTTACTTGCACCAACGTATTCTACAATAGATCTGTAGATAATCATTGTTGGATATGTCATAACAATTATTTTAAATAAGTGACCTTTACCTTTAAGAAAAGAGAGTAGAATTAATACAAGGAGTACGATATAGAGTGTTAAATATTGCATGAGATTATTATAGCAAATAATTTTATTCATTTCATTCCGTTTCAGTCCTCGATAGTTTTTCTAGGAAAAACCATCTGCGAAGAAACTCATTCCATGAATAAAATTAATATCCTAATTCCTCCAACCCTTTCACAATCTTCTTCATCTCCCCTCCCATTTTTTTTGGCATATCAACCCTCAAAGTAACATGCATATCATCTCTCCTCTTGGTATCAACATAACCACCCTTCTCTTTCGCGCGTAAAATGTCCCCAGTATTCGATCCGTGAGGTATGGTCAGCGTAAAATCACTGTCATATGAGTTAACTTTGACATCCCCTCCTCCTATCGCCACCGACAATGGAATATGCAAAGTCATATATACTTTAGTTCTATCTTTCCTAAAAACAGGATCTGCCTTTACACTTATCTGTACATACAAATTTCCATCAACTCCTCCAGCAATAGACTCACCACGTCCAACAACTCTCAACTGCTCTCCACTTTCAATACCAGATGGAATATGAATTGTAATATTTTCTTTCTCTTTTATCACTCCAGCACCATGACAAGTCTTACATTTATTTGTTGGAATTTTTCCAGTACCTTCACAATACTCACAAACATGTTGCTGTTGAATATTTCCTAAAATAGTTCTTTGTACTTTTGTAATATGACCTTGACCATCACAGTGAGAACATTTTTTCAAATCAGTTCCTTTTGTACCATGACATGTAGAACACGTTTTATGTCTATTATATTCAATAGTCTTATCAACTCCAAGCACAGATTCTTTGAAAGATAACTGAACACTGATCACAATATCTTCACCTCTTTTTTGCTCGGACCTGCCTCCTCTTCCTCTATTTCCACCTCCAAAAAATGATCCAAAAACATCCCCCAGATCAAATTCAAAACCATCTCCCCCTCCTTGATTAAAACCTGAAAAATCAAAACCTTCAAAACCCGATCCTTGTCCATAGCCCTGACCACCACCCACTGAAGGTCCAGCAGATCCAAACGTATCATAGTGTTGTCTTTTTTTAGAATCAGACAAAGTAGAATACGCCTCATTGATCTCTTTAAACTTTTCATCTTCACCTCCAGTCTTATCAGGATGATGTTCGAGAGCGAGTTTACGAAAAGCTTTTTTTATTTGCTCTGGTGTAGCATTTTTATCAACACCCAATGTTTTATAGTAATCTTTACTCATATTTTGTATATAATATCATATATGTCAACTATTTTTTAGGCATATAGGCCAAAGGATCAAGATACGCACTTACAGCAGATATGGGCATAGTTAAGCTTGCTCTGGGACATGAAGCTGAAGGACGTGCTATGGCATTTACTGCATCCGCTGGGTACATACTCACATGAAGGTGAGGTCCAGTTGAGTACCCTGTATTTCCAGAAAAACCTACGACATCTCCCGTCTTAACAGTAGTACCTGCAGACATGTTATGTTTTGACAAGTGGCCATATGTGGACGCTAAACCGTTATTATATTTTATCAACACCCATTTACCAAATGATACTCCTTTACACTGAATATCTGTGTCTCCCTGAGCTACCAATACCCCGTCCCCCATAGAAAGCACAGGTGTACCTATCTTGGCACCAAAATCCACTCCGTTATGAGTTCCTGAGGAATAGAGGCGTTTGTTTACACCCGCACCCGATCCAAACACCTGAGTAATTCTCACAGCTTCAAGAGGCCAACCCAGAGCCGATGTACCTGACTTAGGAATTGAACTTGGATCTAGAACATATTTAAGTTTCTTTTCATAATCAAACATCTCTTTCTCAAAAGCTTCTTTTTGTTTCTTTCTATCAGCTAAAATTTTCTTAAAATTACTTTCTTGATTTTTTGTAATAGCCAACTCTTTCGCCTGAACATCTTTTACCACACTTAAAGAGCTTTGTTTAATTTTTAGTTTTTCTTTTTCTTTTTCAAGATCTCCTTTTTTAACTTGCTCTTCAGTTTTATCTACCTCTAACCCTTTTTTTACTTGGAAAATTTCACCAATACTACTTTGAATGGTTTCCTGTATATTTTTCAAAATCTCTATCTCTTTCATTGAAGCTAATATGTTTTTTTCAGCTAAAAAATTTTCAATAATACTCACGCCGTCAAGTTTATATTGGTTTACTATACTTTCCTCCATACCACCACGCAGACGAGCTATTTTCTCTTCATTACCCACAATAGCATTAGATAACTTGGTGATTTCAAAACTTGTTTTATCAATAGAACTTTGACTCTTTTTAACATCCAAACTAATAGACTTCACTTGATTATCAAGTGTTTTAATATAATTGTTTAATGTCAGAGCTTCTTTTGAGGATTTATCAGCAAGGTCAGAGTATACCTTAATCTCCTCATCAAGTTTTTTGATAAGTTCAGTTCGCTCATTTATCTTTTGCTGTAATTGCTCAGCTGTATCTTCAGCAAAGATAAAACTTGTTGCAGATCCAAAAGCTAGCATGCAGACCAGTAATAAAAACCCTGTTTTCATCTTTCGTTTCATATAGGTCCTATTGTAGCATTTTTTACTATTAATTCCTCGGGGCTTAGTCTCGGATGGTGATTATTTTCGTCTTATCAATTTTGGTTTACCACCGTATGAATCGAGCTCAATCTCCACTTTATCTCCCACGTAGATTCTGATTCTATTGTATTTCATTTTACCGGACATGTATGCAAGCAAAACAGCACCGTCTTCGAGTTGCACACGAAAATGCGTATCAGGTAATGATTCTATCACTATTCCATTTAAGATGATTTTCCCCTCCTTCTCTTGATTTGACATATGTGTTGCTATAGTAGCACAGTTTTTTGATTTTGGGGAGGGTTTAATTAAAATCGACCCAAGCTAATCTTCTTAGCTAAATCAAGATCAAGTGTAAGTGATTCTATTTCTTTAGAATGTATCAATATGTACAAATCAGTAACATCTAAACTTATGTAACTCGTATACAAACTCAGAAATAAGTACACATCAAAATCTAAAATAAATTCAAACAATCTATCTTCTAAAATACAAAATATTTCCTTATCAATATCATTTCTCGATAAACCCAATTTATTTTCTAAGATAAACATAGCCTCCATAAATACTGCCTGGGTTACCACAAACTGATCATATTTTTTAATATAAACAGAAATAATGTCTAATGATTTTTTATCTATTTTTACAATGTATTGTATTAAGATATTTGTATCTATACTAGCTTTCATTTTTGTTTTTTTATAGACTTTAAATATCTTTCATATCTTGCTATAGCCATATCCTTATATCCTTTTGGATTTTTATTAAACATGTCAATTTTTTCTTGACTTAAATTATACGGATTCATTATAGACAAATTCTCTATAGCCTTATTTTTAATACTCTCCATAGACTCTATGATAATTTGAGAGTTTTTAATAGACATGGTCAAAACATCCCCTGAGTTTACATGTATATTCTTAAGTAAATCTACAGGGAGAGTTATTTGATTTTTACTTGATACCTTTACTTTGTAATTCATACTTTACATTTTATATGAGGTAAAGTTTTGTGTCAAGATTAGTAAAGTGTATACATCAAATCAAATACCTTTCCTTCAACATCATTTATATTTACCTCAACAACTTCTCCAGTTTGTCGGTTTTTTATTTCCACAGAATCCTTGACCAAACTTTTATCACCTATGATGATTTGTAGCGGAATTCCATATAAATCAGCATCAAACATCTTTGGTCCAGCACCCAAGTTTCTATCATCAAATAATACTTCATATTTATTTTTTAACAAACTGTATATTTTTTCAGACTCGAGGTGAACTTTATCATCTCGATCTTTAAATAAAGAAACAATTTCTATTTGATATGGTGAAATATTTTTTGGCCATACAAGACCTTTATCGTCAGCATATTTTTCAACAATCACGCCCATCACACGAGTAATACCAATACCATATGAACCTAAGACAACTGGTTTATTTGTACCGTCAGTATCCATGAAGAATAGTCCCATTTTTTCAGACTTATCTCCACCAAAAGAAAATATGTTTCCAACTTCAGCCGTTTTAGCTTGTTCTAGTGTTGTTTTATCTACCCCTGATTCCTCTACCGCTTCTTCGTTATAAGCGATATTTTTTTCTCTATCTATATAGATGATATCTTCACCAGCATCACAGATAGTTTGAAACTCATGAGAAATGTTTTTAGTAAACACGCCACCAGATGCCACTGTGACAAATGTATCGTCACCTAATCCAACCCTTTTGTAGAAATTTAAATATGACTGAATCATTGCATTGTAAAACACAGTATGTTCCTCTTCATTTTTTGAATATGAATACAAATCCTTCATCACAAACTCTCGTCCACGCATGATACCACTTTTGGCACGAAGTTCATTTCTAAACTTTGTTTGAAATTGGTAGGTATACAATGGCAAATCTTTATATGATGTTATAAAATTTTTCATCATGTCAGTAATAGGCTCTTCATGAGACCATCCAAAACCAACCTCTGTACCATTTTTCAAATGACTCTTAAACCAAATGTCCACGTTGGTATCATCCCATCGATCAGTCACCTCCCAAGTTTCTTTTCTTTGCAAAGATGACATAATCATCTCTTGTCCATCTTGTGTATTCATTTCTTCACGAGCAATTTTTTTTATATTTTCCAAAACTCGAATACCGAAGGGCATATATGAGTAAACCCCTGCCATTTCTTTATGTACAAATCCTGCCTTTATTAGTATTTGAGCGTTTTTAGCTAGCTCATCTTTTGGGTATTCTTTCCGAGTTTTGGTGAATATGTTTGTGTGACGCATAAGATGATAATATCACAAAATCTATTTAACCTCCACGCTTATATGGTCTATATCAGAAACCTTAGAAACCCAGAATGGTGAATATGAGACGCTCATCACTATATTCTTTGAAATATCATTTTTAATCTTCTTCATTGTGTCTTTCGAAAAACCTTTGAATGTGGCCGCAACTTTATCTTTTTTAACTCTAGGTTTTATTTCTATTGTCAGATTTTTAAAAGATACAGGTAAACCAGTTGCGCCATCAAGCTCCAACTGATAATCGTTAATACTTATTTCATATTCTATAAGATCAACCACCGGCTTCAGTGACTCTACATAATCTTGCAATATTTTACTATGTGTAAATAAAACTTTTTCAAAATCTCTTTTATCAACAACCACAAGAGCTGATTGATTTATATTTTTATCAAAGACATAATTTTTCTTAAGAGAAATAAAATTTTCAGGAATCAAAGATAAGATATCCTCATTTGGACCATTTGAGTCGGTACTTGTAGCAACACCTTGATTGGCATTTACACCTGCCTGAAGGGTATCCGTGTAATCTACCGCATAGAATATGTCGTATGCACTTGTTCCCTTAAACCCAATAACTTTATACTTTGACTGTGCGGCTGTACTTGTAGCTTTTCCTGTCGGCTTAATATTAACAGGTGCGGCAAGATAATATGTTGTACCTTTTACATCAAATCGAGTGTCCTTGATCACTTGTATCGCAGCACCGCTCTCGTTTATTAATTTAACTTTTATTGAAGTAAATGGGCTGGTTGTAGCCGTGTTCAAATTGTAATAGTCACCTTCTGCTGTAACAGTTTTTAGAGTAGAGGTTGATTCCTCTACTATCGGTGCGAAAATATTCCTACCCTTAGCTTCATTATTGTAAATAAGATTATATGACAGTGTTGAGGCCAAATTTTGATTCTTCTCAGACAAGATCATTGGCACAGTATCTTTGATTTCAAAAATAGTTGATTTTGCTTCAAAAGAAATACGGGTTTTATTGTTAAATACGGAGTAGTACACGATTGGCAAAACAACTAACATTATAATAATCAGTATAAATGGTATTTTACTTTTTCTATCCCTTCCATCTATTGTATGATAGATTTCTCTACCTGCAAAAGCTGGATCATCTATCAGAACTTTCACCTCGTGATCTTCAGCTTTTATTTTCGCTAATTTATTTTTTTTATTTTTTTTAGGTGGTACAATGTCTGAGTACATAATATTATTTTAGTTTAAAATATTTTTTTAGTAAATATATTAGATTCGTTTGTTAAAAGCTTATCTAAAATATAAGCATCATTTTTTATAGACCCAGCCAGGATAAGTCCTGCAGTAGACAACACCCCTTCATCTATACAGTAAATATTTATATTTACATCTTTTTGTATTAAATCAGTACCAATATTTTCAACAAAATCTCGAATTTGGGTTTTAATATTTCCCAATTCTCGATTTAAAGTCTCATCAATCTTGACCCGCGTCCCTTCGTCCAGGTCCAACCAAATATTACTCAAGTTTTTGTCATACGTCATTTTTGTTTTATCAACCACCATATTTAAAGATTTTGATTTTAAAACTTTATCCAAGATAGTGTCATCAATATGTAACGATTCTTTAACTTTATCTTTTATGTGTAAATACCCTGATCTGATGAACAAGGTGGCAATATTTTTATTTTGATACACGTACGAAAGATCCAACCCTTGATCCTCAATAATAATCTTTAACTGATTCTGACTTTTTTCATCTGCGTGATTCTCATTTATATATGAATAGATAGAGTCAATCTCAACAGTGTGTAAATGGAAGATTGTATCAAGTGTATTTTTTAGGCGACTCAAAAAATTTGTTGAACTATAAATACTTAGGTATTGCAAATGAATTGTACTTACAATCTGCTCTTCAACGTTTTGCACATTGTACCCATTGAGCGAAACGTTGAATATACTATTTTTTAAAATAGATACACCATCACTTTCTTTATGTACAATTAACTGATCTATAAACCTCCGATTGATTTTTTGAGGTTTGTCTAGATTTTTCTCTAGATTCATAATCTCATAAATACACCATGGGTTACTTAGAATAACCTTAACACTCTCGATATTTTTTTTATTCTTTTTGTAAATGTCAGTATTGACAAAATCTTGACAAATATCTTTGCAGACATAAACAACTCGGTTTTCATAGTCTGTGTTGGCTTCATTTTCAATAATCGAAACATCTTGTGTGCCCAAAAGTTCATATGCATTGTGTACATACGAATACATGTTTATGGAGAAAGGTTTGATGAGGAAAACAATTTGCATTGAGTATAGTATAGCAAATTTTATTTATGGTGGCGAAATTTATTGCAGGTGTCAACCAGTTTCAACTTCTCTACCCTAGTCATCTTTTTTATCTCCCATTCTCTTTTCATTGCCTCTTTCTTCCCCACACACTCTTCAAAATAAACAATTTTTACAGGTCTTCTTGCACTGGTATATTTTGCACCTGTCTTTAACTCATTGTGTGCCAAAACCCGTTTTTCTATGTCTGTTGTCCAACCTGTATATAATGTTCCATCAGAACACTCAAGCATATAGACAAAATATTTCATCTTATCTATTTTTACCTCTACTGTTGTTGTTTTCTTTTTTATCACCATTATTATTTCCAAATCTTTCAATTTGGAGTTTAATTTTCTTTTCAAATCTTTCAATCTCATCTTTATTATCTTTTTCTTTTGGAATATTAAGCCTTAACTCAACATTAGCTTTCTTGATATTTTCAATTTTGATATCGAGTTCTTTCCTAAAACTTTCAGTTGTTGATGCATTTTTATTTCGACCAACATTAATAGTGTTAACACTTTTCTCAACCTCCTTCTCAACTTGAATTCTTTTTTTATCATCGAATCTTCCTTTTTTAACCAGCTCCTGTACTTCATCAAGTCTCTTGATTACTTTCTCCTCTTCAAATTTAGTCTTGGCATTTGGTGTTACCTTTGTAACAGCTTTGACTGACTCATTGACATAGATCTTTATAGGATAAAGTACATCTCCCGGTAATGAGCTCTCAGCTGCATAAGCTGTACTTGCTGTAATACAAAGAATCACAATAGTTGCAATCACCCCATACGAATGTTTATATCTATGGACATATTGTTTATATTGCATAACAAAACTACTCAAGCGATCTAAAATCTGAGCTTTTTCAGAATCATGTTCGATTGGATTATTTTTCATATGCAAATCTAGTTGTTCAAAAATTTCATTTTTTTCACCATCCGATAGATTAATATTTTGTATGTCTTTTATTCCTTTTTTCATTTTATTATATTTCATATTTTTTCTTTAATATACTTATCCCCCGATTGATGCGGACTGATACCACGTTTACAGAAAGACCTGCAACTTCAGCAATTTCCTTTGGAGACATATCTTCTACATACCTCAAATACACAACCTGCTGATATGTAGGGTCCAAAGATGAAATATGTTTTAGAAACATTTTACCTTCTGATTGGATTTCTATCTGTTCATAACTATCATCAGATATTTGCAGATCACTGTTACCATTCTCTGATTCAAGTAAATTATCTAATGACACAGGCTTCTTTTTCCGGTACCAATCAATAATCAAATTTGAAGTTATCTTAAACAGAAACGCACGGGGGTTTTTTATATCTAAATTACCTTTTCCTAGAGCATCCCATAATCTCATAAAAGATTCTTGTATAATGTCTTTTGCTTGTTCACGATCGGCCATTCGAAAGAAACAATATCTAAAAAGCGCGTCCGACTCAGCGGTGTATAGGTTCGTGAATTGTTTTGTGGCTTTTTGTTGTTGCTTCATGTTTTTAGACGAATCAAAAGTATAATTCTTACAGCCTATAGAATACACTATACCACACGAATACTGTAAGAGTCACATATCGAAGACGTCATAAAGCTCGTAGGACAAAGATATGTGCAATTTAATCTTTATTTTATCAATTAATTTCCTACATACTAATTTTAAAAAATAAAATAAATATATGAAAAAAACAACTACCTTAACTTTCTTATTCTTACTTGCACTTACTTTAGCCCCTGTTTTAGGTTATGCAAAAGAAAATGAAAGTAAAAATAAAAAACATGAAGACAAAAAAGAAAATCGTGTTTGTATAAAAGCCTTCGGCCAATTTGTAAAAAATGGTTGGAAAGAAACTAAAGGCGAATTGACACTTAATGGAAATTGTAAAATCCCTTATGGAATTTTAAAAAAATGGGATTATCGTCCAGCAACAACTACTGATATAGTAGCACCAGTTATAAACTCATTTTCAGTTATTCCTTCAACAGATAAAGCTGAAGTAAAATGGACTGCAAATGAAAACGTTAGAGCTGTAGTATTCTACGGAACAACTACACCAAACGTTGTAAAAGCAACAACTACGACAAATGGAAATCTACTGGCCAGCGTATATTCAACAAATGGATGGACTCTTGTTGATAACACATTCGTAAACAAGAACGGCGAAGTTACTATTAAGAACCTTGCGTCTGGTACAACATATTATGCAGTACTTGGAGTACGTGATTCTGCAGGAAATGTAACTGTATCTAATCTAGTAACATTTACTACAACTTCATCATCTGATACAACAGCTCCAGTTATTAGTAATATCTTGACTACATTTAATCTAGACAAACTGCTTATCAGTTGGAAAACAAATGAGGCAGCAACATCAACATTGTTCTATGGAACATCAACACTCAATGTTAATGCATCAACTACACAACGTATGAGTAATGGTACACTAAAGACAAATCATTCATTTGAATTGCCTGCAATAGCTTCAACTACTCCATACCATGTTATCTTACAATCTGCTGATGTAAGTGGTAATACACAAACATCTGCTGAGTATTCAATTTACTTACCATTTTAGGTAAATTTAAGTGACAAAAAACACAAAAAATACTTCGAGTAAGACAGGGGTGTTTTTTGTTTTTACCTTAACTACTCCTCTTTGCATCAGCTATCATCGCAATCGCCGCCTCGTAACTTCCAGCCGGAGTCACATGATGACCATTCACAAACATAATCTCATCAGCATCTTTAATAGTGTTTAACCGGTGCGCAATGATAATCTTCGTTGTTTCAGGTGGTAGTGCCTCAAGAGTTTTATTTAGTATCGCTTCTGTTATCGTATCGATGTTCGCTGTCGCCTCATCAAGAATCAAAAGTTTTGGTTCACGTAATATCGCTCTCATAAAAGAGATAAGTTGTTTTTGCCCAATACTTAGTCCTGCACCATTTTGTTTTATAGTTGTCGACAAACCATTTTCAAATCTTTTAATAACTTCTTTAAATCCTTTATGTTCTAGAATACGGTTCAAATCTTCAATCGGCATATTTGCAAAATCAGTATTGGCATAGAGAATATTTTCAGCCACTGTTCCGGTAAACAATATTGGATCTTGCAAAATAACACTAATTTCTTTTGAGGTTTCTTCTTGAGAATAAATAGTGATATCTTTCCCATTTAAATATACAAAGCCTGATGTAGGGTCATATAGATGGGCCATGATTGATGCGAGAGTGGATTTTCCTCCACCTGTAGGACCTACCAGAGCATAGGTTTTACCAGGCTCAAAAGAGAGGTTCGCATTTTCTATTACCATGTTTTTATCATCATATGAAAATGAGACATTTTTTAATTCAAGACGAAGTTTTGGCTTACCATTTGCATCCCCTTGTGGGTTTTCAGTCTTCAGATTGTTTTCCAAAGAAAATATTTCTTGCAAACGAACCCAGGCCGCAGTCGCAAGTTGAATCGCACTGAATGCTGTAGCCAATGTTCGCATTGGATCATAAAATCTTTGTGTATAGGCGACGAATGCAATAAGAACACCCACGGTTGCCCCACCGATTGAAATAAGATGGAATCCATACGACAAAACCAAAATCAAAGCTAAGGCTCCGAAAAACTCATATGCTGGCTCAAATACCCTATTTACAAAACCAGAACGTAACGCTGATTTAAATGTGGCATTGTTTGTTTTCTCTAAATGATTTTCTAGATAATCTCGCTTAGAGTACGCAGCCACCACTCGAAAGTTTGTAAGATTTTCTTGAAGAGCTGTTGAAAAATTGGAATTAGCCTCAAGATTTTTTTTATTTTCTTTTCTTATTTTTGATGAGAAAATCATAGTAATAAGATAAATAAATACAGTCATCGACATCATCACTAAAGATAATTTCCAATTTAAGTACAAACTAAAACCTATAACACCAATCAGTGAAAACATCACACCTATAAATTGTCCGATCCATTGTGATAGGAATTGATTGATTTTATCAGTGTCATTATTAATACGACTCATCAAATCTCCAGCTTTGTTTTGATTGAAAAATGCGATCGGTAGAGATTGGATTTTAGTAAAAAGACTTTCTTTTAATCTATAGAGCGTACGTTGAGATATTTTACCAATCAACATACCTTGAGCGTATCCTGTGGATATAGTTATGATTGCCACCCCAGCTAATATGAGTACAATATTTAAAAGCCCATCTACATTACCGAGACCTATGTATGTATCTACAGCCCGAGATATCAAAAAAGGTGAGAGTGTATTGGCTGCTGAGTTAATAAAAATAAAACCAAAAGCAAAGATCAATTTTAATTTATCCACTTGGAGATATGAGAAAAAATCTTTAGCTGAAGGTTTTTTACCTACAGGTACAGTTGTGTCTTGTTCTTGTTTTCCTAATGAATATATTTGAGTCATATGTTTTTATGATTTTAATGTCTCTGTCGACATTTGTGATTCAAATATTTGTTTATATTCGAATGAATCTTTTAATAATTCTTGATGTGTTCCTGTTCCAACTATTTCCCCTTCCATCACAACAATGATTTGCTCGTAGTTTTTAATCGGTTCAATTTTTTGAGTAATCGACACCAGAGTTGTATCTGGAAAATTTTTGCTTACATTTCCTAAAATCAAAGCTTCAGTATTTTGATCTACGCGTGCAGTAAAGTCATCCAGCAATAAAATATGTGGATTGACGGCCAGAGCACGAGCTAACATTAATCTTTGTTTCTGCCCTCCCGATAAACTTGTCCCGCGCTCCGAGACCATAGTTTCCAGTCCATCCGGCAATTCCTTTACAAGCTGACTTAACTCAGCAGTTTCAATAGCCTTGTTAAAAATTTCTCGATTATTTTCTGCATCTGCTGTGAAGGCAACATTTTCCCTAAATGATGTATTGAATAAGATACTGTCTTGAAATACGAGACCAATACGTTTAAGTAAAACACTTATTTTATATTCAGAAAGAGGCTTATTGTCTATAAGAATCTCTCCTGATGTTGGTTTTATTAATCCAGACATCAAATAAAATAATTGTGACTTTCCGGCGGCGGTTGGGCCGACGATTGCATTTTTTGTTTTCGCGTTAATCTTGAATGAAATGTTTTTTAAAACATCTTTCTGAGAGCCGTCTTCTGTTTTATATGTTAAAAAAACATTTTTAAATTCTATATCCCCTTGTATCTCACCTTCATAGGTTCCAGTTTCTTCTCTGATGTCTGCATCAATCACTCCATTGATTCTTTTCAAAGACACAAATCCACGAGAGATAGATGGTCCAACAAACCCCAACACAAAGATCGGCCAAATAAACATGGCTGAGTAAGACAGGAATGCGGAAAAATCTCCAAGTGTCATAGTACCTTCAATAACCTGTCTTCCACCAAACCAAATAATAATAAGTGTTACAACATTTGCTAGTAGCACTACAATCGGCACAAGAAGTGCAAAACCTTTTACAATTGCAAAACCAATCTCTCGCGCTTTCTCATTTACAGCCTTAAATTTTTTCACCTCCTCAGATGCACCAAAAAGCACACGGATCAAAGCTGACCCAGTGATTGTCTCATTTATATTTGCATAAATGGTTTGAATATTTTCCTGAGCTGTTTGAAAAAGTTTTCCAATAGATCCAAAGACCAAGCCGAAAGCTAAAGCTAAAAGTGGAATGATTGTTATTGTGTACAGCGCCAAACGGAGGTTTGTGTTTAGTAAAAAAATAATCGCACCTATTAAAGTTAAGAGTGCTCCAAACAATGTTACAAAACCTTGCACAATGATCGCTTTTACTGCCTCAACATCTGATGTAAAAATAGTTTGTAATTGTCCTGGAGTCGATTCATCAATATATTGAAAAGATTGTCGAGAGATTTTTTTGATTAATCTATTTCTCAAATCAAGTGCGATTTTTTCAGATAAGTAATTTGAGGTAAATATCTGAATCACAATAACAACAAAAGCTGACGCTGCAATAACAACAAGTGAAGTAAGTGTTGGTGACCAACTTGAAAAATCACCTGTATCGATAGCACGAGCTGCAAGTTTGGGTACTAAAAGAGATAGGCCTATGGCGGCAAAGCCGAGTACTATCGTTAATGCAGTCCACCATTTATAAGTTTTAAGCAGTTGACCAAATGACATAAAACCATTGTACCACAATCCTATTCCAGAACAGCCTTGATTCTTCTCACCCCTTGTGACACCGCTTCCTCTTTTGATATTTTAAAATGACCCAACTCTGACGTATTTTTAACATGAGGTCCACCACAGAATTCTTTTGAAAATGCATCTTCTAGATTTTCCCCGATATAATACACATTTACGGTGTCGCCGTACTTATCTGCAAAGAAATGCAACGCGCCAGATTGTATTGCTTCCTCTTTAGGCAAAGTTACCATATTCATCGGAAGTGCCGCCTGTATTTTTTCATTTACAACATCTTCAACTTTTTTCTTTTCTTCATCAGTCATTTTTCTGTCAAAAGCAAAATCAAAACGTAATCTCTCAGTCGTAATATTAGATCCTTTTTGTTGTACAGACTCTCCTAGCACTATTCGCAGTGCTTGATGTAGTAAGTGAGTGGCCGTGTGGTATTTAACTTCCATTACTCCATCTCCACCAAGTCCACCTTTAAATTTTATTTGTGCACCAGCTCTTGAGTTCTCTTGATGAATTTTAAACAATTGATCAAATTCCGCCTTATCAATAGTTAACTTGTTTTCAACCGCCAACTCTTCAATCATTTCAATAGGAAATCCATACGACTCAAACAATGTAAATACTTTTTGAGAATCAATCATTTCTGTATTTTGCTCTTTGTTATGTAAGACAATTTTATTAAATTCTTTTATACCTTGAATAAGTGCTTTTCTAAATTTCTTCTCTTCGGCGTTGATAGCAACTTTTATTGTCTCTTTTTGCTTTGCAACATTTTCATAGACATCTTTATAATAGTCAGTGAAAATATCAGCTATCATATAAAGTGAATTTTCAGGCAAACCAAGTACATCAGCATGACGAAGCGCACGACGAACCAAACGTCTCAAGATATACCCTTGATCCGTATTAGAAAATATAACCCCATCAGATAACATAATTACAGCTGTTCGAACATGGTCAGCAATGATTCTTGACGAACGAGCTATTTCAAATTGGGCGATATTTATATCCCCTGTTAATGCAGTAATTTTATCGAGTGCTGGTTTAAAGATATCAGTCTCGTATACAGAATTAACACCTTGTACCATCATCACAATTCTCTCAAACCCAGAGCCGGTATCAACATTTTTATTTTGAAGTTTTGAAATAATTTTTCCATCTTTCTTTAAATACTCCATGAACACATCATTCCAAATCTCCACCAATTCTCCTCGGTCGTCGAGTTTAAGATATTCTTCTTTGTCGAGCCCTTCGGTATGTTTACCAGTAATGTCGTAAAACATTTCTGTACATGGGCCTGTTGGTCCAGACCATTTATCATTATTAATCTTTACTGCTGGCCACCAGTTAGCTGATGCATCTAGTGGAAATATTCTGTTTCCTTTTATATTATTTTTTTCAAATATTCCTTTCCAAATATTTATAGTTTCATCATCTTGAGAAATTTCAGAATCACCTTCATAGACAGTGATGTACAACCTATTAGGATCCAAACCAAAACCATTTTCCTTATCAGTTAATAATTCATATGACCAGTTTATTGCTTCAGTTTTAAAATAATCACCAAGAGACCAATTTCCCATCATTTCAAAAAAAGTTAAATGACGACTATCACCGACTTCTTCGATATCAATGGTTCTGATACATTTTTGAAGATTAGCCAATCTCTTACCTTGAGGATGAGTCTCACCCAATAGATATGGTACAAGAGGCTGCATACCAGCAATGTTAAAAAGAACCGAAGCGTCGTTTTCAGGGACTATCGGGGCTGATTTGAGTATTGCATGGTCCTTGCTTGCGAAGAAGTCCAGGAACTTTTGTCTGATCTCGTGTGACATCATAGGTTTTTGATTATACCTTAAATGGGTGTTTTTGTCGATAAAGATCGAACACCTTTATTCCCCGCCAAAGACCTCATCTGCACAATCGCAATTTCATTTAACTTTATAAGCCTTTCGGATTGGAGCATATTCATCTTTACAAATTCACTGTTTAAGACCTCAAGATTAGACAAACAAATAAGTTGAGTTACATTTGCATAATCTCTCATATTTCCATCCAAGTTCTCATTATTCAATTTCCAATTTTTAGCAGTAACTCCGAATAATGCCACATTTAAAACATCTGCTTCGTTTGCATATGTAGTAGTTGGATTTTTTATCTTATTAGGAATAATAATGTTTTCTTTTATTGAGTCTGTGTGTATTTTATAATTTATCTTAGTCAGAGATCTTTTTATATTCCAATCCAAATTTTTTATATTACTTTCTTCATTTTTAAGACGTTGGAATTCCCTTATTAAATAGAGTTTGAATTCAGCTGAGATCCAAGAGGCAAACTCAAAAGCTATATCCTTATGAGCAAAAGTCCCACCAAAACGCCCTGCTGAAGATTTAATACCAATTGCCTTCATAGTTTTTATCCACTTTTCAGGAGACATGGTAAAACTATTTGACCCAACCTCGTTTCTAAAGGGGTCGAATTCGACCCCTTTAGAGTTTGGGTTATTCAGTCTTTCCCATATACGTAAAAATTCGAGAGTAGACTTATTCCTCATCCAGTTTTTAATCACATCTTTAGGTTCATCCTTATTTTTGTATTTTGCAATATCTGTAAGCGATATATAATCTCCAGTCTTGATTGACATGGCAACAGAAATTGTTTGATTTTGTATTATTATTTTTTCCATTCCTTCATTTTAATAAAACACAGTTAAAGTTATATAAAAGAAATAATAAAGTAAGCACTCCTATTCTAACCTGTATATAAATATCTTTCTGGATATTATAAATAAAAAAAACAACCAGTCTCGCACAAAGCGAGACCAGCCATAAAAGGAAAAATCAATTCTCAGTCGCAACCTCCCTAGTCAACTTCCACACAGCACCACCGTTTCTGGCCCAACCATCCTTATCCCCTAGCCTGAAGTTTTTACGGCCCGAGAAAAACTTTCCGATGCCGAAATGTCGGATAGGAATACACCCTGATAGGATTTTGAGATCAGGGTTTAAAACCTCACCTCTCACAGCAAACCAGTAGCAGTCGTTTGGCAAAATACTTTGAACCTCTGCATAGTAGGCCAATGTGTCGAGATCGCTGGCAGGCGTAAGTAGATCGTCTTCGTAGTCGATCGGCTGTTCAGCAACAACGTCTGGTTCGGGTTCAGGTTCTTCATTTTCAGAATCACCTTCTTCCTCCTCTTCTTTCTTCTCTGACTTAACGACCACAGGTCTTTCAGGTGGCACGAAACCAAGTGTAGCTTTTTGACCATCAACCAAGACAGTCCTAACTAAGAACAATTTAATTAACATATTTTTGAAGGTTACGAACCAGCCACTATGACTGATTTAATAAATTTAAAATACAGTTATTATTCCCTATTGTCAATTAAAACATCTTCTCCACCTCATCCAAATCTTTCTCAATTTTCTTCAACCCTTTTTTAAAGAAATCAGGTTTTGATGTATCTATGCCAATACTTTTGAAAATATCCTCAGGTGTAGCTGACCCTCCAGCACTCAAAAACTTTTTAATTTTTACTCCAAATGATTTATCTTTTTTATATTCTGAATACAAAGCGTTGGCTATAAGTTGACCGTAGGCATATGAATATACATAGAAGAAATACCTGAAGTGGTTTATGTACACATATCCATATCCATCAGTTTCAACAACATCAACAGCATCACCAACATACGATTTTCGACAATCAGAAAACATTGAGGCAAATTCTTCTTTTGATACAAATCCTTTTTCCTTCACTGCTTTATGAATATTTTTCTCATATTGAAAATATGCAATCTGTGCAAAAATAGTAAAAACATTATCTTGGACTTTATTTATCAGTAAATCTTTTTTTTCTTCAGGGGATGCAATTTCTAGTAAATTATCAAACAAGACATTTTCAAAAAAAGTTGAGGCAACCTCAGCAATAGAGATTGGATAGTCTTGATACATCGGTTCTTGTTTTTTTGACAGATCAGAATGGATTGAATGACCCATTTCATGAGCAAGTGTTGATACATCGTTTAATTTATCAACATAGTTCAACAGCACATATGTAGGAGCATTTATCATCGGAGAACAGAATGCCCCTGATCTTTTTCCAAGTTTTGGATATACGTCGATTTGTCCATTTTTTAAATACCCTTGAAATATATCCGCAAACTCTTGATTCACTTCAGCAAACGATTCAGCAACCATACGACACGCCTCCTCAAATTTTATTTTCTTTTTTGTTTTTGCAGTTGAAATATCTGTTGCCAATTCAGCCATTGTTATATTTTTTTCATCAGATTTTTCTACTGTGTTTAAAATTTTAGCCTTAAGCTTAAAAAACCTATGTGAAATGTAATTATGTTTTGTAACTACCTCAACTAAATTTTCTATAGATTTTACATCATTTTGATATCCTAAAATTGTCGCCTCATAAGGAGTTTTATGTCCGCGAATTTCATCATCCATTCTTTTGTTTCGTATTACTGCATTAAGCTCAGCTTCGGCAATAAAAGATATATCTTTATATCTTTCCATCACAATTTTATGAAGTGCCCTTCTATCATTCTTTGGTAAATCAGCCTTTAGACTCATTGCCTCTGATAACGACATTTCTTTATTTTTAAACTTTATCTTTTGTGAGTTTCTATTTTTACTACCCATATCTTCCCAAGCTTCGTGTGCAACTTGAGCTTTGTCTGTCAAAATCTTTTCCTCTTTTTCAGACAACATAAATTTTCCATGCAAAAAAGAACTTTCAAGAAGATACTTATACTTTGCCAATGTTTTATCTTTTAAATATTTCTCTTGTAATTTTTTATCAAGCTTACAGATCTCCAAACCAAAAAAGATTGTTTCTTTTGATGCCTTCAAATAAATATCAGAGAGCTTATTGATTTCTCCTTGGATTTTATCATTTGAACTGTTTAATGATTGTTGCAGACCTAAATACCAAAGTGGAATTGTTGAAGTTTTATCAATCAAAGTATTGTAATCATTTAAAGCAGATAACATCCCTTTTGAACTTTTCAAGAATGTCAAATCTTTGTATTTTTTAGCAAAAGAAAGTAGTTGTTTGCAAATTGATTCAACATCCTTTTTTATTTTTGGATCATGAATACCTTTATATAATTTTGAGAAATCCCATTCAGTTTTTATTTGTGTCATATCTCGTGATTTTACCACAGATTTGATTCATTCTTATTTGACATATACGTATATATATTATATAGTACGCTCGTTAGACCGAACCTTCAACAACTGACCAAAATGACAAGATACGAGGTGTGAAAAAGATACGTTTTCATGCGGTGCGCAATTTCACACTCGCAAGCCTCAAATAGCACAGACCGATCGCAGGGTTCAATCCCCTGCCTTCGGTTTTTTTTATTTTTATAGTAAGATACACCTATATGAAAATTATCACTTGGAATGTTAACGGCCTTCGAGCAGTCTGGAAAAAAGGCGAATTACAAAACCTTATTAAGAAATACCAGCCTGATATTTTGGGTATTCAAGAGACCAAATCATCAATAGAGCAACTTCATGACGATACAAAAAATCATGAGGGGTATTACACATACTTCGAATCAGCCACAATGAGAAAAGGTTACTCAGGAGTGGCTATCTACTCAAAAGAAGAACCACTTGAAGTAATAGGCACACTTTTAGATAAAGATTTTATCGATGACGAAGGGCGCACTATCGTTGCCGAGTATGAAGATTTTTATTTAATAAACTGTTATTGGCCAAATGGTGGGAAATCCCCAGAACATTTTCAATACAAACTTGAGTATTATGAAAAATTTTTAAAATTTGCAAAAAAACTTGAAAAAGAAAAACCTGTTATCTTTCTGGGAGATGTGAATGCTACCGTTGCAGACATTGACCTTGCTCGTCCAAAAGAAAATGCTGGACATGTTGGTTGTACACCTGAAGAACGTGCATTACTAAAACAATACACCGAAAGTTTTATTGATACATGGCGAACAGCATATCCTGAGAAAATTGAATACACATGGTGGGACATGAAGTCACATGCACGAGATAGAAATATTGGTTGGCGTATTGATTATATTTTCGTAAGTAAAAGTTTATGGAATAAAGTTACGAATATCGAAATACTTGGAAATGAGATGGGATCTGACCATTGCCCAGTTATGATTGAATTGGATATGGATTTGGAATAGATATACAGCTAAGGCAACACCAAAATACCTCGAACAACGAGCAATGGCTCACAACCCTAACAAGGCAGCTGACCTTTGGCAAATCGCTTCCAACTAACCCCAACCGTCGATCCCCCAATCAACAAAAACACCCTAGACCACCCCCGGTCTATGGGTTTTTCTTTTTGTCAATATGATATCTCTGGATTAAATTTCATATAATTAAGGGTATGAAAAATCCAACACCAAAAACACCTAAACTACACGAGGTAATTATTCTCGACACCTTCCCTCCTGAAGACATCGCTATGCTTCAAGCATTGTACTCAAGAGACCCTCGAACCGTACGAACTCACCTTGAAAGAGTAAAAGAAGCGGGACCTGGAAAATTTATGGAAAAGTTTTATGTTGGATACGGACACAAATCTATTGGAGACTGCGGATCAACGACGCTTTTTATCGAAGGAGTTTCAATGTTGGGAGCAAAAGCAATTCAAGACTGGCCATTGTACAACGGGCAAGAATCATCAACTCGGTATTTAGATTTTTCAAAAATGAGAATTGCAAATCCACTTGGTACAAAAAAAGCTGAGGCAATTCAATTAAAGTGGATGAAATTATATAATGAAGCACTTGATGTATTAATCAAAGATTTAACAATTAAACACCCAATGAATGAAGGGGAGAAGCCTGAAATATACGAGAAGGCTATCAAAGCTCGTGCCTTTGATATTTCCCGATGCTTACTCCCTGCTGGAATGACAACCATGGTTGCATGGCATACAAACTTAAGACAAGCCGCCGACCACTTAAAAGCTATGCGCCACCACCCACTGCAAGAGGTGAAAGATGTTGCACTGCAAATGATTGATTCATTAAAGGATAAATACCCAAACAGTTTCGGACACAAACAATACGAAGAAGAAGAGAAATACCTTGCCATTTCACAAGATGAGGTTGCCTACATGAAGCCTTTCAAAGTTAAAGGTGTTGAATATAAATCATTTATTAGAAAAGATGTTCTAAAGAGATATGCATCGATCCTTAAAAATAGACCACAAAAAGCTGAGCTTCCATATCAAATAAAATCAGCTGGCGAAATGACTATCAAATATAATATTGATTTTGGATCATATAGAGATATTCAACGACAACGATCTGTTGTAATGCCACAACCACTTCTTACAACAAAGCTAGGATTCCATTCATGGTACTTAAATAATTTTCCAAAAACTTTTAGAACAAAACTTGAAGCTGAAATAAAAAAACTTGTTACAGAAATAAATGATTTAAAATGTTCAGATACTGATCGACAATATTATATTGGTATGGGATTCCAAGTGTCACTTGATATGACCGCAACTATCCCCTCACTTGTGTACATAGCAGAGCTTAGATCAGGAACAACAGTTCATGCATCATTACGTCCTATCGCTCAAGAGTTTGGAAAAATATTGAAAAAAGAAATTCCAGGAATAAAAATATACACTGACGAATCACCAGATGAATTTTCAGCGAAAAGAGGTGTACAGGATATCGTGTTGAAGAAATAATCGGATTTACCTAGTGAATGCATAAAAATAAACATTCTTTCATTGAATGTTTATTTTTATGCATGAGCAACCTTACCTATCAAACATATGCAATAAATACTCATCAATAAATCTCTGTTCAAGATTATAAAAACTTATACTGTCAGTATGAAGTTGCAGTGCCAATGCTTTGCCGACAAAACGCCAGTGCCACGGTTCATAAGCATAATATGCATTCCCTTTTGGATACGAAAGTATAAAACCATATTTATAGGCATTGTTTTGTAGCCATGCAAATTCCTTGGTCTTTTCAAATGCTGGTGAAGCGTCGGCAATCTCCGGGGTAGTAAAATCAACAGTAGTTCCAAGTTGATGTTCTGAATAACCCTGTTCAGCAACAAACCTGTTGGCAGTGTTTACTCCATAGGTAATTTTATTTTGTGCCTTCAGTTGGGCCTGAGTTGCGAACGACCTGTAAGCTGACACAACCAAAGGATTCAATCCTTCCTTACGAGCATCATCCATCATAGCCTCAAGAAAATACACTACATCAACGTGAACTTTATATTCAACTTTTTTATTAAGAGCATACTCACTTGGTATTACTTGAGTTTCTGATGGACTATAGTTTTCATTTAAAAAATAAACCTTCGAATATTTTTTCAATAGCTGTGGGTCGAGTTTGGTTAATTTATCTAATGAGGTCACTTTTTCCTCTAAATTCTTTTTCTCATTTGAGAGCGAAGAATATAATATGTTAAAAGATTCTGTTGATGAAGCAGTTATTCCTTTTAAATGAGTCAACTCTTGACTGTATGCTTCATTTTCAGTTTTTAATTCTTCTATTTTTTGAGAAGAAAGGTTAATACGATATTCACCCCAGACAGTGTATGATGCCAAAACAACAAAAATAAGTACTGAAATAATTGTCGCCACTATAGATTTTTTTTGAGGTTGAATTGGGTCCATACGAAGTATTGTATCATGACAAAAATAAAAGACTATTCGTATTGGAATAGTCCCTTATCTTTAGTCCTCAAGTTCTTCGTCGGCCACAAGTTTTAAATCCTCGTGCATAACAACCCCTAGTTTTCTGGCTGCCAATTCTTCCTCTTCCAACGTGTCTTCCAGCAGGTCGACAGCGCCATCTAAACCAAGATTTTCTGCCTCATCTATGGCTGTCATATAGTTCGCTATTTCAAAGTGTTCTAATGATCGAGCAGCCCCTGCTAATAATACATCTTTAATTGGTCCTGCCGGCTCATTAATGATAATATCGCTCGTATCTTCAATAATTCCCCGGATACCAGCACTAATATGTTTTGCTGGTGCCATGTCAATCATCTCAAATATTTTTTCTAACCTATCACTATGCATTCTTGTTTCTTCCAAAATTGACTGAAATCCGCTTTTTAAATCTTCATCAGTTGCAGCATTAACCATAAATGGCAATGCGCGTTCTAGCTGCTTTTCAATATCATACAGTGTTTTCATATTTAACTGAAAAGCAGTCATTGAGTTTACTATTCTTGTCATATATTTTTATTATTTTATTTTAATTAAATTAATAATGGTGATAATGAATTGATAATACCCTGTATGCTTTTCACATAATTAACAGTTACCTTTGCACGTATGAAATTGTAAGGAGGTAACATATTAAGTATGTGCCTGTTTTTCACAGTTTGCAACATTGACAAAAGTGTTCTTGTTTTATTGACTTTAGTAATTAAAGTTTGTATAATAATGATACGAGCTACGTAGCTCTTAAATATCAACCTTATACAGAAATTACAGAAATGCATTATCCTGACCCCTCAGAAAAAACTAGGATATCCCCCGCTAGCAAGACCTTGATCTTTCTAATCATTGTTTATGCCAGCTTACTGATCTATCGATATTGGCCAGAAATCAGCAACCAATTTTTGGACAAGTAATCCCCCTTCAAAATGCACCAAGCCCTCCTCGGGCTGGTGCGTCTTTTTTTATACAGTATTAGGCATTTGCCCATTTTTCTTTTTATACCAAATCAAAAGTGGTATGAGCAATACAAGAGTTCCAATAATTATGAACGGTGCATTTAAAATAATACTTCCAAAGTAATAAATCATAAAACCCATCGGTGCAGTTACAATCAATGTTGTACAAAAATAAGTTGAGGCTTTTATTTTAGTTAATCCAGCAACATAATTTATAATATCGAAAAAAGGACTTGAGATAAATCGAATACTAATAAGTGCTGCAAATTTTTCTTTTTCAGAAAGCTTATCTTCCCATTCATGAATTTTTTGTATAGAAATAAATTTTCCAAGAAATGGCTCTCGAAACCGTCGACCAATAAAAAAGGCTATCATCGATGCTATGAGTATTGCGGTTTCTGCATAAATAAATCCATAAAACCATCCGAAGACAACCACCCCGACTGCATCGAGAAGAAGTCCTGGTATGGGAGGAATAACGACAGGTAGAATTCGAAGAATGATGAAAATGACCGGTGCGATGATTGGGTAGTTTTCAAGAAATGTTTGAATGGTTTGAAGCATATACTTCTATTATACACATAGTTCAGTACTAAAATCTTGATGCCCTCGGTTTTGCTGACAACGATGAGTTACAACCGGTACCCCTAAAGTCCATACTCCATTGGTATATATTGCTGGAGCAATTTTCCTTTGTGCTGCCACAGAGTCATCATATAGACCTCCGTAAGTTGCTGTTACAGTTACTGCATCACCCTTTTCCTCTGTTGTTACTACAAGCTTTACGCATGTATCCTGTGTACAACCTCCCCAGGTGCGTAAAACCAGGGTCTCTGCTTGTTGTTGGGTGAGTTCAGGATGTGATGGAGTTTGTTTCTCTTCCACAACAGGTTGAAAGGTTACTTTTGATAACAAGAATCCCAATGCTAAAAGCAATATTACTATGATGGCAATCAGTAGTGTGTTTATAGATCCTGTTTCTTTCTTTTTCATATTGACTAATTATATCATTATTTTAATTTTATGTTTTCTTTAGAATTTCTTCAGAAATACTTTATATACATATTGGTATTATTTGATGATGAAAGATGAAAATACACCAAAAATAAATATCTATATTGATAATGCCAATTTATATAGAGGTGCAAAAGATTTAGGATACAAAATTGATTTTAAAAAATTTAAACATTGGTTAAAGCAAAAATATGAACCTGAAAAAGTGTATATGTTTTTAGGGTATGTTCCTGCGTACCGAGATCTGTATCAAGACTTAACAAATTTTGACTACAAATTAATTTTTAAACCAGTTTCTTATGTGTCAGGTCAAATAAAGGGCAATTGTGATGCAGAAATGGTTTTACAAATAGTTTCAGATTTTTACGAAAAGGAATATAACAAATGTATAATAATCACAGGAGATGGTGATTTTTCTTGTGTTATTGAATTTTTAAAGGAAAAAAATGTTCTTAAAAAGATTATAGCACCGAATGAGAGCAGAACCTCGTTTCTAATAATTAATAAAAATATAGAAATACTGTTTTTAGATGAACATTATTATAAATTTAGTGAAAAAATTAACAACCCTTAAAAAGGAAGACCCTTATGAACAAAAGCTCATAAAGGTTTTATCTTCCATCAACCTTATGTCAGATTTTTTCAAATCAAACATAATGTGGAAACAGCCTCTGTATATACACGAATGTATAAAATCGTCTGTTTCATAGTTATAAATTTATATTATCATAATCCATATTTTGATGTCAAATTTTAATTCAAAGGAACTTGTGTGTCAAGATTTGTGTACATATACTCATTCACCTCTTGTTCCTTTCCAAAAGTTTGCTGGTGGGCAGTTCTGTACAATATGTAGATTGAAACAATCTCCGCATAACTTGTTACCTGCTTAACCAAAGCCTGACCATACACCTGAGTCATATTTCCAAGCATTTTTCCAGCTTCACCTATACCAGGAATACCCATCGAAACAGCCTTGATTCCTTCAGTCATAATCACAACCAACTGATTAGTAATTGCCCCTAGCGTATCTACACCAACCGTTAAAATAAGAGCCTTTTTAAACCCTTCACTTTTAGCAGTAACATTTAACAAATCCATTCTTTCATAAATCGAGTATGTTGGAAGTGTTCCGCCTTTATACATATCCAAAAATACAAACCAAGAGAATCGTAGTTTGATACGGAGATAATAATTGTAAATAAAGAATGCAATAATCGAAACAAGAACAATTCCTCCATAGGTAAGAATAATATTTTGACTCATGTATTCACTGATATTTTTATACACGAGTACTGGAGAGAAAATTATAGCTAGTAAGATAACCAGTGGAGTGAAGTAATATTTAAAAAATATATTAAATCTAAATACGATCGCTGGCCATAATAATTTTTTAGCCAGACTCCAACTTTCTGATGAAGATATCTCTCTTTTATCAAAAAATGAGTCAATCCAGATTCTTTTTTCTATTTCAAAAATAAAACCAACCACTGTCATATAGACAATAGCAAAGACAACGTAGATAATTATATAGAGAATATTTGGGAATAAGAATATTATCTCTTTTAGGTATTGCTCACCATAGATATTTGATGCTACATAACCTGCCAGGATTGCCAATAATACCGGCCACATAATCATAAGAGTTCGGAGTAGGAGTAATTTCTTACGAGCTTTTATTTGTGCACCGATCTCTTTGATTATTTCTTTGTATGTTGGGGTCATGGAATTATTATATCACCAAAAGAAAAAATCACCCCATGGGTGTGGGATGATTTTCCGAAGGTGTTATGAGGAGGTTGATTTATTATTAATTTTTTTCTACCCCATCAACAAGATCCCAGACAACGTTGAATACCGCACTGGTTGCATTCACCATCTTTGATGCGGATATTTGATCAAAGTCGAAGTACTCCATTTCAACCCCCTGATGAACAACTAGTTGCCTTTCAAGGGCATACGTCAGCACTCTCTCAAATTGCCCACGAGGGAGTGCTCTAATTTTAGCAAAGGCAGCAATTGTCTCTGGCAGTAATTCGTCATCTGGTTTTAAGCTTCCCCAACCGTTTTTTGGTGTAGGTATGATTTTAGGCATTGTTTTAAGGCGTTGACCCTTTCGGAATTGAAAAGGTGTTACAAGTCGAATATAGCAACTTGCTCAAGAGGTGTCAATTGAATTTAGTTGCTTGCATTAATTAAATACTATACGATGAATAGGTCTTACCTTATATCCCTATGAACCAAACCCATATCAACCTACTTCGTCAATTCTACACACGATGCGCCAATGTCAGCGGCTGTTATTGTTTCGAAATCAATGGACACGCTCATGTTCTCGAATCGGAAGCCTGTGTCGAAGAATTGATAAACGCTGTCCTACTTGCACCAAAGGATGTGCAAGATTTTCGTCTCAACCAGGCAGAGCACTGGATCAGTCTACCCCTCTGAACATTTTTACAAAACCACCATCGAGACTCTCGCTATATGTGAGAGCTCTTTTTATTTTGTCGTATCATATGCCCAATGAAGTAACGCTTGTCTTTGTTTTCGTCGGCAGGTTATATCACCTGGTTCACAATTATTTCGTATCTGGGCAATATGTCTTCGCATCGCTTTCCATCTTTTGATTTGTCTTTGATCTTCTTTTTCAATTCTTCGTCCCATATAATATCGGCAATACCACTGAAACCACCCTCTTGGATCTTCATGATATATCCAACCTTTTTGTTGCCAGATTTTTAAAGATTGACTGGCATTGATATTAAAATAATTTAAATTTTTATCTTGAGTATCTCCTGTTGCGAACTTGGCTTTTGTAAACCAATCTTGAGGAAATTCTTTTGTGCAATCTCTCATATATATTCCACCAAAAACTCCCAAAGCTAACATTTGTTTTGGAGTCAGTTGGGGTTTGAATTCAGGGTCAAAATTTTTACCAATAGATTCACTCAGAACGTATTGATATTTCTTTTGCATTTTGTCATTTACGATAACTTTAGTTTTATTCATATTCAACATCAACTTTTTTAAATATAAAATCTTTTCCTATCATTTTATCTATCGTTAAAGGAATAAGCCATTTAAGGTTACCGACAACATTCTCAGGTAGATTATTCACATCAAACCATTCTATTTGTTCTTGTTCCATACTTTTTGCATCCTCCATATTTCCTTTATATACATAACCAAAAGAATCAACACTCCAATCTGCTGCATGCATATTACAAATAAATTCCCAGTTTTCTTTTTCTGTTACTAAACCCGATTCTTCTTTTATTTCTCGAACAATACAAGTAAGACCGTCTTCACCTTCTTCAATTTTTCCACCAAGACCATTAAGTTTGCCTACTTGCCAGGCTGGAGCAAGTTTATGAATAAGTAAGACTTTGTCCATTGATTCGTTGAAAATAAATCCGACGGTGAATTTTTTCATATTATTTTAAAATGATACCATTTTTCTCAGCGATGTTTTTAATACTTCCACCTGAGCGTCCAAGAGTGAAACAAATATCCTTCATAGGAGTTTTTGCTTTTACTAAAGCTTTGAGTTGTTTTATTTCTTCAGCGGTGTAGGGTTTGCCGGAGTTTTCTATGTGGTTTTTTGTCATATATGGATTATAGCACTGAATTAAGAAAAATTTTTAATGCTTCTAAATCTTTTGTATTATCGTCATAGAAATAACTTTTGATACCAACAGACTCAGCGCTTTTTACAGCATCTTGATTGTGTTCAAAATAGATAACTTCATTTGCTTTTAAATTATATTGTTCAAGCAATATTTTATAGTAAGCAGGATCTGTTTTTTCAGGATTATGTTTTAGAGTGAATACTTCGTACGGCATTTTATCCAGTCCGAATTTTATAAATTGTTCATCATCTGCACCGGTGAGGATGATCTTTTTATTTGGATAGGTTTCGAGGAGGTTGTGCATGTCATGGAAAATCTCTCCTGTTGGAGAAACTATGCAATATACAGCGTCTACGAGGATTGTTTTCATGTTATTTACTTATTTTTATTTTAGCAGGGATATCTTTCAAAGGCATCATTTCATTCAATATATCTTCTACATTTTTGTATTTAGGTATTTTACATATGGCAACAATTAACCAGCCGAAGGAGAGGATACCTGAAATAATAAATACAGCTTGCCATGTTTGACTAGAAATCATCCAGTTTTTAAAATTACAAGTTAATAAAGTAATTACCACAGTCAAAAAGAGGCCGGCTGGAGTAAGCCAGGATTTCCTATTTTCCATATTATCCATATTATCTTTAAGACAAAGCTTTAATTTACTTTCTGATATTGTCAAAATTCTTTCACCTAAATTATCATGAAAAGTTAAGTTGTTAGCAATTTTTTTCTGAAGCTCTTCATCTGAAGGTCTAATTGCAAAACTGCTATTTTTTGGAATCTTTTTATAATTATACATTGTCTTTGTTTGGCATTAAACCTAGGGCACCTAGGGCATGATGTGCAATATAACCACATTGATTACACAGTACACTAATTGAGGGTATCGAGGGTCCACCAATGACTATGTTATTATTTAATTCTTTTTGAAAGGATTGATTAAAATAACCATCAATTAGTGTAAAATTTTTATTACCACACCTCGGGCAAGGTAAAATTGCGCCTTTGTTTTGAAGGTTCGTGATTATTTTGTTTTTTTGCTCTTGGTTCATATTTGTTGTGTAAGTTCTATATTTTGATTTTCGGTTTATTTTCGGTTATACTTAAATTATAGCAAAAATAAATATTATCGCAAATATGTCAAATCTCACAAAAAAACAAAAAGAAACTTTTGATTACATAACTTCATATATAGATAAAAATGTCACATCCCCCACTATGGAGGAAATAAAAAAAGGACTAAAGCTTAGTGCGGTTTCTACTGTATATGAACATATTCAATCATTAAAAGAAAAAGGTTTTCTTAAAAATACAAAATCACTTTCACCTAAGAAAGAGATTCATTCTATAGTTAATATACCAATTCTTGGAAATATTGCTGCTGGTTTTCCCATAGAAGTTATAGAAACAAATGACGATACTGTTTCTATAATTAATCCGGATATAAAGAACTCAAAAGATTATTACGCACTCCGCGTGGCAGGAGATAGTATGATTGATGAGGGTATTTTTGATGGAGATATTGTTATCATAAAAAAACAATCAGTTGCAGAAAATGGACAAACCGTTGTAGCTATTATAGATGACAATGAAGCAACACTTAAAAAACTATACCGTGAAAAAAATAGAGTAAGACTTGAGCCTCGAAATCCACACATGCAACCACTGTTCAGAACAGATGTTGAAGTAAGAGGTGTTGTTGTACAAGTTATTAGTAATATTAAAGATAAACCAGAAAAACAACCTGTTAAAAAAACAAAACATAGTTTTAACACTATAGATTTATTTGCAGGCGTGGGTGGTATACGTTTAGGTTTTGAAAATGCTGGATTTAAAACAGTGTTTGCAAATGATTTTGAATTAAGATGTAAAGATACATATGATTTAAACTTTAAAGATTCTAAACTAATAGTAGAAGACATTCGAAAAGTTGGAATAGATGATTTACCAAAATTTGATTTCCTATTAGGAGGCTTCCCTTGCCAAGCATTTTCTATTGCTGGTCACAGACAAGGCTTTAAGGACGAAAAAGGTCGTGGTAACCTATTTTTTGACGTTGCAAGAATTATTGAAGCAAGAAAGCCAGAAGGTTTTTTATTAGAGAATGTTAAAAACTTAAAAAGCCATGATGAAGGTAGAACATTTAAAATAATTATCAAAACACTAGAAGATCTTGGGTATCATATAAAATCAAAAGTACTGAACAGTATGGAGTATGGTAATATTCCTCAAAATAGAGAGCGTATATATATTGTTGGTTTTAAAAATAAAGACTACTCTGAAAAATTTGAATTTCCTAGTCCTGTAAAATTAACAGTTAAGATTACTGATTTATTAGAAAAAGATGTGGATAAAAAATATTACTATAATGGCAAACCATTGTACGAAAGAATAAAAGATTCTGTAAAAGATATCGGTAAGGTTTATCAATGGCGTAGACAATATGTGAGAGAAAATAAAAGTGGAGTATGTCCTACCTTGACCGCAAACATGGGTATGGGCGGTCATAATGTTCCGATCATAAAAGATAAAAAAGGTATAAGAAAATTAACACCTCTCGAGTGTGCAAGAATCCAAGGATTTCCTATTGATTATAAATTACCTAAAATTGCTGATTCTGCTCTATATAAACAATTTGGAAACTCAGTAAGTGTTCCTGTTATCCAGGCTGTTGCAAAACAAATGATGAAAGCAATGAATTGATTACCAAAGCTTAACTTTTGAAGCCAGAGGTTTTATATTATTTTTTGCAATTATATCTTTCTTGATACAAAAACGAGGTCTTCTCTTATCACCTTGTTGGTCTTTTAGGCTTTGTAGTTTATTAACCATGTTGTTATAAATAAGCTCATTTGGTATATGATAAATATTAAACATTCCATCAACTTTTCCATCATTATAAAAATCTAAAAAATATAAATCATCCCATTTTGATTTTGGACCAAAAGAAGTTAGGTCTTCAGAAACACTGCAAGCTTTTATTTGTTCGGCTCTACCTTTTTCCACATTAACAGTATCGAATGATGTGTTTGATAGTTTCTTTGCCTTTAAAAGTCTTGCTGATTTGCCTCCAGACCATATACAAAAAGCTGCCTCCGATAAACCTTCTGGAAAATTAGGTTCTCTAGCTTTGTAATCTCTCATACTCATTTTTAATTGTCTCCAATTATCAAATACCAACTTCCAGGTTTTTCCATCAGATTTCAAAAACTCCATTACTTCTAATGTACAGTCTTGGTCAAATATTCTGGCTTTTAGTGTGTTTATTCGCATTAGCTAATGTTTTATTTTTTAGACGGCAGATTTCTGTATACAATCCTTGCCCCCAAAATAGATCCGAATATAATAAAAACTACAGGTAGTAGTAAATTTATCATGTTTAATAAATAAGAATTACCTTTATTGGCAAACAAAGGAAAAATATAATCGGCAATGTAGCCAAGAGTATAAAATAGTATTATTCCTGAGGCCACTGAAATAAAGATTTTTAATTTATTTTTCATATAAGTATATTACAATATTTGTATTAAAATCACAATTCAAGGTCTTAGTTTTAACAGAGTTTTAAAAATGAAATTAATATAAACAGTATTCCTACTGTAGCAACCCAGAATGCTATAGTTATCATCTGATCTAATGGTTTAAACCTTTCTATTATTGGATTAGTCTTCGTATTTGAAATAGATTCACCGAACTCTTTTCCGAGTTTCAAGATTTCGTTCCCATCTTTTTTAATAAGTGCAGCTTTAACACTTGCTGTATCCTGCTCAAAACCAAAGACATCTTGCGATATACGCTCGAGTTCTTTTACTAAAACGGTTTTTATCTTAATACCCAAATAAAAGATAGATCCTATCGTTAAAACTTCACCAGTAAAAAACAAGACGTGATAATTTATATGCTGAAAAGCTGAGAAACCAAATCCTGCAATAACACCATATATACCCATTAAATTAATACCGAAAGTTACAAGTGTCTTGATTCTTTCCCGTTCATCATCTATTAATTTTTCCCTCATTGAGATACTGAAAGATATTCTATCCATTACATTTTTAAATGCTTCGTCATTTTGATCGTTTTGCATGTTATTTTTTTAATCTATTATAAGGTGACTTATTTGTTGGTTTAAGACTAATATCATGTCCTGATGCTATATTTCGTATCGCATTAGGTGTTCTACCTATTTTAAGACTAATAACACCTGTTGGAGTGTTTTTATCTGCCAAAGTTTTAATTTGTTTTATTTCTGCAGGTGTTATTGGTTTACCTGCGTTACGTGTGTATTGTTTAATCATTTTTATTTTATAATTTATAATTTTAATAATATTTAAGAAAACACCGGCTAAATGTTAAATTTAGTACAGTTTTTAATTAAAAAATCTATCATTGGAGTACCTACGTATGTTCATTATACCACGACATTGAAATTCATGCTTTTTACTAAAACTTATACATAGCAACCTAGATTTAAATTTTAAATATTCAGATACTCCTTTATTATTATGTCAATATATATATATATATATATATTCAACCCTTCTCGAGCACTTTCGCCAGCTCTCTAAATGGTGAGCCCTCTCGTGATAGAACCAAAGGGTTCATTACACAATAAGGCTATTTTTAGTAATTTTTAAATATTTAATCGACCCTTCTCGAGAGCAATAAAAAGTGACAAAGTTTTTTTAAAAAATACATTTTTCTAATTTTTCCAAGATTTTCTATCTTTTACATCAACTTCTCCAACTTGCTTTATCTTTGATCCATCCGAACACTCCAAAGGATTATTTCCTGGGGCGATTTTATTTCTATTTGTAAAAATATATCCTGTATCACATCTATACGCATAACAAGGGCTCATATTTCCTGTAGAATCGACAGTTGTTGGACAAAAAAGTGATTCCTTACGTTCTTTGTAAGATTTTTGATACACTAAATAAATTCCTCCTATAATAATGATCGTCAACGAGATTAATATGATTTTATTTTTCTTCATAGATAAATCATAACTTAAACTGACATTCATTTCAATCACCCTTCTCGAGTGCTCACACAACCTCTCGACATGGTGAGCCTTCTCGAGATAGAACCAATTGGTTCATTGCTGGGTAAGGTTATTTTTAGTGATTTTAAATGTTTATCTGACCCTTCTCGAGCGTTAGCTGATTATTCCGGTAACTGTATGTCTAAAAATACCTCCAATATTTTATCCTTAAAATTATACATGCATCCTCTATATTCATTTACACAACTTTTATTTTTTTCTAAAATACCTTGTTGAAAGACGTATACTTGGGATAAAATTGTTGATCCGGGATAACATACAAGTCTCCATTCATCTGATCTGGCCAAGGTAACGGGTAAATCTATAAATTGTTCGGTTATCAGATGAGCTACAACAATCTCTTCCAAAAAGAAATTTATATTGGCTTCAGTATACTCTCGACCATTTAAATCAATTCCTAATAGTTTCTGTAATATTGAATCTTCCTTTTCTTTTTTCTGTAAAAAATTAAACATTTCCTGATAACGAGGAGAGTTTAGAATTATATAATCAATGGGCATAAAGTGAACCGCTTTTGGTATAAATTTTCTTCCTTTATGTATCAAACTATTCATTCGGGTAACATGCGCCAAAACTTGAGCATTGGTCTTCACCCTTTTTTCAAAAGCGATATCTTCAGTATTAAAATATAACCCGTTTGTATACATCAATATTGCATCATTATTAAATGATTCCAGTTTGTCTTCAAAGGCCGAAAGCATCTCATAACAATCTTCAGGCGCCTGTCCTCCAGCAATACGAGACATAGAGATTGGTAGGATTAAGGTTCCACTTCCTTTTATTTTATTAATATTGAATCCTGTTTTTTTACTCATTCAAAAATTATATCATAAGCTAATAATATTCGTATTCAACCCTTCTCGAGCACTTTCACCAACTCTCTAAATGGTGACCCCACGGAGAGTCGAACTCCGCTTAACAGATTGAGAACCTGCTGTCCTAACCGATAGACGATGGGGCCATTACTAAAGAATATAACATATCAAAAAAGCTCTGTCGATAACCCAAAATAAAAACCCTAGACGTTAAACGCTTTCGGAATTTTTTACACCTTTCATCCTGTGTAAGGATTTAAATATTGATATGCTGAACGACTATACTCATCGATGCAACCAACATCGAACGCATGAACAAGATCTGAACTTTTTCTCTTTTTATTCAATGTTGGAGGTTGAAAAAAAACCTGACCTTTCCCGTCAACACTTCCAACCTTCCCTTGTTTTGTGAGTATACTGATATGCGATGCGACCTCATTTCGCGAAAATTTTGTCTGTTTGACAACCTCATCAAAGGTCATTTCACCCAGAAAACTAAGTTTTATCGTATAAAATACTACCTGTATTCTATTATGTATGTTGCTGTTTTTTGTTTTCATAACTTCAATGTGTTACAAATTTATAATACCTTAAAAAGACAGTATTGTCAAACTATCTCTATTTATAAAAAATCTTATCCCAGAACCTCACATCAACATACTGCAACATCTTCCAATCCCCTTTATATTCAGCGGCAAACAAATTCATATTCCTCATCGTAGTCGACGCATTATTCAACGCCTTTATATAATATCCATACTCAGTAAACATTCTCAAATCATCACCTTCCACAGTAACTTTCATCACTTTATTTTGCGTTAGGAAATTTACAAACCTCTTGTCAATACATGTGTCAACACAAAGCGCTTTATCATAAAATTTTAAAGGAGTACTCGATGCAACAGACCACTTAGTAAATACTGCTCCTGTATAGTCAAAACTTTTCTTAAACAAGATTCCCATATCATCAAAGAAATAACACAGTTCATCACACCATACACCTGTTGCTCTTCGATCTTTTATTGAAATAATAATCTCTCTATCTTTAGTCTTTGAAACTTCAACCCCTTCAACTGATGGATATGTTTCAAGAATATAGTTTATGATCTGATCTTTAGACAAAAATAGAATATGATCATTTGGAATAATCAAAAACTTTTTCTTCTGAGACATGTTATAGATGTCAGTTTTCAATACCTCAACATCAGTATGTTTTGCATTTACAATCTCAATAGTATTTATTTTCCACATCGCACCATAGACGAACCACCACAGGAGAACCAAAAATCCTACCAACAATATTGCTGATAGTATTCGTACAAAAACATTTTTCTTTTTATTTGATGATTTCAGTGCCATTCATAAAAGGAACAAGAACTTTAGGAACGACGATTGATCCATCTTCTTGTTGATTATTTTCTAATATTGAAACCAAAACGCGAGGTGTAGCGATGGCAGTATTGTTCAATGAGTGAACGAATCTTAATTTTCCTTCATCATCTTTATATCTGATGTTTAATCTTCGTGTTTGAAAATCATGAAAATATGAAGCTGAGTGAGTTTCTCTGTATGTATTTTGACTTGGTACCCAGGCTTCAATGTCATATTTTTTAACATGCCCTAAACCGATGTCAGCTGTACACATAAGGATCACTCTGTGTGGAATACCTAACTCTTGCATCAAATCCTCTGTATTTTTCAATAGCTCCTCGTGGAATTCTACTGATGTTGCATGACTGGCTTCACAAAGAATAACTTGCTCCAGTTTGAAAAATTCATGAACTCTTATAAGTCCTTTTGTGTCCTTACTGTGACTTCCTGCCTCCCTCCTAAAACATGGAGAAAATGCCACCATCTTTTTTGGCAGATCTTTTTTATCCAACACCTCACCTGAGTAAAATGACATTGTTGCCACCTCTCCTGTTCCGGCAAAATATTGATCATCTTGAGTTTTATACAAATCATCTTCTCCTTGTGGTAGATATCCAGAACCTAGCAATGTTTCTCTTTTCACAAGTGATGGAACAATCATTGGGTTATACCCTCTATTGATCAGGAAGTTCATTGTATATTGCCACAACGCCATTTCAAGTTGTGCACCAGCCCCTTTCAATACATACCCTCTAAATCCAGAGATCTTTGTTCCTCTTTCGAAGTCAGCAAGATCGTGTTCTTCACAAATCTCAATATGATTTTTTACAGGAAATGAAAATGTTGGAATCTCACCCCAAGTACGAATCTCTTGATTATCATTTTCTGATTGTCCTTCGGGTACAGACATGTCTGGAATGTTTGGAACTTGTAACATCAAATCATGCCAAGTTTTCATCACTTCATTTAACTCTTCTTCTTCAACCTTCATTTCATTTTTCAGAACAGTCATCTTTTGAATAAGTTCTTCTTTTTGATAATTTGAACCTAGGTGCTGTGGATTAGCAACAAAAAGACTGTACTTATTTTGTTCAGCTTTTTTAGTTTCAATACTATTCAATATAGCCTTTCTTTTATCATCTACCTCTACCAATGATTCAACATCAAAAGAAATTCTTTTTTTTCTGGCAGCTTCTTTTATAAAGTCTTTATGCTCTCTGATGAATTTGATGTCTAACATTGGTGTTTTTGTTTATATTTTCTTAATAATTACTTTAATACTTCTTTATGAAAACATGATACCAGAAAAGCTATGATTTTTCTATATGAATACAAATAGCATCACAAAATTTAATAGCCTTATAGAAAACATTCCGGACAAACCTAAGAAGTTATTTTACGAAGGAAATATTGATTTATTAGACAACACCCACATATACGTCTGTATTGTTGGTCCTAGAAAAGCCTCGCCATATGGAATACAGGCAACTGAACATATCGTTGAGTTCCTCAAAGATTTCAATGTGGTGACAGTCTCTGGAGCCGCATATGGTATAGATGGGCTGGTTCACACCCTGTCTATCAAACATGGGATTAAAACTGTTGCCATACCTGGCTCAGGTATTAGTGATGATTTTTTCTATCCAAGAGCTCATCTTGATTTAAAGCATGAGATACTGGATAACAGTGGACTCATCATCAATGAGTTTGAACCTGATACCAGGTCGAGTTTATGGACATTTCCAGTAAGGAACCGATTGATGGCTGGGATTTCACATATGACTATCGTTGTGGAAGCAGAAGAAAAATCAGGAACCCTTATCACTGCAAACTTGGCTGCGGATTACAATAGAGATATTTTGGCAGTACCAGGAAATATATTTTCAAGGAATTCGTTAGGTACCAATGAGTTGATAAATAAGGGTGCGAAGATTTTTGTAAATGTGGAAAGTTTAAGGGAGATGTTGGTTGAGATTGGTGAGATATATTCTATATCTTTAAAAACTTGACTTTTATTCTATATGTACTATTATATAGGAGTAAGGGATAGCACAAGGCTCAATGAGCCAGGCCGCCACCATTTTCATCGGGACGATGGATGGCGGCCTTTTTTTTGGTTATTTTTATGATACTCTATGAACAGTAAAATCAAGCACTATTATGAAATTATTGAGATCTTTCATAGCAGCCTGTGGGATTGGTTGGTCAACTCACCACCTACATACGCATTCTCCTATAAACAACACCACTCTTTCAAAACACATCGGTGACTATCAACCTTCAAAATTGATCGAACTTACTGGCGAAATTGATCATTTAGGGATAATAAAATTCACAGTAATTGAACGATTGATGTGTAATGAAGACCTGCCAGTAACAATCAAGCCGCCTAAAAGGAAATCTGAAAAGCGGATCCACATTCCTAAAATCCTACCAACTCGAATTCCACAGTATTCACAATCGATGCAGAGGCGACGATAAGTTGACTTATGCATGTATACATGTTACTATATTTACATGAAAGAGAGTTGATGCTTGTCGAGGCAACTCATCATAGGATTCACTTCAGCTCTCTTCCACATTTAATGCCCAGGATTGCATGAAATCCGAGTCCTTACAAGACGACTGACCGCCCAGACCCTAACCCGGTACGAAGGTGGTCTTTTTTATAGTAAAACCAATCACTTACGACGCAAATAATCTTGACTTTTCTGGAGTTAGGAATATCATATATTGAGTGCACGTTTCGCACCTTGTTGGATGTTGTTGATTCATAACAAAGAGGTAAAACTAATTCTCACTTCAGGTCGATAAGTTCTTGAGAATTGTATCCCGCCCGAGTTCCCCCGTTGGGAGCTTAAGGGGCGGGTCTTTTTTTGTCTCACTTTATCCCCAAATTTGCAACACTCTATATATATGTGTTATCACTATATGCATGAGTAAACATTTAGTTATCGTAGAGTCACCTTCAAAAATCAAGAAACTGGAAGCATTTCTAGGTAAAGATTATATTGTCATGTCATCTATTGGTCATATTAGAGATTTACCAAAATCTAATAAAAAAGCCATCGATATCGAAGGTGGATTCATTCCTCACTATGAAGTTTCTAAAGGAAAGGAAAAAGTTATCCATGATCTTATGCAAGCATTACATAAGGTTGATGATGTTTATCTTGCATCCGACCCCGACCGTGAAGGAGAAGCCATTGCATGGCACTTAAAAGAAGCGCTACAGCTTAAAAATCCAAAACGTATTACTTACAACGAGATCACTAAAGAAGCAGTGCTTGAGGCTTTGAAGCATCCTAGAAAGATTGACATGAACATGTTCCATGCCCAAGAAGCAAGACGTGTTCTTGATCGTTTGGTTGGATACGATCTGTCAGGACTTATCTGGAAAAAAGTAAGATATGGTTTATCAGCAGGGAGAGTTCAATCTCCTGCCTTGCGTATTGTTATGGAAAGAGAAAGAGAGATTCGTGCTTTCATTCCAGAAGCATATTATGTTTTATACGCAAACCTATCTCAATCAGGAAATAAAACTGATGTATTAAAATTTACATGTAGTGAGGAAATAAAAGACAAGAAAAGAGCTGAAGAGATTGTCGACAAAGCTGAAAAAAATAAAAATAACTGGATCGTATTAGATGTAAATTCAACAGAAGTTAAAAGAGCTGCTCGTGCCCCATTTATCACATCAACTCTTCAACAAGTTGCATCAACTCGTTTAGGATTTTCTCCATCAAGAACAATGCGTGCAGCACAAAAACTATACGAACATGGTGCCATCACCTACATGAGAACTGACAGTACGAGTTTAAGTAATCAAGCATTAGACTCAATTGAACAATTTATTACAAAAAATTACGACAAAAAATATCTAGATAGAAAAAACTTTGCCTCGAAATCTAAAAATGCTCAAGAAGCCCACGAAGCAATTCGTCCATCTGATATCAAGAAAATAAATGCCGGTATTTCTGACGATGAGAAAAAAGTATATCGTTTAATACACAACAGAACTTTATCATCTCAGATGTCTGATGCGTTAACTTTGAGAACAAAGATTACTTCAAGTATCAAAGAATATAAAACTGAAAAATTTCCAGAGTTTTCACTTAATGGTTCTCGAATATTATTTGATGGATGGCTAGTTGCCGATCCAGAGTCTGCTGGTGAAGATGTAAGCGTACCCGCCCTCTTGAAGGGAATGAATATGGATTTTATTTCAATAGAAAACCTAGAAAAATTTACCGAACCACCAAGTCGATATACTGAAGCTGGGCTAATTAAAGAACTTGATAAAAGAGGTATAGGGCGACCTTCAACTTTTGCATCTATCATGCGAACACTCGAAGAAAGACAGTATGTTGAAAAAGTTGGACGTGCACTTAAGCCAACTGATACCGGTGATGTTGTTTCAACATTCTTAGAGGAAAATTTTACTGATTATATTTCTGATTCATTTACATCAGAGATGGAGGACAAGCTTGATCTTATCGCCAACGGTGAAGCAAAATATTTACAAACATTAAAAGATTTTTATGGTCCATTTACCAAAGAAGTAAAACTAAAAAGCACATCTGCAAAGATTACAGATCTTGGATCATCGGACTTTAAATGTCCAAAATGTGGAGAGCCGATGATTGTTAAATTATCTCGTAATGGAAAATTCTTATCGTGTTCTAAATTCCCTGAATGTGATGGTGCACTTACTATTGACGGGGTTGAAATAAAGGCCGATGAACCAATTGGTACAGATCCAGAATCCGGACTTCCAATCTATGTGAAGACTGGAAGATTCGGTCCATACGTAATGCTTGGTGAAAAGACTAAGGAGAATAAAAAACCTCGTATGGCATCTATTCCAAAAGAAGTAGATTTGGCAAATGTGAGTATGGAGCAAGCATTACTTTATCTTTCACTACCAAGAACTCTGGGGGTAAACCCAAGCAATGGAAAAGAAGTGATTGCCAACAAAGGACGTTTCGGTCCATACGTTGGATGTGAAAGAGATTTCAGGTCGCTGAAGACACAGGATGTGTACAAGGTAACGTTAGAAGAGGCGTTGGAATTGTTGAATACACCAAAGAAACCGAGAGGATTTCAGAAGAAAAAAGCAGAGTAAGGAAAATAACCATCCTCAACCAGGGTGGTTATTTTGTTATTCAGCTTTAGTGAGTTACAATCAAAATATGAACAACGTAAAAATACTCATACTCAAAGGATACTACGAAATTATTTAAAAGAAGCTGTAAAGAAAGGTTGTGTTATTTTTTGGTTACCAGAGGAAAATAAATTAAAACCAAGACCACTTGATGCTGGTCCATATGCAACTGACACTCGTGGTGAAATAGGTCGATGGAGTGTGGAGCAAAAATATAATCCAGAATACAATGTTGTACTTGGGGCCGAAGAAAACTTTTTTAGTTTGAGTCAAATAAAAAGAAATTGGATTGCTGATCAAGATCATGATGTGGTTTTTACCGATAATATTATTGATTTGGTTGATATAGCAGTTGAAAAGGCTGGGAATTTGACAGAGAAATAAAATCTGATATTATATACACATATCTGAACAGTGGAAAATGTCTCTTGAGACGATCGGCGCGCCACGGCAAGACTCATGATGGAACTCGAATCTTATAAAAAGATTGATGCCGTCCATCCAGGTAGTAAAACATCTCATTTTATGAGGTGTTTTACATTAGTCAATTTTTCTATCTGTTTCTTATTTTTTTCGTAAACTGTAACTATTTCATAATGGTATGAATTAAGAACATATTCTAAGATAATAAGAGTGCTCGAAGACTCATTTAATTTTATATCCTTGCAGATACCTATGGAATTTTCTTTGTTTATAAAAACAATATCTGGATCAAGTAAGATTTCTTTGAATGCTTTAATTAAATCTATGATTTCATTTGCACTCATCAAATCTTTATCCTTCCTACTTTCAACTATATGTTTTAATGCCTTATTACTAATATACACATCACATACATCAAACACTTTACATACAAAATTTAATAGGTTTGGATTGTAGATCATATACCCTTTTGCTAATTTATAGTATATCTTTACAAGTTTAATTAAATTAAAATCATTCATTAAACCATTTTAATCAACCGTAGTTAAAATATTTTAAAAGAAGAAATAAAGAACACCAAACAAAAAAATACCTTGACTCACATCAAGATATTTTCATATATAAACTTTAAACGGAGAATTTCATCACACTGTACATATCCGGATCCTCTTCCTCCTCACTCGCCATCACTACGATCTCATCCCCATTATCATTTACCATAACCGAGCTCGTATCATCCTCATCATCAAGCCTTTCACTTTGCTCATTTTGCAACTTATCCAAAATCTTTTTCAGATCCACAAGGTCATAATAATCAATCGTGATTTTTCCTCCTTGCTCTTTTGATTCAATATGAACTTTTGTTCCCAATACTTCATTAAATTTATTTTCAAATTCTATAATTTCTGGATTCAATTCTTTCTCTTTCTTTCGAGCTCTTTCTTTAGCGATGCGACGCGCAATCATTTCAGATTCACGAACGTTTAATTTTCTCGTTAATATGTCCTGGAAAAGTGTTTCTTGTTCTTCTGGACGATCCACAAGCATCAGAAGAGGTCTTGTGTGCCCTTCCATAATCCTTCGCTCTCCTAGAGCCTGTAGCATATGTTCTGGCAATGAGAGTAGTCTCATACTGTTCGTCACATACTCACGAGATTTGTTCATCTTTTGAGCCACCTCAGCATGCTTAAAACCAAACTCTTTTACAAGCTGCTGAAAAGCCTTAGCTCTATCTATCACATTCAAGTCCTCTCTTTGAATATTTTCTATAATAGCCAATTCAAGTTTTGTTCGAGCATCTTCTTCTTTAGCTCTGATTATGGAAGGAATCTGGGACAACCCTGCAAGCTTAGCTGCACGAGTACGACGCTCTCCTGAGATAAGTTCATAATGTACAGCTAAACCACCATCTTCTTTAGTTGTCTCAACCCTTGTAACTGTTATCGGTTGCAAAAGCCCATACATACGAATAGACTCTGATAAATCTTGTAGAGCACTCTGATCGAATTCTTTACGTGGCTGATATGGATTTGGTTTTATTTTCTCTATATCTATCCAAAATATAGAATCGCTGTAATATTGTGACATATGCATGAATCTTAACATATTATTTGGCAAAAATTTATCTTTTCTTTATCAAAACTTCATGATGATATTGGTACTATTTTCTCATGCAAATAAAACACCACGAGGACATACTACATGAATCTATTTATTCATCTGTAATGGAAAATATGTCAAATATTTGTCAAGATATTGACAGAGATTTTATTATAGGAAAATTGGGTAAGAACATATCCTTTATAAAATCTATTTGCTTATTGCCTTATTGGTTTTTTAATTGCTTTGAAAATGAAAACAATATAGATATTCAAAATGAGTTATTTATACTGGGTAAGGCCAATTTACAAGCATGGATTGCATATACCCTATATGACTACATTCGTGATGGAAAAATTGAAAAAGGGAAAATAAACCTATGTCTTTCTGTTGCCAATATATTTTATCAAAAATCAATCAAAGATTTTTATGATTTAGTAGATCATAACAAAGATAAAGTTCATATTATTAATAATTTATTAAACACCATAGATAATCATTATTTAGATAATAAGGTTATAGAAGATATTCATTATCACTTCAAATATATGTGTGACAGTTCTCACAAAAAATCAATTGGCGCATCTATTGTGGGAATGATTATTATCTGGCATTTAGGATATAAAACTGACAGTAATAACCACATTGAAACATATGAGTTTTTTAAAAACTATCTTAATGCTCGTCAACTATCAGATGATGCTGATGATATGGTCAACGACATGTTGCACAATATATACACTCCAGCTACTTTTTTGATGCGAGCACAGTATGGCAGTGAATATATTCACACCATGATGAGGTCTCGAATAGACATGAGTATGAGACTGGCTCTCGAAAGTCTTCGTAACATCTCTTTTTTCGATTATGAAAAATTTATGGAATTGTACATTAAAGAGTGCTAATATCTATACATGTCATTATTATATATAAGTATCTTTGCCTTTTTATCAACTTTATTTGGTGGTTTTATAGCCTTTAAATATAAACGTTTTATCCATATTTTCTCAGGTTTAACTGCTGGTACATTGCTCGGCCTAATTTTTTTAGAAATCATACCTGAAGTGATGGAGCTGAGTGATTCGCCAATTATCCTAGTCTCCGTGATTTTTGGTTTTATACTATTTCACATTATTGAAAAAATATTCTCTTTACATAATCACCATGAGGATAACCATGAGCATCATAACCATGTTTCCTCTAAAAAAATCGGCGCTTGGGCACTTATCCTCCACTCGCTTTTTGATGGTATTGCGATTGGTCTGGCATACAACGTTTCTCCAACATTTGGACTTGTGGTTGCAATCGGAGTTATTGCCCATGATTTCTCGGACGGTTTCAACACTGTAACCCTCAGTTATTCTAAAAGATTACTTTTTACTGACGCAATTGCCCCTGTCCTGGGAATAATTATTGGATCATATTTTATCTTTCCAGATAATATTATGGCTGTGTTATTTGGTCTATTTGCCGGAGTATTACTTTACGTTTCAACTTCAGATATTTTACCCGAGGCCCACTGTGATAATAAAAAACATATGACTCAAAATCTTGTAGCCATGCTTGTTGGGGTTATGTATATTGTTTTCGTTATTTCATTGCATTAAAATTTATACCACAAGGGTATTTCTATTTTGCCACGGCAAAATAAGTCACATAAAAAAAGGGGTGGAACGTTCGCTTTGCAGAAAACGTTCCACCCCACACTAAGGCCAACTGAAGAAGGATCACCACCACCCTGATAGATCACCTTCAAACTCATACCACCTTGCTGCAACCCATTTCTCCCCCCGGATAGTTTGGTTGCACGGCGTTAGAATTTGTCGACAATATAAATACTATACCCTGCGAAAATAAAGTCAAGTGGATTATACACATCATATATATTACAATTTAGGAATGATTCAATTTATACAAAAAAATGCTATGTATATCGTGATAGCTCAGGTTATTGCGGCAATTGTTGGTAGTTTATACTTTTCTGATGTAAAAGGTTTTGAGCCGTGTGTACTGTGCTGGTACCAAAGAATATTCATGTATTCCCTGCTTCCAGTAGTCACAATCGCTCTCTTAAAAAGAGAAAGGAGGATTTATCACTATACTATCCCCATGGCAATACTTGGAATAATAGTATCCATTTACCACAACCTACTCTATACAGGAATTATAAAGAATGAAGATTTTTGTAGCAGAGGTATATCATGTACAAGTAAATACATAGAGTATTTTGGTTTTGTGACAATACCTTTCCTAGCACTTGTTGGATTTGCAGTAATCATCACTTTATCAATCATTAATAGAAATTATATAAATAAACAAAACTCATAATATGAAAACAGAAACAAAAGTAATAATCGGAATATCATTATTCACAATCCTGGTTATGGTTGGGGGTGTCTACATGTTCAATGGAAAAGCTACAACTAATCCATCGGACAATGGAGACTATTCACAGTACATAGACACAGGCTTAACACTTGACGCTACAAAAGTTACAAGAGACCATAATCCTAAAATACTAGGTCAAGGTAATGGTACTGCATCAACAACAGCATCTTCTACAAAGATTACTGTAACTGAATTCTTAGACTACGAATGCCCTGCTTGTGCAGCTAATGGTGAAGTACTTATAAAACAACTTCTTGCAAAATATGGTGACCGTATCACAATCACAAGAAAAATATTCCCTATTCATGGACAAGGATCAATCGATTCAGCCCGTCTCGTTCTAGCAGCACAAGCGGTAAGCGGTGAATCATACCAAACACTACATACTAAGTTTTTTGAAACACAAAGCCAGTGGGCAATATTAGGCAAAGATGATAGACAAGAATTTTTTAAGAAAATAATCACAGATGCAGGAATTAACTACGATGTATTGTATGCCGAGTCACAAAACAAAAAATATGATGAGCAAATCGCTCAAGATAAACAAGATGCAAATGATCTAGGTATCAAAGCAACTCCATCATTTGTCATTGGAACTCATACGAGAGTTACAGGAGGTCTTCCGTTGGATACAATTTCAAGGATTATTGACAGTAATTAGGTTTAGGTGGTATAGTTGAGGAGTCAATCTTTAGGTATTATGATAAATCATCTGAAACCGAACGATAAAACAGACGAGCAAGCTGTGGCCTCAACAATGGCCATTCTAACCCGTCTCCATGCCGAGGCTCCGCAGGATAAACCCAGCCGAGCTGAACAGCAAGCCAGACCACCATACATCGCCCACTCGACCAGGTCATCAAGAAAATCATTCTACAACCCGGGTCACAATGGGCGAGGGTCGCCGGACTAAAGAATCAATCAAATCTAACCAACGATTAAAAAGGGACCCATCTAACGGGTCCCGATTTTTTTTATTAATGGTTTCTAATTCCCTCTCACCGAGTTATAGATCGCCACCATATCCTGCCACACCAATATCAACATGTCTTTCGTATATCCTATAAACTCTTTTACCCACCCCTTTGCCAATATTCCATTGATATCTATATTTAAAAATCTAAGCAAAATCAATGCTACTAACACAATAACTATCAATTCCAGAAAACCTCCCTGCGCGACATTTTTTGCCTTGGCAAAATAGAAGTACTCTTGTGGTAACTTATTTTGCTTTAGCAAAATAGAAGTACCCTTGTGGTGCTGATTTTTAAGATTATTTTTCATCATGTATAAATGTATTATACCACAGGGTAACCATTAATAAAGTAAAAATTCTTCGAGCAATAAATTTATCATTCAAATTTGATTTTGAAAACAATTCCTTTATATATTCAATGTTACAAATATCTTGAATTAGCTTATTTTCTAAAATAATATCTTGAACTTTCTGACTGTCTTTCTTTAGCCAAATATGCCAAGGTGTTGGAAAACCAAGTTTCGGTCTTTTATTTGTTTTGGCTGGCATGTCTTGAGCAAAGGCATCTCGAAGAATAAACTTAGTTGTACCGTTTTTATATTTCCAAGCGTCAATAAGCCCCGTGGCCACATCTGACACCTTAGTATCGAGAAATGGCACACGAAGTTCAAGCGAGTTTGCCATGGTCATCTTATCAGCTTTTTGTAAAATATCCCCTCTCATCCAGTTATGAATATCTACAAATTGCATGTATTCTGATTCTGAAAGTTTTGAGACATCTTGATCTTGCAGGTCAAGTCTTGACGTCAAGTCTTGACGAACATAGTTTTTAAAAAGTTTTTCTTTTTCTTTTTCTTTGAAAAGATTTGCGTTACCTAAATAGCGAGAACGAACCGAAGTGAGTCCACGGTTAAAGAAGGAAACTCCAGGAAATCCTTCAAGGGCAGGAAGTTGTTTAACTGTAAAATTTATAATTTTCAAAAGTGGATATAAAAAAATCACCTTAAACCATTGTGGTTGTTTACTTACAAGCTGGATAAATCTGTTATGCGGCTCTTGATAGATTCCATACCCGCCAAACAACTCGTCGGCCCCTTCACCTGACATTACAACCTTAACTTCTTTAGCTACTTCTTTTGAAAGTAAGAACAAAGATATTGCCGATGGATCAGCTATCGGTTCATCAAAATGCCACACACATTTTTTCAAAGACTCAAAATAGTCTTCAAAACTAACGATAATTTCGGTATGATCTGATTTTATAAATTCAGCAAATTCTTTTACATCTTTGATTTCAGAGTCTAAATCTTTAAATCCGATTGTATAAGTCTTTAAGTTTTTACCTTGCTCTTTCATTATTCTTTGTGCTAATAGAGCGATGATTGATGAGTCCACACCAGATGAAAGAAATGAGGCGACAGGAACGTCGGCTATCATATGATGTCGTACAGAATCATGTAAAGCTTTTTTAATGTTCAGACGACTTGCTTCGTAATCTATATCTCTTTCGTCGCGAAAATTCCACTGCCAATATTTTTCTATTGAGTAGACACCATTTTCAAGATCAATGGTGAGCGAGTGACCTGGTGCTAATTTAAAAATATTTTTAAAAAATGTTTCTGCATTTGGATTGTATTGGAAAGATACATAATCATGAATGAAAGCAGTGTTAACTTCTCTTTTAATATTTTTGTCCACTAGAATTGATTTTATCTCTGAAGCAAAACTTGTGATCTTATTATTTTGTATATGATAGTAAAGTGGTTTAATTCCAAAATGATCACGAACGATAAAAAGCTTATTTTGTTTTTTATCATGAATTGAGAATGCAAACATTCCTCTTAGTTTTTTAGGCAGCTCTGTTCCCCATTCTTCATACCCATGAACCAAAACTTCGGTATCTGAATGAGTTTTGAAAAAGTGATTTTTATTTTCTAATTCTTTTCTGAGTTCGAGGTGGTTATATATTTCTCCGTTGAACACAACTGTAACCGTTTGATCTTCGTTTGAGATCGGTTGCTTTCCTGCGGCAATATCGATGATAGATAAACGACGCATACCCATAGAAAATCCTTCAGCGAAGAACATACCATCATCATCTGGTCCGCGGTGGATAATACAATCAAGAGATCGCTTTAATAGATCTCGGTCCTGTATAAGTTTGTAAGTGATGAATCCAGATATGCCACACATATACAGGCTATTTTAGCATATATTTAAAGGTTTTTTTGTGTTGACAATATGCTTAATAATATGTAAATTTAACGAATCAACCGTTATGGTTGTGCCTCGTATGTACTTGCACCAGATGGTGAAAGACACTCAGTGCTTTTTACCATCGAGCGAGATGAACAAAGTGATAAAAAAACCATGGTCGTAAACATTACCGGTCTGACAAGGCACCCTGTAGATGTGCAAAGAGGGACCTTCTTCTTTACCGGTGAGTACTGGGACGAAGGAAAAGGTCCTGAGAATAACAGGATGTATCTGATCGGGACATACAACCCCACCAGTCGCAAAGGTTGTTTTCATATCCTCACAAAGAGTGAAATCCTTCAGAATCAACTTGGCTCGCTTATGCTTGGCTTTACCATGGAGCAGCCAAAGTAAAGTAAAATTTCCATCCGCTACCCCACCCAGGGTGGCGGTATTTTTTTTCATTCCAAATCATTACAGAAACACGAGAATACGTTTTACTCGCAATCAAGAGGCATCATTCAGCTTTTATTAACGACGTAGAGTGAGAGAAACAAAAGTAAGTATACTTTTGTTTCCGAACCGAGGAAGTTAACGGTCAATACCCCAAGGCTCTGCCTTGGTAC
>JAYUPL010000009.1:0-54184 GCA_043760135.1 Candidatus Parcubacteria bacterium | reverse complement strand
TTACCGTCGGAGGATGAGGTGATGGATTGCCAACTCCGTACAGACTCTCTAGCAATCCATGTGACACCTGAGTCGGTTGATGTATATATCTGTCCACCTGAAGCAACAGCGGCGAGTTTGTTACCATCGGAGGATGAGGTGATGGATGTCCAGTTTCTTGAGGAATCTCTAGCAATCCATGTGACACCTGAGTCGGTTGATGTATATATCTGTCCACCTGAAAAAGTAGCTGCGAGTTTGTTACCGTCGGAGGATGAGGTGATGGATTGCCAACCCTGTACAGACTCTCTAGCAATCCATGTGACACCTGAGTCGGTTGATGTATATATCTGTCCACCTGAAACAGTAGCTGCGAGTTTGTTACCGTCGGAGGATGAGGTGATGGATCGCCAGTTTCTTGAGGAATTTCTCGCTGTCCATGTGACACCTGAGTCGGTTGATGTATATATCTGTCCACTTGAAACAGTAGCTGCGAGTTTGTTACCGTCGGAGGATGAGGTGATGGATGTCCAGTTTCTTGAGGAATCTCTCGCTGTCCATGTGACACCTGAGTCGGTTGATGTATATATCTGTCCACTTGAAACAGTAGCTGCGAGTTTAGTTCCGTCGGAGGATGAGGTGATGGATCGCCAGTCCCTTGAGAACTCTCTAACAGTCCATGTGACACCTGAGTCGGTTGATGTATATATCTGTCCATTTGCAACAAAAGCAGCGAGTTTGTTACCATCGGAGGATGAGGTGATCGATCGCCAACTCCTTGAGGACTCTCTAGTGGTCCACACATCAGCAAATATCAACCCTGCACCTCTACTTCCATAATTAACAGAGTTTATAACAAGAGAAGAAAGACTAGAAGACATAGCGGTACTTGTTCCGACTATTGAACTTGTATAGTTTATATTCAAACTTCCTGCACTTATCGTCTTATTAGAAAGATTTAAATTTTGCCCTGAAACTTTTACAGAAGAAGATGATGTAATAAGATTTGTAAAAACATTAACAATAACAGAGTCGAGAGTAAAATTAGAATATATACCTGAATTAATAGTGAAACTATTTGTTGTAGTTGCCGCAGTTATGGAATACCCATTTCCATTTATAGTTATGTTATTTGAGGCTATAAAAAAACAAGTTGAGGAAGAGATTATGTTTTCAGTCAAAGTAAAAATAGCTGTTGTTGTTGCATACAATGTTCCACAAGCTGATATATTGCCTGGAAATATAGGAAAAGTTCCACCTGGATACACACTATAAGTTGTGCTATTGTCATTTAAAAATGAAAGTGATGATAATAACAGATTTGATTTATTTAAAGTGCCAGAATAGTTCAAATCAAGAAAACCATCTGAATTTTTATCTGTTAAGCCTGTACCTCCAAGTGTTGAAATTGTGGAGTTTGAGATATTTAAATCCGTATCGGTCAATGATACATTCCCTCCTAAACCACCCAAGTTTTTAGTCGAAGAATTTCCTCCGTTTAAAATAATACTTCCTATCAGTGAATAAAACACGGAAACATCTCCAGCATCTCCACCATTTCCTGCTGTTACACCATTTCCGGTTGAGTCTGAGTTTCCTGATAAGTTTACACCTGTTGTGTATCCAGACAATATTAAATCATTGATTATTAAGTTAGTGTAAGAGTTTGCACCTTCCGTAAAAACGTTTGATGTATAAGCTCTACCATCTATAGCAGTTTCAGCTGAACCTGTGACCGTAAAAGCTCCACCCTCTATTGTCACATTATCCGATGATATTATAAAACAAGTATTATTATCCCCTGTTATGTTCTGATTTATAGTATATGTTCCAGATACAGCAAGTTCTCCACAGGTTGATATATTTCCAGGCAATAAAACAGCAGCTTGTACCTCCCTAGTTAAGCCGATAGTTAACATAAAAACAAATAAAAATAAAAATCTCATCAATAGATTTTTATTGTTTATTTTTATTTTTTGTAACATTTTGTATTTTTTTAAAATTATATATTATATTTATTCAGCAACATTGATATTGAGAGTATCTGTTTCTGTATTTTCCATAAGCTGATCTGTGACAATATCAACCGTTTGCGTTTCAATGATACCTTCTGTTGAATTAGAAGTACTACCCGTTAGACTGTTTACAATATTTTCTATAACATCTATAAGAGCTTCAACTATATTTTCTATTATTGTAGGAATAGCCATAACGGTAGTTGTTGAAGTGGTCGTTGCCATAGTTGCCACTATAGTTGTGGTACTGATATCTAAGTCAGTAGCTATGTGTACATCAGCCAAAGAAGACGTGCTCATGTCCACATACTCAATAGAAGTTGTGGTTGTTGCAGATGTAGGTGTAGGTGTAGATTGTTCGTACAATAGCTCAGTTGTGCTTGCTGTTGTTGTGGCGGTCGAGGCATCAGTTGTTGTAGCGGTTGTAGTAGCAAGCTCAAATACAGTAGAAAAAGATATTATTCTTTTTATAAAAATAGTTGATCCGTCGGTCAAACCTTGTACTATTATCCTGTCACCTTTTTTTATATCAATAAGATCAATTAATTCATTTTTATTTGTTTGTATTTTCTCAAGATTGTCTATATTTAAATCAAATGAAGTTTCCCCTGATTTATCTGAGCCCTTAGCTTCTATTATTTTCAAGTTTTTGTCAGAAATCTCAGAAACTAAACCTATGGCTGAAAAGTTATCCGTTGCTGATTTTATATCAACATCGGCAACAGATGATATACCCCACCCCAACAATAAAAACATCAGTGCTATACTACCTATATTAAATAATTTATGTTTAACTACTTTAATTATCATATCATGAATAATTTTAACATTTTAATAACAAAATTGTAAGTAAAAACAGCAAAAAAATTATAAAATTTATTTTATAGCAAACCTCTCTAAACCTATCCACATCTCCTCCTCTCCACCATGTCCATTATGGTATATATCGAGTAATTTTGACATATTTTTTCTATCATATGATGTGTATTTTTTATACCTCCACCACAATATTCCAAAAAACTCTTCAGGTGCAGTTCCATTTTTTTTTATATCATCGATTTGTGTAATTATACTTATCTTATCTTGTGCTGTTTTATTATTTTTCATTATCAAAGACGCAAGATTAAACAATTTACCTGAATCATCTTCTTTAAACTCAATTTTTGTCTTACATTCTTTTAGGTTAATGTCCTTTATATTTTTAATCTTATCAAGATGTTTATTATCAATATTATTTTCAATAACTATATATAAATGATTAGCTAGTATGAAATTTTCAAGATTATTAAGGACATAATCTCGTATGTCTTTTTTGGCTTCTATAAAATTCTTAAACACAAATATATGTTTATCAAAAAATAGTCCTTGGGCAGACTGTTGAGTCTCTAGATTTTCCTTGTTAAAATTTTCAGGATAAAAATAAAACACTTGAGCAAATTCCCGTTTTGTCTTAAGTCCTTCGATAAGTTTCTGGGATGCGCCTAAAACTTTTTTTATATCATTTCCGTAGAATATGTAGAGCATTGATATTTTAATTATATCAGATTATTAACTGATTTGCGTTTACCAATCTAAATCACCCAAATATTTATTTGCAGATCTAAGTTGTATATTACTATTTAACATAATTTCTAAATCAGCATATCGAACAAGCTGAACACCTTTTATGTTATATTTTTCTGAAAAATATTTAAGTGACGGTGATAATTTGTTATCTGAAACTTTAACTTCAATTATTTCTTTTAATTCATTTTGATCTGAGATTGCAAAATCTACCTCTTTTTGATCTTTTGTTTTTAAAAAATTTAAACTCATATCACTTCCTGTGATGTCATTTTTGGTAACAATGTTTTTATACAAAGACAATGCTACAAAATTTTCAAAACGTGCACCTTCGTCTTCTATGACACCATAATCAAAAAAATAAACCTTAGGTTCTTTTAAAATCGACCTAGCCATTTTGTGAGTATAAGGTTTTATTATAAACAAAATATATAATGATTCTAGTATCTGTATATATTTTTTAACAGTTATTGGTGATATACCCACATCTCCAGCGATATTAGAATAAGATATAGTTGAACCAATCTTATTCTTTAAAATATTATATACCTGCCTTATTGCACCCACTTTTTCTATATCTTGAAATTCTAATATATCTTGCCTTAATAATGTATCAGCATATAATTTTCTCCACCTATTAGCATCTTCATCATTTTGTGAAAACAAAGGTTCTGGAAAACCACCTTTTTTAAAAAGAATAGATAGATTATTTTCTAAATATGTATTTTTTAATTCTGACAACGAAAACGGCATAAGGTGATAAATAAAGAAACGACCAGCAAGAGAATCTCCTGCTTTTCTAAAGGTATCCATACTTGCACTCCCTGTTATAAGCATATTCATAGTATTTGGTTTTGTGTCATATATACCTTTAATGTAATTTTTCCACTTAGGCATTTTATGTATTTCATCAAAAATTACCAAATCATGCTCAGCAAGCCATGCTTGTTTTTTTAAAACATGAACATGGTCTTGATTATCATAATTTAAATATAACGGATTTTTATATTCTTTCATTATCTCCTTCGCTAACCAAGTTTTTCCAACCTGTCTTGGTCCGACCACAAAAACCATCTTTTTTTTCAAATCAGTCGCTATTTTTGTGTATATTTTTCTAGGTAAATTGTCCATATAGACTATTATACAGGCAAATATTAAATAGTCAAGACTATTAGATATTTGCGTATTGTTTAGTCTTTTACCACCTATCACCTATTTTTACATTAGTAACTATAGGCACGTCATTTTTAATACCCCCTGTATCTAAAATATTTTCCATAATATCTTGTATATCTTTAATTACCTTATCTTTACCTTTTTTAACTTCAAACAAGATTTCATCATGAATTGGTGCCAACATACGAACATCATCCTCTAACTTATTTTTTGTGATATATTCATCTATCTCAACCATCGCCAATTTTATCATATCAGCTGAAGTTCCTTGTATTGGTGCATTTATTGCCATACGCTCACCGGATGCTCTGATAAAAGGTATATTTGATTTTAATTCTGGAAAATATCGACGACGACCAAACAATGTCGTAGTAAACCCATTTCTCTCAGCGTCGATCTTACATTGTTGTAAATAGTTAGCCAATTCTTTAAAAGTTGCATAGTATGCTAGATAAAATTCTTGTGCCTCCGATTCTGTTACATTGATCGATCTTTTAAGTGCTTGTACTCCCATACCATACAATATTCCAAAGTTGATCGCTTTAGCATGTCGTCGCATCTCAGATGTTACATCGTCCAATGAATCGAGTTTATAAACTTGTTTTGCAACAGCAGTGTGAATGTCTTCACCTTTCTGAAAAATATCACCCATCGCTTTATCTCCTGATAATATAGTAGCTATACGAAGCTCAATCTGTGAATAATCTATAGAAACAAAATCATATCCAGTTTCAGAAACAAAAGCAGATCGTATAGCTCGTCCAAGTTCTGTTTTTATAGGAATATTCTGTACACTTGGATTTGTTGAGGCCATTCGTCCAGTAACCGCACCAATCTGTATGAACTCAGGATGTATCCTATGATCCTTCTCAGCTTTAGCCATAGTCAAAATAACATCAATGTACGTTGATAGAAGTTTTGCATATTCGCGATGCTCTAGTATTTTTGAAATAATAGGATGTAAATCAACCATCTTATCAAGCTCTGATTCTTTTGTTGAACGTGCCCCGGCTCCAGTTTTTTTGATACGAACTTTAGAACCTTTAGTGATATCGAGTTTATCATACAACACTTCTCCAAGTTGCTTTGGAGATGAAATATTAAACTCTTCTCCTGCCAACTCATATATTTCCTTTTTAAGATTGTCGAGGTACGCAGTGTATTTTTTTGATAAATCTTCAAGATATTTTATATCAACTTTTATTCCAGTAGCTGACATTTTTTTTAGAATTGGAATAAGTGGTTTTTCAACTTTCTCATATAGCTCTAATACACCCTCTTCTTTCAAATATGTATCGAGTGATTTATTTTTATCAAAATTATTTTCTAAATCAACTCTTTGAGGATTTGTTAAATGTGATCGGAGTAATATAGATTTTATTTTTTCTTCATCAGTTAAAGGAGTTTTATCTTCTACACCCCAATCATCCTGAACAATCTTTAAAGGCTTATTTCCTTTTTGTATTTCTATTACTCTTTCTAATTTTCCTCTAATACTTTTCAATTCGTACTTTTCCAACAACTTGTTAAATGCCAGCACATCAGCACAGGTATACCATGGATCTTTTTGCACCAAATCAAAATCAATCGGTGCATCTAAACGTATAGTGGCCAAAGCTTTTGAGAAAATAGCATCGTCTTCATGTTTAAGTAAAAGTCCGTGAAATCGTTCTGTAATCCCAGCTGCTTTCATACGTGTATCAGTTTTAGAAAATGGTGTAACTTTCAAATATTCATACATACTTTCTATACCACCAAATTCTTGAATGATGAGCGTTGCTGTTTTTTCTCCAACTCCTGGAACTCCGATAATGTTGTCAGATGTATCACCTCTAAGTCCTTTATAATCAATAAGTTGAATTGGCTTCATTCCGTACTTTGCAATCACTGCATCTTCGTTGTAGATGATTGTATCGTTTAAACCTTTTTTCAATGTATACACCAAAACCTGATCGCCTTTTATAAGTTGCATCGTATCCATATCCCCTGACGCAATGATTACTTTATATTCTTCATCTTGATTATTTCCTAGAGCTGTAACCTTGTGCACGATAGTTCCTAAAATATCATCAGCTTCAAATCCAGCTTTGTCGTACATTGGAATACACAGATTGATAAAAATCTCACGAGATGATTTTATCTGTGTGATTAAATCTTCATCACTTTTCTTTCGATGACCTTTATAGGCTTCATAGATCTCATGTCTGTAGGTTGGATGCGGTAAATCATAACATGCGATGACTGCGTCAGGTTTGTATTTTTCTAGGATTCCAAAAAGCATGTTAATAATTCCAAAAAGTGCACCTGTTGGCACACCTTGTGAGTTTCGAAAATCAGGCACAGCGTGATAGGCACGGTGGATGATCGCGTGGGAGTCGAGGAGGAGGAGAGTTTTTTGCTTAACAGGTTTTGTGGACATATGGGAGTATTATAGCAAAATATGGGTGGTTTAGGGTGTGCTTGACTTTTAGGTATAATATGTGCTATAATATATAGATCCGAAGCAATGAAGCTGAGGTGTTATCCCAGAACCCTACATCCCATGAAAACATTGAAAATTAGCATACTGTTTGTTGTTATCGCAGTTATCGCAACTGCCGGAGTCATGTATGGAAATCAAGGCATCGCCTTTTTCTCCAATGCATCGAAGGCGCAGGCATACCAAAACCTACTGCAGCCAGAGATCGGATCGTACTACTCGGTCCAATCGATGACCAAGAAACAAGGGTCAGTCTTCGTGATCGGCAAAAAAGTTTCTCCACAAGTTGGTGGCACTGTCACCGAAAAAGGAGAACTGATCACAATCGAGGTCCCTCCCGCATCAGGCACCGGCCTGGTAAAAGGATCGTACGTCAAAGTCATCAAAGTTCGCGAAGTACTCACAACGAAATACTTCAACGGCGCTCGCGATGTCGTACAAGATGCGCTCGACAACTGATATCTCATCAAAAACACGTCGCGGACCTATATGGTCCCGGCGTTTTTCTTTTATAAAAAAATCCCAGCAACCGATTGTAAGACGGTTGATGGAATCTAAAGCTAGAGCTTGTTGTAAGCATGAAGTTCACTGAGATTTGAAAAGTTTTTAACAGTAAGCACTCCATCAACAGTAATCAGCGTGAGATATTTTCCAGTCCTGCTGATTTGGTTTTTGAACGGTAACTCTATTTCACAGATTCTTTTTGGTTTCACTATCAAATCATCATATACTTTCTCGAACCGAAGTTCGTTGACAATCATGAAAATTGAAGGATCTTTGTATCCAGAGGTGGAAATAACTTCATAATAAACACCGATAGCTGGCTGAAGGCGATTTTTGTAATAATTCAACTCTGCAGAATTATTCCCTTTTATCATATGAAAGCTCACACTTCCAAACATAAAGAAGACTAATAGATATTTTACAATTCTCTTAATGGTTTTCATGGGGTTTAAGGTGATCCGAGACTACATTGTCGAGGATATGGTTATGATAGTATATATGATTTTTATAAGTACTTGACTATTATCTATATAATATGTTATAATATATAAGTATCGATAGTAGCCTTTCCGATCGAACAATTAGACCAAAGCATTCTCTACCTGAATTGAGAGTGTGGCCTGAAGCCGGTAAATGATTAAACAATAAAAAGGTAACAACGTTAGAACATTAAACAATTGAAAAGACTAATAACAGTAAGTGATGACACCTATGTAACAAAGCGTGTTGATTCTTGGTGTAAAAACCACAACAAGGACTATCTGACCAGCGAAGCTGATTTGGAAGACCTAAGTAGACGGTATGACAAACATATTGGTCGAGCACTAGCTGTGGCCAACTTACTCGCATTTTCAACTCTCATTTTCTTGGGTAGTTGGATATATGCAAGACCTGAGCAGCAAACTGCAAATAACTTCTGGCCAACATTGTTTTTGACCGTAATGATCTGGATCGTTATACGATACGGTCTCGGTAGCAGTGGAAAACACAGAGAGTTGTTTAATTCTTTTCGCCAGTTCCATCATGAATGGAAACAGCTCGAAGAATTGCACAGGAAGGCGGAAGATGGGTCATACTACCTTAAGTCACTTGGTGAAGAAATTGCAACAGCAGAGCGTCGTCAAGATGTATCTGCAAAAAACAGACTTATGAAGACCTTCAAAAGAAATCATCGTATACTTCTTCACTTCGATATAGTGAAGGATGAGGATTATGGAGTCTTCATTCCGAACCACAAAAACCGTATCGACGTAACAATACCGGTCGACTGGTCAAAAGTTAAAAGTTAACAACCTACCTCTCCCCGACCGGACCACAATCCGGGCGGGGAAAATTTTTGCTCAAATCTACAAAACAAAAACTCTAGATCCTTATCCAGAGTTTTTTTATTTTCCAAAATCGCAGCACGAAAAATTATTTTTTAGTATTCTTCTTCCCCCACTGTGCCATCGTCACCAAAAGGTTTGACCCTACAAAGATTGAAGAATATGTTCCCGCAGCAATACCGATAATAAGCACCAGTGCAAAGTGATGTGTTGTATCTGGTCCCCAAATATACACCGCAACCAATGCAAGAATCGTTGTCAAAGAAGTGTTGATAGATCTTACAAAAGTCTCTGATACAGAAATACCAACAATCTCTTCAAATGATTTCCCTTTAACAACTCGTAAGTTTTCACGTACGCGGTCAAACACCACAATAGTATCGTGAATAGAGAAACCAAGAACAACAAGAAGTGCTGTGATAAACAATGCATCTATCTCATATCCTCCAACAAAATGATTCATTATTGCAAAGAATCCTACTGGAATAATAACATCGTGGAACAAAGCAATAATAGAAGCTACACCATATTTCCAAGAAGCAACTACTCCTGAAACTTGTCTAAAGGCGAATGTTATAAACAACACGATCGCAATCAACACTAAGATAATTGATGTGACAGATTTTTGTTTTAACTCAGCACCTAGTGTTGGACCGATTGTATCAACACGTTCTATCTTATGTGTTGGAAGTACTGAACTTAATTTTTCAGCAAATGTTGTATTACTCGAATCAACAACCTCTTCAGTTTTTATAATAAATCCTGCCTCTCCATATGGACGAACTACTGCTCCATCAAAGTTTTGATCCAAAACTTTTTTAGCATCGACTTGAGTTACAGCGGTTGTGCTTGCAACAGGTTGTATTTCAATACTTGATCCTCCAGTGAAATCAATTCCGTAGTTTAGACCATAGTTAAAATATGCAAATAGTGACGCGCCAATAAGCAAGGTTGATAATATATAGAATGCGATTCTGTTTTTTACGATGAACATATATTTTTATTTATTTTTCTTAGAAATTGCTAATAATAGATTTTTTGAAACAGTTACTGATGTAAACATTGAAACTGCAACACCGATAAAAAATACCAATGCAAATCCTTTGATAAGTGACGAAGCTGCGAATGTATAGAGGATGACCGCAGTGATCATAGATGAAATGTTTGAATCTCTGATTGATGGCCATGCTCTGTTAAAACCATCTTGAAGTGCATCGAATTTTGATTTACCACGTTTCAACTCTTCCTTCATACGAGCAAAGATAAGGATGTTTCCATCCACTGCCATACCGATAGAAATGATAAATGCAGCAAGACCGGCTGATGTTAACACAATTCCAAAAGTTTTAAATATCACTAAGTTTAAGATTGTATACACAACCAGAGCGATTGATGCCACAAGACCTCTAAGACCGTAACAAAGTATAAGAAATATTGAAACAATAATAAATCCATACATTCCTGCTTTTACACTTTTATGCAATGCCTCAACTCCAAGTGATGCTCCAATTGTTTGTGTACCAATAAGTTCGATTGATACAGGAAGTGCTCCGTATTTCAAACCTCTCGCAAGTGCATTGGCTTCTTGTATTGAAAACTGTCCTGAGATTTGAGCTTGTCCACCAACAATCTCTCCTTGAATAATCGGTGCTGAGATAACTTGCCCGTCCAACAATATTGCAAGAGGTTTACCAATATTTTCTTTTGTAATTTTTGCAAACAATTTTGCACCTTCAGAATCAAATACGATTCCGATTTGTGGTTTATTTGTAGTTCCATCATATTCTACACGTGCTGTCTTAATATATTTTCCAGTAAGTTCGGTTGGAAATAATTCTGTAGTTGTTGCTGTTGAAGTTCCAGATGTTCCTTTCATTTCCTCAACGAGTGCAAATTCTAGAACAGGAGTTTGTCCGATAAGTTCGATAGCTTTTTGAGTATCATTTACACCAGGAAGCTCAACAATAAGTTTATCCATTCCTTCTGTTTGAATAATAGGCTCTGAAACTCCGAAAGCATTTACTCTAGCTTCGATAACATTTTTCAAAGTCTCCATAGATTGACCAATATCTTCTTTTGCAATCTTTGATGTATCAGCCTTATATGTTAAGTGGATTCCTCCATTAAGGTCGAGTCCAAGTTTAAAAGGTGAAGTTTTATAAGTGTTGTTTAAGTATAGGGCCAATAATCCTGAAATTATTATAATAATAATGGCCCAAAGTCTTGTTCTTGTCATATAAGACTGTATTATACTGATTTTTAGGGCTTTGGATAGATATTTACCCTGTTGTATATATGGGATATGTGTGTTGTTTTCTCTTAGTAACGTTTACCAATTTTGTTTATGGAATGAGTTTCTTCGCAGACTGTTTTTCCTAGAAAAATAGTCGAGGACTGAAACGGAATGAAATAAACAAAATTCTTAATTAAACCCAACAAACTCATTCTTAAACTCATTCAAATACACGCCGGTGTTTTTCTTACCCATCGAAATATTCGATACAATTCCTAGTGCGATAAATTCTATCAATATATGCGAACCTCCATAACTCATGAACGGCAACGGAATACCCGTAATTGGCATAACCCCCAGATTCATTCCTATGTTTATAAAAACGTGAATTCCGAAGAAAATAAATACACCCGCACAAAGCAATGCTTTAAAGTTCGAATCTGCATTCATCGCCACAAAAAGCGTACGCAACAAAATCGTGAGAAACAACAGTAACACAATTGAAACACCAACAAACCCCCACTCTTCTGCAAAAGCTGAGAAAATAAAGTCAGTTTGATATTCTGGCAAGAACTTTAATTTTGATTGCGTACCATACCCAATACCTTTTCCAAGCATTTGCCCTGATCCAACCGCAATCACCGCTTGATATTGGTTATATCCCGATCCTCGAATATCTCGCATTGGATGAATAAAGTTTATCACTCTATCTTTTTGATATTGTTTGAATGCAAAGTTCCAACCCACAGTTAAAACAACTAAAGATACTGTTGCCAAAAATATAATATGTTTTTTAGACAATCCTGAGATAAAAATAATTCCTCCCCAAATAGCAAAGATCGTTACTGCTGATCCAAAGTCAGGTTGGAGTAAAACAAGCAGTCCTAAAACCCCTGCATATAATCCAGAAATAAAAACATGTTTGAATACAGAAATCTCTACATATCTTTTTGAAAAATATTTTGCCAACAATAATATCAATGCTAGTTTTGCAGGATCAGTTGGTTGAATAGATAAGAATCCAAGCTTAATCCAGGATTGTGCACCCTTGGCAACGTGTCCTGTCACAAACAGAACAAGAAGAGATACTATAGATAATATATATAAACCCATAACAAATTTTCTATTCTTTAATATATACAAATTAGTTTTCTGTAAATATATGAAAAGTCCAAGCCCTAGTAAAACCCAAATGGATTGCTTAATAAAACGTGTCGAAACTTCTCCAAAAGATATCAATGTAAACAAGGCCAAAACTGATAGGATTAAGCCAGGTAATATTAAATACCAATCTACTTTTATACTTTGAAAATATCTAATCATTATTTATACTGTTTTAAAGCCAAATTCGGAATAACCTCTATCTTTGAAGGTTTAAACCCTATCGGCTCTGGCCAGGTAAACACAACTGATGCCTCACCTTTATCCCCTATACTATCGATAAATGTTCGTGATGACAAGATACCATTTCCCTCCTCGTTGTAAATAATTGCAACGACTTCAACATTTCTATATGACTTCAAAGTTCTGTTTACAATCTTAGCATCCAGTTTTGGTGCAGTGTCCATTCGAGACAGTCGCTGCTCCACAACTTCAAGTTCTGGTTTGTTTCCAAAATATTCTATCCAAGTAACAGGCTCAACAAATTCGAATGTAACAAGTTTAGGAATAATCTCTCCTGTTTGAATTGTTGCTTCGAAGATTGGAAATATTTTAGATGTTGGAATCCCAACCTCACCTTCACGTGTTGCAATCAAAACATTTTTATCGTCATACACTTTAAAAATATATTTTGATGGTTGAGAGATATAATCTATGTTTGGATTTTGTATGTAAGCAACTAGGTTATATGCACCTTTTGCAACATAATATGCCCGAGCCCATTGAATATCCGGCTCGGCTTTTACATTTGCAAAACACGCAATACGACAAATACCACCGCAATCTACATCTCTTTCATCTTGGTTTAGAATACCATCATTACATGATGGAGGTTTTTGCATTTTCTTGTATATATAAAGAGATATCGGGGTTCCGAAGAGTATAACAAGTATTGAAATGATAACGAGTTTTCTTTTAGCTGACCATGATAACATAAACGGATTATACCATAAAAAGTTTAGGTGGTGGAGCTTATTGCAGCAAAATACCGTGATCTTCTATATGCTTCAATAATTTTTTATGAGTTATGTCACTTAAGCGAATAACATCAAACGTGTACGGTATAGACGTCTCATATTCTAAGTATGTCTTATAGTTTAAAAAGGTTTTTCGATCTGAACACAATATTGCAATATCAACGTCTGAATGTTTTTTTTGAGTTCCTAACGCTCTAGAACCAAACAGTATAATTTTTTGTATACCGTATTTTTTACCAGCTGTTTTTATTTCATTTACATATTTATCTTCAAGTCCCATATATTATTGATTCAGCGCATGTAATGCACTGCTTAATTTTTTAAATAAACCTACATATGTGTTTTCTTTTATGTCATTAAACAACTCTATTGATAATTTTTCATCATAGGTATGATTTGAAAGGTTTCTGTCTTCAAGCATGGTTAGCCATAGTTCACTATCAAGCAATTCAAGTTTTCCTGCATGCTTTATAACATCCCGAGGGGACGAAAAAACTTCTATATCCTTGTATTCGAAAAAATCTTTAAGCGTTTTCCAAGATAGCTCAAAAGCCATTTCAAAAAAATGAATTATGCCTGTTCGCTCTATGAGCGAGAACTCTTTTTGAGGATCGGACAGTTCCTTTTGTAATTGCAATAAAACACTATCGAGATTATCAAGTCTTTGAAGCCAGCGCTGGTTGTTTTTTGTGTTTGTCATGTGTATCAGTATACCAGATGTGGGGTAGTGTTGGAATAAAATTATATCGTAGGCAATAAAAAAACTCCCTATTGGGAGAACATCTAGCTACTGGATTTGCCAATATAAGAATAGGACCTAAGGCCACCTACATTCTTGTTTTGATTAAACTAAGCTAGAAAAAAATCGACTACTTTGTTCCGGCGACAAGCTACTCTCCTTGCGTAAAGCTTGTACCATCGCCTTAAGAGGGCTTAACTTCTGAGTTCGGAATGAGATCAGGTGTGGCCCCTCCAACGAGTCACCAGAACAAAAAAGTCGATACTTTTTCATTTATTTTCAATTTTTAAAATTGACAATTACAATTTAATTAACATACACTTTCACGATTGGATATACATATTTCCTAATAGTATGGACTAATTAGTACACCTCGACTAAACACATTGCTATGCTTACATCTGGTGCCTATCAACGTGATAATCTCTCACGAGTCTCATAACGATATCTAATCTTAGGGCTGGCTTCGCTCTTAGATGCATTCAGAGCTTATCCATTCCCGACATAGCTACCCAGCGGTGCCGCTGACGCGACAACTGGTAGACCAGAGGTCAGTTCATCTCGGTCCTCTCGTACTAGAGACAAATCCCTTCAAATATCAACGCCTGCAGTAGATAGGAGACCAACCTGTCTTGCGCATGTCTTTCACACATTACTGTGTGCATTGGACTATATCATCATCTTTCTCACATGAGGTAAGATGGTTAACGTGTAGTCTCTACGGGTGCATTTTACAGCTTCCCTCGGTATTGTCCTCTACATTTCGTAGTAGGATTTCACCGATATTAGTTAACTTTATATCATATATATTTCTATATGTGACCGCCGCAATATTCTAATTTAATAGTATGGTTAATCTCAACATTCTTTGTTAGTTATTTTATTTTCCTCGTGTGGATTCAGACTGTGTAAATACCAATGCAAATATAAATGATAGATAAATTACTTGCGTAAAATATATAATAAATATAAATGATATTGGGACCTACACGGTCTGAACCCAGCTCGCGTGACTTTTTAATTGGCGAACAGCCAAACCCTTGGGACCTTCTCCAGCCCCAGGATAAGTCGAGCCGACATCGAGGTGCCGAACTCCGCCGTCGATAAGGACTCTTAGGCGGAACTAGCCTGTTATCCCTAGAGTAGCTTTTGTCAGATAATCTTCCCCTGCATCTAATGCATAGGGTCGGTTCACTATGTTCTACTTTCGTATCTGCTTGACATTTACGTCTCACAGTTAAGCCCACTTGTGCCATTGCGCTATCGGCACGGTTTCCATCCGCGCCTAGTGGACCTTAGTAAACTCCTCCGTTACTTTTTGGGAGGATAGCGCCCCACTAAAACTACCCACCAGATACTGTTCCTGAGAGTTTTTGCCTCTCAGGTTAGAATATACACTTTTATAGAATGGTATTTCACTGACGAATCCACATAAACCAAAATCTATGCTTCAAATTCTCCCATCTATTCTACGCAATAAAAACGTATATTCAATACCAAGCTGTAGTGAAGCTTCTAGGGTCTTTTCGTCTAACTGCAGGTAAGCGGCATCTTCACCGCTATTGCATTTTCACCGAGCGAGTCTTCGAGACAGTTTTCCAGTCGTTACACCATTCGTGCGCGTCGGAACTTACCCGACAAGGAAATTCGCTACCTTAGGACCGTTATAGTTACGGCCGACATTCACCAGGGCTTATATCGGTCAGCACCATATTGCTATGTTACCGCCAATATTTGACCTTCTGGCATTGGTCAGGTGTCACCCCCTATACATACTCTTGCGAGTTCGCAGGGAGCTGTGTTTTTGATAAACAGTCGCTGGAAAAACTTTTGCTGAGGCCTACCTTGCGGTAGGCGAACCTTATCCCTAAGTTACGGTTGCTTTTTTGCCGAGTTCCTTGAAGACCTCTCACTCGTTCGCCTTGGTCTACTCGACCTGATCACCTGTGTCGGTTTGCGGTACAGTTTCAATATAGATAAGTTTAGAAGCTTTTCTTGGAAGCGTGCTTTATAACCTTACGTCAAGTTACTTGATAGCGACATTAAAGTCAGCGGCCCGGATTTACCTAAGCTGCGATCTTATAACCCAAACTGGAATTCAATAACCAGCGTTATATACTACACTCCGTCACTCCGTCACTCTATATCAAAGTCATGGAATATTAACCATGTGTCCATCGGGTTCGGATCTCTCCATCCCCTTAGGCCTGACTAACCCTCAGTCGACAATCGTAGCTGAGGAAACCTTGATCTTTCGGCGTCGATGTTTTTCACATCGATTGTGGTTACTTGTGCCAACATTCTTACTTTGCAATGCTCCAGGATGGGTCACCCCTTTCCCTTCATCGCGATGCAAACACTCTCCTACCACTCATAAATTCCTAAGAATTTATAAATCCCAAATTTCGGTACTATGCTTGAGCCCCGATCATTTGTGGCGCAAAATCTCTTGATGAGTGAGCTGTTACGCTATCTTTAAAGGATTGCTGCTTCTAAGCAAACCTCCTCATTGTCAAAGAAATCTTACATCCTTACTAGCACTGAGCATAGATTTAGGGACCTTAAGTATGGATCTGGGCTGTTTCCCTTTTGACCAGTGAAGCTTCGCCCCCACGGTCTAACTGCCACGTTCTTAACTCTTAGTATTCGGAGTTTGATAGAGTTCGCGAGATTGCTCCCTGTCGAACTCTTCCAGTGCTCTACCCCTAAGAGGAACACGTGACGCTAACCCAAAAGCTATTTCGGAGAGAACCAGCTATTACCAAGCTCGATTAGCTTTTCACTTCTTATCACAGATCATCCCAATGAGTTGAACGACATACGGGTTCGGGCCTCCATTTGTCTTTCGACAGACTTCACCCTGTCCATGATAAGCTCGCATTGGCTTCGGGTCTAATATATAAGACAAAGACGCACTATTAGTACTCGGTTTCCCTGTGACTCCGACCTTTTCGGTCTTAGCCGCGCCATATATATTAACTCGTTGGCTCATTCTTCAATAGGCACGCCATGACGGACATAAATGCCCGCGCTGACTCCTTGTAGGTGTGACGGTTTCAGTATTATTTCATCGTCCTCCCGGACTAATTTTCACCTTTCCCTCACGGTACTTGTTCACTATCGATCACAACATGTATTTAGCCTTAGCAGTTAGTACTGCTGGATTCCCCCAAGCTATTCGTGTCCTGGGGTACTCAGGAACAGTAGTAAGAGATATAACGTTTTCGCATAAAGGACTATCACCTTCTAGGGTCAAGCTTTCCAGCTTATTCTGCTAACGTTATACTTTGTAACTCTTCGAATATAAATATTCATCTACTGCCCTACAACACCAAGCTACCCAATGCATCAAGCTAATATCAATAGATAAATCTAAAAATAAAAACGTGATGCATCGGAAAGCTACGGTTTGGGCTGTTTCCTTTTCGCTCGCCGCTACTTAGGAAATGGTGCACATACGTGCTTGTTTTCTTTTCCTTCAGGTACTGAAATGTTTTACTTCCCTGAGTTTGCGAATTAACTTAATGTTAAAACATGAGAATCAAGTTCTCATAGGTTTCCCTATTCGGAAATCCCCGGATTAGCGATTGCTAGACATCTCCCCGAGGCTTATCGTTGTCGTGCTACGTCCTTCGTCGCCATGTTGTGTCAAGGCATCCACCGTCCACCCTTGTATTTCTATTAGGAAATACATATACCACAATCGTGAAAATGTATGTTAATTATCCTTGTGCGTTTACCTAATTTTTCAACCGGGGGCTTTCCTGAGAAATCCCGATTGCCAAATTGTTTACTCAACAATTTGTTTACGCCAAGGTTTGTAATTGTCAATTTGCGAAGAAAAATCCGCTCTCGTGAAAAGCGGATATTAAAACTTTAAGCTATTGCTTGGGTCTTTATATCCGCTCTTGTTGAGTCTTTATTATCATACTGTATGGACGTCTATTATATACAAATCTAAAACAAAGTCAAGCTTTTATATGGGGATTTCTCTACTTTTTGTAAAGGACATGTAGATAACTATAAAAACACTTATAAAATAACAATTTTTAGATGATTGTCCCTTAAAAAATATTTTTGAAAAGATTCTTGATATAAACCTGGTACTTGAGTTTTTTTGCACAGAAACTATAGGGGAGCAATATTTTCCAAATGACTTAAACGTCATCTCTTGACATACTAACTTATAGTACTATATACTAGTATCATGACAACAATAACGATACCAATAACAGCTGAATTAAATAACTTTATAAACAGCCAGGTAAGGCTCGGGGAGGCTTCAAGCAAAGCTGATCTTGTTCGACGCGCCATCCAAAACATGAAGGAAGACGTGTTCATAAGGCAGATACTAGATGCCAAAGCAGAAGCAAAAGCTGGAAAATTATTAAAAGGTAATTTGGACGAACTATCTAAGGGTTTTAAGTAAAATACATAACATGATAGAAATATTGTACACCCCGCATTTTTTAAGAATGTATACAAAATTAAGCCCCAGCTTGTGTTCGGATATAAAGGAAAAGATTGAAAAATTTTCCAACAAAGAGAATCACATATCTTTAAAAGTTCACAAGCTGAAAAATATGGATAATTCGTATTCTTTTTCTGTAAATTATAAAATACGGATCATTTTTGAATACGGTAAAAATAAAAATGTTGTTCATCTTTTGTATGTTGGTGATCATGATACTGTGTATTAATTCTCTCCCTTCCCTAACCTATACGCATCAATCTCCTTATGATTACCTGACAACAAAACTTTAGGTACTTTATATTTCTTATTTTTATACATTAAAACTTCAGGACGAGTATACACTTCAGATGAAGACACTCGAGCTTCTTCTCTCGATTCAAATTTTCCAAGAACACCTTCAACTTGTCGAGCAATCACATCAATCATGATCAGTGCAGGCAATTCACCACCAGTAGTTACCCATGGACCGACAGATATATCTATCATTTTAAAAACTTTTTTTACCCGTGCATCGATACCTTCATAGCGTCCACAAACAATGATAATATCTTTATATTTTTTTGAAAATTTTGTAGCAAGTTCCGTATCAAATTGAACGCCTGATGGAGATAAAAAAATGATCAATGTTTTTGCTTTAACTATAGTTTTTTTTGTTAAAATTTTCTCAATACTTTTGATCACCGGCTCAGCTTGGATAACCATTCCTGGACCTCCTCCATATGGTCTGTCATCGACTTTAGTTATCCCTCCCTTGTTAGCACTAGCAAACTTTTTTGGATTATAAAAATCTACTTGTATGAACTTATTTTCTATTGCACGAGCAATGATTGATTTATCTATATATGACTCAAAAGACTCCGGAAAAAGAGAGACTATGTGAAAATTCAGCGCGGTATTATTCTTGCCAGTATTTTTTTTAGTTTTAGTATTCACACCCATGGTCGACTAGCCGAATGCGAGCTCCAAACGAAATGTTAATGTGAGTGCAGTGGCTAGTCGACTATGTTAACGAATACGTCTATATATTATAGACCTGTTTGCCTATTTTAGCAAAACAACCAAAATTGACCAAATGAAAAGGCCTCTTGGCCGAAGCCGAGAGCCCTTTTCACATTTCGTTTGGAATTCGGAGGTTTTTGTTAGTTGCCTAACATCCTCCCCCGACCTCACATAAGTGATGATAGCATAGTGTGACCTTAAAGTCAAGCTATTTTGGTCAAATTACCTTCTATGAGTCAATTCTTCAGAAGCTCTACTTAACATACGAGTAGCCATTTCCTTTCCTCCTAGACCGAATGCAATACCAGAAGCTAGAGAAGCTGCAACCACTACTCCTATAAATACTGTATTTATAAGTGTAACTGCAATACCAAGTTGTACAAGAGCTGACAATATAGCAAATACTATTATTGAAGTTTTTGTTAATGATCCTAACATTCGAGCTGAAGCAAGGTGTGCATTAGCTGCTCCTGTTGTAACAACCTTCTTTAATACATCACCTAATATAAAGGCAACCAGCATAATCAATATTGCCACTACAATCTTTGGAAGATACAGAACAACCATTGAACCGATGATCATGGATACATCAGATAGACCTAGCATTTGTAATATTGCTAGGAACATTACTGTGATGATTGTCCATTTTAATAGGCCACCGAAGAAAGAACCTGTATTTAGGTTAACTCCACCGCGACGTAGAACTTCACCAAGACCTGCTTGTTTCAAAGCACCATCTAGATTCATTTTATCAAATACTTTTTTTACCAATCTACCTACATAGTCTGCAACCACCCAAGTTATAACAAAAATTATTGTTGCTAATAATATTAGGATACCGTATCCAAGTAGTGCATCTTTCACACTTACATAAGATTCTGATACTGCATTCCCCACTAATCCTGAATTAAATATTTGTGTCGGCATATGTTTTTTTGTTTATATTTTTATATATTTTATTAAATTATTAATACGGACTAATTATACCATATAATTATCTGAAGAAAGATAGCTTATCCATAGCAACAATATGCTCAAAATCCAACACATCGCGAATAAGCTTATCACCTATTGAATGTCTGTATTTAAAATCAGTTTGATCTAAAGCAGAATAAGAGAGCTCTTTTCCAATACTATATTCCAACTCTGAAACAATTACATCTACGTTATCTGGGATTTTCTCAAAAACCAACAGTAAGTCTAGATTTGAATTTGTAAATTTTGATGAGGTGAAGAAACCTGAAAGTACAACCACTTTCAACCTGTTCAACCTGTTCAATTTCTCTAATATCTTTTCAACCGATCTGGGCACAACAGAAAGAACCATTTCTGTAATCTCTGACAATAATGGAAAATTTCTGTTAGTTCTGTATGATATTACTTTTTCTTTTCTTCCAGCCTTAATGATTCCAAACTTCATTAGGTCTCTTAACTCTAATATAAGAGTGTCGTGTTTTATTTTTGTTAATCTGATCAAATCTTTTAACACAAAGTCTTTAACAGGATTCAACACAAAGACCTTCCAAAGTCTTACTTTGTTTTGTCCCCCCAACAAATTCTCAAGAATTTGCATATCTGTATTTTCTTTTGAATCAATAACAGTTTCTTTCGGTCTCAAAACTATCTGAACTTTTGGTTTTGGTTGAGGTTTAGGTTTTACAACAGCTTTAACTACAGCCTTAGGTTTTGGTCGTGGTCTCGGCTTTGGTTTTAACTTTGGTTTTGGTTTTACAACTATTTTTACTTTTGGTTTAATTCTAGATTTTTGTTTTGCAATAACTTTTTTAACTGTTTTTTTTATTGTAGATACAGCTTTTTTAACAACTTTCTTACTTTGTTTTGCAGCGAGTTTTTTGATTGCTGATTTTTTCTTATTCATATTATAAATATATCACGTTTTGGGTCAATGTTAGGCAAACAAAAAAACCATATAATATATACGGTTTCCCTGTCAAAAGTGACCAAAAGGTCAATAAGTGTTGGATTAGTGTCGAATTATTTCAATTCTACAGATCCACCAGCTTCTTCTATTTGTTTTTTCAATGCTTCTGCATCTTCTTTTTTCATACCTGCTTTGATAACAGCTGGTGCTCCATCAACCAAGTCTTTAGCCTCTTTAAGACCTAGACCTAGTACTTCTTTGATAACTTTAATAACTGAGATCTTGTTAGCACCTCCGTCTTTTAGGTTAACATCGAATGATGTTTTCTCATCTGCTGCTGCGGCACCTCCGGCTGGAGCTGCTGCGGCTACCGCTGATGCTGAAACGCCAAATTTCTTTTCTAGGAATTTTACAAGTTCATGTAATTCTAGAACAGTCATTTTTTCGATAGCCTCTACCACTGTTTTAAATTGGGCTGGAGTTGCAACAACTTCTTCAGTTGTAGCTTCTACTGCTGCTGTGTTTGTTTCTTCTTCTGTCATAATTTTATTTTAATTTAATTATTTAATAAATATAGTTGATTGCCTTATTCTCCTTTTTTCGCAATAGCGTCAAGAGCAAGTACAAATCGTTGTATAGGTGAATTGATAAGTTGAACAAATTGAGCTTGTAATGTTTTGAAATCTGGAATAGAAGCGATTGACATCATTTCTTCCTTTGATTTGTATTCATTATCAAATATACCACCGATGATTGAAAGTCTGTCTTTGAATTTTTTTGTAAATTCTAGAACTTCTCTCGCAGGGGCAAGCAAGTCATCTCCATATACCAAGGCAACTTCTCCATCTAGAGATGGGAGTTCGCCTTTAATACCTAGGTCAGCCAATGCTCTTTTAATCAATGTTTTCTTAGCAACGCGGTATCCAACATCTGCTTTTCTAAGTGAATTTCTAACTTCACCTGTCTCAACAACATTTAATTTGTGAAAATTCACAAATACCAATGATCCTGATTTTTGAGCGATATCAGATACATTTGATACAACTTCAACTTTTTTGTTTTTTGAAATTGCCATATATTGATTTATATTAAGTTTCTGTTTTTAATTAGGTCGGGCTTCTGCCAGAGGCAGAGCCGGAATCTACACAGGGTTTATGGCTTTGAAATTGCTTTCATACCACCTATGGTATTCGAGACCACGTTGATACATTATCACGATTTTAAAGCTTTAGCAATAAGAAGTTCAGGTAGATATAATCTTCTTTGAGCTTTGCATATCGAGATTTTAAAGCAGCACTATATAAAAATCCGTTGATAGATATGATAGCATCAGTTACCCTCTTTTTAACCGTTTCAAGATACTTCGTATCTTTATTTTGTCTATAGAGTTCAATACGTCTTATATACCTATCTTTGAGGTATTTTTCCATTTTGGAGGAATGTATTCCTGCCATAACCTTATCTATTCTTTCATTTAGACTGAGTTCTATTTTTAACTTTTCTTGAGCAAGTTCAATAATCTGTCCTGTTGTAGGCAGGGTCATGTTTAACGTATTGGAATTATTCCCAGGTTCAAAGCTGATTTCGGTATTTTTAAATACAGGGACACCTTGATACTCTACTGTTGATATTTCCCCATCAATACTTTTCAAAATACTTATATCTATTGTATTATCTGTTCTTGGTTTTATGGAGAAATTATCCATATCAGTAGTATAGAGATAATTTATACCATCATCAAATTCTTCAAAACGGTTGTTATTGAGGTGCTCTAAGGCCTGACGAAAATCATTTGTGGTATTTGCACTATATCGATCAAAATATAATTCATTGTCCGTGTTATCAGTAATCTTACTTATACCAATACTAAGTTCCATATCTAGTGGTGTAAGGTATTGAGATAATTTATTATTTGGATTACTTGGGGTAATTCGGAGTAATTTGTAATTATTATTTTTAATGATTTTATTGTAGTCTAGTCCTGATTCTGGAAAATCTATACGAGGTGGATTTAAGATACTATTTACATGTGAAATAACCTTTTGATTATTCATAATGTTCGCATGTTTATATGCTGTATTATTTAAATCTACATACATAACTGTACCCTGCCTCGATGAATGAAGGTCTTCAACAACCCCGTCTCCATTTTTACTATAAAGAGGAATAATTTTATATATATTTTTATCATCAAGTGAAATATCGGATAGAGTACTTACCCCTGTACCCAAAATCTGATATATACCCATATCTTTTGGATAGATAATATTATCCAATTGTAGGTGGAGCTCTTTGGACTTATTCCACAAATCCTGATTTACTCGAGAATAATTTCGAATAACAGTTTCCTGCAACAATCTATCTGAATGAACATTATAGGTATAATATTTTTCTGATGGTAAAAGTGTATAGGCGGTTGGCATATTTTTTCCTAATTCTCGAGCAATAGAAGATCGCATAATAAGTCCACCAGCCACAGACTGATTATGACCAAACATCAATGCGGTGATCGCCTGAGCAGTACCATACTCCGGCATGGCAACAAAAATAATTCTATCTACCACGCTCTCGAGTCCAGCCTTTTGTAGCTCGAGAATAAGTTGTTTTGCAACTAAACCTCCATTACTGTGAGTAATAATAGTTACCTTCCCTGTTTTAGATGTTTTTTGTAAGTCTTTCATAGTCTGCACGAGATCAATATTTTTATCTTTGAGCTTTATACCTTGATTTAATATATAATCTGCTGACATCCGCCAATCATATGGAACAGCATTATAGTCAGTTATAGTGTTTTTACTTTTTAACTTATTTAAGTATTCAGTAAAATCTTTGTATATATCTTTATCAACAAACGGCAGCCCACCAAGTATATTCGTCTTGGCGATAATTTCCTTCGTAAAAATATTGTTTATACTTTTTCCAAACTCATCCAGATATAGTTTTTTAACATCGGTATTTTTATTCGGTTCCCAGAGTTGGTTTTCAGTGAGACTGGACATATATAGACGACTCCCCATCACCCCGGGTAAGAACAGTATGTTCGAACAGCACAGTTCGGCTTTTTTAACGTTTTTTACTTTTGAAAATTCTCTTATGGAAAATGGTCCGGCCAATAGATTCCTTTCACTTACAGGAGCATCTGCCTTAACACGATATATTATAGGGTTATCTTTTTCGAAGTAATTATACTCCATGTTTATTGCATCCTGACTAAGATTACGCATATATGACTCAATTGCAACAATATTATTCTCGAAATCATTCTTGTTTATAGTTGTTGAACTAGCATAATGTAGTCCGATAACTTTTTTATTATTTTTGAATTCTGTATTTTGAATATTAACAGTACCAGCCCTAAAGAGGTTCAATATGATGCCTTGATAATTTTCAATATGGGAATTTTCAATACTTAAATCTGAATCATTGTATGTATTAATCAAAACATTATTTGATGAGTTATAACTATTCAAACCATCAATCTTAACATTGCTCGCATATGCATCTATAAATTTATCAATATCTAATTTAACATTTTTAATCACTGCACTTGAACCAAATAAACTTAAAGGGTACAAAAATGTAAAACCAGATACTTCTGAGTCATTTATAGCAACAATACTCTTATCCATAATATCCATATAGCCATTCTCAAAAATGACTTTAGCATTGTTAATATTTAAAGTTGAAGAGGACAAGGTTATGTTACCTCTGATAATATATGGACTTTTCTCCGAACTCCAATTTACAGTCTTATTTACATATGATGCATCAGTAATAATAGTATCAGCTGATACTTGGGTTGATAATGTGAGGATGATTAATAATATTTTTTTCATACTCCCTATTTTACGGATGGGAGATAAAATATTTTAAAAGAAAAAATAAAGTTTTGCTGAAAGAATAATAAATTATTCAAGTTGAATTAAATCCTTATTCTGAACAAGAATATTCATTTGAGCGATGGCAGTTTGATTAAGTTGAACAATCCTATCCTGATGAAATACATTATTTTGTATTAAAAAAGCATTAATACTTTCCAGATTTGATAAACACACCAGTTGACATATATCAGCATGGTCTCTTATATTCCCTATTTTATCAGGATTTTGAACAGACCATTCTTTTGCAGTCATACCAAACAAAGCCATATTCAAAAGATCGGCTTCTGATGCATATACGAATTTAGCTTGGTTTTTCGTAAGTTCTTTAGGTATAATAATATTTCGATTAATAGAATCTGTCTGTATTTTATAATTAATTTTAGAAAGCATTCTTTTAGCATTCCAATCAAGTGACAGGTTCTTTTGTTCTTCAGATTTTAATCGCTGAAATTCTTTTACCAAATATAACTTAAACTCAGGTGAAATCCACATTGCAAATTCAAAAGCGATATCTTTGTGTGCGAACACTCCTGTACTATATCACCCTAGAGAAGATTTTATACTTATGGCTCCTGTTGCCTTAATAAACTGTGATGGAGAAGTAGTAAATCCATTAATTCCAGCATTCATTTCAAAGTAACGGAATTCCGTTACTTTGAAATTAGGATTATACATTTTTTCCCATATACCTATATACATAAGAGTGTTTCTATTCGAAAGCCAGTGAGCAATAACCATCGCCGATGCACTACCAGACTTAAACTGAGCCATATCACTCAATGAGATATAATCATCTCCATTTTCAGATATATTGATGTTAATTATTTTTCCGTTGATTTGTATATTTTTCATACATACAATTGTACGTATGGGAGATAAAATATATTAAAAGAAAAAATAAAGTTTTACTAAAGAAGTTTTAATGTTACGGAATTCCGCATAATTGAAACCTAAATTTGACTTTTAACTTTGAAGGTTTATACTATTATCATTATCAATGACGTTAGAAACCCCCTCTAACAGACTAGATGTCTCGATTGATGATATGAAGGATCCAGGTCGGGCATCCTTACTAATCATGTCTCCTCTTCCAAGGAGACTTTTTAGTTCATTTCCCTTTATGACCTCTGTTTCAAAATGAGTAAGCATAAAAAAGCCATTATTTTTTACAGCACCTATAAGTAAAAAGTTATTTGAATTTGGTATTAGTTTAATAAGATTTATTTTATCTTTATCTCTGTCTAAATTCTGTATTACATAATCCCAGTCGTGGGCATTAATCAACAGGTTTTTTACATGAATATAACCGTGCTTAACCGTTATCTTCAGGACAATATCCTTGCTCAACAGTAACGGTCTTACCTTCCTGTCGGAAGAGATGTATCCCGGTAAATAAGAAACTATCGATATATCGCTTTTTAAATTAATTACATTTTTTACATCACACAGAAACTGCTTTTCCTTTTTATTTAACTGCCTTATTGTTTTTGATATAAATAATGATTTTTTGTACATTCCTCAAATTGTACAGATGGGAGATAAAATATATTAAAAGAAAAAATAAAGTTTCAACCAAAATCACATAAAGAAAAAACCACCGGTGAAGGTGGTTTTTCGGAGTTCTGAGTTAAAGGAAAGGATTATGGACAAGGTACAACAGCAACACCAGTTGCAGGCGTAGCCGAAGTAACAACCTTTGCTGAACCCGTACTGTCTACACAATAGTATTGACCTGTATTACTTCTCAAAGTTGCAATTGCTGTCCATGTTGTACCAAGTGAACCACAACGTGTTGTTCCAGCAGCAGCTTTATCAACCAAACCTTTTGAAAGAGTAAGTAGTCCTCCAGTAGCAGCTGAATCAAAGATACTTGTAACACCTGCGGTTGTAGGGCAAACAGCAAAGTTTGTTGTAGATGTACCATAACCACCTGGACTCTGGTTTGAGTAAAACAACTCAGCTTGCGCTCTCATGCTTGAAAGAGTTGACTGAATTGCAGCATCCTCACCTTTACTTCTTGCAGAAGAAAGTGAAGCCAACACAATACTTGAAAGTATACCAATGATCGCGATCACCACCAATAGTTCTATAAGTGTGAATCCTTTTTTTAATGTTTTCATATTATTTAAATTTAAATTTTATTTTTTATTAATTGAGTAAACAAATTAGCTAATCCATCTCTTTTATTAATTTGTAAAAATAAAAGATACTTATATTATACATTAAATTAAAAAATATATGCAAATAGTTTTGTTTATAACTTTCTTTATCTTTCATAAAAACTTTTCTGGTTACAAATTAAAATTTTATATCATGTGCACATAGTAAGTCAGATCCTCAAAGAATGACCGCCTAAGTGGTTCATGCAGAAATTCTTTCAAAGCTTGACACCTGTGCTATACTATAAAAGTAACAAGCTTACGACGGGACAGAAGATCCCTTTTGGATCTTCTGGGTTTTAAACCCTAACCGTCCGCTGGCGCCCTGTCGCATGGAATAAAAATACCCTTAGTCGGGCATTTTTATTTTATGTTTTAATAAATCAAACAAATATTCATTGTTGGCACTCCTATTGTCTATATAAGATCTTACCAGACCTGCAATAAAATCTGCCAATCTGACCAAAGGATCACCTTTGTCGTTAACAAACAATAATTTATTGATAATAATTCCCCGGTATTTTAATCTGCTTTTTAACTTATGTATGTAGTTATCACTCTTTTTTCCGTCGATAATTACTTTAAGAGGTGAATAATTATTGATAATAATTTTCATCAAAAAATCTTCAAGAACCTCATTTTGAACAACAGGATTTTTATATAATACCACCTTACAAGAAAAATTTAGGTTCTTAATATTTTCTGCAAATTTTATTCTTAGTTTCCAAGACATATTAACCCAATGTGCAGGACGCATATGTAAACCTTTTTCTAAATTAACAATATAGTCACCAATATCATCCTTATCTAAATACATAATAAATATACACGCATATACAGTGTGTCCTGTATTTACTGATATATTGGATTCGTCAATATAAAAGAATTGTTGGTAAGGTAATTTTTGTTTCATCAACTTATCATACAAAAACACCCTCAAACTTCCGCTGAAGAAATTCTCAAGAAAAACCTAAGTTTAAATAAACTCCTACCCCCTCACAATACTCAATGCCAACCCTCGAAGCTCCGAAGCAAGCACTCTCATGTATGTTCCTCTCTTACATTTTACTTGTAGTGTTAAAACTTGAAATTCTTTTTCGTTGTTTTCAAAAAAGTTATTCCATCCTTGTTTTACTTGATCTAATCTAAAATCTCCCTCCATAGAACACTGTGATAATTTGTCAAAAATAATTCTTTGTAATTCGTTAGCATTGTACTTTTGTATATCCTTTGACTCAATACTATAAATGTATCCTTTCTGTTTTCTGTGAATAACTTTTTCACCTTTTAAAACTTTTTTAATATGTGGAGACGAATATGTTGGATACTCATATTCAAAAGGACCAATAAATTTTTCTAAATCAAAAGCTATTTCTTCATTTACAAATTCAATCAATCCTAAAATATCTCCCGTATCAGTTTGTACACCTAACAAAACCTCAACTGTGTATTCCTTATCTTGGTTTTGTATTTTCTGTTTCTCTTCCATATCCCCACTCCACAATAGATGAATATTCCCTTCAGCCATCGGATCAAGTCGGCCAACAAATGTAATCTTCTTCTGATCTTGTTCAGACAAAAAAGGTCTCACCTCTTCCAAAACTTGCAGCGGTGTAAATCCAAATTTTTTATATATCAAAATACAGGTCTCTGTTATGATCCTGTATATTTTGTACGTATGGCCCGTTTCGGGAATGTTATTCTGCTGCTTTTTCAATTTCTGCAACTTTCTCCATGTCGATATCTTCTGGAGTTTCATCTAATAAATCGTTGTCCGGTGCTGCCGCCAAGGCGTCTTTTTTAGGAGCTCTAACCATTTGCATTTTTAGACGCTTGTTGATCTCTTTAACTGCCTTATCTCTTATATAGTATAGTTTAGCTCTTCTTACTTTAGATCTCTTCACAAGTTCAATCTTGTCGATCATTGGTGAATATAGAGGGAAGATTCTTTCTACTCCGTATCCGTTAGCTGATTTTCTAACAGTTAATGTAGCACCGGCCTCTGTTCCATGCTTACGTGCCAAGATCATTCCTTCGAAGATCTGTATACGAGTTTTACCTTTTTCTTGAATCTTTTGATGTACTTTAATAGTATCACCTGTTCTTAAATCAAGTGTTTTTCTTGTTGTTTTGTCTAATGTCGATAATGTTATAGCCATAATAGACTAATTATTAACATATTTGCGTTATTAAATCAAGCATTCTGACTGGGTCTTTCTTCAGCGTTTCTTTATAAAGTCTTTATCAAAACTTTAACCCTGTTTTTGTATCATCTTTAGGTGCATAGCTTATATATTGAAATAATTAAAAAACTCATAAAACTTTATTATGGCATGGAGAGCGGTGATTATATTGAACACCAAACCGAGCTCTTGCAGATAGATGCTTCCCATTCATTGTTTATTTCAAGGCGGTCTTTAAAGCATTTTGTAGAAAGCCGAAAGAAAGAATTGGTTAAAAAATACAGTACAGGTGAAATCTTAAACCGTTTATTTTTCATAACAGACAACATCGTTAAAACCTATATTTTCGCTGATAGTGTCATTATCCAGGCAAATAATAGAATCGTATACAGCAAACAACCTTTAGACCGGGCTCAATACAGCATAAGGATCGTAGCCGATATGATAGATTCCAGATTAGAAATATGCTCGATACATCTTCAAAAAAGCAAAAAACTACCACAAGGATAGTTTTTTACGAGACTTAGGATGACGGCACGGCGAGCAATCGATTGCTCGCGGCTTCATCCATGAGTACCTACCGTTTCCAGTAAGCCCGCAGCAAAGCCGATTGTTAATTTTCTGTCGTTAAGTCTTATACCAGAAGTATATCAAATTAAGATTTCATGTCAAATTGCTTGAGTACACACCCTATATCTGGTGCCAATGGTGCTTCAAACACCCTCTCCACATGGGCCATATCTGTAAAGGTTATTTTGAAGGCGTGAAGAGCCTGTCTTTTCAAACCGAGATTGTCCTTGTGATTTGGCATATATAATCTATCTGCCAGTATACCATGGTTAATATGCTTCATATGTACTCTGATTTGATGCGTACGACCCGTCTTAGGCTTAACGGATACATAGGCATATTTTACCCCCCTCAATTCAAATTCTTTCAATACTTCAAAATATGTAACAGCTTCACGAAGCTCCCCTCGAGCAAAGCGACCGCAGACATATTTTCTAAAATCAGACTGACTGCGCCCAATAGATTCTTGAATACAACCTTTTGGGGATTTGAAATGACCATACACCAGAGTTCTATATTCCTTCTCAACTTTATGACTTTTGAACTGCTCCTTTATATATGTGTAAAATTCTTGATTCAAAGCAATGATCATCACTCCGGAAGTATCCGAGTCTAATCTATGTACTATCCCATGTCTTTCAAATTTATCATCCTTCTCCCCTACATCTTTGGTTTGAGGGTACAATTTTAAAATCTGAGAAGCAACAGAATCTACTTCCTCTTTTTTTCTTCCGTCACTATGGGTTATCAAACCAGCTGGTTTATTGATGATAACAAAATCTTTTTCTTCATGGATAATTTCGATCATTATATGCATGGTATCACACTTGTTAATATTTTCATCTCGACCTGCGTATATACAAATAAGGGTAACCTTCAAAAGTAAATACAACCTCAATGCAGAGCATCAAGGTATCACCTCTATTCTGATTTAGTCAAAAAGACTTGGCTGCTGGATGGTAATTATTCGTAGTTTTTAATACCTTGATTTTTAACATAGTTAGTTAAAGGTTGAACTTTTTTTATCTTTAGAATCTAGTAACATTTGTTCAATCTTCGTTACATCAAAAAATCCATTATCCAATATAACAGTCTGGAGCTTTTTATCAAATCCTGTGAATATTGCAATCGCAACTAATATAAACAACACACCGAGAACTTTTTTAAACCAACCATCCGGATTTGCAAACAACTCAAGCCTGTCTACAATCTTTTGTCCTATTAAGGCAATCAATAACAATGATAAACATAAACCGAACACATACGCTAAAAGATATACAAAACCAAGAAAAGGACTTGCAGGTAGAACTGTTGCCAGGATGATAAAGTATGTTGGACTACATGTAGAAAACACTGGACCTAAAGATGCTCCTACTATTACATCGCCTGTAAAACTTTTTTTCTGATCACCTTTTCCAAGTGCTATATTTGATTTTCTCGAAAGTTTGGCGATGTATTTATTTTCCCAAAGAGATGGAAAAACTGTTATCAGACCGAGTATAAGAATAATACATCCTGATACTATTTTCCAAGTATATTCTGGAATATCAATAAACGAACTACTTACCTTTAGTAAAAGTGTAAAAAGTACCACGGATACACCAAGAGAAAATATTATTGTTAGACTTTTCTTTTTGTTGGCCTTTTTGTCCCCTACCGAACTACCGAGTATAACCGGAAGTACTGGCAATATACATGGTGCTAGTATGGTTAATATTCCAGCTATAAAAGATACTATGAGCAGTAACATTTATTATATTATTTCTTTTACTATTGAGTTTAATGTTGAACCACCTGACCATTTTTTAATCATATTTCCATCGGAATCAACTTGTACAAAAGTATGTTGATATGTAACACCATACTTTTTCTTAAGATCTGATGATTTATCATAATCCAATTCTAATAATGTAAGATTTTTAGGAATTTGATTTAAATTTGATTTTATATCAGCATCAACTGTTCTACATGATGGACACCAATTTGCTTTAAAGAATAATACTACGTCACCTGTTTTTGCATTTACTAATTTTTCAGGTGAATATAGTTCATATACACCACCTTTAACAGTCATCATTTTGTCATCTGACATTGTAGATGAATCTGAAGAAGATGCCTTCATCATAGATTCTTTTTCCATAACCTCCATAACCTGTTTTTTTTCATCTTTCATCATCATACTATCATCTACTTTTTTATCACTTAGAACATATACAGTTCCAGCTATCAATGTTAAAATTATTATTGTGATTATTATATTTGTTGATTTCATGTTTATATTATACCTATTATAGAAACTTTTGTCCATAATCAGACAACGCATTCACAACCTTTTTCAAACCCTTACCTTTTACCGTTAATGAATATTCAACGTGTGGAGGTTTTTGCTTAAATTCGAGGCGTAGAACCAGTTTATTTTCCTCTAGAACCTTTAATTTTTCAGTTAATGTTCGAGTACTTACACCACCAAGAACCTCGTGGATTTCACCAAATCTTTTAGAACCTGTAAGGAGTTCACGAATAATAATAAGCACCACAGAGTCACCCACCAAGTCAGATGCTTTGGCTATAGGGCAATTTGTACAGATTTTCTTTTGCTGAGCTTTCGTCCTAAACATGTATATAAAGTAACATTTTTTTAGTTACTTTACAAATGAAAGTAAAGGGACTATACTAAGAGCTATTACAAAATAAATACAACAAAAAATACATGGCAAATATAATAGATGCATTAAATTGGAGATATGCAACAAAAGCATACGATACAACAAAAAAATTAGACAGCCCTCAGGTTTCAACATTGATCGAATCTGTACGACTAGCCCCCTCTTCATTTGGCTTACCAACATATAAACTGATACATGTTAAAGATGCAGACACTCGTAAAAAGTTAAAAGCAGCAGCGTGGGGTCAAACTCAAGTTACAGATGCTTCTGAATTTTTAGTATTCGCAGCCAAAACAAATTTAGGTGAAGCTGACATAAACGAATTTATGAATGAAGTTTCAAAAGCTAGAAATGTACCAATCGAATCTTTATCTGGATATGCTGATATTATTAAAGGAAGTGTTGGATCTCGTTCAGCCGAAGAAAATACAGCCTGGGCAACAAAACAGGCATACATCGGTCTAGGAGTTTTACTGGCAACAGCTGCACTGGAGAGAATCGACGCATCACCGATGGAAGGATTTGATTCGACACAATTTGACGAAATACTGGGCTTAAAAGAACTTAATTTAAAATCTGTAGTTGTGGTAGCAGTAGGTTATAGATCTACCAATGATGCACAATCATCTCTTACAAAAGTGAGAATAAGTGCAGACAGTTTAGTTATTGAGAAATAGAAATCACACATAAAAAAATAAACCATCCTGGTTAGGGATGGTTTATTTTTTATGCGACTTGTTTTGATTTATCAAAACAGAAGTACCCTTGTGGTAAGGGTTTTTATTTCCTCTTAGTGGGTTTCCCGGGATCCTCTATCTTCATATCCTCTTTTTTTACAGGTGGTAGATCTGTTGTGATAACTTTCTGCAACTCTGTAATTTTTTTAATTTTTTGGGTTATAGGTACACTTAATGTTTTAAATGGTGCAATAATCACAAGAGAGTTATCAGGTTGTATTGCTTTTGGAACTTTTATCACATCAGGAGCAGATTCAAGACGTGTCAGCACTTCAACTTTTTCAGGTTTTTTGAACATGGAGTCAATCTTGGTTGTTTTTTCAGATAACTCTGATTCTAAAGGATCAAAAATTTCCTTTACGCGAAATTCGGTAGAAATCTTAGACCTACTTCCACGTGAACTTGATTTACGCAGAATTTCAATCCCATCATCAGCAACAACTTCTTGCCTAGTGATTATACCCATCCTTTCTTCGTCCTTTCGAAGTCGATTTAAAAAATATCTGTTACACAATACTGATAAAATAAACAATCCAATGATACTTCCCCACAAATACACATTTGATGCATTAGTTTTTAATATGAACATAATTTCATCCCAAAGAGTATCTCTTGATTGACCTGAAGCTATGATTGACTCACATAGATCTTTTTTCGGTTTTATAAATTCTTCTACAGAAAAATCAGGATTCACATCTTGTGCTTTCTCAAATTCCTCAAGAGCTGCTTTGCAGTGATTATTTTCCAATAACGCTAAACCATTTTGATAATGAGTAATATATAGACTTGGGTTCAATGAAATACTTGTTGACGCAAGTGCTTCTTTAATCGCAGATACTGGGATAACAAAACCAGATGACGTCAATGATCCAATTATCTTTCCATCTTGATCAATAACAGGACTTCCTTTTGATCCATCAAGTGAAGGTATATTTGTTTGATATTGATTATCTTTTATTGTATTTATGATTCCTTGATTAAAGACCGGTTCCGAAACTAGCTGCTCCAATAACGGATAACTCATTGAGTATACTTTTTCACCCATATTTGCAGGAGAATCAGATAGGTAGATTGAAGGTAATTTATCTGTATTAATTTTTAGTAATGCAATACCACGATCATCACTTTCAAATGTAGAGCTTGAATACAAAACAACTGCATCATAACCACCAGTTTTAGGGCGCACAATCTTAATATCCGTTTTAACATCTTCAACAGAATTTTCCGCAAGATACTTATATATAATGCTGTATGCATCAGCATATCCCTGATCTTTAGGGTCTTTATTATGCACATTGCGTAAATATTTTTCAACTGTTGACCTATATATAGTATGCACGGTACCTATAAATGTCTCTGAATTTGCAACAATTATTCCATCAGAGGAAATAATAAAGCCTGTACCTTCCACACTTTTGTCTATTGTTGTCGTACTAAAACTATCCACCTTGGTTGTCGTTGATATTGTTTTATCTTCATAATCAAAAACAAAATCTGGAATACCTATCGAACCTTTTGTTGAACTAATAATCTGCACAGTTGCAGGTTTTATCAAACTCACAAGATCTTCATTCTGATCAACTGCATAGATGTATGTAAAAGATACAAGCAGTGTGATTAATAATAAAAATCTTTCATAGAATTTCATAATATATTTATAATAATAGCATAGTGGATAATTTTTTTACTATTTCAATACCTTATTTTGAAATCGTAATAGTTATTTTATAATCCTTTTGAGTTAATATTTGGTTTTGTGGACCTCTATCTGGTTGAACAGCAGTTATTTTAATTTTATATTCACCGTAAGAAAATTCTGAAACATCAACACCTGCACCAAACTTCAATTCAAAAGTCTCATTGTAGTTTTCTTTTTTAAGATTAAATAATGCGATTATATTTCCCGCCCATATACAATTCACATTTGATGCACATCGTGAATCATTTACTTGCTTAAGAGACAAGGAAGCTCCATCGGGAAATTCATAATAGTTTATACTAGATAAGGTAACCTCTTTTGAAAATACTTCTGCTGGTTTTGTAGGTGTAGTTTGTGGTGATGTTGTTGAGGTTGGTACAGGTGTGGTTGTAGTTGGAATAGATTCTTCGATGTTGGGAATTATGAGCTCACCTGCTTTATTCTGCATATAAATACTAATCCCTAAAAAGAGGGCTAGGATGATTAATATAATTGTTATAATTTTATGTGTAGACATGGTTATATTATACCACTTTTAGCGGTTTCAATATCCTGCTGCCAAGTATTGGTTTTCGTGTGTTGTATTAATATACTACCTTGTACTGCCTAGTACCATATGATACATTACACCCATGGATACACAAAAGACAAAAGAATTAGAAAATCAAAAATCTCAAATGCGCAAAGGCATGCTCGAGTTTTGTATTTTACTCATTCTAACCAAGAAGCAGAAATACGCCACTGAAATTATCAATGAATTAAAAGCGGCGAACTTAATTGTAGTTGAAGGCACACTCTATCCCCTCTTGTCACGTCTTCGCCAAGCAGACCTTTTGACACATGCCTGGGAGGAATCATTATCTGGACCACCTCGAAAATATTATTCTATCACAGAAAAAGGTGAGGAATCATTGTCATCTCTCAAAAACACTTGGTCGACACTTAATAAATCACTTAATCATTTAATGAAGTAGGGCGGTAATGAATACAACCCCAGTGCTTTGCATCGAGGTATCACATGGAACGAACTTTGTTCGTTCCATGTGCCAAGGCAGAGCCTTGGGGTATTGACCGTTAACTTCCTAGGTTCGGAAACAAAAGTATACTTACTTTTGTTTCTCTCACTCTACGTCGTTAATAAAAAAACTGATTTGATTGAAGTGTTTTTGGCCAATAAATTCCTCAAGGTTTTCAGGAGGACTGTGGGTCACGATCAGTTCAACCAAAACTACACCCCTTTACAGCTCGCAGTTCTCGTCATCGGACCAAAATATCCAGTAGTAGGAACCTTCACCTTTCCTTGATGCTTAACGAGCGCTGACTTTGTTTTTGGGCCAAATGTCCCCCAGGCGGCATTTTTTGACATAATCAACAGTCCTTTTGATTCTAGATACTTTTGCAGCTTGGTAACCTCGCTTCCTGTATCGTTTAGCGATAGATTTTTTCCAAAAGCACACTTAGTAGCAACAATACTTTTATTTAATACATTTTGATTTTGAGTCGTGATCGCCGTCTTTACATTTGTCAACAAAGAAGCAGGTACACTTGCATCCCCTCTTGATGAACCTGCTGAAAACGAAGATGTCCCCGAACCACTTCCACCTCCCGACGATACCACCGAAACAACTGTTGCAATCAAACCTCTACCTGTTGCAGAACTACCCCCACTTGAAAGATTTCCTGTAAAAGGAGTCGACCCTGTAAGGGTTACTGTGGTCTGAGCAGAACTCGAGATTCCGACATTTGCCAAACCTGTATCTATCGACGTGTTCAAGCTGTCATATCCTGTTTTGGATACGATCAACACACCTGCTCCTGTTGTTGTAAAATAGTACGCATTTGATACCGAAGTTGCAGCTGACACTCCACCATGAGTTACCGTCGCGCCTGTCACAGCTGTTCCGTTTGCGTCATTAACTATGACCTTAAGAGCATACTGTGTGTCAGAAACGATTTGGGTTGATTGTGCACTGTTGTTGTCAGTACGATTGCTTGTGTCACCTGTGGTACTTGTTATGAATCCTGTTTTTGTAACATGAACATCATTTGCAATACCGTCCTCACTTGCGGGTACCGGACAATATGCGAGGTTTGAGGAGATTGTACATACCGTATTTGCGGATCCAGCAGTCACCGTCGCTCCTGTAAGATTTTCGCCCGCTTCAGTCTGTAGCGTTATCTTTTGGGAAAATTGCAAACCTTGAGCACTTGCACCATTCCCTACAGTTACAGCAGAAGTCATCGCAGAATTATTTCCAAAAGTTATCGAAGTCGTTGCTGTTTGATTTATCGTAACAGTGTTCAATCCAGTGTTTGTCGTTGCAGATGATACATATCCATTTTTTGTAAATGATAAAGCAGCAGCAGTTGTGGTGGTTGCAAAATAGGCAGTGTTAGAAGTACTCGTAGAAACTGCGATGCCTCCAAGCGTTGCGGTCGCGAGAGATGATATCAAAATCGCATTGCCGAGCTCGTCATTCAAAGTAACCTTTAATGGATATCCGAAGCCTGTAGCGGTTTGAATATTTCCCAAAGCTTGCCCTATTCCAAATGTTGTCTGACTTGTGGCAGCCGTCAGTAAGTTCGAGACATCGGTCGTCGTGGCAATAACCAAAGAGGAGCTATTTGCAGATCCGCCGTCAACGGTTACGTTAGAAAGTTTGATACCAATGCTGTCGTTACCACTTCCGTCCCCTGTAGCTGCAATATATAGAGTGTCATTTGCCACAGCTGAAGCTATAACAGAAGCACCGCCGGCCGAACTAAGAGCAATATCAACAGATACAACACTCGGAGTACCGTTGGCAATACCCGTTATGGTTCCACCAAGCTCTGATTTTAGAGCGACTGATTTAAGCGCATATTCTAGACCCTTGAGTGTGACTGTTTGTCCTATCGTAACAGGCAATGAACTTGTAGCATTTGCACCTAAAGTCAGAGTTGTCTGTCCGGTCGTACTGGCGGATACATTTGCCAAACTACTATTTGTGAGTCCACTTGAAATAAATCCAGGACTTGTAATAACCACTACCTTATTTAGACCCAAAGTTGGCGCAAAATAATACACGTTAGAAGATGATGCAACGGGTACTAGTCCGTCAAATGTTATGGTTGTCGGAGTGATGCTATTTCCCAACTCGTCGGCGACAGATATCTTAACCTGAAACAAGATATTGGACGGAGAAATCGTTCCTTGCACATCGGTCAATGCAGTACGGTTTCCAACACTTGATGAAATGTTTGTCACGTATCCCGCCTTTGCAATGCTAAGCGCCGCACCATCTGATGCGATAGGTACAGGGCAATAATAGATGCCGAGGGTTCCAGACTCAATACACAACGTCGCACCAACCCCAACAGTTGCACCTGACAGTACTGCGCCGTTACCTTCCTGTGTGATAGTTGCCTTGTGCGCGAACTTTACAGAATCAGATCCGGTAAATGTAAATGAATTGGCCACACCTAAAAGTGATGCGATCGCTCCGAGTTTTTCGGTTGTCACATATCCATCCTTGCTGATCTGTATGTCGAGTGCACTTCCAACAATACACGAACCTGCACTTAGGAGAAGTGATGCAAGAGCTACCGGATCAGTGATAGAAGCAACACCTGATGCATTTGTAACTACACCTATATCAGTGTATGTTCCTGCATTACATTTTATCTTAACTATCGCACCTTCAAGTGCACTTGCAGTCACAGCTTCACGATTGACTGTTATAGAAAGCCCATCAGTGATAGCGGCTTTGGTTTGTAAGGGATATAAAAAGTTGATGATTAACATCAGAGCTAAAGGAATAACGAAAGACCTTGTATATATAAATAATTTCATATTATTTTTATTTTTATTTAATTTTATTTGCAAGGAGCATATCGCGGAGTTGCGGTGTTTAGGTGCACAAAAAAATGTTTTTGTTAATATATAGAAAATTATACTAAATATTTTTAGGAAAATAAATAGTTAAGAAACTTTAGGTGTTGATAATTTCCAAGAATATCTAAATTCAAATGCCCTATATCCATCCATTTCCGTATGGATATTTTATATTTACAATATCAATACCCTGGCTGTGGATTTTAAATCAAATATCGATAGCTGGGGTATTTATTTTAGATATTAATTTAAGTAAAAACTATTCTTTTCAGTTAAATTTTGAAATAAAATCAGGTGGCAATAAGAAGTATATCGTCCGTTCATTTACCTACTATCGTCACTAAGAATATATATATATATATATATATTCTTAACCTACGAGTCTCGAGCAGGTCAAAAAGTGACCAAAATGACATATATTAAAGTGTTTTTATGACGGCAATATGTCACTTTTTTGACAGTATTTTTGACTGAATTATGTTATAATTCTGATTTGAAAATAAAAGATAAAGCAGTCTCAAAGAGCACTAAATCCTTCTCTGTAAAGGACTTAGACAAGACCCAGCTCAAATCTCGCTCATTTGAAACAATGAGAACATCTTTTGCTATTGAAGGTATTCATTTTAGCAAATCTCAGTTTGCATCACTTAAGTCCAGAGGACATCTCAAGAAATAGTTTTTCCATCAGATAGCATTCTTTTTGACTGGCCTGCTGTGCTGCCTTGATATAGGTTTCTAAATTAGATTCCAGAATTTTAAAATCCAGCTCTTCTCCTGTTTTTGGGAGATAGATCATGTTTGTAAACATACGGATCGCCCTGCCGTTTCCTTCTCTAAATGGATGTATGAATAAAAGCTCGGCGGGCATTCGTGCAAGATTTTGTAAAAGAATAGTTTCGTCACCTGTTTCATCCTTTAAGACACGGAGGAATTCATTTTCAAAATCTTTCATTGCTTGGGGAAGAAAGCCTACAGGAGCAGAGGCAAAGCTTGAAAATGACAATCGTGGAGTAAATGTAAAGCGAGGGCTTCGAACTAGGGTTGAGATGGGATTATGGCCCGGCATTGCCCCACTCGGATACCTCAATCAAAAACATATGGACAAAAAATGCCAGCTAATCATCGATCCCGATCGAGGACCTGTAATAAAAAAGATGTTTGAAAAAGTTGCCTATGAATATTATTCAGGTAGAAAAATATACAATTGGTTAAAACACGAACTCAACTTTTATACCCGAGGAAACAAATCACTGACAATGAGTGGTATATATAGAATATTAGATAATCAGTTTTATCACGGAGTATTTGAACACCCAAAGAAAAGCGGTAACTGGTATCAAGGAAAGCACGAGCCATTGATATCGCAAGAATTATTTGAGAAAGCACAAAAACAACTGAAGCGAGATAATATACAAAGAGAAAATAGAGAGTTTGCATTCACCAAATTATTTACCTGTGGTTATTGTGGGTCAGGAATATCAGCAGAAGAAAAATGGAAGCAACTTGTAGATGGAACACATTCAAAACATATCTATTATTCATGTAGCAGGTCCAGAGACAGAAATTGTAAAAATAAATATATCACCGAACAGGATTTGATTACAGAGCTACTCAAAATATTAGATAAAGTAGATATTAACGAATTAGGCATGAGACAAAAACTAGAGGATGAGATTGCAAGATTTAATATATTTCAAAGATCAGTATTGGGTTCTACTGATAAGATTAAAAACAATAAAGAAACCGATATAAGAAATTATGCTAAGTATATTCTTAAGGAAGGTTCTGTTATTGAGAAACGAGAATTGTTAGGTAATTTGAGGAGTAAGATATTATACAAGGATAAAGAGCTTAAACTGATAGAGTAAATTAAAAGATGATTTTAAGATATAATATAAGCATGAATCTATATATCGACATCGACGGGGTACTTCTTACAAAACAAGGTCAGCCTTCCCTTCACTTAAAAGAGTTTCTAATAGAAGTCACAACAAAACATAACCCTTTCTGGCTAACAACACACTGTAAGGGTGATGTTTTGCATGTTGTATCTCATTTAAAGAGAATTCTACCTCAAGAGTTATGGGAATATATTGAGAAAATAAAACCAACAAACTGGGATGTTTTAAAAACTGATGGAATTGATTTTACTCAAGACTTCAGATGGTTTGATGACGCACCTATGGAATCAGAAAAGAAACTACTTCAAGAAAAAGGTGTACTCGATAAATTGATATTAGTTGATTTAAAGAATAATCCTGATTCGTTAAAAGAAATATTACTTAATATATAAACTATGGAAAAATCTAAACTACAACAACATTATGAAGATGTATTGCAATATGAAATAGCAACAATACTAGATTCAGAGTTTTTACAAAAGAAATACGAATTAACTGAATTTGGAGCAAGTTGTCTAATGTATATGTTAGTTAATAATGAATATTGTCCTGAATTAGAAGATATATATACTGAAAATAGAGATACTTTTGAGGGGGAAGATAATGAGATTAAATTTATTGAAGATATGCCGCCGTATAGTAAATTTGATATGGGTAAGTCTGATTTATCACTCGCTGATAAGGAATCATATATCGCAGATGGTTTTGCTCAATGGATGAGCTTCGAAGATCAAAGACAGTGGCACATTAAGCTAATTGTCGAGTTTTCTCGAATCTTAAACCAACATGAGGCAGATATTCGAGAAGCATTAACACTTAGGAATGAGGATTTTTTTAAAGACTACTATAAAGATTACGATGAGGAAAAGATTATAGAGCACATGAAAAATCTTGAGTTTACAGAAGACGAAATAACCATAGCTTTAGAACTCGTATCTTAAGTAAATATAAATATGCCAAAATCAAAAAATACAAAAGAAAATATTCATGAGTTAAAAAACATACTAATTAATGCAATAATTTTATCCAAAGAAACTGACGTTGATTCAGAATTACTTCAAAAGAAGTTTGACTTAACTCAGTTTGGTGCCAGCTGTATTTTATACATGATGAGAAGAGAAGAATATTGTCCCGAACTTGAAAAGTATTACAAACAAAAAATATTAAGAGGTAAAAACAACACCGATAGGATAATTTTTATTGAAAACATTGAGCCATATGAAATAAATGATGAGAGTCGGTCTGACATGTCTTATGAGACAAAGCTGTCATATGTTACTACAGGTTTTGCAGAATGGATCACCTATGAAAAAGCAAGACAACAATACATAAATGTGATGATCGCCTTGATTAGATACAAGAACCCACAGATACCCGTTATTGCAGAGATGATTAGAAACAGAGATGAGGAAAGACTGAAAAAGTTTTTTAAGGATCAAGATGAAGAAAAGGTTGTTGAAATTTTAACACTCTATAAATTCTCAGCTGAGGATATCGAGGTTGTTTTAGAGATAGTGCTATAAAACTAAAACTACCCATATATAAAAATGTTTCGAATTGGAATAAGTTGTATAATATAAGACAATGTCTACAATAAGAGAAAAGATTAAAGAAAAATATAATATAGATTATCCAATATCTGGAGGAGATGGAAGTAGCCAAGATGAAGCTATTATAATCAATGATGAAGATTTTGTTGCTATTGAATATTCTATAGTTAAACATTTATTACTTTTAGATAAAAAGTTTGGTGATTTTATGGGTCAGAAAACTATTAAAAAAGATGGTAAAATATTTGATGTCTTAATATTTTCACATAGGAGTGACCCAAGTGTTGTTAAGGATTTTTATTTTGATATATCATCAAGTCGCCAATAAAATAAATATTTTATTGCGAATCTGAAGCATGTGGGTATTAGCTTACTCATCAACCTATGGGTTGACACCGATACTTTTGTGTGTTGGCGGAGACGGAGGGATTCGAACCCTCGGGACCTTTTGACGAGCCCGCCTCTTTAGCAAAGAGGTACATTCGACCACTCTGACACGTCTCCTTATTCATTTATGTATAGCATATATTTATGTTAAAATCATACGCATGGGCGAATTATTTTATCTTATTGGGAAAATCTGCGGTATCGCCGGATTTTTCATGTTATCATTTTTAATATTTTCTGGGGACACTGCAAGGTTCTGGAACAGGTTTATTGGCCTTGATAAAATCATCAAATTTCAAAGAAAGTTTTCTTACTTCGTCGCTTTCTTTGTGATATGTCACCCAGTCTTCTTTATGCTTTCAGCTGGAACAACAAAAGGATTTCTTATTCCCAACTTTGAGTTCCTATCTTTAGCTTTTGGTATTATGTCCCTCTATATATTTATCGGTATCATGATTGCTTCAAAGTTATATAAAATGATTTCATATAGAGCGTGGCAATATATTCATATCGTTACCTACATTCTATTTTTCTTTGCAATATATCATACCTATTTAACTGGATCAGATACAGGTTTATTAACTATTTCCTATGCTATAACATCATGGGCTGTATTTATCGGAATCATATATCGAACTCAATATAAACTACGAGCAAGAAAAACAAGTAAATTTATTGTGAAAGATAATAAGATGGAAACCCATGATAGTTTTACTATAACTGTTAAAGGTAATAAAGATTTTATTGCTGGACAATTTTGTTTCTTACGTTTAAATAAAAATAAATTACATGCAAGACATCCTTTTACTGTTTCAAGTATGCCCGGTGAAGATATGGCTTTTACAATAAAGTTGGCTGGGCGATTTACACAAACTGCCAAAGAATTAAAGCCAGGTGATGAGATATTGATTGATGGTCCTTTTGGAAATTTTATACCAAAGCCTGAAAAAGATTTAGTGTTCATTGCTGGTGGTGTAGGTATTACTCCTTTTATGAGTATTATCAAAGACCATGTTAAGAAACATATGCCACAAGGGCACTTCTGTTTTGATAAATCAAAACAAGTCGTACCTCAAAATATAACTTTGATTTACGGATCACGAACTGAAGATGATATTATTTTTAAAAAAGAGTTTGATACCATTAACACGAACTGGTTTAAGAAAGTGTATTTGTTGAGTCAAGTTCCAGAAGATGTAATTCTTTCTCGTGATTCTTTCAAGGGATATATTAACAAAGATGTGTTACATCGACATGTTCATGATGTGAAAAATTCACTCTATTATATATGTGGACCTGAGGTGATGAAGGATAATGTGAAGAAATTGTTGAAAGAGGAAGGTGTTAATGAAGGTAATGTGTTTGTTGAGGATTTCTTTTGGTAGAAGAGGGTAGGATATTTTAATCTAAAAATTCTTCCATATTATCCTTCGAAATAACAAAGGTTTCTGCCTTAGGATAGTTTTCAAGAAAGTCTCTAAAAACAACTCTCATATCCTTCCATTTGCATTCATATGCCTTTATTTTTTCATCATTAACAATAACAATATCAACCTCTCTATCTTTATTATTTCTCCAGAAAAATATTTCATTGAAATACGGATTTGTCATTATTTCTTTTTTATACATTTCCATAAATATATAATTTTCAAATAGGTGACCTGAATCTTTTGAATCCCTGTTGGATAAGTTTTGAAATTGACTCACTATTGCATTTCTTATACCAACATCATAAAAATAATATTTTACATTTTTTCTTATTTCATTTCCTTTATTATTACTGAAGGCATATATTTTTTTTATAATAAACACTTTTTCTAATATATCTATGTACTTTATTACTGTTTTTTGATCTGTATTAACGTTTCTAGCTATTTCATTTAGAGAGATCTCTCTACCAATATTAAAAGCTAAAGTTTTAACAATATTTATCAAAATTTCTGATGACTTTATACCCTCTTTTATAAAAGCATCTTTAAATAAATATGATTTAACAATCTCTTTTAATCTAATTTCCTTTTCAGAGTTATCATTTGTTAACAATATCTCTGGATATGAACCATATATAAGTAATGATTCTAGATTATTTTTCTTGTCAAAATTACTACCGTCAATATCACTAAAAGATATAGGTAATATTTTTCTTTCAAAATGCCTACCTAGCAATGGCGAACCAACTTCTTCGGACAATAACAGTGCAGATGAACCCGTAAGAATGATATTTTTTTCAGGTAATTCATCAATAATCATTTTTACACCTAAGCCAATATTTGGTATCATCTGTGCTTCATCTATAACTATCACTTCGTATTGATTGGCAAAATTTATTAACTTTGTTTTAGACCCTGATCTGAATAAGTCCTGCAAATCAAAATCATCACCAGTTAAGTATACTGATTTGATAGTTTTATCCAGTGAATTAAGATATTGTTTAACTAAAGTCGTCTTTCCAACACGTCTTGGTCCATATACAACCAAAACACGTCCTTTTGTTATAAAATCATGTATTTTAAATTTTCTGATGAATTGCATGGCTATATTATAGCAATATACTCAAAAAAGTCAATTTATGGGTACAAAGTTTACTCGAAAAAGTATTTTTTTGAGTAGTTTTGTGTAAAAAGTGTATTTTTTGTGTATTATAATCGTTGCAATATGCAAAATATGCTTTTTTTTACGTATTATGAATGATATTTTACGTAAAATGAACCACCCCGATGCAGAGCATCGAGGAATTCTGGGGGAATAAACAATCGTCAACTGATTGTCAACTGACTCATTTTTATAATATCCTTTGAACATTTGCTATAATACACCCAATGAACTCACATTTTCTCAAAAAACCCATATCAGACATCGTCACAATAAGTAAACCTCATCAAATCGCCTTTGATAAATTACGTATTAAAACCGTCTCAGACCTCCTTTACCATTTCCCTGTTCGCTATGGTGATGCTTTTAAAGCTACATATATACGAGATGTTGAAGCCAATCAAAGTGTAGTTCTTTATGGAGAAATACAGAGCGTTGAAGCCAATCAAAGTTTTCGAACTAAAATGATGATAGTTGATGCAGTCCTGAAAGATGACACTGGCACCATAAAACTATCTTGGTATAACCAGATATATATCAGTAAACTATTTAAAGAAGGAGATATTGTAAAAGTCTCTGGAACAATAAAAGAAACGAAGGGGAAATTTTCAATAATAAATCCAACAATAGAAAAAACAAAATCTGACCCTTTAAACCAAGGTATAAATTTATTTGGACAGAAAGAAGAAGTATTATTTCAACCAATCTATAGAGAAAGTAAAAACATAACTTCTAAATACATTCATACTGTTATAGAGAAAATTTTTATACATTCAGAATTTAAAAGTATACAAGACAATATTCCAGAAGATGTTCGTAAAAAATATTCTCTTCCCTCTCTGACTGACTCATTGATATATATTCACAGTCCTAAAGTTGAAAAAGATACATTGATTGCAAAAAAAAGATTTGCCTTTGAAGAAGTTTTTTATATCCAACTAAAAAATGCCAAGAATAGAAAAGATGCACAAGAATCTTTATCGTATTCTTTTGTTGGACTAGATGAAGCACTCGACAATTTTAGGAAACATTTATCTTTTGATTTAACTGAAGCCCAGGAGAAAGCAATAAATGCAATATTAAATGATTTCAAAAAAACTCATCCAATGTCACGTTTACTTGAGGGAGATGTAGGTTCAGGAAAAACCGCAGTAGCAGCAGCTGCATCGTATGCCATCATTGCTTCCCGTGTAAAAAGCATGAGAGATCAAGATCAGAAGAATGCACGACTTCAAGTAGCCTACATGGCCCCAACTGAGATTTTAGCTAAACAACATTATGAATCATTTACACAACTTTTTGCAAAACTGCCTATAAACATAGGGCTTTTAACAGGGTCAGGTTGTAAAAAATTTCCATCCAAATCATCTCTCCTCACAAATAAACAAGGAACTGACATTTCCAAAAACCAAATGTTAAAATGGATTGCCTCAGGAGACATATCTATTGTGATCGGAACACATGCACTTATACAAAAATCTGTAGTCTTTCGAGATTTGGCTTTTGTGATTATTGATGAGCAACATCGTTTCGGAACGAAACAAAGACAAAAGTTAGCCAATAAACATTTAGTTGATGAAGAGACAAAAAATAAATTAAAAAAAAAAGATACTTTACGAGTAAATAAAAAAACATACATTGATAATAAAAATAATTACATTGGTGAGAAAATAATCCAAACACCTCACCTACTATCAATGACTGCCACTCCCATTCCCCGCACCCTTGCTCTAACTGTCTTTGGCGATCTTGATTTATCTATCGTTGATCAAATGCCGTCTGGAAGAAAACCTATCATTACTGAGATCATTGGTGAAGATAAAAGAAAAGCAATGTATACACACGTTCACACTCAACTAGAACAAGGAAGACAGGTATATGTAGTATGCGCACGTATTCAAGATCCTGATCCGGATTTGATGAGTCGACTCAATGTAAAATCAGTTCAAGAAGAAGCCGAGCGATTGAAGAAGAATGATTTTAAAGAATACACTATCGGTGTGCTTCATGGGAAAATGAAAACAGTTGAGAAAGATAAAACCATGAAAGATTTCCTTGATGGAAAGATTAATATTTTAGTAGCTACATCGGTGATTGAAGTTGGGGTGAATGTGCCAAATGCTACTGTTATTATAATTGAAGGATCTGATCGTTTTGGCCTTTCACAGATTCATCAGCTGCGAGGTAGAGTTATTCGTGGAACCCATCAAGCGTATTGTTATCTTTGTACTTCAACAATTAATACAAAAACTATTGAAAGATTAGAAGCACTTAAGAAAGCTAAGAATGGTTTTGAGTTAGCTGAACTTGATTTGAAAATGCGTGGAGCTGGAGAGTTATATGGTGATAAACAATGGGGGTTGAGTGATATTGGAATGGAGGCAATAAAAAACCTCAAGATGGTTGAGGCTGCGAGAGAGGTGGCAAATGAGTTGGTGGAGAATGGGTTATCTCCTGAGTTGCAAAAACTTGTTGAGGAGAATGAGGGGTTACATATGGAGTAATTATAAATTTTCCAATACTGCTATCAAATTTGCATGGAAACTATCCCTCTCCCCTGTGTCTAAATTAGTAACAAGTCTTTGTTTTAACTTTTTGATTAATTCAAAATCCTTCTTTAACGTTCCATATGCTATTATAATTCTTTCTGATATTTCCTTATCTTCTAAACCTTGTGCAAGATTTATAAAAAAATCACATTGCATTAAAACTTGATCGACAATCTGAAATTGAACTTGATGATCTTCTATCTTCTGATCTTCCCCCTCAGCAAACACATTCACCAAACCACGCATCGTATTTCCATCAGCACCAATTACAACCAATGGTATTTCAGCTAATTGTCCTTTAATATTATTATTGAATTTAAAAAAATCAACATTTCCCAATTCACCTTGCTTTAACTTATCTGAAATTCTTTTAATCTTTTTTGAAATAGTGGTGTATCCCGCATATGTAATGTCCAATGCAAAACCATGATGTCTTGAAGTGTCCCCTGACATACGCTCTGCAACTAAATCAACACCATTGAAATAATCATCATATCGACATGTTGGATAAATTTGTGCAGTGGGACCAAACCAAGTTTTTACATTTAAAATAATACCTTCTAAGCAATCTGCAAGTTTTTTTGCCATTTCACTTTTCTCTCTTATTTCTTGAGATTCAAGACCAAGCTTACGTTCAAAATCTTTTTCAACATCATCTACATCTTTTTCACAAGTGGCAACATACTCTGCTGTATACGGACCTGCTCCTGCAAAATCTTTCATCCTTCTCCCTACCATTTTCTTATCATAAACCTCCTCTGCTCTTTTAGCAGCCCGTTCATGTAACACATAATCATTTTGTTCACCAAAACTTTCTCTCATGTGCAAACACTTGGATTCGAACCAAGGACCGGTCGTGTATAAGACGACTGCTCTACCAACTGAGCTATGCTTGCTTCTTAAATACTATAACTTAATATAGCATTTTTAGGGTTTTGTGCAATATTTGCTGGAGTTATTTTAAAAATGTTGTGTAGGATGTATTTTAATGTCAAAACCACTCGGACAAATCAAATTCTGCGGTATACTATGTTTCGTATATATAAGTTTTATATATACACGGAGGAGTGACTGAGAGGTTTAAGGTAACCAGCTTATACCTGGCCAGGGTCTTGAAACGGTCCTCGAGGGTTCGAATCCCTTCTCCTCCGCAAACGCCATAATAACCTAGAGTTAAAAAATCCGTAGGATTTTTGGGATTCGAAAAGGTTCTTCCATATTTTCGAAAAGCTTGCTTTGAGTAAATGGAAAACCTGTACTGAACATGTAATGTTCGAATCCCTTCTCCTCCGCAAAATAAGGAATGGAATGACTGTATTTTGTGCATGTGATGCAAGGAGTGTAGCGACTATGTATTATCTCCGCCAATATAAGCACTTGCATTTTGTCATCAACAAGGTATATAATAAACATACCGTTTCAAGGTCCTGGTTTTGTAAGCTAATTGCTGAAAAAATCAGTAGAATAGTATCTTTCTTTGAGGTTTAAGGTTATTGATACCTTGCTCCCTCATTGTAATCAATACCGAGTCCAGTACTCGGACAAGGGTATTATAAACAAAAACACCCTGTAAAAAAGGTGTTTTTGTTTAATCAATCTTAATCCTTCTCCACTTTAATCCCAAAACCTCTTATAATCTCTTCATATTCCCCTTGCTCCAATGTCTCCTTCTCAACCAAAACTTTTGATATTCCATCCAGTGCAGCGCGGTTAGTTGTAATAATTTCCAGCACTCTTTCGTAAGCACCATTCATTATTTTTGAAACCTCATTATCAATAAACTCATTTGTCTTCTCACTATAATTCTTTGCCTCAACGCCAGTACCAAACATAGTTCGTCCTCCTGCTGGTTCGAGTGCCACAGGACCAACAGCATCAGACATACCGTATTTAGTAACCATATCTCGAGCAAGTGCTGACGCAACCTGAAGGTCATTTGATGAACCAGTTGTCAGGTCACCAAAAATAGTTTTCTCAACAACATATCCTCCTAATGAAACAGCGATATCATCCAAGAATTCCAATTTACTTTGCATTCTCTTATCTTCATTTGGAAGCTTTAAAGTGTAGCCCATCGCACGCCCCCTAGAGATTACAGAAACTTTGTGTACCGGATCAGCATATGGAAGGATTGATGCAACAAGCGCATGTCCTGCTTCATGATAGGCAGTCAACTCTTTTTCTTTTTTAGACATCACGTGAGTTTGACGAATCGGCCCCAGCATAACTTTTTCTATAGATACAACAAGATCATCTTGAGTTATTTCTTTTCTATTGTTACGTGCTGCCAAGATGGCCGCCTCATTCATCACAGAGTGTAGATCAGCTCCTGAAAACCCCGGTGTTCTTTCTGCCACAGTTTCAAGTCTGATGTCTTTAACAAAAGGTTTATTCTTAGCGTGGATTTTAAGAATTTCAATTCTATCTTTTCTATCTGGCAATTCTACATTTACCCTTCTGTCAAAACGTCCTGGTCTCAAAAGTGCAGGATCCAAGACATCAGGTCGGTTAGTTGCAGCCATAATAATAACAGAATCTGATGGCTCAAAACCATCCATTTCAACCAAGATTTGGTTAAGTGTTTGCTCTCTTTCATCATTTCCACCACCCATACCAACACCTCTTACACGACCCACAGCATCGATCTCATCGATAAATATGATCGCAGGTTGAGAAGCACGAGCAACCTTAAACATATCGCGTACACGAGACGCACCAACACCAACAAACAGCTCAACAAACTCTGATCCTGATATTGAAAAGAATGATACATTTGCTTCACCTGCCACAGCTCGAGCCAACAATGTTTTACCTGTTCCGGGAGCACCCATCAAAAGTATTCCTCTTGGAATTCTTGCACCAATAGAGGCAAACTTCTTAGGATTCTTTAGGAAATCAACAACCTCTTCAAGTTCATGTTTTGCCTCATTGGCTCCAGCAACATCAGCAAAAGTTATTTTTTCTTTTTGTCCGTCTGGTGCCATAAGTTTTGCACGAGATGATCCAAAAGAGAACGCCTGTCCACCACCCATACCTTTCATTCCACGAGTTAAAAACCAGATCACTAAAAAGAATAATATTATAGGAAACAAGAATGGTAATATGTTCATTATTACATATCCAAAACTTGTATCATCTTGAACCTCGATTGAAGTGAGGGCAAGTTTTGTTTTATCAACCCCAAGATTTGAAAGTGTGTCAGTTAAAGAAGCCTCATTTTCTTTTTTTGAAAATTTAATACTATCGTCTTTATACAAAACCTCTATTTTGTCATTGATATTTTTAATCGAAGTAATTCTTTCGCCATTAATATCATTCACCAACTGCGAAAGAGTTATGTTTTGATCATCCTTCTTGTCGTCTTGTACATAACTAGATAGTATAAAAATGACCACAAAGAATACTATTATTCCAAATATGTTTTTTGCAAATATTCCTCTCACATTATTTTCCTTTTTGTTTTTTACCATGTTCTGATATTACCACGTATTTGTGCTATTATCTATATAAATATGGCCATTATTCAAAACCGAAAAGTCAGTCATAACTATGAAATACTGGATAAAATCGAAGCTGGTATAGTGCTTTTTGGGTATGAAGTTAAAGCCATCAGGGCAGCTCATATGTCACTAGATGGGGCTTATGTACTCATAGACAAGGCTGACAAAGTTCAACTTGTTGGAGCCAATATAAAGCCTATACAGCCTGAGAATGTACCCGATTCTTATGTTGAAACAAGACCGAGAGAACTGTTATTGAAAAAGAAGCAGATCGCTGAATTAAAACTTAAAACTGAACAGATTGGACACACCCTTATTCCCCTCTCTATATATAGTAAGGAAGGTTTGATTAAGGTTGAGATTGCACTTGCCAAAGGTAAGAGAAAATTTGATAAGCGTGAGACCTTGAAGAAGAAGGACGCACAAAGAGAAATAGATCGGGTTTTTAAGCGGTAGCCTATTAAATATTTTTGGGTTTCAATATTTCAAACACAAACCTATCCAGTGGTAAATATTCTTTTGCAAAATCTACAGTGTCTTGGTAGGTAACTTTTTCCATAGATTCGATGAGATCGTTGAGTAAGAGGTTCTGATCATAATTGATATAACTGTTTACTGCCCCATCTAATATATCTCCTGTAACCCTCTCGCTTGAAATAAATCTGTTTATGATTAATTCTTTATTTTTATTAAATTTTTCTTCATATATACCCTCATCAACACCAGCGATGATTTCTTTTATGAGTGATATAGATTTATCTATATACTCTGGATTCAGTTTACTTTGAATATACACAATTTGAAACGTCACCCTTGAACCAGTTCCAGCACCTGCTGAGTAACATAGTTTGTTCTCTGTTCTCAATTTCTCATAAACTAAATCATTTATCACCATGACAAGAAGACGTTGTGTAGCAATCTTTTTTAGATCTTTCTCGCAATCAAATTTAGGTAATATTATTTCAGCTTCAATACTGGCCTGCTCTTCATCCCCCAGTCCAATGTCTATGTATTTATTTTCATACTTATTTTCTTTTGGCTTTTGAATAGTCTCTGGTGCAACTGGAGCTTCTGACTTTTCACCAAGGACCATCTTTTCAAGATTTTCTTTGATTATCTTTTTGATATCTTCAAGCTTATCCAAATTTCCAGCAACAAAAATTCTCAAGTTATTTTTTACAAGAAATTTTTCTTTAGCTTTTTTTAAATCCTCTGAACTATTTTTTTCAATTGTATCTACCCACCCAATAATATTATTTGTTCTCAAATAATCAGGAAAATCATATAGGTTGTTTACCCTTAGCTCGTTTATATATTTTAAATATGTTTCGTTTGTATAATACCTCCAGAATTCTTGAACTATAACTTTCTTTTCACTTTCTACCGCTTCGTGATCAAATTTAGGATTTATTATCGACGCAAAATAAACATTGAGCACATGCTCGATATGTTGAGGTAAACATTTACCAGTGAGTTGTAACTTGTATAAACTTGTTGATGCGTTTGAAGTACCGAGTGTATATTTTTTTGAAAATTCTTGATAGGCTTTTTCATCTTCAATAAGATCACTCCCTTTAAGCATGGTATGTTCCAGAAGATGGGCTGCACCCTCAAAACCAATCTCATCATGCATAGCGCCGTAATCAAAAACAAGTCGTACGTGTATACATGGAGCATTGACAATGTTTTTATAATAAAAAGGCACTCCATCAATAGAATCCTCAGTAAATAAGTATGGATCTTCTTTAAAATATATAGTCATAGGGCTAATTATAGCAGGGCTGTCAAATTTACTAATATATGTCATACTAACCATGTAAATTCGTTTACAAGAATACGGGGATGACCGGATTCGATATATAGATCTTTAACACATATGCGTAACCGAGTACCCTTAAATCTCGTTAAACTTTAAGGAACCTTATGTGCTAAAAACACTAAAGCTGTTGCATCCAATTTTGGATTCAGCAACTCTTTCGCCTTTGCTAGAGCCTAGCTCTACCTCATGCGAGACATCTTACCTCTGTCTGCTTTGTGCAGAGGATAAGGTGTAATATAGCAAAGCAAGGTTAGGATGTTATCTTGAGTCCTAATCGAGATTATAAGATTAGTTTGTATGATGTTTGGATGTGTATTTATAATCATATAAATGAAGTTTGAAAACATATCTATGTTACGTAGATATATGTGTTATACCTATATAGACGAGGGTTCAACTCCCTCCATCTCCACTTGAAAGAAAAATCACAGACCTGCTCTGTGATTTTTTCTATATAGGTGATGAGAAAGTGCACGGTTGCACTTTCGTGCGGGAGTTGAAAAGCTTTGCTGTATTTTTGAGAATTCGGAGAATTTGAGAAAATAGCAAAGGTGTACTGAAGTCGTAGACTTCAACTCCCTCCAATAAAATAAGGAACGTAGTGACTATAT
>JAYUPL010000008.1:0-3236 GCA_043760135.1 Candidatus Parcubacteria bacterium | reverse complement strand
GAATACAATGAAAAATTTGATGGATCTGTAGTTGGAGGATTAGTAGATTTTAAAAATAAAAAGACTACTATAAAATCAAACCTATCCCAAAAAGACTTATTTATAGACAATGGAATAGTGGATGTGTTGTTTAATAACAGTCTATATAAATCTCTTAATTTGATCAATTAAATATATTAATGGATATCAAAATTTCAGAATTTCCTCTGTTAGGTGTAGAAGTTGCCACAAACGCGGTAATGCCCATTGTTCAAAATAATACTAATTATACTTTAGGTATAAGTGTATCATCACTGCCTAATAAAGTGGTGGTAAGAGATTCTATGGGGGGTGTGAGGGTTTCTTCTGTCAATTGGAAGAACAGTTCACTGGAATATGATGGAAAATTGCAAATCGATAGCTTGTCAGATGACCAGAATTGGATACTACCTGACCAATCTGGAAAGATTGTGGTGGCTGATCCAATAACAAATAATATAGATGTAACTGGAAATATTCGTGTCAGAGGATTGTTAGAATTTATCAGTCATTCAGCGGCTGATGCTGCATTATTTGGACAAGTTGGAACTTTTTATAACTTAATTGGAAATCGAACAGTTTATTCAATGCCTAATCCGTTTAGTTGATTAGTAATAATTTCCGTATAATCCAGTATCATTTTTCTCCATATCGTAAATATTATTTTTACTAATGGTATCTATATCAAACGGATAAACTTTGACATCACCTGTTAATGATGGAAATAATACTGATGATAACTTACCCGAAAAAAGATTATCGTATACTTGATCATTTCCAAGTTCTTGAGGTGCATTTGTAGCATGATTATACTCAAATCGCTTAGCGCTTATTCTCCACACTGAATGAGACATTAATGGATTAAGCCCCCCCGATACGTCTTGATCTAATACTTCGGTGATTCGAAATATTTTAGCCCCTCGATTACCCGGACGATTACATCCAAGTGCCGAAACTTCTATCAAATCATCAGATTTGGGTTCTATTCTTTGACCATTTTTTTTGTAAAAATTACTGCTATTATTTTCAACTATTAGTTTATTTCCATTACTATCTAAAATATATTCACCTACTTGACTGATTATGTAATCATAAAATTTATTATTAAAATTTTGAATCGATATATATGCAGTCAGATCATCTCCAGCTTCCATACCATATGGGGTCAATGAAACACTTTCTTGCAATTCTATATAAGCTTTGATCGTAAACGGGGGTGAATATTCTTGTGTGGGGTGTTCACCATAAAGAATATTCATGGCACTTAAACTAAACCCATTGATATAATACTCGCAATTGGTTCCATAGTTGTTAATCAGTTCACCCATACCACTTTTAAATATGGCTTGTTCTGCTTGAAAATTGGATGGGTCTCCGAATCCTCCACAATTAGGATTATATACACCCGCAAATATTTTAGATGGATCAAGACAGCTTTGTGGGATTGTGTTACAGCTCATTTGGTTTTAATGATCCTTCCGGTAGGTGTTCCATTAGAACTCAGATACATTTGAATAGCCATCGGAGAATTTTTAATCTGCGATGTTTCACCATCGTTAAAATTTAAATTATAATCAAGTAATACATTTGTCAATTGCTGTCCTGCAAATATAGCTCCAACTCTATGCATTTGATTATTTTTTGGTTTATATGGTCCAATAGTATGTAAGTTTTTCTTATCAAGAATGTTCGGGTTTTTGCCATTATGAACTTGTATTGATGGAGCACTTGAACCATCCGCTAAATTATGCCGATATTCTAAAATTGGATATTTAGAATTAAAATACTCTTTAAACGACATCATATTCATATTTAATGAAAAAGGATGGCCGATTAAAGCCATCCTTTCTAAATTCTATTTATGGTTAATTATTTGAAGTAATCAGCTTTTTGCTTAAGGGTTGAGCCGGGAACTTGATTGCCCCTACTCTGAAGGGCGGTGATAGGAGGGGCGGTTTCCTTGGTTCCAACTTCATCTGTTACGTCAGTCTTGGCTTTGACCTTCTTGGCCGTAACTTTACTCGACACCTTATTGGACTTGCCTTGAAAAGCGGTTTTCTTATCAGTGGCAACTTTGTTACCTTGGACTTCTTCGTCTTCTTCAAAGTCCATACCATCATCTTCGTCGCCGAAGTCGTCTTCTGTTTCATCCTCAAACTCACCAGAATCGTCGTCATCGTCCCCAAGAGCACCCTGTAGGACGCTGATGAGAGTTTGAGCGGTAGCGCGATCTAAGGTGAATGTGACACTGTCATCCTCTTCAGATCCAAATTCATCTCCAAGATCGTCGTCGGTAGATGCGTCATCAAGACCGAGAGCGCCGAGATCATCGTCTTCCCCCATATCTTGACCAAAATTTTCATTGAGACATTTCTTATATAGGGTATCAAAAATTGATTTTTTAGCCATACCTTTATTTAGTATTTTCTTTAAAACTTTCACCGATTCTTGAACAGTCTCTTCATCTTCTTGATTATCATCATCTTCCCATGGCTTTTTCCATTCTTTTTTCTTCGGTTTATCATCACATTCATCACACTCTTCTTCCGTATCATCTTCTTCATCTTCTTCGTTATTCATCACCGAATCAATTTCATCATTTAGTGTTTTCTTATATCCACCTTTGAGGGATTTATCCTTTTCAACCGGGAGGGGCTTTTTATCACTAAGATCATTACCCCCCGGTTTAATTGATTCATTGACAATATTAAATTCACAAACCTCATCAATGAGGTCACTCAGACTCAAGCTACTATTTTGGCTCATAATATTATTTAAGTATAATGAATCTTAAATATGGGTGATGGCTGCTAAACGAAAAGAAAAGTATTATTTAAACAATCCAAATTTGCCCGCAACTGGTGCAGAATTTGAATATGATTCGGAGATGATCAATGAAATCGAAAAATGTAAAGAAAATCTTTTACATTTTGCAGAGAATTACTTTTACATATTAAACTTAGATGAAGGTAAACAGAAAATTAAGCTTTATCCTGCCCAAAAAAGAGTATTGAAAAAATTAAGAGATAACCGATTTTTTACATTATTAGCATCTCGTCAAATCGGTAAGAGCACACTGATGACAATTTACATTTTATGGTTAGCTAATTTTTATAATGATCAAAAAGTTTTATTGGTCGCTAACAAAGAAGACACGGCAAAGGAAATATTTGGACGTGTTCGAATGGCATATGAGATGTTACCAAATTGGCTCAAGT
>JAYUPL010000007.1:0-129260 GCA_043760135.1 Candidatus Parcubacteria bacterium | reverse complement strand
AACGGTCAATACCCCAAGGCTCTGCCTTGGTACATGGACGAACTTCGTTCGTTCCATGTGATACCTCGATGCTCTGCATCGGGGTTGTGTTCATTTTTGATATCCGTATAAACCCACTTATACGGATATGGACTAACGATGAGCCATCGTCTGTTGTCCTACATATGCTACACCTATACACTAATCTCGAGTTAAGAATATCGATGCGTCTTTGCATACGGGGTGACTCAGTTTATCTACACCCACTTGTGAACAATATGTATTTATTTCTTGAAACCATACGACTCGTCCCTTTTGACTTTTGTATGTGCACTATTCCTTGTTCGAGAAATTATTATGCGAGTCTCTGTAATGATTTGTAATTGTAATGTGCGTTTCTGAATATAAATACGTGCTGACCTGTGTAGATATTACAGAATTTTTATTGTGTGGTTTTGAATTTGACAATGATTTTATTTTTGCTAAACTATAGATACAAATGGGTTGTCCCGTACGTCAGGATCATAACGGTCCGACCAAAATCATCTCCGGATAATGTTTATTATCCGGTTTTGTATTTTTAAAAAATCTATCTTTGATATATAACCCACATATTCATCCAACCTTTTGGTATCTAGAATTCTAAGCTGAGATAACATTGCAGATACCTCATTATCTTTGAGCAGAACCTTTATATAATATTTATTATCTTTTATCTTCGTACTCAGTGGTACACCCCAAAATATATTATTATTGAATTTCTTAAATACCAAAACAGGACGACGAAAATCTTCACCTTTACCATTTTCTTCATCTCCCACATTTTCACCCAAAGAACACCAGTGTACTTCACCTTCTTTAATCTGAAGGAGTCTTTCTTTTTTATCGATGATGATTTTTGTTATTATCCAATCTATAAATCTTTTTATCATTAACATATGATAACTAAAGACAAATAAAGTTCTCATAAAGATAAAATAAAAAACTGACTTTGAAATTACCCTTAGTCAGCTTCTTATATTTTACTGCTTAAATTTATTTTTGAAATGAGTTTCTTCGCAGATGGTTTTTCCTAGAAAAACCATCGAGGACTGAAACGGAATGCAGAAAATAAATTTACTCCTTCACCTCCGCATCCTTCACACTTCCTTCACCAGGAGTTCCCTCAGGACCAGAACCTTCCCCACCTTGTCCCGCTGCATTCTCAGGATTTGCCTTCGCAATCTCATCATGCACCTTAGCCAATTCCATCGACAATGCATCGGTATCAGTCTTAATAACATTCATATCATCTTTATCTTTTGATAGTCTTAAAGCACCTATTTTTGTCTCTACAGCTGCCACAAGCTCTGCTGACAACTTATCTTTGCTTTCTCTCAAACTCTTCTCAGCTGTGTAAATAGCCTGATCTGCAGTGTTTCTCACCTCTATCAATTCTTTCTTTTTCTTATCCTCACCCTCATGAGCTTCAGCCTCTTTTTTCATACGCTCGATATCATCTTTTGATAAACCTGTTGAAGCTTCGATTCTAATAGTATTTTCTTTTCCTGAAGCTTTATCTTTAGCCTTCACATTTAAGATACCATTGGCATCAACATCAAAGGTAACTTCAACTTGAGGAATACCTCGTGGTGCCGGTGGAATACCGTCAAGAACGAAACGTCCAAGAGACTTATTATCTCCTGCCATCGCTCTTTCTCCTTGCACGATATGGATCTCAGTCGATGTTTGATTGTCGGCCGCTGTGGAGAATACTTGTGAACGAGATGTTGGAATAGTTGTATTTCTTTCTATAAGATGAGTTGCGACCCCTCCCATAGTTTCAATACCAAGAGATAGTGGAATAACATCAAGCAGAAGAATATCTTTCACGTCACCACCTAGAATACCTCCTTGTACTGCAGCTCCTAAGGCCACCACTTCATCTGGGTTGATTGATTGATTTGGTTCACGACCAAACAATGCTTTTACAGCCTCCTTAATCTTAGGCATACGAGTTTGTCCTCCAACAAGAATAACTTCTTGAATATCAGCAATCTTATAAGGTGATGCTTCGATTGCTCTTTTTGTAATTTGAATAGCACGTGTAATAAATTCATCGGCAATCTCTTCAAGTTTTGCACGAGTCATTTTTAGTACCAAATGTTTTGGTCCTGTAGCGTCTGATGTGATAAATGGAATATTGATCTCAGTATCGATTGCAGAAGATAATTCTATTTTTGCTTTTTCTGCTGCTTCATCAAGTCTTTGTAGTGCCAAAGCATCACTTCGAACATCGATACCTGATTCCTTTTTAAATTCATCAGCAATCCAGTGAATGATTTTTTGATCGATATCTTTTCCTCCAAGGTGTGCATCTCCATCTGTTGATTTTACCTCAACAATGTCTGCTCCAACCTCAAGAATAGAAATATCAAATGTTCCACCTCCAAAGTCAAACACTGCGATTTTTTCATCTGCTTTTTTATTAAACCCATATGCGAGAGCTGCAGCCGTTGGCTCGTTGATAATTCTTTTTACATCAAGACCTGCAATACGGCCAGCATCTTTTGTTGCTTGTCTTTGTGCATCGTTAAAGTAAGCAGGAACAGTGATAACTGCTTCTGTAATCTTCTCACCGATTCTTGCCTCTGCATCATTTTTAAGTTTTGTTAAAATCATCGCTGATACTTCCTCTGGAGTATATGTCTTTTCAGCCATTGTAATACCAACACCATTTGTATCAGTTTTAGTGATCTCGAAAGGAACAGTACCTTTATCTTTTTGCACATTGTTTTCGTCAAATGAGTGGCCGATAAATCTTTTAATACCAAAAACAGTATTTTTAGGGTTTGTTACACCTTGTCTCTTTGCCAATAGTCCAACAAGTCTTTCGCCTGTTTTAGATATCGCAACAATTGACGGTGTTGTACGAGCACCCTCTGCATTTTCTAATATTTTTGGCTCACCTACCTCCATAATGGCGACAGCTGAGTTTGTTGTTCCTAAATCGATTCCTAGTATTTTTGCCATAATTTATATATATTTTTTCGTTATTTATTAATAATTGATAATGATTAATAATTGTTTGTACTCTCTATTATACACTAGCTGTCAAGTCAATAAGGTTTATAGCTCGAAGTGGAATACTTTTACCAGTGCCACTCGTATGACTTTGTCATGAAGTTTGTATCCCTTTTGCATAATCATTGAAACTGTGTGGTCTTTTTCTTTTTCTGTTGTAATATCTTGCCCTAATGCTTCGTAAATATTTGGATCGAATTGATCACCAACTGTTCCGTATGATTCAACGCCAACTTTTTTAAGTGCACTGTATACTTTGTCGATGATAGCTTCAATGCCTTTTCTCCAGGCTTCGTCAACAGTACTCCAGGTTGGTTGTGCTTTAGCTTGTTCATAGCCATCGATTATTGGAAGAAGGTCTCCAATAAGCATTTGATTAGAATATTTGATGATCTCTTGCTTTGCATCTTCATCTCGCTTTCTAGCATTGATGAATTCTGCTTTATCCTTTTGCCAGTTTGTCAGCATATCCATCTTATCCTGCTTAGCTTGTTTAAGTTCGTCTTTAAGCTTTTTAATGGCTGCTTTTGGGTTTTCTGACTCATCTTCCGATACAATGTCATCTTCATCATGGACAATTTCTGGCTCTATATCATGCACTAAAGGCTCTAGTTTTATATCTAAGTCAGTGTCAAGTTCGGTGTCAAGATCTATTTTGATTTCGTCATTTGCGTCATTATTCATGCGTCTATTATATACTAAAAATGTAAGAACTCCATTGTCGGATTTTGTTTTTTATGGGGTAAAATTTGACAACAATCAGAGATTTGATATTATAAAAACACAGAAGAAAAAGGTCCTGTGCCCTAAGCGGTGTCAGGCACTTTTTCGCTTTTATAGGGTGCTATTTTTACAAAATTTGACAATAAAATATATTTTGCTAAAATAAACAACGTAATCTGAAGGACAGAAAATAACCAATCGGCTTGCTGCGGACTTTGTTGAAAGACAAAGTACTTATGGATGAAAGTGTCTATTGAAAAATAGGCGTTGCCGTCATCCCAGACTACAACTAAAAACACCACCGTTCATTCGGTGGTGTTTTTAGTTTTCTTATAATACATCGTAACTATTTCAAAGTGATTATCTACCAATTCTAAAACTATTCTTATTGAGGGTTTATCTAGTTTCCAATAATGCTTAGTAAAATAATACCTGCCATTCATAGTTTGAAAGACATCATACATATTGAGCACATCTTCGACATTATCTATTATGTAATACATCTTTTCCAAGATACTGTTGTTTTCGTAACTATCTGCCATTTCGCTAGACCTACTCTCCACAAAGTGCTTTAATGCCCTCCTAGAGATAGATACGTCTTTACTGTTCAGTTTACAAACAAATACCAATTCTAAAAAATCGGCAATCAATTCGCCTGTTTTTAAATGAAAATATTCATTTATTAATTTTTTAATTGTGCTTGTATTTATAGTGATTTAAGAATTTTACCAAAGACCACATAAAGTTCTCTTGAAGAATTGATAAAAAAATGGCTTTGGAATTATCCTTAATCAGTATTGTACTTTCGTAGTTATAAACTTTCCAAACAAAAAACTCCATCTTTTGATGAAGTCTCTGTATATTAACGCTTTGACCATTGCTTACTCTTTCTCGCTTTCTTCAAACCGAATTTTCTTCTTTCTTTAGCTCTTCCATCTCTCGTTAGAAATCCTTCTTTTTTAAGAGGAGCTCTTAGTTCTGCATCAAAAGCCTCAAGTGCTCTTGCGATACCAAGTCTTACTGACTCGGCTTGACCATTGATACCACCACCTGTAACTTTAACAGTAATCTCAAAGCCTTTTTCAGGAAGAGTTTTTACCAAAGACTCGATTGAAAGATTTTGTAATTCTTTAGTTTTAAAATATTCTGTGTGATCTTTATCGTTTATAACCATACTTGTTTTTGCAGCTGGTGTAATACGAACGCGTGCAGAAGATGTTTTTCTTCTTCCTACTGCTTCATAATATTTTGATGTTGATTTTGTTGCCATAATTATTATTTAGTTATTTCTATATTTAAAAGCATTCTATCTCTTAGTTTGTTTTTTGGTAACATTCTTGATACAGCACGAACAATAACTTCCTCCACTCCTTTTCTTTCAAGTAAGTGTCCTAGGAACTCTTTCTTTTGTCCACCTGGATATCCTGAGTATGTTAGATAATATTTCTCATCTTTTTTCTTATCTGTGATATCAAGCTTATCAGCGTTGATAACCAAAACCTGAACATCAGCAACTACGTTTTTGGCGAAGTCTACTGAGTTTTTACCCATAAGGTGTTTAGCCACGTCTTGTGCCAAATTACCTAATCTTTTATTTGTTGCGTCGATTGTGTATTTCATTGTGTTATTTATTATACTAATTCTATGATAGCCATAAGAGCGCCATCAGCCTGTCTTGGTCCTTTCTTGATAATTCTTGTATAGCCACCATTTCTTCCGATATATTTTGGAGCAATTTCTGAGAACAATTTTCCAACTATGTCGTTATTGGCCATTCTTCTTGCAACATCACGACGAGATGCAACAGTATCGATTCGAGCTTTTGTGATAAAATCTTCTGCATATGGAGCTGACTCTTTAGCTTTAGCTAAAGTTGTCTCTATTTTTCCGTGTACAAAAAGTTCACGCACCAAAGATCTGATCAAAGCTTTTCTCTGATTTCTGCCTCTATTAAATTTTCTGTTTGCATTGTGATGTCTCATAGTCTTGTAAATATATCTTAAATACTGTTAAAAATCAAGTATTATTCTTTAATTGTTAAATCAAATTTAGCTAATATTTCTTTCAATTCATCTAGCCCTTTCTTGCCCATTCCATCAACATCGAGTAGATCTTTCTCTTTCTTCCTGATCAATCCACCGATAGTTCTGATATTGGCTTCGATAAGTGCATTGATAGTTCTTTGACTTATTTCAAGTGACTCGATTCTAGTTTTCAAAACATCGTCAAGAACGTCTTTATCTAGCTTACTTTCATCGTCATCTTTAAATTCCTCTTTTTTACTTTCAACTTCTTCTTTAACAACTTCAACATCTTGGAAGTCGATAATAGCTTTTAGTTGGTAAATCATTATTTCTATTGATTTCTCAAGCGCGGCTTTTGGGGTGACTGAACCATCAGTTTCGATGTTTATAATAAGTCTGTTGAAGTCAGTTCTATCACCAACACGCATTTGATCTACATCATATGACACGTTTACAATAGGTGAGAAAGCTGCATCAAGCGCAATAGACTCAACTGGTACTCTTTCTTTTTGCAATACTTCTTTAGAAACATAGCCAATACCGTTTGATAGAGTGATTTCCATTTGTAAAACAGCATCTGATTCTGTGATAGTTGCAATATGCTGATCTGGAGTCAAAACTTCAACTTGACCGGCAACATCGATGTCAGCTGCAGTAACCGTACCTATACCTTTTTTCTTAAGAGTGAGAACGATTTCTTCACCTGCCACTATAGAAAATTTGATCTTCTTTAGGTTTAAGATCATTGAAATAACATCTTCTTTTATACCTTTGATAGTAGAAAATTCATGAGGAATACCTGCAATCTTGATAGAAGTTATCGCAGCACCTGGAAGTGATGATAGGATGATTCTTCTTAGAGAGTTTCCAAGTGTATGTCCATATCCTGGATACAATCCACCTATTTCATAAGAACCCTTATTATCAGTTTCTTTGATAATTTTTGGTTTTGATGGTGATACTATTGATGTGTTCATAATTTTGTTTATTTTTATTTAATAAATTATTAATGTATCTTATCTCTTTGAGAACTCTATCACTTGACCTAAATCAAATAATACATCTTGTCCTGTTAGTGTCGGTAGTTTAACAACTTTTCCTGTCATCTTGTCTCCGTCAAATGATAACCAGTCTTGAATAGTCAAACTCTTAGATCTTTCTGAATAATCGTGGAAAGTTTTTGTTTTCTTACTTCCCTCACGTACTGAAATAATATCTCCAGCTCTCACTACGGCTGATGGAATAGTGTTTTTAACACCGTTGATCAAGATATGACCGTGAGATACGATTTGTCTTGCAAAACGTCTTGTGTTAGATAGTCCCATACGATATACAACATTATCCAATCTTGTTTCTAATTTTTTATATAGTTCTTCTGGACCGTAAACAGTTTTAGAATCAATAACTTCTTTGATATATCTTCCAAATTGTCCGGCTGTAATACCATATGTAAAACGAGCTTTTTGTTTTTCAATCAACTGAAGACCGTATGAAGATACATTCTTCTTACCTTTTTTCTTTGGAGCATTTTCCATTTTTACTCTAAATTTTTGAGTTTGAGTTTTCTCAAAGATTGGAGCACCTAGGCGTTTTGCTATTTTAAATTTTGGACCGATTTTCATATTGTTTGATTTATTATTTAAATACTTTTAATTATTAGATTCTCAACTAGATTCTATTGCTATATTCTTCTAGGCTTTTTAGGTTTTGGACCATTGTGTGGCACAGGAGTTCTATCTTTTATAGTATCGATTGAAATACCTTTTGATATAAATGATCTCACCACTGACTCACGACCTGAACCTGTCCCTTTAATAACAACACCAACTTCCTTAACTCCCATCATGATAGCTTTATCAGCCAGTACTTCACCGATCTTAGCAGCAGCAAAAGGTGTACCTTTTTTAGCACCATTGAATCCAAGTGATCCTGATGATGAAGATGCTACTGGATTTCCTTTTTCATCTGTTAATACAACTTTTGTGTTGTTATATGTAGATTGAATATTCAAAATAGCATATGCCATTTTTCTTTTACTTAGCTTGTTAGATGAAGCTTTTGCATCTTTAGCTGTTTTTTTAACTATTGTTTTTGCCATAATAATGAATGTTGATTTAGTTTAATTTATTTTATTTCTTAGTCTCTTTCTTTTTACCAGATCCCATAGTCTTTTTAACACCTTTAAGAGTACGAGCATTTGATTTTGTTCGTTGTCCACGTACAGGTAATCTTTTCGCATGTCTTGTACCTCTATAAGATTTGATATCTTTCAATCTTTTAATGTTTGTACCGATCTCTCTTTTTAGATCAGCTTCTAGTTTGAAATCCTCGATCTCTGAACGAATCTTATTTTCGTCATCAACAGAAAGATCTTTTGCTTTTGCTCCATACTCGATGCCAGCTTTATCTAATATAGTGTGTGCACGTGAACGTCCAATTCCAAAGACAGCTGTTAATGCCATCTCTATTCTTTGATTATCGTTAAGATTGATACCTAATATACGCATGTAATTTGTTTAATTTGAATGATTTGTTTGATTAATAAATAGTAAGAAAAGCATAGCACAAATAATATTGTGAATCAAGTTTATTTTTCAGCTATTACGTGATATTTGCCTGAAGAATCCTTTTTGAAAGCCGATGAGTTTTGCAAGTTGACCAATATAGTGTTTTCTTTAACATACCTCTCCTTCATCACCTTATCGAATATCTCTTCTCTTGTCATAGGACCATATTTACCCAAAACCTTAACTATAACGTCTTTTACCACACCTGACACATATCCCCATTCAGCCAAGGCATATAGACCACGTCCTACAAGAACGAATCGATTATCTTTTATAAGCTCATTGTGAGTTGTAGCTTCATGTGCTCTTTTACCGAACACATTTTGGATCAATTTAGCGATTTCTTTAAAGTGAACAGGAGATCCATGTTTTCTCATTGCAAGGTAAGCATAATCTCTAATACCTTTCACCTTTACATTAGTTGAAGCTGATTTACCCCATTCACCAAGAGGGTTCTTATCGATATGTTTTGAAATACGCAACCATCTCTTTGAGATTTCGTCATTTTTCAATTCATCTGATATATCCTTCACATTATCCATGAAAGATTTGATCATCTCGTTTTCAGGGATCAATGAGTTGTCATCTAAGTTTGTATATAGTTTTTTCAAAGCATCGTGAATCTTCTTAGATAGCTCTGAATCAACATGCCATCGGTGGTGGAATTCTTCAGTTTCCTTCTCTTTCTTAAATTGATCTCCGATGATCAATAGGAAATGATAATGATTTTGAGTTGACTCATCTTTTGATAGATGGTTCAGCAAATCATGCTCAGCGATAATACCTCCTATTTTTTTGATATATAAAGCCAACTCTTCAAAGACCTTAGACTCTTCTTTGAACACTTGAGACTTTCTAATAGTCACTATAGAGTTAGCTTCTATCTGTCTTACTCTTTCACGAGTAATATCATAGTTTTCACCGATAGCTTCAAGAGTCATTTTCTCAGTACTTTTATCAAGTCCAAAGCGGTGTGAGATAATAACCCTTGAGCGTTCGGGTATAGCTGATAATAATTTTTTAGTTACATTTTTCACCTTAAATGAAAATGTAGGTGTTGAAGTATTTGCCATAATGTTTTCATATTTGTATCATGTTTGTTAATATAAGTCAAATAAGAGTCAAGTGCTGTGTCAAGGACAACTGCATAAAGTCTAAATTAGCTTAGCCTTTGTTATCAAGGACATATAGGACATTATGGGGATACTAAAAGACATCATAACTCGAGAAATCATGATGTCTTTTACACTAGAGTCAATTCACAGGCTGACTCACCGACCGGTCTGAAAGGTCGATAGAAAACAAAAACAAGGCCTAGCCTTGTTTTGCGTTTCGTTTACGATTTGCCTTATTAATACGATATAGATGCTTTCCACGACGTACAATAAATTCACCTTGGCGAAGATCTGCTTTTTTGAGTGACGATAATAATTTCATAATTCATACAATATAACATTAATAGAATATTAATTCAAGTGATATCGTTCAGATTACCTTGTTACTGAAATTTCTGATTGTATCTCCCCCGCAGCAGTTACTGTGAGACGTCCTCCATCATCAACAGACAAGTTATATCCAGTATTGTATTCATCTTCATTCGTATAGTGGGAAGTATCATTTTTAGGGTCATATGGCAGCTTAGGTAAATATTCAGGAATCAAGCAGTTTGCGACATCAAAGGCTCCGGCAGTACTACTTATCTCATGTGTAGAGTTATAATCTAAAGGGGTGATTGCCCCGTCACAAAACAAGTTACCTTGGTGGTCAGCAATATTTTGACCGAGAGCATTCAATATAGTATTCACGTTCGCTACCCGTTGCGAATCTCTTGCTTGTTTAAATTGACGACTCGGATTTACTGCCACCAAAACCACCGTGGCCAGGATCCCGATAATACCGATCACTACTAATATTTCGATAAGGGTAAACCCTTTTTGCGACTTGTTTTGCCTTGGCAAAAAAGAAGTGCCCTTTTGGTATTTTTTTGTGTTTTTCATATTTTTTTTGTTTATTTAATTAATTGATAATGTACTTATTGTAGACAAACACCCCTAAAATAAATTGAAAGATTTGATAGAGTTTACAAAACCATTTTTAAACTGATACTCAAAGCGAAATTCACCAATAGTAAAGAAAACAGTCTTAATAGTGTTATCTTCATGGGTTGAGCTTATAGATTTAATATTGCATGAAAAATCATCCACGAAATACAAATTCCTCTTAAAATTATAGATGCCACCATTAAAACTCAAATTATGTCGAGATTCAATCACTATATTAATAAAAGCATCAGCACAGAGAATATGATCATGTAGTACAGATCTGGATGCAATAAAATCATCCTTTATACGTATGTACCCAAATACCCTTTCCGAACTCAACGAAATCCAGGTTAGAAAAGTAAATGATACCCCCAATATAAAAAATAGGGTTATAAAGCCATGTTGTTCATTATTTGTTGTTTTTTTCATTTTTATTGACAAGGTTATTTTTTTTGATAATATTGTTACATAAGACTTAACGACAGAAAATTAACAATCGGCTGTGCTGCGGACTTGGTAGAAATATCAACGTACTCATGGATGAAAACACAAGTAAGTAATTATTTGTCCTTGCCGTCATCCTAAGTCTCACAAAAAACCACTTTAAGGTGGTTTTTTGTGTTTCTTGAAATGTATTGAACAAATTTCACTCCTGTCTTCAACTCGTTCTACCACAATACCTAAACTGGAATTTCGCAATTTTTTAAAATATTTTATATATATCAACCTATTTAGTGATGATTGTTCAATTCTGTCATACTTTATATATGTAAAAATTACATTTTTAACAGCAAAACATAACTTATCACAGATCTCTTTCTGATTACGGGTTTCAATCATCTCTTTTTTTCGGCTTTCAACAAAATGTTTCAATGCCTTTCTGGAAATATAAATATCGCAACTATCATGAATCCTGATTAATTCTAAATGATGGTCAATAGGAATACCTTGATCTAGTGAATAATAGACTTTAATAAGATTTTTCATTTTTTGTAAATTTCTGGTTGTTATTCATATATCATAGAAAAACCTCAATAAAGTTCTCATAAAGAAATAATAAAGAAACTTCGAATAAAAGTATTGCTTTCTGGCTTAAAAAATAGTATATTATCTCCATTGGGCCCGTAGCTTAGTTGGTAGAGCGCCTCATTTGCACTGAGGAGGTCAGGAGTTCGAATCCCCTCGGGTCCACAGCTTATTAGAATTGAATACATATAACCGCCTATAGCTCAGTTGGTAGAGCAGTCGCCTCTTAAGCGAACGGTCATAGGTTCAAATCCTATTAGGCGGACAAGTTAGGAAGTTGGGCAAGTGGCGGAATTGGTATACGCGCTAGTCTTAGGAACTAGTTCTTCACGGATTGAGGGTTCGAGTCCCTCCTTGCCCACCATAAAACAACCTTATATAGTATAGCGAGTTTTTTACCAGATACTGATTTTAAGGCCTATTAGTGGATACCTTGATTTTTTAATTAAAACATGCTATAATATACACATCATTACCTGAAACCTATGTAGGTCCAGGATGAAATTTCAAAACAATAACACACGAAGAAAGACACGAAAATGACAGTAAAACAAAGGCAAATGCTTAATTGGGTGGGAGGATTTGCAATTCTGATTGCATTGATAATCTCACCCTTCGAATGGAAAATTTCAGTATGCATCCTGGTTGCTTTGGTAGCCTACATTAGCTGGCTGATGTTGTCGAAAGTCTTGATGTTCGTTGCATACCATGCGATGATCTTCACGATAGCCTACTTCTTCATCCTCTATGTGCTTGGACCGGCATTTAATGTTGAGTGGCACCCACTCGCTGAATGGTTACGGATTGGCTTACGGGCAACCTTCAAAGCCATTCTCGCCACCTTGGCAGTTGCTTCAATATTATCGTGCTGGGACAAGAAGAGGTTGTCAGAAACCCAGATCGGGCAGCTGTCAATCAATGGCTGGATGCCTATAGCATTCAAGAATCAGAAAAATTCTGCAATCGGCCTGTTTACAGGACTCCCAGCATTTTTAGTCAAGATTCATGCACTGGACAATACAGCTCGAGTGATCAAAAAGACTATATCCATCCAGATCGAGATAGATGGTGACTCGGAGGGGAAAAAGTTTCAGGCGGACTTTGATGTAAACTTTGCAGCAACAACAGTAGACACATATCTTTATATCACTAATCCTCACAAGGATGAAGATCTAATTAATGTTCTGACTGAGGCACTGACCGATTGGACCAACGACTCTGCCCACAAGTACAAGGATGTCAAAGCCTTGAAGATAGATAAGAATGACATTGAAACCCATTTGGGTGAAGCAATGGCACCTGTTGAAGGAAGATACGGCGATCAAATCAGCAACTTCAACCTTGTGGACATCCAAGAACCGGCCGCGCAGATTAAACAGCAAATTGACGATGCATCAGCAGCCAGAGCTCAAGCAGCACTGGATGCTCGTGAGAAAGTCGATACAGCGGCACTAAACGATCAGATCCAGATGGTGATCGACAAGTCCAAGGAAGTGGATCCTACCAAGCCTCTAAGCTATAAAGAGGCACAGGCAATTGTCATGACTCAGCGTGGAATCATCCAGAAGAAAATCCTGACAGGCAGAGGTGCAGGACGTACAATCCTTGATATTTGATTGAGAAGCCTACTCAGTCCTCCAACCCTAGGACCCTCACCGGTTCTAGGGTTTTTATTATATACATACTTGACTTTTACCTATAAAGTATGCTATAATATATAGGTAAAACATTCAACAAACACCAATCATGAAAGCAATAATCCTGATCCTCGTATTCATCGGAGCTATGTTCTATTTTTTCCGGGATGAAATATTCTTCCGGAAAAACAGTTACAACACTGTTCAGACCATTAAAAAAACCGTCATCACCCCACTCCCCGCCGAACGTCCACTTCCAACCCCTCGTCAACCTGAAAGCCCAACCGGCTGGAACTTTGACCATAAGGGGGTCGACAGTCACGGCTACGATTGGTTCACCCCAACCACAGCTGCCACCAATACGACCGAATGGTTCGTAATGCGTGGACCAGTAAACACATTCAACACAACATACCGTGTCAAAAAAGACTGTGTCATCGAATTCCAATCCAAGGACGACCCGAACAAAGTCACAGCTGTCTGGAAAGACAGCGATACCAACGAGTCCTACCTCCGGTTAGATAATAGTGAGTTTTCCAAGGTCGTCATCGACCCAAAACAATTCCTCGCAATCCGGATGAATGCTTCCCGTGTTCGTTTCGTCCCAGCAGCCCCAGACAAAACCCTGGCCGTCATGATGGGACGGAAAGAATAAAATCAACCATCAAAAAAGCGCCCGCCTGTTCATCAGGCGAGCGTTCTTTCTTTTTATTTATCGAGATCCATTACCCTATTCACATTTGTTTTAGTTCTCTCACTCACCGGTACAGTATTCAGCAAAATTTTAAATAAACCAAAAACTGAAATCATAATAAACATCCCGAACAATCCCCAACCCATATGAGATCTACCTTCTTTAATTTTTCCTGGATCTGATCTCGATTTCCATATGTACTCAAACACTCCAAACATAAAATAAAGTAGCGCTACTGAAAACAAAAGGAGGATAATAGGATTAATAATAATATCATTGATCTTAGATATTATTGAATAGACTTTTTGCATATAGAACAATTATATAATGATTACCTTCTCGACGCAAAGCATCCAGGTGGTAATCATGTTAACTCCTCAGTTCGGAAATGAAAGTGCTAACACGTTCATTTCACTCACCCAACGGTCGTTAATAACAAAAAAAGACTTGAGGCTATGAACCGCAAATCTTTTTATAACTAACATTAGAGAGACCTATGGTCTTGTTGTAGGAGCTGCATATGGAGCATTTTGTACAGGAACAGCAGGTGCGAGAGGCACGTTGTTGTTATCTAGATTAAATGAACCTCTTAAAACGTTTACAAGTCCCCAAACTGATACCATAACAAACAAAGCAACCACACCCCACAATATATATCTTCCAGCTTCACCTTTATCTGCTGTATCTTTTGCCCAGAAGAATCTTTTTACTATACCGAACAAAAATAGTACAAGAGCAGCTAGAATAAGAAGAGGTAGTGCTCGTCCAGCTATGTATATAAGCCAGTTAAGCAGTCCATCAACAGTTCTTGCGATAGGTGCTTGGTCGTCGTTAGCCAGTAAAACTGTTGGTGACAGTGTGATGAGTAATGATAGTATTTTTTTCATTTTGTTTAGTGTTTTTTAATATTTTTTATTATTTATAATGATGCACATATTATACTACTTAAGTCTTGGTATAATCAAGTCTCCAGGACCGAAGAGTGAAAGTTTTAGTATATTAACCAATCCCCAAACTGACATCATTACAAACAGAGAAACGATTCCCCAGAACATAAATTTTCGTGCTTGCTCTCGAGCTTCTGGTTTTTGTCCATCTACAAATGATAGTTTAAATATTCCATATAAAAAACAAACAAGTGATGCTCCAATAATCAAATAGACCAACTGATTCATCAAACCTGCGAGCCAGTACACTATACCTAACAAAGAAAGCTTTGGAACCCCTTCAGATCCAGATGAAAAAGGATTTTTATTTAAATTTGATGGATCAAAACCTGCCTTACTTGTACTTTTTGGAGTCCCGTCCTTATAGAAATTTGGATCTACTTTTGGATCATAGTCATTTGGAGTGTCATCTCCTAAACCATTTGAGTTGGTTGTATCACCTACTCCATTCGAATTTGTATCATCGCCTACTCCGTTTGAATTTGTCGTATCCGCACTCACTCCTACACTCAGTATCAGCATCATTATTAGTATTACCAATTTTTTCATATATTTTTTTTGATTAGTTTATGATTTTAATTATTTTCCTTTAAAGACTTCTTTAACCGTGTCACCTATACCGTAAGCCAACACCTCAGCACACAATATCAAAGCAGCACCGATAAGACCCCAAAGTAATGCATCTCTGGCTTTTTTGAGTTTTCCTGGATCTCCTTTTGCCGTCACAAACATAAAACCAGCCAATATAAGATATAGAGTTGTAACCATGATGATAATAACTTGAGTAACATCGAGCACATTTAAGAAGATTGTTTTTAGATCAGATCCTCCAGCAGTTCCATTTCCAAGAGGAGGATTCAATAGTGGACGAGCAGGGGTGTTTGTGTTTGATGTATTATTTGATGGATTATTGGTAGTAGGATTATTTCTTGCAGCCGCAGCATCAACCTCTGCCTGCCTGTCGGGACTTAGAGCCGAAACACTAACAGAACCAAACGATACTACCGATATTATAACCATGATTACTATTTTCTTGATGTTTTTCATATGTATAATTATATATTAATTTCTTTTAATGAGTGAATTGTTTCTATAGTCATTACTTACACCCAATGTATCCAATACAAATTCAACTATGTAATATGATCCAACAAGTAAAATCATACCAATCACTATTCCTATAAATATTTTTTTAGCACGACTACGAGAGTCTGGTGAACCTTGACCGTTAACTAGTATATAACCAGCATACATTATCATTATCACTGCAATAAAAATACCAAGAAGTAAAATGTTGGATAGTAACTCATTTATAATCGGACCTAACTCTGCCCATCCACAACCACCTTTCTGTCGAGCCTGTATACTTGTCCCCATACAAGCATTTAGTTTTGAAAATAATTCCATAGGTTTATATTATCATATTATCTTATTAAATATAATCTATCTAACCTTTCAGCAGCATCATTGATCGCATCAGAAATATTTTGAGTACCAGTGACTATTGAATTTATCATCTTAGAAAACACATCATCACTTTCATAGGCATCAGGATCGATCCAAGATTCGGCATATATCGCTGAATTATTTATCACTGCCACATCAGCATTAGTTTTTGCTAATTCTGATTTTAATAATACATCACGACGAGCTGAAGCAAGACGTACAGAATCAGAAAGTGATTTATTCATCTCAAACGTGTTGAAAAAACTCATCACATTTTGATAGGTTGCGTTAGGATCTCTTGAAGTAACCATGAATCCTAAAGAATATATCTTAGCTTGGGTAACTTTTTTATCTGAATATGCTTGAGGTATTGCAGCAATTGCAAAATTTAGATTTGGGTTACGAGTTCTCATGTATTCAACTTCAGATCCAGGACCAAAATAAATCGCCAAATCTCCAGCCAAAAATGCTTCTCTTGATGACTTAAAAGATTTGTTCCAGGTATATGATGTTTTTGTCGGATTGGCGAATTCTGTATAATAAATCATAACTTCACGAGATAGACGACTTGATGATTCTTGACTTACTAAACCTGATGCATATGACCCTATTCCAACATCATAAAAAGATAGATTTACACCAACTTGAGCAAGCATGGCAAACAATATATCTTTAGCGTGATCAATATTATCATACTCACCTAGAGCAGTGTATGCTCTATCTATAATACCGTTGTCTTGTTTACGCACCACTTTTTCTGTAAGGTTTGCAAATTCAACCCAATCTTTTGGTGGTATCAAAATTCCTTCAGATTTTAATAAATCAACATTGTAATACATCACCAAAGGATCAATCAGAATCGGAAAGGCTTTTATACCGCCTTGAACAGTAAATTTTTGAGCTATATCCAAATACGTATTCGCAAAAGTCTCAGCAGTTACAGTTGAATTTGGAATAGTGAGTAGCTTATTTATCTGACCATAATACATGTAGTCAGGGAAAATGATTGCATCTGGTCCATTACCCTCAGCAATAGCTTTTAATATCGCCTGCTCAAACCCCTGTTCTGGAAATTCTATGTAGGTAAAACTTGGATCTTGTCCCCTGATTCTAAAAGGTTCTAAACCTGCATCAATATTTGCTTTTGGCAACACTCCCCAAATAGTCGCTTTATAACTTGATCCACCTATACCAGCTTTTCCGGTAGCAAACATTGCTATACCTATAATACCAACGATAAGAAATACGATTATTGTTAGAACCTGAAATATATTTAAATCTTTGGATGAGCTCATTTTATTTTGTTTTGTTTATTATTTATTAACGACGTAGAGTGAGCGAAATACATATGTACCATATGTATTTCCGAACCGAGGAGTTAACAATATTAATACCTCGGAGCTCTGCGTAGAGGTATTAATATTATACCCCTATAACTGATGCGAGACTATCCCCTTCACGTAATTTCATAACTCTTACGCCTTGTGTATCGCGTCCAAGATTTGGAATCTCTTTCAATTCACATCTAATCACCTGACTCTTTTTACTGATTGCAACAATCTCATCGAGCTCTGGAGTTACAACTTGTGAAGCAATAAGGTCTCCGGTTTTACTTGTAACTTTAAAAGTTTTTATTCCTGATCCACCACGTCCTTGGATCTTGTATTCTGAAAGTGAGGTTTTTTTACCATATCCATTTGCAGAAACGGTTAAGAGTTCAGCATCATCTTTAGAACCAAATTTAACCGGAATAGCACCAATAATAGAAACATTTTTATCGAGCTTCATTGCACGAACACCACCGGCCGATCTACCCATTTCACGTATTTCATTGATAGAGAATCTGATTGATTGTGCATCAGTTGCAACTAAAATCATAGAATCTTTTTCATTTACAAAAGAAGCTGAAATCAAACTATCACTGTCATCAAGTGAGATAGCAATAATCCCACTTCGTCTTACATCACGGAAAGAAGACAAGTTTACACGCTTTCCTGTACCAAGTTTAGTGATCAACATCAAAGATATATCATCAACTTTTTTAACTTCTTTTGGCATTGGAAGAATTGATGTAACTTTTTCATCTTGTGCTAGAGATAAGAAGTTCATGATTGATTTACCACGAGTTGCACGTTTTCCTTCTGGAATATCATACATTTTGATTTGATATGCTTTACCTTTATCAGTGAAGAATAATAGCTCGTTATGCATCGTAGCTGATACAAGATGAGTTATGAAATCCTCCTCCTTTACATCAACATCAACAACACCCACACCTCCTCTTCGTTGTTTTTTGTATTCATCTGGATTTGTACGTTTGATGTATCCGCCGGCAGTTAATACAAGCACAGACTCTTGATCTGGAATCACATCTTCTACACCAACGTTGGCTACACCACCTTTTACAATACGAGTTCGTCTTTCATCACCAAATTTTTCTTTGATCGCATTTGATTCATCTTTAATAATAGTCAAGATTCTTGAAGTATTCTTTAGAATATCTTTCAAGTCTTTGATAATTTCTTGCAGTGCTTTTAATTCATCTTCAATTTTCTTTCTTTCGAGAGACGCAAGACGAGCCAGTTTCATTTCCAAAATAGCTGTAGTTTGACGATCAGAGAACTTAAACTCTTTCATCAAGGCAATATGAGCAGCTGGTGTATCTTTACTTTTCTTGATAATAGCAATGATTTCATCGATATGGTCCAGAGCTTTTTTCAATCCAAGCAAGATATGCTCGCGATCTTCAGCTTTTCTAAGATCAAACTCAGTTCTACGTCTGATAACTGTTTTTCTATGTCCAACAAAATTTTCAAGAGCTGACTTAATAGACAAAGTTTGAGGCACACCATCAACTAATGCAACTAAGTTATAGTGAAATGTTGATTCCAATTGAGTATGTTTATACAAATAGTTTAGGATGTTTTGTGGGTACATTCCGTTCTTAAGCTCTATAACGATACGTATATCACTTGTAGACTCATCTCTGATATCTTTGATACCCTCAAGCTTTTTATCACGCACAAGGTCGGCTATAGCCTCTATAAGCGATGATTTATTTACTCTATAAGGAATAGAGTTGATCACAATCTTTGATTGTCCAGCTTTTTCCTCAACTATTTCAGCTTCACCACGCACAACAACACCACCACGACCATGGGTACATGCATGTTCTATATCTTTTTGGTTAAATGCAATGGCGCCTGTAGGAAAATCTGGTCCTTTGATAAATTGCATCAAATCAAGAACGGTTGCGTCAGGATTATCAACAAGATGGTTCACTGCATCCATCACTTCATTTAGGTTGTGAGGAGGAATGTTTGTGGCCATACCCACAGCAATACCTAAAGTACCATTTAATAGGAAGTTTGGAATCTGTGTTGGTAATACAGAAGGTTCTTTTCTTGTTCCGTCATAGTTTGGACGAAAATCCACTGTGTCTTTATCAAGATCGGCTAAAATGTTTAGAGTGATTTTATTTAATTTACTTTCAGTATAACGAGAAGCCGCTGCAGGATATCCATCAACGTTACCAAAGTTTCCTTGTCCCCAGATCAAAGGATATCTCATGTTAAAATCTTGCACCATATTCACCATAGTTTGATAGATGGCAGCATCACCGTGAGGGTGGTAGTTACCCATAGTTTCTCCGACCACTTTGGCTGACTTTTGAAATTTAGCAGTTGGTAAAAGACCTAACCTACTCATAGCAAACAAAATACGTCTTTGTACAGGTTTTAGACCGTCGCGAATATCGGGTAGAGCACGGTCGGTAATAACACTCATGGCATAATCGATATATGACTCCTCCATTTCGTCTACTATATTTCTCTGGATCACGTTCTGATGGGGTATAATTTCAACTTCCTCTGTATTTTCGTTGTCATTTTGGTTTATTCGCGACTTTGGCATATGAGGAGAATTGTAACATATTCGGCTTTATCTTTCCATAATAATATGAGATTATAGCGTTACATAATATGAATAGTACAACTAGAATCCTAAGCATAGAAACAAGCTGTGACGAGACAGGTATTTCTATCGTTGAATACAACAAAGATACAAATAAATATACTGTTTTAGCTGATTCTCTTAATAGTCAAATAGAAATCCACAAAGAATTTGGTGGTGTGTTCCCTATGCTAGCCAAACGTGAGCACGGTAATAACTTGACAGAACTCTTGACATCTTGTCTAGATAAAATTATACAGGGTGACGAATCAAATATTAATAAAGAAAATATAGACTTTGACTTAATAAATCGTGAAAAAGAACTAACGGAAAAATTAAGAATCGAGCTAGAAAATACGAATTCCCCACTGCATAAAATTCCAAATATAGATTATATTGCAGTAACAAGAGGTCCTGGGCTTGAACCAGCCCTTTGGGTCGGTTTGAGTTTTGTAAAGTTTTTATCCCAACTATGGCAAAAGCCTATGCTTCCAATAAACCACATGGAAGGACACATTTCTTCTATCTTAATAGACTCAGGTCACATAGAATTTCCAACCCTTGCTCTCCTTATCTCAGGCGGACATACCGAGTTGGTTGATGTGGAAAATTGGGGAAAATACAGTATCATTGGCAAAACTCGCGACGATGCTGTTGGTGAAGCGTACGACAAGGTAGCCCGAATACTTGATCTTTCGTACCCGGGTGGACCACTGGTAGCAGGAAAAGCTCAAAAATTGAGAGATTTATACAATGAAAGCCATATACAAGCACTCAAAAGGATACACAACATCAAACTTCCTCGCCCTATGATCCACAGTAAGGATTTAGATTTATCTTTTTCTGGACTCAAAACAGCTGTACTGTATATGGTGCGTGATTTAAAGAAAAAAGAAAATATAGAAAAATTACCTGAAGAAACAATTGATCTTATCTGTCATGAATTTGAAAATTCAGTTTCCGAGGTTTTAATTAGCAAGTTAAGTTTTGCCCACAAGGTTCATCGTCAAAAATATAAAAACCTAATTGTTGCAGGTGGTGTTATAGCCAATGAGTTTTTAAAAGAAAACATACAAACATGGTGCACAATAAACTCTGTTAATTTTCTTAAACCTGAAAAATCTTTAGCGACCGACAATGCAGTCATGATTGCTTTGGCTGCGATTATTGGGTTGAAAAATGAATATGTGCAAATTATATACCCAACAGATAAAGAGTTTGTAGAACTTAAGCCTGATGGAGATTGGTCTTTGGATACTGTATAATAACTTCCATGGTCTTATATAATGAAATGGCATCTGTACTCCACAGCAGTTTAACGGTTTTCTTTTACGCGCTTATTGGAGGTCTTATTCCTTCTCTTATATGGCTCTGGTTCTGGATGCATGAAGATAATAAACACAAGGAGCCTCGAAAAATCATCCTGATTACTTTTCTACTCGGTATGGCGGGGGCTTTTGTCTCCCTATTTTTTCAACACGTGTTTAATTGGTATTTTAATTGGTATACAATAGATATTACAAACTACAAAACTGTTAATTTAATCTTTGTTATTATTGAAGAATTTGTAAAATTCGCTTGTGCCTATGTTATTTTCTTTAGAACAAAGCTCTTTAATGAGCCAATAGATGCCTTTTTATACCTAATGACAGCAGCTATTGGATTTGCAGCTATGGAAAACATATTTTATTTGATAAACCCTCTATTGGCAGGACAGACAATAGATTTAATAATAAATTCTAACATTAGATTTATTGGAGCAAATCTATTGCACGTTGCCTCAAGTGGATTATTAGCACTGTGTATCGGCTATTCATTTTGTAAACGACCACTTGTTCGTGAAATATATATCTGGCTGGGGTTACTCGTAGCAACTTTAGCTCACTGGTTCTTTAATATATTCTTACTGACATCTGTAAATTCAATAATATTCGTATTTTTAGCAACTTGGATTGTAATTATTTTTATAATTTTAAGCCTTGAAAATCTTAAACAAATAAAATGTAGGATCTAGCTTGACAGGTTTTACAGATTTGATAAAATAGTAAGAGTAACAGGCAGGAGGCGAAAAAGGTCCGTTAGACCGTGGATGTAAAAGTCCTTATCCTCTGCGCCGGCGCCCTGTCGCATGGAGTGAAAATGCCCTTAATCGGGCATTTTTGCTTTATCTATTTCAATTTTGTCTTTTAACAGATTAAAGATGAATATACTGTACTTATTTGAAAAATCTGTATAAGACCTTATTAATCCAGCCATAAAGTCTGCAATTCGTATTAACGACTCCTTTTTATCATCAATTATTCTTAGATCATACACTTTTATCCCCCTATTTCGTAATAAGGCCTTTAATTCTTTCTCATAACCCTTATTCTTTTTTCCATCAATAAAAATACTTGCTATACCACTATCTTTAGCAAACTCAAACAACGATATCCTTAAACCTGCTTCCGGTAAAATAGGATTACTGTAAACAAGTGCTTTTACCTCAAAGTCTAAGTCTTTTATCTTTTCAGCAAATTTTAATCTTAACTTCCAGGGCATTTCGGTCCATTGTGTATATGATATTTTAAGTTGTTTTTCTATCTTTGTAATTTCGTTTGATAAATCTAAACGGTTGTTAAACTCAATATATAAAGACACGTGTACACTATGCCCCATCTTAGAGCTTATTCCTGATTCATCGATGTATATGATTTTGGTCATCAAAAAATAATAACAATAGTGAGATGAAGTTCTAATAAAGAAAGTCTAAAGAAGCCAAAGCACTTGCACATCGGCCTCTAAACATTTAAAATAGATATATGAACAATACACGCAAATCATTTTTACAAAGATTGACTGGTAGCTTTAAAGAAGATGATGATGAGGCTATAGAAAAAATGAGCCAAGTAAACCGAAAATCTTTTAATAGTCTAAACACAAGAGACATCGACGAGGATGATAGAGATGACGATACAGATGACAATGAGGATGATATGGACATTCCAATTGCAATTGAAGGACAACTTGGCATAGATCTTTTTGAGACGGCTGTTGAGGTTATAGTTAAAACTATGATTCCAGGAGTGCGAAAAGAAGATATTGATATTTCTCTATCAAGAGATATGTTAACCATTAGAGGTGAGAGAAAAGATGAGAAAACTATTGCTGAAGATGACTATCATTATAGAGAACTGTATTGGGGAGCATTTTCAAGAACAGTAAAACTACCACATGAAGTTGATATTGATAGAGCTGAAGCTACAGAATCACAAGGAATGCTCACATTGAGACTTCCGAGAATCGACAGAGAGAGAAAGGCCAGTTTGAAGGTGAAGAATATGTAGGAACCCTCAAAGAAAATAACTTATACGAAAAAGTATAAGTTATTTTACTTTTCAGGTTCAGCAGAGACAGCCTACAGACTCTTAGGTAGTTTTTTGTACTTTGTCATTTTATACATCAATCTGACTGGGAAGAAAAATAGTATTGATATAATCACATGAAGCATTGTAGATATAATATTTGTATCCCCATACGCAAACATGTTTACAATTGCTGATAATCCATCCAGAATTTGAATAGCCCCCAATATTATTCCGATCCATAATAATACTTTGTTTTGTTTCTTAATGGCTGTGATTGATAATACAGAAACAAGACCTGCTACTACATAAATAATACCTGGGATAACATATTCTGAGCCAAAGATGAGCACTGCACCTAAAATTAAGTACAGTGCCGCAAAGAAAGATAAGATTATGATTGATGCTTTTTGTGATTTCATGTAGTAATTTTAGCATAAATTTTTTTGTTTTACAGGCCGGGATCTCGGTCCTTATATTATGACCCTTGAGGTTACAGGACCAGTAGACCTTTGTGGTTTTCTTAAACTCTACGAGTTTTCGAAAACATCACAAAGCTTTTCTCGCCCTAAAAATCTTTCAGATTTCTTCCCTACACCAAAAATAAAAATTCAGCAATTGTTAAATTTTGCTGAATTTTTATTTTTGGTGCCAAGGGCCGGGCTCGAACCGGCGACCCCATCCTCTTCAGGGATATGCTCTACCAACTGAGCTACCTTGGCGTTTTATACTATCTCATGAATGATCCAATATTTGAAAGTTGACTGTATGTTTCCATCAACTGCTCCAAGTATGGTTTTGTATAGTAGAACGTTCCCAAAGAGAGTCCTATAATAATAAACCATTTTAGAGATGAAAAAAGTAAAGCCCAACGAGATCTTCTTTCAATGCGGTGTAGCACTTGATTAGATTGTCTAAGGTCTTCTTCTATATTGTCTAGACGATCTGAAATCGCCTTATACTCTTCATTCATGTTTAGTATAGTACCAAAATTCTATTGATTTATCAATCAAACTTATTTGCTCCATTCCGTTTCAGTCCTCGACCCATTTTCTAGGAACACCTACCCTCAGGGTAGGCGGGTCTGCGAAGCGCTTTGCCTAGGGCAAAGTGTCATTCCGTAAATAAGTTTGCTATGAAGATGCCAACCTTGAAGCATTACCAACAAAATCAGACTTTATCTTTTCGTTAAGCTGTTTAAAGGCAATTAACCCTTCCCTCTTATACTCTACGATTGGATCATGTTGTCCGATCGCTCTGAAGTTTACGGAAGTTTGTAGATGACCCATATTATCAAGGTGATTCATCCAGTAATAATCATTGATTTGAAGCAAGACTTGTTTGCAGATTTTATAGAAATCATCTGTCTTTTTATGTTCAGGAATTTCAAGGTTTACCAACATATCATCAACCAAGTTTTTTAACTCCTCACCCTCAGCAAGCAAGATAGCTCTTCTTCTAGAATAAATGTTTTGTCTTTGTTGATTTAATACATCATCAAACTCCAACACTCTTTTTCTTGAATCAAAATGAAAGCCTTCGATTTTCTTTTGTGCAGACTCTAATGATCTTGAAACAAGTTTGTGTTGTATCGCCTCATCTTCTGGTAATTGCATACGAGCCATCAAACCTTTGATTGCATTGTTTGCAAACACACGCATAAGTTCATCTTCAAGTGATACATAGAACTGCGTCTCACCGGCGTCTCCTTGACGTCCTGAGCGGCCACGTAGCTGATTATCAACACGTCGTGAATCATGTCTCTCTGTTCCAATCACATATAAACCACCAAGATCTTTTATTTCTTGATTTTCTTCTGGTGTACAAGGAATACCTCCAAGTTTAATATCAACTCCACGACCCGCCATGTTAGTTGCAATAGTTACCGCACCCTTTTTTCCTGCTTGTGCAATAGTCTCTCCTTCACGTTCTGCAAGTTCAGGTTTAGCATTCAATAGATTATGCTTAACGCCAGCAATTTTTAAATATTGTGACAATAATTCATTTTTCTCAATAGAAATTGTACCAACAAGCACAGGTTGTCCTTTTTGATTTAACTCTTTTATCTTTTTTGCGATGGCTTTAAATTTTCCAAGTTCGGTCATGAAAATAAGATCATCTTTATCAACACGAGTAACTGGTTTATGAGTTGGTACAGCAACCACATCCAAACCGTATACTTTAATAAACTCTTCGCGAGAAGTCATACCTGTTCCTGTCATACCTGAAAGTCTTTCATACAATCTAAACAAGTTTTGATATGTAATAGACGCAGCAGTCTTACTTTCTCTTTGAATCTTAACCCCTTCTTTAGCCTCAATAGCTTGATGAATACCATCTGACCAACGTCTACCTGGCTGAACTCTTCCTGTTGAAGTATCAACAATAAGAACCTCCCCTTCTTTAATAAGATAATCAACCTCTTTATGATAAACCGCTTTGGCTTTAATAGCTGTCTCTAGATGGTGAACAAGTTTAATATTTTCATTATTATATAAATCAGTTATATTTAGTTTTTTCTCAGCCAAATCAATACCTGCATCTGTAACTTGAATTGATTTAAACTTCTCATCATATATATAATGCTCATCTCTTTTAAAATCACGAACAATGGCTGCGAATGTCTTGTAGACATCATCCGACTCTTCAGCTGGTTGAGATACAATCAAAGGACTTCGTGATTCATCTATAAGAATAGAGTCAGCCTCATCGATAATTGCAAAATAATGTCCTCGTTGTCTTAATTCTTCTTTTGAGTTAGCAATGTTGTCAAACAGATAGTCAAAACCAAACACTGAATTTGTTCCATATGTAATATCAGCCTCGTATGCTTCTTTTCGTGTGACTGGTCTCAAGAATTCATATTCAACTTTGAATGAACCTGTCTCATCCACACCTTTATCGTCTTCCTTTGTTGTATGTGTTGGATCATAGATAAAAGATTTGTCTTGCATGATTACAGCAGTTGATAAACCAAGTGCATAATATATTTGCCCCATCCATACCGCATCACGCCCTGAAAGATAATCGTTCACCGTTACTACGTGCACACCTTTCCCAACAAGTGCATTCAGATAGGTTGGTAATGTTGCCATCTGTGTTTTTCCTTCACCGGTTTTCATTTCTGCAACATTGTTATCGTGTAAGATCATTCCACCAATAAGTTGTACATCATAGTGACGCTGATTTAGAGTTCTTTTTGCTGACTCACGAACGAGTGCAAAAGCCTCAGGAAGATTCTCATCCAGTTTTGTTTTATCAGCGCCGATTAAAACAGATTTTAAGGTTAATGATTTTTCTTTTAATTCTGTGGAAGTCAAGGCAGAAACAGAAGCCTCTAAATCGTTAATAATAGCAACCTTTTTTTGATATTTTTTTATAGGAGAACCTAATAAATTTAAAAATGACATGTGTATATTTATATCACAAAACGTTAAAAACAGTAAGTAAAACAAAAGTACGTAGGATTTTTACATCTTACGTACTTTTGTTTGTGGGATAGAGTGAACTATCTTTTTTTTGCTGTTTTTTTTACAGTTTTTTTAACTGCTTTTTTAGGAGCTGCTTTTTTTACAACTTTTTTAGGAGCTGCTTTTTTAACTGCTTTTTTTACAACTTTTTTTGCTGCTTTTTTTACTGCCATATATTTATTTTATTTAAAAATTATTTAGAAATGATTATCGCGTGTGAAGCTTTATGTTCGACAAACATTTTCTTCTCACGTGTCTTTATTATACACTAATTATTTTTTACAATGCAAACATTTTTTATGAAAATATTTTGTGGATAATTATTTTTTAAATATTTTTTTTATTTTTATTTTTTTCTTTGTGAAAATATTTTTAAAAAAATTAAAATTTGTATTTCAAAGTTTGAAAAGAACCTTTATCTGTATGATTACCTCTTCTAAACCTGAGATAGAAAAAATCCCATTCTTTCCTTGAATGGGATTTTTTTATCAAAGGTTTTTATCTCGATGCGTTCATAATTCCTAACTTTAATTCTGGTACTAACTCGGAAATTTTATTTACTAACACAGTTTTTACTTTTTGATTTGTAAATAAATCCCAGAATTCTTTTTTAATAATTAAGTCATAACCATTTTTAGTATACCCTTCAGCTAATACTTGTGCGATCTTATCCATGTCGGCTGAAGCATAATTATTCTTCTTCGCCAATTCAGAAAGTGTCCCAACATAATATCCGTAAGCAGTAATATTCTCTGGTGCATCTTCATATGCTTTTTTTAGCAACGCTATGGCACCATTTATATCACCTGTATCTATCAATAAAATAGCTTTACTGTATGCGAAGGTTTGCTTTGTTGGTGATAAATCATATGCCTTATTTATATACACCAACGCTTGATCGTTCATACCGATAGTTTTATATGTATTAGATACAAAATAATTATATCGAGCATCATTACTTATTTCTTTATCATATTCAGCAACAATTTTTCTATACACATTAAATAGATTTTGTTTCGTTGTAGTAGATAGTGTAGGTTCATTTGCAATCTTTGGGAATGCAGTTGATATTTGTTCAAATATTTCAAACTTTCCAGTCGGACCTTTTTGTAAAACATTTTCAAAATCTTTATCAATAGTTTTAGAAACTCCCACAGTTTGTGTATTTCTCAGAACTTCTATCAAGGCAATATTTTGAGAATATGGTCTTAAGATTGTGTGATAAGAAATATAAGACAACGCTCCAAGTGAAATTATACTTATAAGAATAATTTTATTCATTTCATTTTCAGATAAAGATCTATCTACCTTTTCATTCCTATCGTGTGTATACCTATCATTTATATAACCCAATATCAGGAAGAATAGTACATAACTTGAAAGGTTATCAAATACGAATATATTATGTATAAAATATGATGCTAGCAATCCAAGCCATATTGATTTTTCAATAATGGTAAATTTAGATTTTTTAGAAAATATAAAATACAGTGCGATAACAAACAGAGACAAGTATCCTGCGAGACCTAATATACCCGCAGCAATCAACCAATCCATAAACACATTGTGAGATCTATCAAACCACTGCTCTTGTGCATACATGTGAGGGTTATAGTATTTTGCAAACACATACCCAAAATTATCTTGCCCCCAACCAAGTAGAGGTCTTTCTTTCACCCCTTCAAATGCCATTTTCCAGATCATTGTACGACTTTCACCTTGGTTGTTCAATACTGCTTTATAGTCTGTTGTAACCAAAGCTGCAAAACGAGACAGCAAGACATTATTCTCAACGAAAGATGAATGCTTAAAAATACCTAAAAAAGAAACAGACATCACAACAGCAATCAAAAAACCCATAGCCCCGAAGCGGATGATCTTATTCTTCTCTTTCCAGACCAAATAGATAGACGACAATATCAAACCAACAACCAGTCCAACAAAAGCTCCTCTTGTTCCTGTTTTAAATAAGATAAATAGGTTAAATACAGCTAACGCTATATATAGTGCGATAGACATGTAATTATTTGTTGTTAATCTATGGGCAGCCTTATGTTCGCCTGATTCTAATAATTCCCTTTCTCTATTACCTCTAAATACCATCGCGGCACCCAATAGGCCAAAAAATACATGCATTAAAGCATACACCCCAAGATACGAAGAGTTACCGAGGTGACCAGATATACGAGGACTCGCATCACCCAACGCATGCAAACCTGTAACAACGGATATCAGGAGAGAAAAATGCATCATATGCGTCCACTCTTTCTTTCTGAGTGTTGAGGCAGACATAACAAATAATGCAGCCATATATAACATAGTTACCAAACCTTCCATTCTTTCAAAATTTGACCAGAGACTTCGTGTAGGATTCACACTATTTAATGTTGCCAACAGAAGTACGACCATAAAAGCACCCATTGCATAGAGCATGGCTGATTTTTTAGGACGTGAATTTTTATCAATTAATGCCAAACCTATATAAGATACTGTAGACAATACGATCATCAATCTCATAAAAAATGCTTTGCTCGTGATATATGGAAAGAATAATTCGCCGGAGAAGATAAAAGGGGTTAATAATGTCGCTCCGATCAATATAATAGTAATGAATCTTAGAGCTTTTTTAATGTCTTGTATTTGTGTATTCATGCGGAGTATTATAACATGTATTTTAAAGAAAGTTATATGAAAATAGTTGATTTAAAAAAATACCTCACAGAAAAATGGGAGCATGCAGGCTTCCAGAAGTATTTCCAAAACATTGGATGGCTTTTCTTTTCTCGAGTAATAAGCTTGGGTATATCCTTTTTTGTAATAGCCATAGTCGCCCGATACCTAGGACCTGAAAAATACGGAACGCTGAGCTATGCAATTAGCTTTGTCGGATTATTTTCTTTTATTGCAACTTTGGGTATAGACCAAATCTTATACAGAGAGATCATTAAGAATCCAGAGAAAGAGGCTGATATTCTTGGAACTTCTTTTATATTGAAAATGAGTGGTGGTTTTTTAGCTTTGGTTACAACTTTTTTAGTTTCATTATTTTTTACCACAAACCCCTTAGAAGGAAAATTAATATTCATTATCTCAATTTCATATATTTTTCAAGCTTTCAGTGTTATCACTTATACCTTTCAGGCACGACTTGAAAACAAAAAACTTTCACTTATAACAATATCAGTGAGCATAATTTTAGCATTATTAAAACTTAGCATCGTGTTCATGAATAAAGGGGTCCTATTTTTAGGCTTTGTTTTAATAATAGAACCACTATTATATGGAACTTTTTTTCTGATATATTATTCTAAATTTTATGGAAAATTAAAAAAATGGAATTTTAAACTATCCATCGCCAAGGAAATAATAAAAGCATCGTTACCACTTATGTTTTCAAGTATTTTTATCCTCATATACTCCAGAGTTGATCAAGTTTTACTCAAAAACTACATAAATGCCGAGGCTGTTGGCTTATATAGTGCAGCAGTTACGTTATCTGAAGCTTGGTATTTTATACCGGCAATTATTGTATCAACTTTATTTCCTTCTATATTGAATGCTCAAATGACTGACACATATATCTATACAAAAAGAGTTTTAAAATTAACAGGTTTTTTAATTCTAACTTCTTCGATTATTGCAATAATTGGAAGTATTTATGCCAAACCAATTTTACACTTAGTCTTCGGTGTAAATTTTATTGCGGGATACCAAGTATTACAACTCTATATATGGTCAGGAGTAGGTATAAGTCTTGGAATGGTTATTATGCAGTATTTAGTAGCAGAAAAGCTTTCTTCTATTATTCTATATATGTCAATAATTGGGATGGTGTTGAATGTTGTATTAAACATCCTACTCATACCTGAATATGGAATAAACGGCTCAGCATTCGCCACCCTCACCTCTTACACTCTTGGACCATTGAGTGTAATGCTGTTTAAAGTACCTCGAAACAGGATCATAGCAATGATTCGGTCATAATAATATCCAATAAAACGCATAATTAAACAATTTTCTTAAAACCAAATAGTGTGGTAAAATTTATCAAATTAACTAACTAAAATTATATATCTATATCATGAGAAATCTAGTAATTGGAGGAGAAGGCTTTATAGGAAAACCTTTTGTACACTTCTTAAAATCTAAAGGTGAGGAAGTTGTTGTATTTGATATAAAAAACGGTGAGCACGAAGATGCTCGAATTGCACAAATAAATTTTGACGAAATAGATAGAGTTTATTTCTTGGCCTGGGACGTTGGTGGTGCCAAGTTTTTATATCACCAAGACCTGCAATTGGGTCAACTAAGCGGAAACTTAAAGCTATTACACAACGTAATGGGGCAATTGGAAAAAAGCAAGAAACCATTTCTCTTTATTTCATCTCAACTTGCCGAAGAATATGACACCGTATATGGTGTTACAAAAAGACTTGGAGAGGTGTGGACACGCCTTTTAGGAGGTGTATTTATTAGACAGTGGAACGTATATGGTCCAATCGAAGAAGAATCAATCAGAAGTCACGTTGTTTCCGACTTTGTATCACAAGCTCTGACTACCGGGGAGATCCGTATGTTGACTTCTGGCGAGGAAAAAAGACATTTTATACATATTGATGACGTAACCGAAGCTTGGTACAAAGCCATGGAAGATAACCTTAAAGGAATTCACGATGTTACCAGTTTTGAGTGGGTTAGGGTAATAGATTTGGCCAATATCATTGCAGAACTCACCGGCGCAAAAGTTATTCCAGGTGAAAAACTGGGATCAACCCCTGACACACCTATCAAAGGAAAGATTCCAGGATGGTCTCCGAGAGTAGATTTACAAAAAGGCCTTGCAAAAATGGTAGAAGATATGAAAAAACATAAAAATCTATAATACCTATAATGTCAAAACTAAAAGTCAGCACCATCACTCCATGCTTCAGAATGAAGCCATATTTAAAAAAATTCCTTGATGAGTTACCTCAGCAAACGTATTTTGATAATTTAGAAGTGGTTCTTGACCATAATGAGCCTGATCAGGAAGAGATAAACTGGGTGAAAGAATTTGATGCAAAATACCCAAATAAAATAAAACACATTATTATTGAAAAAGTTGATCCTATTGGAACATCGATGAATAGATGTATCAAAGAGGCTTCAGGAGAGCTGGTTACTATCTGGAATGTTGATGATTTACGAACACCTAACTCAATCGAATCCCAAGTAAATGCGATTATCGGAAATGATGCTGATATTGCTATTGGCGATTACACTATTGTAAGAAAATTTGGAGCCACTGAAGGTTCAGTTGTTAAACATGGAAATATTGACCCGGAGGAATACAAGAGATCAATGGTCTTTGGTCCTTTTCTTATGTTTAAGAAAAGTCTATGTGAAAAAGCTGGATACTTTGATGAACAATTAAAATCAGGAGCAGATTTTGACCTCTCTATCAGACTGGCATATAACGGAAAAGTAGCAATTGCCAAAGAACTTTTAGGATATTACTTAAACGAAGGCAAAGGAGCCAGTACGAGACCAAACTCAAAGCAACCTGCAGAACGAACAGTTATCGAGTTGCGGTACGGAATTTTTGATAAAATAGACCTAACCTTCTTGCCACGAACTGTAGAATATTCGATCCCATACATAACTTTCTTTAATGAATCCTTCCCTGTTAAAAAATTCGTACCCAACTATGTACTTATTATTCAAAACACTGAAAACGAAATACACAAAAGTATCTTTAAAACCTTACTCAAATCAACAACTGGATATAATAAATTAATATATGTACTTAAAACATATATTAAAAAATTACTTATTAAATAAATGAAAATTATTGCACTATTACCTGTTAAAAATGAAGAGTGGTGTTTAGAACATTGTCTCACATCCCTATCATTTGCTGATAGCATTATCACTATTGACGACAACTCAACCGACTCTACTTTAGAAATTTTAAAAAAATATAATTGTACAATTATTCCCTTTGAAACTTCTACAAACGTAGGGTGGAAAGAATACGAGATTCGTACCCGACTATTGCAGGCTGCACGAGAGCAAGGTGCCACTCACATCATAGCACTTGATGCGGATGAGGCCTGCTCAGAAGAATTTCAAAAAAACGCAAGAGAAATTCTGCAGTCCTTAAAGCCTGGACAATCACTAGAACTTGAATGGCTTAATCTCTGTTCAAAAACTACATTTAAGAAACCGCAGATTTTCAAAACTTTTGCATTTTGCGATGACGGAGTTTCAGTATTTGCACCAGGGTTCATTGGCATACCAAGAGTACCAACAACTGGAATCGAGGCAAAAAGGATTGAAGGTAATAATCTCATATTCCATTATCAATTTATTGACCAAAAACGCTGTCAGTATAAGCAAGTATGGTACATGATCTCTGAATTTTTAAAAAAAGAAAAATCAGCCAAGCGAATCAACAACATGTACGGACACACAAAGGAATTTACTTGTAGGGAGATAAACAATTCTGAGAAACAGCCGAAAACAATGCCGTTAATACAACAAGATAATATCTGGCAAAGAGATGAGATAGTATCAAAACTTAAGGAACATGGAGCACTCTACTTTGAACCCTTAGACATATGGCATTTATCAGAACTTGAGGAATTATTCATACAAGAAACAGGAAGAAAGCCTGAGCCAAAAAAATTTCCGAAATGGCTTGTAACATTAAACACCATTAAAAACCAAATAAAAAAAATAAAATAAAAACATGAAGAAAGATTTGCAAAGCTTTAAAGAACATGAACAAGACTATTTGAAACTACATACGCCCGAATACGTGCAAAATATTTTAAAAAAGCAGGAAGATGGTAAGATGTTCGAAAAACTAGGCTTTGAAAAAGCAATAAGTATGCTCAATAATATTCACACGCACGTAGACATCGGGTGCGGTTCTGCATGGCTCATGCACAAGACATCACCCCTATTTAAAAGAGTTATTGGAATAGAGCCTGTGAAAGAAATAATCGAAATAAATAAGCAAATTATCACCGAACGGGGAAATTTCTCAAATCTTGAGTTTGTAAACATGGATATGGTTGATGGAATGAAAATGTTAAAACTCAACGAACCAGCTTTCATTACTACCTCAACTGTTTTGTCACACATCAAGGATTTTTATGTAAAGGATTTTTTAAAGGAGGTAAATATCCTACCTGAAGGATCAGCACTCTTTTTTGACGAAAGATATGATAGAAACATTCAGCAAAGCATGTGGCATATCAGAAGTAAAAACTGGTGGGCCAAAAATTTACCTGACTGGCAATTGGAGTTTTTTAGCCTCGAAAATACAGGTTATCAAAGTGGTGTCTTTGGTAGAAAAGTTAAAGCAGGTTCAAAAATAAACTATTTTACACCCACTACAAAAGAAAAAACACTGTGGATACTGGACGGCTTGAAAAATAAAACAAACAGGGTGATTAGATTTGTAAAGAATAAATTAAAATAAATGAAAATAATACACAAACTAATCAATGCTGTAGGAATTTTAATAAAAAGAAAAATACTACTCATATCAACAGCAAACCTGAGCTATCCGCACGCAGTAAAATCAAAAGATGGTTTTTGGTATTGTGGCAATCTGTATGATATCAACGACATAGCTTATGGAATCGCAGCAAACGGAGTAGTTGAGCAAGAAGAAACCATTTTGGTTCAAAAAATACTGACACAACTTTCATCTGACTTTGTCTTACTAGATATAGGTGCCAATACCGGATATTATGGAATAATGTCAGCCTATATGTTTCCAAATTCAAAAACATACAGCTTTGAGCCTATCAGTCTTCACTTCGATTCAATAAAAGAAAGTGTATATTTAAATAGATTGTCTAATGTCGATATTAATGAATGTGCATTAGGCGAAACTAGCGGAAATATAGATATATATACAGCTGGTTCAGGCACAACTCTCATCAAAGAGTTCACAACGAATACAGAGAATAAGTTAAACATCCCCATCAAAAGACTGGATGATGTTGTAAAAGAAAAAGGGATTTCTCATATTAATTTTATTAAAATTGACGTTGAAGGATTTGAGTTTGATGTATTAAAAGGAGCCTTAGATTCCATAAAGACACATAAACCAATACTATTCGTTGAAATTTGTCACACAAAAGATGGGCGTGATGGACTATACAAAAACCAAAATTTTTCTGAAACAATTAGACTACTCGAATCGTTGGAATACAGCACTCAAATACTCGAGTATGGCACCTTAAAGAAATTTGATCTAGATAATCCACCAGCTAAAGGTGTACGGATGTTCTTGTTTATGCATAAAGATAACCATAAGAATATTATTTTATAAAATGAAGAAATTTTTTTACATATTACCAAATCCTGTAAGACATTTAATCATAAAGACGATTGAATTATCAGCTTTTTTCTATGTAAGATTTACTGAAACAAACAAAAACGATAGAATATTTCAAAATAAAAAAGGTTCAAATAGTAAGACAAATGTATTAATCTATCACAAAACTGCACTCAGCTTTGGAGGCACTGAAAAGAATCTGCAAATGATTGCTAAATATCTAGATCCAACTAAATATAATGTTTTTATTATGCATGCAACGGAAAATGAGAAAAGCCGACTTGCCTACCTTCAACATACAAATGTAAAGATTATTCCTTTTACATATGCCTCCGTTGTACCAAACTGGCCATACATAGTCAATGACATGAATCCACAGATGGAAAATATTATCAATGATAATAAAATACATTGCATAATAACCGCAACTCCCGGACAAACAATTTACCCACTTATCAATATAAGAAATATTCCAATAATTCTTATAAATATTTTTGGTTCATTTACAGTACAGGATAATATTGTAAAACACATCTGTATATCAGAAGAAGTTAAAAAATTAGCAAAAAGAGTAGTTAGCGAAGATAGACTTACTGTTCAATATATTCCTTCTGAGCGACCTATCTTAAATCCAGAAAAAGCACAGGCATTGCGAGAAAGATTTAATATCATAGATACAGACTTAGTCTTTGGGCGAATCGGCAGAGCGGATGACTCCATCTTTGATTCTATTGGACTATTGGCCTTTGAGATTGTCATAAAAACAAATCCGGATATTCATTATCTCATCATGTCCCCTGCTGATGCAGCCAAAAAGCTAGTTATCGAACGCAAGATACCAAATGTGCATTGGCTTGAACCAAGCTATCTCGAAGAAGATGTCTGGGTATTTCACCAAGCTGTCGATGTACTGGCTCATTTCAGAAGAGATGGTGAATCATTCGGCTTAAACATTGCGGAATCAATGCTCGTTGGAAATCCAATCCTAACCCACAAGTCACATATCTGGAATGCACACCTCGAATACCTTGATGACTCATTTAGTCGATATTCCGAAAAAGGTGATTATGAACAATACGCAAAAAACATGATTGAGTTTATAGAATTTCATAAATCAGGAAAGTTAAAAGAAATGGGACAAAAAGCCAAAGAAAAAGGTGAGAAATTATTTTTGATTGAAAATATAATCAATAAGTATGAAAACATAATCAATGAATCCGTAAAGTAATATGATATCCATCTACACAAGAACAAATAACATATTCAAAAAAGAATTCTGGAAATATTCTATCAAAAAAATGCTGGGAAAATATTCTGGACCTGATGCCGTATTGGATAGTTTGGTTCGAGGACTGAGTGAATTGAACATCCAATTTGAAGTGAATCCGGTTAAGCCAAAATATGACACCATTCATGTCCTCTCAGGTATAGAAATATTAAAGGAGATGGTCCATAAAAAATCTGCAGGAAAAATAAAGAAATTGATAGTTGGACCATCAACCGTTCAAACCCCATATGATTACAAAAACCTCATCCAGGATAAAAACATAGACATTCTTCTCTTCCCATCAAAATGGACCAAAGACTGGTTTATCAACCTAGAGCCAAGCCTGAATGACAAGATAAAAATATGGCCAGCGGGCGTTCAAATTCCTGAAGAAACTTCAAGTCGGGAAAAAGTCCTAGTATTTAAAAAAAATGTCCCTGAAGAAATATACCAAAAAGTCCTTAAAAAGCTAGATGATAAAAAGATACAATATGATATAATAACCTATGGTACATATGCTAGAAAGGATTATCTTCAAAAGCTATTATCCGCATCTGTATTAATTTATCTTCAAAAAACAGAGAGTCAAGGCTTAGCCCTTCAAGAGGCTTGGGCATACAATATCCCAACGCTGGTTTGGCAAAATAAGGACTGGCAATATGACACATACGCATGGTCTAACGAAAAGATCGCGGCGCCATATCAAACAAATGATTCAGGAAGATTCTTCACCGCAGAGACCTTGGATGTACAACTGGATTCAATTTTGAATAACGCCTCAGCTTATAATCCCAGAAAGTATTGTATAGAAAATTTGTCAGACAAAGTTTCGGTGCAAAACTATTTAGAAATAATTAATACACAACAATGATACAAAACATAAAACGCAATATTAAAAGAAACATAGCTGTCATCAAGTCAGAATTTTTAATACAAAAAATAAAACGATCGGTACACAAAGACAAGCTTTTTCATATTAATAAAATCGAAAAGATACTGGCAGCCAAGGAACTATTCAACATAGACACTTTTATTGAAACCGGAACCTATTTGGGAGTTACGACAAATTACGTTAAGAAATATTTTAAAAAACTTTATTCAATCGAATTGAGTGAGACTTTGGCTAATGAAGCTAAAAAATATTTTAAAAATAAAAAGCAGGTCGAAATCCTTCAAGGAGATAGTGGACTATTGATTGAAAAAATAGTGCAAAACAACACTTCTAAAAAATTATTTTGGCTTGATGCGCACTATTCAGCAGGTATAACAGAGGCTAGTGCAGATTTTGGACATACACCTATATCAAAAGAGTTGGAAATTGTCTTAAATCATTGGGTTGATGAGAGTGTTGTACTGATTGATGATGCTCGACTTTTTAATGGAACAGATAATTATCCTCACATGAAAGATTTGGTAGAGTTTGTGCAATCAAAAAATCTCAAACTTAAGGTATTTACCGACAAAGACATAATTCATATTTTATAATGAAAAAAATCATTAAAAAAGCAATCAGAATAATTCTCTCTCCTTTTGTCTTGAAGGATTATTTCGCCTTCAAAAAAGCCGCAAAATCAGATCGTTTTTCCCTGAGCTTCAAAGACTTTTATCCCCAAGTAAAAGATAAGACTATTAAGACTGGATTTGATCGACATTATGTCTATCACACTTCATGGGCCGCCCGAAAAGTAAAAGAGATAAATCCGATCAAGCACATTGATATCTCATCGAGTTTATATTTCTGTGGAATCGTCTCAGCTTTTACTGATGTGGATTTTTATGACTACAGACCAGCCGACCTTAAATTAAGTGGACTACGAAGCCTTGAAGGAAACCTTCACTCTCTCCCATTTGATAATAATAGTGTTCTGTCAATTTCTTGCATGCATACGATCGAGCATATTGGACTTGGTAGGTATGGCGACCCAATAGATGCTGAAGGTGATATCAAAGCCATAGACGAGCTTAAAAGAGTAGTTCAACTTGGAGGTAACCTTTTGTTCGTAACACCGGTAGGAAAACCAAAAATTGAGTTCAACGCCCACCGCATCTATTCATATGAGCAGATTATTTCCTACTTTGATGGATTTGAATTAAAAGAATTTTCTCTTATCCCAGAGTCTGGAGAAAAAGGCGGAATTATAGCGAATGCCAATCCTGCCCTCGTAAAAAATGAAACATACGGCTGTGGATGTTTTTGGTTTATTAAAAAATAGATTAAAATAAATTCACATGACACACACTCCAAAAATAAGCATACAAATGTGTACGTACAACCGAGCACATTTTATAAAACAAGCCATCGACTCTGTTCTTTTTCAAACTTTTCAAGATTGGGAATTGATTATAGTAGACGATTGTTCAACTGATAATACAGAGGAGATAATTTCTTCATACACAGACTCTCGAATTAGATACATTAAAAATTCTGAAAATTTAGGGATAACCAAAAATCGAAACAAAGGTCTTTCTCTGTCGACCGGTGAATATGTTGCAGTGCTCGATAGTGACGATTATTGGATTGATACCAACAAACTTTCTCTTCAAAACGAGTTCTTGGACCTGCACAAAGATCACACCCTTATAGGATCAAATATGATTATTGTCGATGAACAAGGTCACACCATCAAAAAAGTAAAATACCCTTCAAGTAACTTTATAATTAAGAATCTTCTATTGATGAAAAATCTATTTTGCCACTCAAGCGTATTGTATCGTAAAGAAGATATATTAAACTTGGGTGGGTATGATGTTGGACTTGCTATCTGGGAAGATTATGACCTGTGGCTTAAAATAGGCCTGAAATATAAGTTCGCCAATCTACACCAATACACAACTGCCTACAGAAAACATAATAGTCAGAGCAATGCCATGAAAATAAAAGTAGGGAAAGATACTCAGGCACTTATTATAGAAAAATATAAAAAATCGTATAATGGATACATACTCGCCAAAACCATAGACAAACTAAGGAGTATACTAAAATAAATGACACAAACAAAAATAATCACAATCAAAGGCGGTCTCGGTAACCAACTTTTTCAATATGCATATGGATTAAAATTATCCCTGATTGATAAAAAGCACATTATATTTGATACATCATTTTTTAACAATACCAGAAAAGATATCCACCGCCCTTTCCTTCTAGATAAGTTCAACATTAGTTTATCTGAAAATTTTAAACAAATACCCGTAAATCCGCTTATAAAAATTTTCAAAAAAGTTGTGCAAAAAATAACTAGAAACTACAGCTATTATCAAAGTGAAAAATATTTTATCGACATCAAAAATCAAGTCCTAAAAGAATTTACTTTAAAAAATCCCCTAAGTCAGGCTGCACAAGAAGTGGCTAAAAATATACAAACTGATTCTGTCTCAATTCATATACGTCGTGGTGATTATGTAAACAACAGTCACCACGGACTATGTGATCTAGAGTATTATTACAAAGCCTTGCATCATATTAAATCGCAACTCAACACTCCTCATTTTTTTATATTTTCAGACGACATCGAATGGGCAAAAAAAAATATACAGATAGGTGCTGAGACTTTCGTTTCAAATGGGGACATATCTGAAGCTGAAGAACTTATGTTGATGAGTCAGTGTTCACATAATATTATTGCCAACTCAACATTTTCTTGGTGGGCTGCATATCTCAACAAGAATCCTCATAAAATAGTTATAGCCCCAAAACAATGGACTAATACGGAGTCGTCTGATAGACTTGAAATCCTACCAAAAACTTGGGTACAATTATAATATGACATTAGAATCACAATCCTCAAACACTAAAAAGATTGGTGCAATAAACACATTACGTTTTATTGCAGCGGCTTTTGTGGTTGTATATCATTATGCATTCTCATTTTATTATAAGGAAATACCTTATATAGATATCCCAGTATTACGACAGTTATTTCAGTATGGATACTTAGGAGTAGATTTATTTTTTATCATTTCAGGTTTTGTCATTTCCCTGTCTGCCGAAGGTAGAAATGCCTATGGGTTTTTCAAATCTAGAGTTGGGCGACTATATCCTGTATTTTGGGTTTGTGCTCTCATTACCACTTTGTTTTTATTGTTTGGCGGACATTTAATATCTTCATATATGTCATGGCCTCGATTTTGGGCCAGCATGACCATGCTTCCATATTTTTTCAATATTGATCCACTTGATGGAACATATTGGACACTGACTGTTGAGATGAAATTTTATTTTGTTATTTTCTTATCACTCCTCTTTAAAAAATTTAAAGACATTGAAGTTATGGCAATCATCTTATCAGTTTTAATGTTGATCTTCCCGATTGTGGTCGACTCTGAAATAGTTTGGATTCCAAACTTTATCGCTGGAGTCATATTTTATAAAGTCTATAAAGAAGGTTTAACAAATTGGAGAATATTTGCATTGTGTAACACACTTATTGCATCTCTTATTTTCACCTTAAGGAGAATCCCATATCTAAGTGAAGGTTATGGAGTACCATTTAACCCAACAACTATTACACTTTATTTCTTATCTTTCTATATCATCTTTTTGTTAATTTCTTTAAATAAATTCAAAATTCCAAATAATACATATATAAACACACTAGGACTTTTAACATACCCCGTATATCTTCTTCATCATCAAATTGGAAAAATATTATTTACCTATGCAGGTATAAAAAATATACCTTTATATGTATCATTTCCAGCCATGATTATTTTTATACTTGGTCTATCCTATCTTGTGCACAAGCTATTTGAGCGTCGTGGAAAAATAATTCTTGACAAAACTCTTGACAAAATTACTCCTTCAAACCTAAAACGTCTTTAAGAGTATCCTCATCAACCTCTTTTCTTTCTACAAGTTTTGGTTCAAATGTTATTTCTGGAACTTTTGTCACATCAATGATTTCAGGTTCTTTTTGTTTAACAGGTTCATCAACTTTTTCTATCTCTTTAAAAGCTACTTTGAATGGGTTATGCAATGGCACAGGACGATCCATAGGAGGTCTTGATTCTGTTCTTGGTCTATCATTTCGTATTTCATTTCGAACAGGTTCCCTTCGAGGCTCTCGATTTTGATCGCGACTTATTTCTCGTGGCCTTTCATCACGTCTTGGCTCAGTTCGAGGTTGTTCCATTCTTCTTGGTTGATCTATTGTTGGTTTAGGTTGAGAACCCTCAGCTTTACCGCCCCTATCTCCACCCAATGTCCACTTTAAAATATGAGCCTCTACATCTTTTCTTGGATGTGAATAAAGAGCACGTGATGATTCAATAATCTCTTTCACAAAACTTTGCTCTGGTTCTGGCCATGGACCCATACCCGTTGCAGAAAAAGCTGGCGAAGTTACTCCATCAATCATAAGTTTAAGATACATTTGAAAACGACCAATGTTTGTAAAATCTTCAGGTAAAAAAGTTGGTTTAAATTCTTTTTCAAATGCATCGGCATCGTCAGCACCAATACGATACGCAATCATTGTCCCGACGTTTCCAAAGATAGCATCATGAACTATTTCAGACATTTGCTTTACATATTGGTGCGCAACAATAAGTCCGAGTTTGTACTTACGAGCTTGAGACAAAATCTGAGCAAATGAATCATTGATAAAATTTTGGAACTCATCCACGTACAAGTAGAAGTTTGGAACGTCCTTCATTTCTCTATCAGTCATATCAGCACGACTCATGGCTGCAAGGTATATTTTTGTAACAAAGAGAGATCCCAATAGGTTTACTGCATCTTCTCCTATACGTCCAATAGAAAGATTAAAAATAATTATTTTTTTCTCATCCATCGCTTGTCTAAAATCGAATGAGGATTTTGTTTGACCTATAATATTTCTAATCAAAGCATTTGAAATAAATTGTCCTACTTTGTTTTGAATAGCTGGTACAGCTTCGGCTACCATCTTGTCGGTCATCGATGCAAATTCTTTTTCCCAATAGGCTTTTACAGTTGGCTCTTTCAGTCGATCAATCACGTCTTTACGAAATGTCTTATCTGAGAGCATACGGTTAACGTCCAAAAGTGTCGCTTCTGGAATTTCCAATAAAGCTAAAAGTGTATAGTTCAAAATATACTCCATACGAGCTGACCATTGATCTTTCCAAATTTTCTTAAAGGTTGACATCAGACCTGACACTATAAATTGTGATCGAATACTTGATGATGATTCATCTCCCAGTGCTGTATCTTCGAGCACGTTCAATGCTACGGGGTGCTCTAGATCAAAAGGTGCAAAGTATATAACGTCCTTTATACGATGCTCTGGAACGAATTCTAAGAGCAATTCAGCGGTTTTACCGTGTGGGTCGAGGAAAGCCATTCCTTCACCATTTTGAATGTCTTGAATGGCCATATTTTCAAGTAAAGTTGATTTACCCATACCAGTTTTACCAATAGCATACATATGACGAAGACGGTCCTCTTTTCTGATACCGAATTTTACTTGTTTTCCACGGGCATCAGTAACACCAAAATAGGTTATGTCGTTTTGTTTCTTTTCGTCTTGCATATCCCTGATTTTACCACAAAAATTTAGGTTGGTCATTTCTCTTACATTTATTTATGGAATGTCACTTTACCCTAGGCAAAGCGCTTCGCAGACCTTTTGTCCTAGACAAGAGTCGAGGACTGAAACAGAATGAAATAAATAAATTTATTATGGAGTATACACCGTGCTCTTCTTAAGGAAATTAATAAGTTTTACCACATCTCCATTTTTATCGTTACTTTTGAGTACAACGATCACAACTTTTCGAGTTCCACCCTTCAATGTTGGAATTTCAAATATAGATGCTGTTGTTTGCAATGCTTGATCGATATACCCATTTTTTCCTCCTACATATCCTGCTAATGGAAGCTGTGCATTTCTATTTAACCATGTGTGACCTTTGATAGAAAATTGTTTTACACGAGTAGTGTCAAATATTGTTGGGTCATGTTTCCAAATATAACGAACTAATTTTAATAAATCTTTTGGAGTTGAACTATTTTTTGGATCTAATCCGGATGGGTCATTATAATACGTATCACTCATCCCGAGTGAAGCTGCTTTAATATTCATCTCATCCATAAATTCTTGATGACCAAAATGATCAGCAAAAACCTCTGCAGCATCATTACTTGATTCCATCAAAAGAGGAAACACAAGATCGGATAATCTTATTTTTTCACCAAGCAAAAGACCACCTTGCCCACCATAGGCATTGGTTGCATCTCTTGAGACAATAGCCACATCTTGAAGATTCATTTTTTCTGTTGCTATAACTGCGGTCATAATCTTACTAATAGAAGCGATGGGATATATGTCATCAGAGTTTTTTTCTAGAATTATTTCACCACTATCCAAATCTGCCATAAGATACGATCTCGAAGATAAGGTCGGGAATGTAGCCTTTGCAATAAGATCATACTTATCTTCCAGCATATCGTCTCCACCAGGATAAATTTCATTTGGATTTTCCCTTGTTCCTATAACCAAAGTTTTATCACTGTATTTATTTATATTATCAGTTAAATACTGATTACCCATACTCTCATCAAATCCAATGCGAGAGACACCAGGAATATCTATATCGAAGTATTTTGTTATATCGAAAGGTTCTTTTACAGCAACTTCAACTTTTTTTATTTCTGTAGTTGTCGCCTCTGTTGTTGTAGCAAAAACACCTCTATCCAAATCAGCTCTTACATACATTTTTTTTAATTCATCATTCACTTTTTCTTGATCTGATTTCACAACTGTAATTGTTTGAGATTTTTCATTTTTATCAAAAAACAATAATACACCCTGCGTCAAAAACGAAACAACTGACACACCGACAACAGCAACGCCAACAGCCCCTAAACCAAACTTCCACAAACTATTGGTAGGCTTTAATGGAGCGGAAACTTCCCCTTCAGTGTGATGACCAGAATTAACATACCCATTAGATTGATCTAAATTTGCTTTCAGATTTTCTAGATATTTATGATAATCACTGTTGTAGGGGTTATTTTCCATTGTTCTTATTAATTATAATATATCTTTCACAGTAACAACTAGCATTAATGTTAATAATAATATAAACCCTATTCCATTTAAAGCATTCACAAATTTGATAGGTAATTTTCTTTTTAACACCCCCTCTATCACAGCAATCACCACACGTCCTCCATCAAGAGCCGGAAACGGTAATATGTTCATCGCAGCCAAAGATATAGATATGATGATAGTGATAAACAAAAGAGAAACAAATCCTTCTTGTGATGATGTTCCTACAACTTTAGCGATTCCAACTGGACCAGAAACCTCGGACCATGAGCCCTGTCCTGTAAACAATTTTCCAAAAAACCCAGCCACACCTGTGAAAACTTGAGTTGTAAGATTGTATGTTCCTTGAGCTCCATAGTAGATACTTGCAAAAAATCCCATACGAACTTTTGCAGTTTCAGCCAAACCAACACCAATAGTGTTATTTGCCGATTTCTCAACTTCCACAGATGAAGTTGCATTAGCCTTAGATAATACAACAGTGAAAGGTGATGGAGCGTTTTTAATACTTTCTTGTACTTGTTTAATATCAGTTGTACTTGAACCATTTACTGACACCACATAGTCCCCAGCTTTAATACCTGCAAGATCTGCCGGACTATCCTTTAATATTTGATGAATCAACACCTGACGTGGTCCTTCGATGTATTTATCATCCACTCCATCAAGTGCAACTTTTGATGTTCCTATCAGCAGAGTGAGTGACATTAACAACCATGCAAACAAAAGATTAAAAACAACCCCAGCACACAATATAACAATCTGTTTCCATGCTGATATATTTTGGAAGTTCCTTTTATCCCCTTTATCATCACCGTCCTCTGGATTTTCACCGTGAATCTTCACATATCCACCAAGTGGTAGAGCGTTTAGAGCGTAAGTAGTTTCACCTTTTTTAAATGAGAAAACTCTCGGAGGAAATCCAAGTGCAAATTCATCTACACGAACTTTGAAAAGTTTTGAAAAAAGAAAGTGTCCAAGTTCGTGAACAAAAACTAGGATTGATAAAACGAGTAAAAATAAAAGTGTAGTGATCATTTAGTTTATAATTTCTTTTTCTTTTTTAGCGAATAATGTGTCGAGTGACGACATGGCTGTTTCCATATGTTTATCGAATTCTTTTTTAGCTCTTGCAACGTCGTCTTCTGACATCTCTCCTTCTTTCTTTTGATTATTCAAATCATCATTTACTCCATTTCTTTCTTGACGAAGAGATACACGAGCATCTTCCAGTTTTTCTTTTGCTTGTTTAGCAAGTTGAATCCTTCTTTCTCCCGTTAGATCAGGAAAAATGATACGAAGACCCTTTTCATCAACGGCTGTAGAAACACCAAGATCAGCTACGATCACAGCTTTTTCTATCGCTTTAATAAGCCCACCATCCCACGGAGATACACGGATACATTTTGCATCTTCTATACCTATCGAGGCCACGTTTGATAATGGAACCATCTCTCCATATGATTCTACACGAACTTGATCAAGAAAAGCTGTTGATGCTCTACCTGTTCTGATGTTTTGATATTCGTTTTGTAGCCAAGCTTCTATGGATTTAGCTTTTGTAAGGAAATTTGAAAAATTGTATGACATATAGACAATATTTTAGCATAGATTTATTGGTTTTTCGAGGTTTGACAGAGATTATATTTTTGGTACAATAATATCACCTTTGAGGGTTGAAGTTTTATCAATCCTTTCGACTTTGGTCGAGTGACGATTTATATAAATTTGACAAGTTAAACTTATTTGCTAAAATGAAGCTACAGTTTCGGGGTCGACTACCCAGCCGAAAGTATGAAAATACTTTTGTTTAGCTCAAAAAACACTATTTATTTAGTGTTTTTTGTGTTTTATAAGATCAACATATTTATATAAAATATTTTCTAGATCTTCTTCGGATATTTGCCCAACTTTATCTATTAATCTTTTTATATCAATAGGCCTAACTTGATTTAATATTACACAGGAATCATTAAAGGATATTTTTACATACCAATCGCCTTTATGTTTTTTACTAGTCAATGGTGCTCCGAGAAAAAATTTCTCTGAAAACTTATTAATAATTAATACTGGCCTAGTTTTATCAGTTCCACTTCCGTTTTGTTCTGAACCAACGTTTACACCCAAATAGCACCAAAATATTTCACCTAGTTTTACAATTAAATCTTTTTCTTTGTCTGTGTTATTTTCATTCATCCAATAATCCTACCAAACACCTTATAAAGTTCTCATAAAGAAATCTGAAAGAAAAGATTAATTATTTCTAAAAAATCTTCGCCAAAAATTGCTCTATATCCAACCCTAAAGACCCCACGGACTCAAATACAAAGTCAGGGTAATACAACAAATACGTTAACAATGATGAAGAATGTTGAACAAAGATTCCTCTCTTTTTATGAACCGAAAGCTTGTACACAACAGGTTGGCGCTGAAATGATATTTTAGAAATGTTTTTAACAATATTTCTAACCCCTTCTTTTTCAAGCATTGAAAGTGGTGCAACCTCAAACATTGGAATACCGTTTACATCTTTTTCTATAAGTGGAATAAATGTATAAAATTCTTCCCCTTTAAAATCAGGAATAACAGCCACATACACTTGGTACCCTTCGATATATTCACGAAAAGTTAATTCGTCAAATTTGTGACGCAGACTATCGATGTTTTCCACAAACTCTTGAGCGTTGTACGAAAGGTTTATATTTTTATGATTCTTATGCTTTGAATGTTTTGTCTCGAGTGTGTGAATTGGTAAAAATAAATGCCTCATGAACTTAGCAACTATTTGATTGGTGGTTGTTGCATTTTCATTATATTCTTTGGTGCTCACATGAATCTGGTGGGGGAATTTTATCTTAAAGTTTTCAGTATTATTTATTCTTACCAACTCCTCCAGCTTTTCTGCATTATGAAAAATCTCATCCTCAGCCTTGTATAGAAAAGTAGCCTGCTTTGCAAACAATTTTGTATTTTCTTTTATATTGTCAACAGCCTTGTCAATGTTGTGTACAAACACAAACACCTTGTCATATTTTTTTAATTTAATTTCAGGAGTAATTTTTCTACCGTGCATTAACCATTCAGAGTCAGCTGTTACTGCACATATTTCTATATCAATATCCTTATACGCCTTTATGAGAGTTTGTTCGAGCGATACAATATCTTCCTGCACGTTGTAACGAGTTGCTTCATCATCTATGTGAGCGGGTTTAATAAATAAAAACTTTTGCATATATTTTTATTATATAATTTTTATTACTTAAAAGCACTCTTTCGTAATTTCTCTCTAAAAAATCCTATCGCAAATCTGTGTGCTTCTGCATTTATTTTTATGATATCATCCTGCTTAACATTCTTTTCTTTTAAAATTTCACCATTGAGCACTTCCCTGGCTTTATGTTTTTTATCTTTCACAATAGAAACTGAATCTTTAAAAAATTTTTGAGCGATACCAAGTTGAACTTGATTACCATCAGTTACTACAAGATCCGGCATTCCCCATTCCGTATGTTTAAAGCGACGTGTCAGTACTTCATACAATGCACGACCATCATCAGCTGTTTCCTGACCTCGGATAATAAATTTTTTATACTCATGTTTTCGAAATTGCCCATTGACCATCACAACCATCACACCAATCATATTCTTTCCGGACATATGTGCGATGTCATAGGCTTCGATTCGCACATCATTTTCAGTGGACTCTCTATTGATCAAAGATATATCGTTAATATGATTAAGTGCATATATTTTATTTCGAATAAGCGCAGCTTGTTCAAACTCTTTTTTCTTCGCCAAATCCCCCATTTCCTTGGAAAGAATTTTTAAAACTTTGTCAGTATTTCCAGATAAGAATAATTTTATTTTTTCAATCTGTTTTTTATAGTCTTTGGCAGAAATCTTATCAACACAAGTTCCTGGACACAGTCCTATACTGTAGTTAAAGCATGGTCTATTTTTGCCCATCACACATTTTTCATCTCGATAAGGAAAGAGGCGTCTGACAATTTTCAGAGCGGCACGGAGCTGTACCGTTGATAAAAATGGACCATAATAATTATCAGTTTTTAAATTTTCTACATTACGCCCGCGCACAATTCTTACAGCAGGAAATTCCTCTTCAGTAATCTCGATGTACGAATAACTTTTATCATCTTTTTCTTTGGTGTTGTAGTGTGGATGATTTTTTTTAATCAATTCTGTTTCCAAAAGCAATGCCTCCAACACAGAGTTTGTTTTTTGAAATTTGATCGTATCAGCCTTGGTAACCATATCAACCAAAAGCATACCTCGAGTTTTAATCAGGTCATTAGAAAAATAACTTTTCGCTCTTTCTTTGAGCGAAGTCGCTTTCCCAATATATAAAATATCTTTTCCTTTTTGAAAAAAATAAACACCGGGACTATCTTCAATTTTTATTTTTTTAAATTGATCTATTGTCATATATTTATTCTGTTGAACTAGCTGTTAGTACTTCGTTTTCTTCAAGTAACCCCGGCACTGGTACAGTTACCGGTACTGCGATATCTTTTTTATCCTTATGATCAAAATCACATTGGTACACAGAACAAGCTTGCAAGAACTCTCTTAAGTAAGATGCTGCACCTCTTGTGTTTGTCGATGGACCTTTTTCTAACATATACACTATGGCATATTTTGGGTTAGTGTACGGCCAAAATCCAACAAACCAGGAGTTTATAAACTGGTTGCGATTTCCTGTTTGAGCTGTACCAGTTTTACCAGCCAGTTTTAATCCTTCAAAATCCAAAGATTTTGCAGTTCCGGCTGTAACCGTCAATCTCATACCTTCAGAAATTTCGTTAAAATAATTTTGATCAATTTTCTTTAACTTGTCAGCAATTTCAACATACTTCACAGGTTCCGCAGTATTTACCCTAAACTCTGGAACATCCTTTGCATCACGTGCAAGTATTGTTGTCATCCCTAAGATTTGAATAGGAGAAACTGAAAATCCGTATTGTCCAATAGATGAGTGGTACGTATCTCCGAGTCTCCATATGTCGCCATTGAAAGCTTTTAATTTCCATTCAGGTGTAGGGATAACCGATTGTTTTGTATTAAAAAATGTATCTGTATGTCTATTGTCTAAACCAAAATATTTTGAATATTCTTCAAGTTTAGAAATACCTAAACCTTTCTTTCCTGGCACACCTCCACCAATAGTATAGAAATACACATCTGATGATACTGCAATAGCCTCGCGTACATCAGTATAACCATGAGCCTTCCAGTCTTTAAAGATTGTATTTTGACCTGGATTGTATGGGTTCGGTACAATCAGTGATCCTGTAGATAGGATTTTCTCCCTTGGTGTCACAACTCCTTCATGTAGCCCGGCCAAAGCGAACATCGGCTTTACAACAGATCCAGGTGCATACAACCCATCCACATATCGATTTAAGAAAATACTTCTCGGATCATTTATATACTTTGTAATTTTTTCAACATCTGTTCCATCAAACATCACATTTGAATCAAAATCAGGATATGTTACAGCCGCCAAAATAGATCCATTTGTAACATCAGCAATAAGTGCCACGCCTCCGTTATACCCACTTTCCTGAGCGGCTTTTTTGAATGTTTCAAATAAAGATTTTTGGATGTCATAATCAACAGTTAAGTGCACATCTGTTCCATTTTCTGGAAGATCAACCGTATTTTGAGAAATTAAATTACCAGCAGAATCTATTTCAGAATAAAAGTATCCCGCCTTACCATTTAGCGTCTCATTATAAAATTTTTCTATACCACCGACAGTCTCAACTTCTTTATTGATATAAAATCCATTCTTATCTCTTTTGGGAAATTTTATATAACCTAACAAATTTCCAATTCCGTTTGATTCTTTATATTTTCTGATCTGTGTATTATCTGTACTCGTCGCCTCTGTTGTTGTCGCGGTTTCTTCATTCCATGCAAGAGGAATCTTGTTTCTGTCGTAAATCACACCACGAGCTGAGAAAATTGGCGTGGTTTCAAAACGATTATTTTCAGCTTTATTTTTATAATAATCACCCTTCACTATTTGTAATTTGTAGGAATTAAAAAAGAACCAGGCAAAAACTACAAACACTCCGAAAATAATTATATAAAAAATATAATTTGAGATTGGTTTTATGATGCGACCTTCTAATTGACTGTGATCGAATGAGGGTAAATTTAACTGATCAATTAATATGTCTTCTGGAGATATATGTTTGTTCATTTATGACTTAATTTTATTTGCGACTTGTTTTGATTTATCAAAACAGAAGTACCTTTTGTGGTGAAAGTAACCTTATATATATTCTGTGGAGAAACAATAAGCTGAGCGTAGACAATGGTAAATGTTGATTTGTTGTCCTCATCAACGTTAATAATTTTAGCAAACGGCTTTAGTCCACTCACAGTTCTAATATACACATATGAGTCTTTTTTAACTACAGTTTTTGGTGGTACCTTGGCAATCAACTGTCCATACCCAAGACCTTCAAAAACATACGATTGATAGGTACGATTTTCTTCTTGTACAACTTCAGGTTGTACTTGTACATTGTCAGTCGTTGTTGAAGTCGTAGTGCTTAGGTCATCAACCACTATTTGCAGTGGAGTTGTGGCGGCAGGTTGTACCGGACCATCTTGTTCAATCAAAAAATTATTTTTAAAACCAGCATCAGAAAATAGTTTTATATGTATTGTTGAGGATGAATTTCCAACAGTCACACCCATAACATAGTCAGAGAAAAAATCATATACAGAAATACCATCACCCACAGGTGTATCTTTTTGCTTTGCAATGAATTCATCTGTTTTCAAAAATACTGGTGCCACATCATATACGTCTGTTGAAACACTTTTATATGTAGATACATTTTCAGTATTTGCACTGATTTTTTGTGAAATATGTCCGTGCACAAAATATCTTGTTTGAGGAATTACATACACACAAACAATAAACAAAAATAATAGTACGAAAGTTCTATAAATAATAGACTTGTAATCAAAAAGATTCATCCCTTGATTAGCGACCTTGTAGGCACTTTGCTTTCTTCTATTTCCTAAACTTATAATACTTCTACCACCTAACTTATTAGTTAAGCTTGTAAATGCATCGTTTGATAAATATCTGTTTTTTAGTTTATCTCCTGATTGATAATTCATCTTCATTTTCTATAATTATATCACGATAGTATTCTATGTTCGATGCGATCATACCTGTTCCACGCACAACTGCCGTTAATGGATCCTCTGCAATGGCAACTTTAATACCAAGGTATTCTGACAATGCTTCATCTAATCCTTTGATAAGGGCACCTCCCCCTGTTAAATAAATACCATGTTCCATAATATCTGACAGAACTTCTGGTGGTGTTGATTCTAAAACCTCTTTCACTGATTCAAAAAGTGAATCAGCTGATAGATGTATAGCATCGTGTATATCTTCTTCTGTAACAACAATCTCTTTTGGCAAACCAGTTATTAAATCTCTTCCTCGAATAGTCGACTCCCTTACCGGGTCAGATGGAATAATGTTTGATAATTCCATCTTTAATTGTTCGGCAGACTTCTCACCTACCAAAACCTTAAACTCATTTCTGATGTATGAAATGATATCAGTATTAAATCTGTCACCGGCAATCTTTATATTTTTACCACGAACGATTCCACTCAAAGAGATAATAGCAATATCAGTAGTTCCTCCACCAATATCAATTACCATATTTCCTTGCGCCTCTTTTATCGGTAAACCAATACCAATCGCTGCTGCAATCGGTTCTTCAATAATAAATACATATCGAGCTCCAGCATTGTAGGCAGCATCACGAACAGCACGTCTCTCAACGTTTGTAACACCGTATGGTACACCAATCACAACAGATTGCAGTGATGATGTTTTCAAAACTTCAATAGTCTTTTTTATAAAATAAGCCAACATTTCTTCTGTTACTTCGAAGTCAGAAATCACCCCATCAACCAAAGGCCTAATAGCTGCAATATGACTTGGTGTTTTTCCAAGCATGATCTTAGCCTGATTTCCTACAGCCACAACTTGATTCGTTTTTTGGTTAATAGCAACAACTGAAGGTTCATTGATAATAACCCCCTTTCCTTCAACGTACACGAGTGTGTTGGCAGTGCCAAGATCTATCCCTATACCCTGACCCTTTGCGCTTGAGATCTTATTTTTTGAGAATGATTTGAGGAAATTAAATGCCATATTTCCCGTTACTATAGCATAATCTACCCCAAATAAAAACAACATCTTCCAAGAAAAGAAAGAGTTGTTTTTAATTTATTCAATGAGTAGAAAATGGCTATTTAGGCTGTCTCAGTAGGCTCGTTAATCTTTAGGTTTAGTCTAGAATTGTTTTTCATCCCGAAAACTCTAAGTAGTGTTCTGATAGCTTTGGCTGTAGAACCTTCGCGGCCTATGATTTTACCCATGTCGTTCTTATTAACTTCAAGAGTTAGCAAAACACCCATTTCGTCTACTGTCCTGATAACCTTAATATTCTCTTGATCTTCAACAAGAGGTTTTATTATATTTAGGAGGAATTGTGTGTCGTCTATTTGTGTCATATGTTTGTATTGGTTACTGATTATTGGTAATAACTCTATTATAACAAAAAACAACACAATGTATAGTAGTGTCGTTTTTTATACCTTAGGATTATTTCTTAGATTCTTCTTTCTTTTGAGGTGTTTTTTTAGGTAACACATTTTTCTTTTTACCCTCCATGATCCCTGCGTCAACAAATAGGTTGAATACTGTTGGTGATACTTGAGCACCATCTTTGATAAAAGCCTTGATCTTGTCAGCTTTGAATGATTCTTTGTCTATAGTTTTCTTACGAAAATCAACAGATCCAAGCACCTCAATAGCCTTACCACTTCTCGCAGCATACTTTGAATTGATCAATACAAGTCTGAATGATGAGTCGTTTTTTCTTCCAACTCTTTGTAGTCTTATGTTTAACATGGTCCATAATATAGCATAAAGTTTTGTGCGAGGCAAATGGGATTTAGGGGTTTTCTGGGGTATTATGGAGGGTATGATAAATTTTAACAATAATGAAGGTCCACAGGACGTTTGGGCAGATCCTGAAACATTTGAAGGTAAATTACACTCAAGTGAGGAAAACACAAAAAACTTGAGCCTTGAACAGTCTCAAGAATTATTAATTAAAGATCTTCAAATTGCTCGAGAAAAAGCAATGAATAGAAAATTTCAACTAGAAATGGATGGTACTCCTGAAGACGAATTAGGCAAAGCAACCTATGAAAAAATAGTTGCTGGATATGATTTAGAAATAGCTAAAATTGAAAATGATCTAAGAGAATTAGGAATTGAAACTATGCCAACATCATAGTTTGCTTTATCTTTTATTTGTTGTTATAATACAACAAATAAATAAGGCCCCATCGTCTATCGGTTAGGACAGCAGGTTTTCAATCTGTTAAGCGGAGTTCGACTCTCCGTGGGGTCACAAATAAAACGTCTGCACCAAGTAATTGGTGCAGACGTTTTTGTTTTTCGAACCCTCAGGTTCTTATTCGAAGCCGAGCATAAAAAGTGCTTCTCTTACAGGGTCCGGTCAATCCCAGTGAACCACCGAACTTTCGCATTCTCATTGTTCGGTTTGACTTCGATGTTGGCCGGGGCTGAAACTTCATAGAGATGCCAAATTGAATGCCAGAGAGGCCGAGTTTCGCTTGCCGGATTGATCACGTTTATGTGTCCAATAAATTCCGGTGACACGTCTTCGATGCCGAGCTCGCGCTTGATATGGCGCTTGCAGGCAACATCTGGAGATTCACTCCAATTGATCCGTCCACCCGGAACGAACCATGTGTTTTGAAACGGTGCTTCAGCACGGTAGCCAAGGAGGAATTCCCGGCGACCACCAAAAAAACGAGTGAGGACGAAATCCGATGTTGCAATCGGAAGCCATTTGAGGACTTCGGAGAACACATCAGGAGGAATGAATTTGCGCTCAGCGGCGGTCGCGAGGACTTCTTGCTCATCGACAACGGATGGGTCAGTATAGAATAAGCTCATGATAAGGTGCAGTTGGTGGTTTGGTTGCAAGTTTTGACTGTAAAACTTATGTATATATTATAGCATATTTGTAATATATAGTCAAAATATATCATTAATGATATAATCAACCAGTGCAAGAAATAAACATCATCATGAAAGCTAAGCATTTTGCCCTCGAAGCCCACAAAGAAAGAAAACGTCTAAGTATCTGGGGTTTTGAAAGACCACAATCACACCATCTCCAAGAAGTGGCTGATCTTGTTTGGTGTTCAGGAGGAACGGACGTTGAAATAGCTGCTGCTTGGTTACACGATGTTGTTGAAGATACACCTAACACAATCGAAGATATTAGAAACATGTTTGGAAATGAGGTGGCTGACATGGTTGATGGATTAACTGATAAAGATGATATTAAAGATTTGCCACTAGCCAAAAGAAAACCTATCCAGGCTGAACGTGTAAAAACAAAAAGCGATAGTATCAAGAGAATAAAAATATGCGATCAAACATCTAACATGCGAGGTGTGAGAAATGATCCAAAAGAAAATTGGAGTGTAGATATTAGAAAAGAATATACAAAAGGTACGAAGATGGTTGGCGATCAATGTAAGGGAGTAAGTTCTGTTTTGGATAATTTGTTTGATGCCGAATATAGAAAGTCGGCTGAGTTTTTTGGGTTGTAAAAAACCTCTATTTTACTTACCCAATCTTCACCTTCATCAACTCCCTCCACACTGTCGTATACCTTGGACTCATATGATTTCTCTTCATGGACCACTCCGTCGACTCTTTCTTATTGGCTGCACTATTCCCTCTCAACTTATCCGGAGTTCCTTGGGACGCCACCACGATCGCATTGGTACCAAATTTTTTATTTATCTTATCCAACGTATCCATTATTTCATTTTTCTCGGTATTTATAAATTCAAAGAAAGAATGTGTTTGCGTATCATCTCTTTTCAAGTCATAAAACACAACTCCAGCTTTTACATATTGATATACTTCCCCTTTTTCATTTTTTTCTGCATAACATTTCTTAAACAAATCAGCAGCAATCTTGCTTAAGACAAGTGTATCATTTGTTGGCTTTGATAATTCTATTGATGCACGTCCTAGATTTTTATTTGTAGAATGCCGCCCTGTGGTTATAGCAACAGAGAGAACTCCTGTTACCAGCTTCTCCTCTCTTAATTTTTCTGCACCTCGAGCAACATGAGTTGAGACAGCCTGTAGTATCAATTTTGGATCAGTTAACTTATACCCAAACATTCGACTTCGTATCAAGCTCTTTCTTTGTGAATTTTCTGACTCGATAGGATTACAAATAACACCCTGTAGTTCGAATGTAGTTCTTTGAAGAATTACACTATATTTTTTACCAATCATCATATTATCTGCTTCAAATAAATTATAGGCTGTGTATATTCCAATATCCTGCAACTTATCTGCCCAACCGCGCCCTACACCCCAGACATCACCTATAGATGTAGTTTTCATGGAAACAATTTTATCAGGATGATTCCAAAAGCATACGGTAGGAATCTTTTTCTCCTTCAATAATTTCTTTGTGACATCACTCCCTACCTTGGCCAATGTTTTTGTTTCTGCAATAGATACACGAACAGGAATACCCGTTCCTCTCATAACAGTATGATGAATTTCCTCTGCTATCTTTTGTAATCTGATTCTTTCATTCTCAATATCCTCATCCTCTGCTTCTATTTCTATAAACGCCTCATCGATAGAATACACTTCCACCTTGTCGCTAAATTGTTTTATCACCTGCATCACCCTTCGACTCATGTCTCCGTACAGACAATAATTAGATGAAAATACAACAACTTTATTTTTCGCCAACATATCGCGTACTTTGAAAAATGGCGTACCGATGCGTATGCCTAAACTTTTTACTTCGGGCGTTAAAGAAATAACACAACCATCATTGTTGGATAACACACAAATAGATCTATCTTTCAGTTCAGGACGAAAGACGCGCTCGCATGAGCAATAAAAAGATGAACAATCGATGGGTGCAAAAAGTTTTATTTTCATTTTTTGTTTCTCTTTAATACTCGCGCTAATCCTGTCACAACTCCCCACACTTGCACCTCCTGTCCTTCAACCGGAATAATGTTTGGAAAATCTTCGTTCGATGCTTCGAAGAAAATACTGTTTTCCTTACGACGAAATGTTTTTACCGTGAACTCATTATCAATGGCGGCGATGACAATATCTCCATCGATAGGTTCAAGGTCTTTTCGAACACATAAAATGTCTTCTGGGATAATACCTGAATTTTTCATAGACTGACCTTCAGCCCGAACATAAAAAGATGTTGATTCATCAACTTGGAATAAATCATTGATATCAATCACTCGCTCTGTGTAATCATCTGCAGGCGAAGCAAAACCAGCTTTGACGTATGAGGATACCAAAGGGATGGGTTTATATGTTGTTTTTTTATAATCAATAACGCGCATTGAGTATATTGTAAACCTTAGTTCACCAGATGGCAAAATATATTATGTGGTATAATTTTTGTATGCAAACATATTCAACAATCCCTGAATACATCTCCACCTTCCCCACCTCAACACAAAAAATTCTCAAGAAAATCCGGACCACCATAAAAAAAGCTGCACCTAAAGCAATAGAAAAAATATCATACGGAATGCCAACATACTACTTAAATGAAAATCTTGTTCATTTCACTGCGTACCAAAATCATATTGGATTCTACCCCACTCCATCAGCTATGACTAAATTCAAAAAAAAATTATCAAAATACAAAACATCAAAAGGTGCAGTCCAATTTCCTATTGATGATAAATTGATTCCATATGATCTCATCACAAAAATTGTACTCTTTAGAGTGAAAAGTAGTATATAATTTTGACTTTTAGTCTAATAAGTAGTATAATATCCGAGTACCAAAAAACGCACCTATGAGCACAAACCACATATCCCGAATGATCCTCAGTTTCCTTCTCATCTTTTCTCTCATCCTTGGCTTTGGCTTAGGAATTTTACTTGCTACCATCATTACATATGGTTTAGCCGGTATAGCTTCTTTTTTCCTATACAGCAACAAATTACTCCGTCTTAAAAAATCGAGTTTTATGGGAATGGTGTATTTTCTAATCCTTTTTCTACCTTTTGGATTCTTTATCCTTCTTGCGTCCGCCATTAAACCTGAAAATTCTAGCAAGGTCGCTGACTGAACCAATTTCAAAAAAACCAAAAACCTCAAGATTTACAACCTTGAGGAATTTTTTTATTTTGTCTTAGCCTCTGAACCTGAATAAAAAAGAGTCGTCATTTCTTGGACGACGGCTTTTTATGAGGGTTAAGATTTCTATTTCAACTTATTGAACATATCAATCAACTTATCGAGTTTTGCATTTGCAGACGACAACTCTCTTTTTAACTCAGCAATTCTCACTTCTTGTGATGGAGCATAGGTTGATGTCATAGGGTTTGTTGGTTGAACAAAGTTTTCAGGTGTATCAAATATAGTTTTATCTTTTCTTCTCACATATGCACCTTCAACAACTGAAGGTTCTCTCATATGTTTAAAACACGCATCACAAAATACAGGCTTCTTGCCGTTTGGTTTAAAAGGCACTTCGCAAGCCTGGTGACAGGTGTCACATATTGTTTTATATATAGTAGTTGGTCTCTCTGTTTTCATATTTGAAGTATAACATAGATTACAAATTATGTAAAAGGTTTTGTCAAATATAAAAAACTCCCTATTATTCTGGTATAATTAACCCTATGAAAAAAGGTATCCAAATCACACTCGCAATACTTATCATTGGGGGTATTGCCTATTATTATCTAAACAAAGCATTTAACCCTCCTACTCCAATGGAGGAAACTATACTTGCAACAACCACACCTGTTATCCTTGGTGACAATATGTTTATTGCTGCGACTCAGGATGCTGATGCAAACATTTTAGCTAAAGGAGATTTAAATAATGACACATACGAAGATGCCATCATGGCTGTGGTATTTTGTGGAGCATCGTGTTCATTGAGTTTAGAAGTTATATTGAATGTTGAAAATAGATCAACTCAATCTTTAGACAATGTTTCTTTTGATGGATACAAATCATCTTCAGCCACAAAAAGTGACTTGAGTTTAGTTACAATCAAAGATGGTGTAATTTCCTTGACTGGGAAAGGTTTAGATTGTGGTGAAGATTGCACAGAACAAAAATGGAATATTGAGAAGACGATAGAATATAGACTGGAGGGAGATAAAATTGTAAGAATAGGTACTGTATCGACTGACTAGTTTTGTACAAGACACTCATTGCTAACATAAAATAAAAATGGTATTTTGTGTACAGTTAGCAATTTTGAAAAACATAAACACAAAAACTGATGGAACCAATCAATCATTTTCCATGGACAACCTCCATGATGGTCTTTGTTATCGACAAGGCTGGGAGAATTCTTCTCAATACCAATAATGAAGGTAAATGGGGAACATTCCGATTTAACACAACTTGCGATGTTGATACAGGTAGTGTTAATATTCGTCAAATGGTGTGCGATGAATTGTACAGGTGCGACATCCTAACCTCCCCTGAATGTTTGAAGCATCAAGGGATCCTACACAACGGAGGCAAAGTTGTTTTCATCTACACCGCAGAAGAATTCGCAACAAACGACCTTACGCCTTCAATCAATTCCCTGTGGCACCAGCAAGATGAGATCCTTCACCATCGCTTAAGCGACTTTGAACGACATGTCTTGATTATGATTTGTGATCGTGAAAGAATTGGCATTCAACAAGCAGTTCAGATGTAGTCGATATAATAAACAAAAGCGCGGACCCTTACAGGGACCGCGACTTTTTTATTTTTTACGAGGGTTTTACTTATACCAAGTTTTCATTTGTTCAATCTCCTTTTCTTGTGTATCGATGATTTGTTTTGCCAACTCATAAGTTAACTCTAGAGCAGGGTGATTGTTTGAAACAGTTAAACCTTCCTCTTTTACCTCACTATCTTTTTTAAACTTATCAACCAATTTTATATAATCTTTAGACATCTTAATAGCATCTTCATGATGAGTAATCATTGCAGTTGCATATGCTCGACCCAGTACATCTCCTTTCAAACCATCAATTGCAGACATAGTATGATGAGTTGTTGATGCAGGATATTCACTACCAAGATATTCCGCGTACATACTTTTCATTTTTGCTATTTCAAAAGTTTGTGAGTCAACTATATTCGCAGCAAGCACTCTAACCTTAGATTCTGTTATGCCCAAATCGTTCATAACAATCAAAGACGAAGCAACAGCCCCTTCATGGTGAGGAATCATTTTATCTATAAAGCTCTTAGCTATAAGGGCTGCATCAGTTTCTCCTGATACATCCTTAAATGTGTTATCAGACATACCTCTATATAGGATTACCCCTAGAGCTATGACTACAAATAGTATTATTGTTATTATTATTCTTTTCATGTATTATAGTATAGCACATAGGCTGAGATGGCGGAATGGTAGACGCACGCGACTCAAAATCGCGCAGGGCAACCTAGTGAGGGTTCAAGTCCCTCTCTCAGCACCACAAGAGTACTTCTGCTTTGATAAATCAAAGCAAGTCGCACAAACAGAAAACTGTCCTTTAGGGACAGTTTTCTTTTGGGATGGAAGAAACTGCCCAATGGCAGTTTCGGGAGGGACTTGAAAAAGCTTTGCTATATTTTTGAGAATTTGTAAAATTTGAAAAAATTGCAAAGGTATAATGGTCCTGTAAGGACCAAGTCCCTTTCTAGGGAACTACATTAACGATATGTCCAGACCTAAATAATCAAAATATCCATACTGATCTCGTAGAGATCAAGTCCTGCCATTTTACCTACAACCCACCACCTTATTAGCCTGAGCTTTCGTAGATGCATACCATAAACCTGTACCATATTTAAGTTTTAAAGGAGTCAATATTTGGGCTTTATATTTTACTTGAAATCTTTTCACTGCATTAAGTAGGGCTAGGTCATACACATTTGAATTTATATTTAGTTTTTCTTTTGAAAATTCATTCAAGAATTTTTTTATTTTAATCACTTCTAAATTTTTACTTCCTTGTTTTGAATTCTGTGTAAAGTAAGGACAAGCGAGCGAAGAACTTGCTATAACATTGGTTGATGTAGCATTTACTATTTTTGGTAAATTAGCTGCGACATATCCACCACCACTTCCACCACCACTTCCACCACCACTTGAGCCTCCTGACGCGGAACTTGAGACAGTAGATGGTGTAAGATTAATAACAGGTTTTGCAATTATCGGCGCAAGGTTATTTCCAAGTACATCTTGTAACGGATTAACGACAGGAACAGTATAAGTAACTGAGAAATCCTCTGTAGGAGTAACTGGAGATGACAATGTTAGATTAACCTGATTACCCCCTATGGCAATAGCCTGAATACCATGACTCCCAAAGGTAAAATTTGATAAACTAGGAATCGATGAAGTAGATAAAGTTTGAGGATAAATAATAGTCAGAGCTGAGCCATTTACTGTTGAAATAACATCAGGTGCATCTAACTGGATTATAGTAAGTTCTGAGTCATACTTATTCACATACATTTTTGTACCCATAATATTTGCCGATGCAGGATATCCATCAATAAGAATAGTCTGAACAATTGCATTATTTGATAAATCTATAATAACAAGATTCGAATCTGCACCAGCAACATAGAGCTTACTATTAGAAGAGTTTATATACACAGAGTTTACACCCACACTTGGAATGATTTGAGTTACAGTATTTGTTATAGGATTTACAACAGAAATATAGTTTGAATCAAAGTTATTTACATACAACATTCCATTCAATAATGTTGATTTCATTGGACTCTCACCTACTGCAATAGTTTGAACAATCGTATTTGTATTAGGATCAATAATTTTTAAATTATTACCACCACCATTACTTACATATAATTTTCCATTTACATATGTTGAAGAACGAGGGTAACTGAAACCAGCTATAGTTTGCACAACTGTATCAGTTGCAGTATCAATCACAGAAACAGTGTTCGAATAAAAATTGTGAACATACAGTTTGGTGCCAAGTAGGGTTGGGTGCGATGGATACGTACCAACTGTAACAGTTGTGAGAACTGTATTATTTGTTGTATCAATCACAGTTATAGTTCCAGAATCAGAATTATTTATATACAATTTCGTACCAGACAGTACTAGATCATTTGGATTACCACCAACTGGAATAGTTGCTATGACCGTATTTGTATTTACATCAACAACTGAAACATTGTTGGAGAGATAATTATTGACATATAGTCTCGTACCCACCAGTAAAGAGTTTAGTGGTCCAGTACCAACCGTTATATTTTGCAAAATAGTATCCGTCAATGTATCAACAACAGTTACCACAGTTGAACCTGAGTTATTCACGTACAGCTTTGTACCTATTACGGTTGAAAACTGAGCTTCTGGTGCAAGTGCTCTGTATGAAGGTATTGTAGCAATAACAGTGTCAGTAACTGTGTCGAGTACACTGACATTGTGAACACCGCTGTTAGCATTGTTTGTATACAGCTTTGTACCCACCAAGGTTTGACTCAAAGGACCTCCTCCAACAGACACATTTTCTACCACTGTATTGTTTGTTGTATTAATAATAACCACAGTACTTGAACTATTAACATCTAATTCTTGAGTGCCCACGTAGAGCTTGGTACCAACTAGTGTGGAAAATGTGGGTGCGGAACGAACAATATTTATTGTTTGACTTATTGTATCAGTATTTGTATTGATTACAGAGACAGTCGAACTACCGTGGTTATTTACATACAAAGTTGAGGTACCAACCAGTGTTGAAGAAATAGGCCCTATCACGGTTCCTGTTAACGTAGAAGTAACTGTGTTCGTTGTTGTATTGATCACGGAAACAGAACCTCCACTGTTCTGATTATTTACATATAGTTTTGTGCCCACAAGTGTTGAACTAATAGGAGAATCCCCTACAGTAATAGTATCAGTTACAGTATTAGTGTTTGTATTTATTACGGACACACTAAAACCGCCGTAATTATTTACATACAAAGTTGAGGTGCCAACCAATGTTGAAGATAGAGGATTTGATCCAACAGATACTGTGTCTGTTATGGTGTCCGTAGCCGTGTCAAGCACACTGACATTGTCAGATCCATTATTCGTAATGTACAATTTTGATCCAACAAGAGTTGCATGCGCAGGAAGACCTCCAATGGTGATAGTTTGAGTGACAGTATCAGTTACTGTGTCTATAATACTCACATCACTAGTTGAAGTATTAAGCACATACACTTTTGTACCAACAGCAATAATAAATCCAGGAGTAGGGGTAAAACCAGGGATAGTAATCATCGCAACTGCCTCATTCGTAGTTGTGTCAACAACAGACACATTGTGAGAACCTGCATTCATAACATACAGTTTGGTCCCCACCACAACAGATTGCCTCGGAGTATTTCCAATACCTTGGAAAATGGTTGTTTGTAGCTCAATATTTCCAACAATGGCATCAGTGGCCTCGGCTCTGTTGAAAATAAATAATGAAATCGCAAGGATTGAGATTTTTAGGAATTTTTTCATATAGTTTGAATTATAGCAGAAATATAGTATAAAAATAAGATACATGTCCAGAAAAAAACCTCAAATTATAAGCATAATAGGACCCACAGCCATCGGTAAATCAGATCTTGCTGTGTCTATTTCTCTATGGTTAAAAGAAAAATATAACCTTGATTCCGAGATAATTTCTGCTGACTCACGACAGATTTATAAACACTTGGATATCGGCACTGGAAAAATAACGAAAGATGAAATGAAAGGTGTACCTCATCACATGTTGGACATACTAAACCCAGATCAGGAGTATTCTGTTTTTCAATATGCTCAAGATGCAAATAAAATTATAGACGATTTATTATCAAAAAATATTACCCCTATAGTCTGCGGAGGTACAGGTTTATATATCAACGCCCTTCTCTTTGAAATAGCTGGAGCACCTGCAAAACAAAATCCAGAATTGAGAGAAATATTAGAAAAAGAAAGTTTAGAATATTTACAAAATGAATTAAAAAATCTCGCCGAAAAATATGATGCAAATATTTCAAAAATAGACATAAAAAATAAAAGACGAGTTATCCGAGCGATAGAGATTATTACCGAACTTAAATATATTCCTGAAATAAAAATTAATGATAAATATGAAAACATTATTATGGGACTCGATACTGAGTATGAAATTTTACAAAAAAGAATTCAAACAAGAATAGACAAAAGATTGGATCAAGGAATGATTCAGGAGGTTGAGAATTTATTAAAAGAAAATAAAATTACTCATGAAAAATTACAAAAGCTAGGTTTAGAATATAAATTTATTTCAGATCTACTGACAGGCATATTGACAATGAACGAGTTCAAAGAAAAATTATATTTTGCGATTTGCCATTATGCCAAAAGGCAAAAAACCTGGTTTAGGAACAATAAAGAATTAAAGGAGAAGATTGTTTGGTTTAATACACAAGATGAAGAGTTTGAAAATAAAATCAAAAATTTGCTTATATGAATTTATATTTCTGTTAATACGATTTAAATATAAGGTAATTTAATATTAATTATTTTATAGCTTCTTCAAGAATACTTTATTGTAATTTTTGTATTATATTTAGATGAATATAAACATATATGACGAATGGAATGAAAAAAAGAAAGCTATAAAAGATATGGATATCCTTGTTAGAGAAAGGGATATTTGGTGGTGCAAAATTGGTAAAAATATTGGGCAAGAACAAGATGGAGTTGGCGATAATTTTTCTCGTCCTGTGCTAATTCTTAAAAAATTAGATAGTAAAACCTGTATAATATTACCCTTAACAACACAGAAAAATTCAGGATCTTGGTTTTATGAATTAAATAATATTAATAATAAAAAGAATTGGATTATGTTAAATCAAATCAGATTAATTTCTATTAATCGATTCTATTATTATATTGGATATATAAATATTGGAGACTTCGCTAAAATAAAAAAGCAACTAATATCTCTATTAGAGCTTTCTTAATGTAGTCACCAGATTTTGATATCTGGATCATTGATTCGCTTTCGGAATCGAATGTAGGAATATAGTTATAATAACAAATACTAAAACCAAGTCAAGTTATTCAGACTTCCATCTAGCTACGATTCCACAAGGTAATAATTTTCCAGTAGAGTCCTCGATGGTTAGCTCCTTACTTTCCACCTTTCCTTTGGAAAATATCGCTTCTAGGTTTTGTTTATAGGCAATGTGAGAGTATCCGCTCGCATACCCGTTTACAACGAAAAATAAGGCATCGTCAGCCAATAGCTTTGCTGTTTCTTGTACAAAGTCCACAAACTGTTCTTCAAGCTTCCACACCTGCCCTGCTGCCCCACGGCCGAAGGCTGGAGGGTCCATAATAATTCCTTGATAGGTATTTCCTCTTCGTAATTCTTTTTTTACGAATGCAAAAGCATCGTCCAATATCCATCTGATAGGTTTGTCTTTAAGACCTGAGAGTTCAGCATTTTTCATACCTACACCAATAGATGGTTTTGAAGCATCCACATGAACCGTTTCAGCACCTGCGTTGACTGCAACTAAAGATGCACAACCTGTGTATCCAAAAAGATTTAAAACTTTTATATTTTTATTTTTTGATTTAGAAATAACATCATCGATAAATTTCCAGTTATCATATTGCTCAGGGAAAATTCCAGTATGTTTAAATGGATTTAGTTTAATACCACATTTTAAATCTTTAAAAAAGTTTATAGAAAAATCTTCTGGTAAATCTTTATATGTTTTCCAGATTCCTCTTTCATCTCTTTTTCCTACCTTGTTGTCGTCAACAAAAATAGCATCAACCTTCTCCCATTCTTTGGTCAATTTCTTCGGCCAAAGTGCTTGGGGATCTGGTCGATCGATAATGTAGCCGTTGTATGATTCAAGTTTACGTTTGTCTCCGGTGTCGATGAGGGTGTAGTTGAGGTCTTTCATGGGATTATGGTAGCATATTAAAGATTTAATTTATATACAGAAATCGACCTCTACGAGGTCAGTACACCTTTACCATTTTCTCAGAACACAGTTCTTCGAAAATAAGGCAAAGCTTTTCGATTCCCGCCCGCAAGCCAAGCTGTTGGCTTGCTTAGCTGGCACAGAAAAAGTCACCTAAATTAGGTGACTTTTTCTAATGTGCCCTTAAAGGCTCTTAATTTCCTGTTTATGGATAAGGAGTATATGGATGAAATTGATGGAAAAATAAACCACTTGCTTGCTTCATAAATTTTTACCTAACCTTTTCTTCATTAGAAAATATTGTTTCGCACAGCTTTTATTGTTTCTGAATAACCATTTATTCCCTCAAGAACACCTGAAAGCTTATTCAATATGCCAACTTTCTTTTCTTCGTCAATATTAGCATTAGACCTTACTTCTTCCATTGAAATACTGATATCTCCAGCCGCGGATAAAAGTTGCATTTCGGTATTGTTTAAAATGCGCATTAATTCAACAACAGGCTCGATCGTCTTCAAAAACCCAAAAGCTTTTTCCTTAGCGTCATCGGCATCATCAAAAGGACCTTCTATCAGAACGGCGCGGTCTAACAAATTTTGCACATATTCACCAGACAGTTCACCCTTATCACAAAGGCTTCCCACTTTATCTCTAACAGTGTGGAAAAATACATCTTTAGCCAATGATTCTTCATCTGCAAAACCATCCTCCTCTTCTGCATTATTTTTTTTCCTATTAAAAACTTCAACCATTTCACTTTCAGAAGTATTACCTGCCAATGCAAAGACAAGTGCGTCGTGTTTAGGGTCATCGGAAAAGCTTTCCTCAATTAACATTCCTGCACTTCTTTTTTCTTCCGCCCGATCTTCGGTAATTCTCCCAGATTGAACTAAGGTGGACAATTCTTTATCTAACGCATCCATAAAAACTTCTTTGGGTAACAATTCTTGAGGCATTGATTCGGGTGTCATAGTTGAATTATATGTCATTTTGACCAATTTGCAACCTTGTATTTTAAGGTGTCATAACCCTAACAACCTCATATTTTTCTACTGTGCCGCTAGCGGGAATCGAACCTACATCTACCCCTTAGGACGGGACTGTTCTATCCATTGAACTATAGCGGCAACTGACCTGTGTCAGTTTAAAATCTATTGAGCTGTAGTTGTACCTTGTGCAGCTTGTTGCTCAGCCATCATTTTTTCTGCATCAGCTTTTGAGATCACTTCAACAACTTCTACATCAAAAATAAGAGTTGAGTTTTTAGGAATAACAATTTTTCCATCTTGACCTTTTACATCCTCAGCACCGTATCCTTTATCAGGTGTAATAGTAAGTGTTTTTTTATCACCTTTTTTCACCCCAACAAGACTTTCATCCCACCCTTTGATAACTTGACCTATACCAAGTTGAAATACAAAAGGTTGATTTCTCTTATATGATGAATCAAATTCAGTACCATTCTCAAGCTTTCCGGAGTAATTGATAACAATAATATCTTCTGCCTGAGCTACTCTCAGTTCTCCTAAAACCTCTTGATTTGTCGTTGTTGCCATATTTGTATCTTTATTATTTTTATTATTTTGAATAACTGCATAAGCAATATAACCAAATAAAGCCAACGCTAGTAATACGATTATATAAACTACTTTTTTGTTTTGTTGTGTTTGTTCCATGTTATTTTAATTATTTTATTTTATATTTAGTAAATTATCCACTTCTTCTATATCATATCCGACAATAATATGACCATCTATATCGGTTACAGGCACTCCCAGCTGACCACTTTTTTCCTTAGCGATCTCAGCCTGAGAAGCATCCTTACCAACATCTACGTTCTCATAGCTAAAACCTTTCTCTGTCAAATAATCCTTTAACATATGGCAAAATTTGCAGTTTTCAGTACTGTAAATAATGATTTTATTTTTTTGTTCTATTGTTGTCGTTGTGTCCATTCGTCAATTATATCACGTATTTATTTTTTATCTATTATCTTTATCACTTTCTCATCCGGTGTGGAAACGTCAAGTTTTTTTCTGATTTCATAGTCTAATCCTTGATCGGTTTTAAGTCTATCAATATCTTTATTAAGTTGAGCTTCTCGATTTTTTAACTCTTCATAAGATTTTAAATCTTGTTCATACTTATCTTTCACATGGAAATAGTTTTTAAAGATTCGTATATTACCTTTTACTAAAAATATCAGTATTATTAAAAGAACAACTAAAGACCATTTAGAATTGAGAACTCTATCAAAAGAAGCTTGTTGTTTTTTTTGGGCTTGAAATTCTCTCATTTACTGCTATATTTATATCATGTTTCTAAATCCAAAGCATCGTCAAAAACTTCAATTCATATGGGCTATTGTAGTGGTACTGATAATCGTGAGTATGCTCTTTGCGTACGTTGCGATGATTATTGCGTAAATTATTGATTTTAATACAAAAAAACAACCCCGAACGTGTAGGCGTACGAGGTGTTTGGTATTGATACTATGAGAGTGTTACCATTTTTCTCATAGGTGAGGTGTTGTCCCTTCTAAGCGAACTTTCTCCACACCTTGCGTCTAAACTGGGTCTGTTTTTTAGACACCTTAGGAATCTCAAACGGAACAGTGTTCGCAGTAGCTACTTCGACCACCGCTTCTTCCTCAAGTTCCTCCAAAAGACAGGTGCTTTCGAGACCATCATAATAAATCTCGACATCTTCAGGTACAGATGGAAGATTCAACCATCTCAAATTTTCCCGGTTCCATTCGTCCGGCTCTAGATCTGCCTCCGTCTTACCCAGAGCCTTGATCAGCCGAGGAGAAGGGTTTCGGAGAAAGACAAAATCAGTTGGAATTACTGAAAAATCGGTTTTAGGTGAATTAGGGATAGATGAACTGGACATTGCAATTTTTGTACGCATTAACGGAGCGCAGTAAGGTAAACCGTCTATTTAAGTTAATACACCGTGTTAGACGCACGATATACCTCCTTTTACAGGCAAACAGATGACTGGCACGAGCTCCTGATTGAGCACAGCTTTATATATCCAAACATGTAGATACAAAAAGCTGTGCTCTGCATTTCAACAAAGTGCTCTTTTACTATTAATTTATATACCTGACATACCCTCATGTCAATAATAATTTAAAGAATTAAAAAATACCCCGGTTGCTTTCGTATACCGGGGGTAAATTAAACATTTGCAAAACACATGCATATGCATTACACTACATTTATGACAACAAACATACAAATACGCATAGACACAAAACTCAAAAAAGACAGTGAAAAGCTCTTGGATAAACTAGGACTTGATTTTCCTACTGCTTTTCGTATGTTTCTTAAAAAGATGAATATGGTACAAGGTATACCTTTTAGTGTAATAGATGATACAGATAGTTGGTATTATAGTTATTCCAAAAAAGAAGAAGATCAGATACTAAAAGCCGCAAAGGACACTTCTCGATCTCCTACGTTCAAAGATGCCAAAAGTGCCATAGCCTACCTTAAGAAGAAAAAATAATATGAGGATTATTTTTAATACTACCTTTGAAAAGCAATATAGAAAACTCAACTCTATACTTCAAAGAAAAGTAAATATAGCTATAGAAAAATTTGAAGTAAATCCTTTTGACATTTCACTTATGAATCATAACCTCACAGGAAAGCTTGTTGGGTATAAATCAATTCGAGTAAATTACAATATACGTATAATATTTAGAGAGGAGGATGGGTATACTTTGGTAGAGATGATACAGATAGGCACGCATGATGAGGTGTATAGATAGGAAGTTATATCTACCCATTCTTCATCATCTTCAAAAACACTTCATGAGAAATAGAAACCTTACCCCTTTCCGCCATTTTCTTCTTTCCCTTCTTTTGTTTATCCAAAAGCTTCATCTTTCGTGTAATATCTCCACCATATAAATATCCTGTAACGTCTTTACGCATAGCAGATAAAGTTCTTGATGCAATTATTCTCCCGTTTGATTTCGCTTGAATCTTGGTCGTGAACATTTGCTTTGGTAATACACCTTCTAGTTTTTCCACAGCTTTTGTAGCTTCTTCATCTAACCTTCTTTGAGCAACAACTCTTGTAAATGCCTCAATCACTTCTTCTGCAACCAAGATATCCATTCGCGTCACGTCAGCATCTTTCATTTCAAAAAATTCATATGACAAAGAACCGTAACCTGAAGTTACACTCTTCAATTCATCAAAAAAGTTCCTCATAAGCTCACGTAACGGCATAAGGATTGTAAGTGATAGTCTATCATCACCGAAGTTTTCCGTTTCAATCAAATCACCTTCATGATCATATAAGAGCTGATAGATATTTCCAGAATATTTTCCTGGTGAAATAATTTTTACTACAATCCACGGCTCGCGAACCTTTGTATAAAATCCGTGTTCTGGAAACAGTGACGGTGAATATACCATTTTAACTTCTCCATTCTTCAAAGTTACTTCGTACGTTATGCTTGGACTAGCGATGATAAGTGACAAATTATATTCTCTCTTCAAACGTTCAGTAATAATTTCCAAGTGCAAAAGTCCCAAAAATCCACAACGAAAACCTCTTCCCATCGTTCCTGATGATTCTTCTTCGTATGAATACGATGAATCAGATAAAGATAATTTTCCAAGAGATTGTTTTAATGATTCGAAGTCATCCGCATCTTCTGGGAAAATAGATGCCCATACCACAGGCGAAGGCTTCATGTATCCAGGCAAGGCAGGCAACGGTCTTCTAAAACTTGTGATCGTATCTCCTACTGTTGCAATACCTGATCGTTTTATACCTGTCACAATATACCCAATACACCCGGCAGTTAATACATCGACTGGACGCTCCTCCGGAGCGAAAATTCCAACCTCGAGCACGAAGAACTTTTCGTCCGCTTGAGAGAAGATCAACTCATCTCCTTTTCTAATCTCTCCATCCATAACACGAATAAACACAATTACCCCTTTATGGTTTGAATATTGAAAATCAAAAATCAAACCTCTCGGATCTTTTGTTTCTGATTCTGATTTTGATGGCGGAATAATTTCTATTATTGCATCAAGTAACTCTTTCACACCAGCCCCAGTTTTTCCTGAACTTTCAAGTATAGTACTCTCATCACAATTCAAAAGAATAGATACTTCTTTTTTAATATCGGCAATGCGAGCAAGTGGTGAATCTGATTTTGATAATACTGGAATGATAACCAACCCAGCTTCTTTGGCAGCATTTAATGTGGTTAATGTTTGAGCCTGAACCCCTTGCGTAGCATCAACCAAAAGTAAGCAACCTTCCACTGCCTTAAGTGCACGAGATACCTCATATGAGAAATCAATATGACCTGGTGTATCGATCAAGTTTAAAACATGCCCCTTATATTCCATACGAACAGGACGCATCTTGATAGTGATACCTTTTTCTTTTTCGAGCTCCATGTCGTCGAGAACCTGATTGGTCATTTTTCTCTTTTCAACCGTTTGAGTAATCTCAAGCATTCGATCGGCAAGAGTTGATTTACCGTGATCTATATGGGCTATAATACTAAAGTTTCTAATCTGCATTGTGCCCATAGTACCTTATTTTTAGGTTTTTTGCTAGGTGAGTTTTGACAAGTCAGTAGATATATTATACTGTTTAATTGTAACCCCACGCACATGAAAAATACATCACCAGCAAAAAAAATTGTCGGAAAAAGGAGGTGGTATTTCCGGCACAAGAAAGTCACCCTCAAAACAGTCCTGAAAAACATCAACTTTTACCCAAATCCTTGGCACTATGCCGGCAAACCACAGAGTTGCAAGATTCATGTAACCCGAGCAAACGTCAATGAGATTGAGGCCATATCTGCAAATCGAATCTGCAGCTCCATTGTTAAACTCACAATCTTGGACATGTACATCCTGTCTCGGTGGCTCAACTTAGGTCTGATAGATTTCAGCCGATTCAGTGGATACAAAATGTTCGCTTTCAACACACCCCTCACTAAATCACTTCAGGTACAGGATATCGACAATCATCACTATCTCTGCCTGGAGCAAAATCCTGAATATCCACAATACTGGCATTTACATGTAAGATCTCGAACATTTATCAGTTCACAGTCAGATTCATACTTGGTGCTTTGCCTGCACGTAAAGTACTCGTAATACAGTAGGCGGTCCCACCCAGGGCCGCCTCGTTTTTTTTGCCTATGTCTTGTCTTCTGAACCCGAAATATAAAAATATTCATTCTTTCCTTGAATGAATATTTTTTATTGAGGGTTCCTATTCAATGATTCCATCCTTCATCTCGATCACCCTATCTGCAGTTCTTGCATACTCTGCCTCATGAGTCACCATAACAATAGTCTGACCTTTAGCATGAATCTCTTTGAAAATTTTAAGAACCAAAAGTGAAGACTCAATATCCAAGTTTGCTGTTGGCTCATCAGCAAAAATAATTGCTGGACTGTGTGCTAAGGCTCGAGCAATCGAAACTCTTTGTTGCTGACCACCAGAAAGTTTCGCTGGTATGTTTTTATATTTTCCGTCAAGACCTACTTGATCCAAAACCTCAACAGCTCTGTTATATGCTTGTTCTCTATTGTACCCTTGCATTAACAATGGTAAAGAAACATTCTCTACAGCAGTCAAATCAGGAAGTAAGGCATAATCTTGAAAAACATATCCAAGATTATTTAAACGAAAATTAATTCTCTCATCCTCTGTTAAATTGTGAATATCAACTCCATTGATTACAATCTCACCCGAAGTTGGAGTATCAAGTAAAGATATTTGATAGAGGAGAGTTGATTTTCCGGCACCAGACCTACCCATAATTGCTACAAATTCCCCTCTCTGAATTTCCATATCAATACTTTTTAAAACGGTGGTCTCTTTATCACCATCGGTAAATGATCGTATAAGATTTTTTGTTTTTATAATTGGATCTTGCATATATGTATTTTAATTTATCGTCCCAATATTGAATCTAATGTATTTTTTTTAACAATCATTCTGGCAGGAATATATCCAGCAACTATTGTCGTAATAAATAATGCCAGCACCCTCCAAAGAGTTCCACCAAGCGGTGCGTATAATATTCCATCAGAAAATGGAAAGTTAATCGGGTGAGCATCAATGAATGGAACTAAAAATCCATAGAGAACGATCATACCAAGAGCTGCACCAACAATAGCATAAAATGCAGATTGCATAATATATGAATACTCAATTGATTTTGATGATATACCAATACCTTTTAATATTCCGATAAATTTACGTCGTGTTAAGGTGTTTACAAAAATAACAATGAACACAGTAATCGAAGCCACAACCAAACCAATAGAACCCATCAATGTTCCAAGTAATCCAAATAAACTTTTCATATCTTTTAAGAATTTAGGCTGAGCCTCTGTAGCGGTTTGAATTTTTGCATCAAAATCATAGCCGTTAGCAGAAAGAATTTCTTTTACACGAACTCCATCAAGCTCGGTTGATCCTGCTGTTAATTTTACAGCTATCTCAGAAACATTTGTATCACTTCTTCCGATCAATTTTCGAAGCTCTGATTCAATCATAATAATTCGTGCATCGATATTATCTATTTTTGATTTCATAAATCCACGAATATATACTTCCTTACTATTATTTCCAACCGTAACTTTTATCCTATCACCAACTTTAACTTCCCTAAGTTGTGAAAATCCAACTGCATCAATCGGGGTTAATTCATTTACAAGAAATGCACCAACCAATATTCCGTCTTTGTCTGCATCATCCAAATACGCTCCATCCACAACATATTTTGAAAGTCCTGTTGCTTTATCTTCTCTTGAAGGAACGATTCCTGAGATTGTGGCCTGAGCTTGATTTGGAGTTTCTTCTTCTCGAAGCAGTCTGTTGTAGTCTGCCTTAACTGTACCTCCAGCCAAAACCCTAGGAACTACATCAATTACATTAGGTAAGCTCTCCAATACCTTCTGAATTTCTGCAGAATTTTCAATGATGGATTTTTGTCGCAACGTTGAAATAATTACATTTCCAGAATATCTCTCCTCTGATGCTTGGATGGAACTTTGAATAAGTCCAACCAAAATACCATTTACCACAACCAAGTTCAAAAACGTAAGCATCATCACAACCACAATCAAAGACGTAGTCCATATACTGGCGTGTTTCAATTGCCTATAGGCCAAAAAATATCCAATTTTAATATTGTGTATTTTTTTGTTTGCAGTTTTATTTTTTAGCTTATTTCTTTCCATAAATAATTGTTTGATTATTTTCTAATCCTGAAATTATTTCTATATCGCCATTATTATTTATTTCTCCTGTTTTTATTTCAACAACTTGTACATCTTTCATTTTTTTGAAATTGGTAGCACATGAATTATCCAACACACATGAAGTATCTGTGAGTACATACACTTTCTTTATTCCCTTCAAAAGAATCACTGCTGCTTGAGGGATAGAAATAATATTTGGTCTTCGATCAGTTTCAATATCAATGTTTGCAGTCATACCACTTTTAACACGTTCATCTTTATTGATAAATTGTATTTTAGTTCTATATGTTGAAACTCCATCTTTTATTGTTTCAGCTGGGTCGATAGAAATAATCAAACCGTTAAAAAATACGTCGCGGCCGTACGCATCTAATGATATTTTTGTTGTCTGATCTACTTTTAGTTTTGCAATATCATTTTCCGAAACGAATGTTTCTATTTGATATTCTCCGTCATTAAGCAAACTAATAACTGGTGTATTTGGTGAAGATATTTCCCCTTCCTTCACATCAACTTTAGTTATCACTCCATCAAATGGTGCCGTTATGAGAGTTTTGGCTATAATTGCGCGAGCGTTATTTACACCGGCATTTGCACTTTGCAGATCAGCCCGTTGGATACCGATCTGAGTTGCTGTTCCACCAGACATTTTTAATTTCAAGTTATTTTGTGCTCGAGTCAAAAGATTTTGACTGTTTTTATATGCAATTTGCGCTTGGTTGAAGCTATTGTTGGCAGTTGAAAAATTGGTACGAGCAAGTGATACATCGACTTTGTTTGATTGAACAGTTGCATAATTTGCATCGGTTGAAACTGATTTTTCGGCAACTATAGACATCGCAGTATTAACATCATTTATAAAATTCTGAACTTGAATGATGTATACTTTTACTTCTTCAATATTGCTGATATTAAATTTACCATTCCATTTTACAAAAGTCTCAGTTAGTTTCAATCTATCCTCTGATAACTTTTGCTTTAAATTTGCGTTTTGATCTATAGAATAGTTAAATTGTGGATTTACACTGCGTGGATTAGTAAATGTGTTATCTATTTTAAAACGAATAGCTTCATCAGCCTTATTGTAAATGTTTTGCAACTCAGCTTCAAGAACTTGTTTAGACAAATCAAGATCATTTTGTGCACCAGTCAGATCACCTTCTGCAATAGCAATTTCTTCAGGACGTGAACCATTTTGAGTATCTTGAAGTCGTGCACTCTGAGCTGATACAGATGCATAACTCTTTTGAAGGTTAGAAACCGCATCGCCATTTTGAAGTGATGCGATGACTTGTCCTTTTTTAACGCGGTCGCCAACTTTAAAATTTACCCTGTTGATACGACCCGAAGTCTCAAACCCCATGTCTACATTTTTAGCCGCTATCACCTTTCCAGTGAGTGATACATTTTGTACAAATTCTTTAGCCTCGACTTTATATGTTGACACGTCTGCTGACTTATTTCCCCCAAAAAGACTGAAAGTCAAAGCAATGACGATAAGCGTAGCTGGAATCCACACTCTTTTTTTCTTTTTATTGGTCCAGACGTAGGTGGGAGCAGCTTTTAATTTTGTGAGGATGTTGCTTGTTTTTTGCATAATTATTTGCAGTATAACACAGTTTTGAGGGTTTATGAATGGTATTTGACTTACCTTTCTCCACAAGTATAATATATAGCGTAACAAGCTGAAGAGAAAAAGGTCCGTTAGACCGCCGGATTTAAACAATCCTCATCTTCACAAGCTGGCGCCGGTCGCATGGATAAAGATACTCTTAGTTGAGTATTTTTATTTTATGTTTTAGCAGATTTAACATAAAATATTTTTTTGATATTATAATAACTAAGGCTAGTTTGAAAAAAGGCGTCGACCGTTAGGATGACGACCTTTTTTCTTTATATGTTATCTAGGTAGATATTGAAATTATTAAGAAATACTGAAATTATGATAAATAAAATCACGCGGGTCCTGTGAAGGATACCGCGTGGGTTGGATTATTAAACCTATACAATAAATTTATTGCTGAGTATAAAAAGTCTATCAGTCCGCGGATTAAACAACGGAGGGTTATCCTCTGAAACCGGTGCTTGCAATGACTCTGCAAACCTAAAGACAACTCTGTATCCCAGGGTTTCTTCCCCTGCATTTATATACTGACGAGACATAATGTGGCCAGTTTTAAAGAAGGTAGCCTCAATAACGAAAGGGATTTGATCCATAGCAATCCTATTGGTTTTAAGTCTTGCCTCCGCCAACTCAACAACAGGTCCGTCTGCCGCAGCACGCTCAATAGCGGCATACTCTGGAAAGTCTGAGCAGATCATATCCATTATCGAAATAATGTCCCAATCGACAATGATCGACGATAGATATTCCTTATTCAAAGTGAATATCCGAAATGAGTATGTTTCTACAATGGTTGAGTAGCCATACCAAGCGAGAGAAAGAGGAAAGCCTTCATAGAGACATGGAAGTTCAATTATTTTCATGATGGTGTATGTTGAATGTTTGACGAATATATTAAACCATAACGAACCTTGCAAGTCAACACAACAAAAAAGCGTCCACCACTGAACGCTTTTCATTTACTATTAATTTTATGTATGAGTGAGTTTCTTCGCAGGTCTTTTGCTCTAAGCAAAGGACCGAGGACTGAAACGGAGCAAATACATAAAATTAATTATTGTGCCTTCTTCTTCGCCATCTCTCTATCAGTCTTTGTCAAATATTTCTTTCGCAGTCTTACGTTGTTCGGAGTGATTTCAAGATATTCATCATCTTGCATAATTTCCAATCCTCTTTCAATCGTAATTGTATATGGTGGAACAAGTAAGATAGCATCATCAGTTCCTGAGGCACGCATGTTTGTAAGCTGTTTAGCTTTTGTTGGGTTAACTTCCATCTCCTCTCCTTTCGATGTGTTACCAACAACCATACCAGCATACACTTCTGTTTGAGCAATGATATATAATACTCCACGGGTTTGTAAGTTTCCAAGAGCGAACGTAAGTGCCTTTCCATTTTCCATAGAAACCATAGAACCAACTTCTCTTTTCTCTATAACACCTACGTGCTGTCTGAACTCAATAAAACGTGATGATAGAATACCTTCACCTTTTGTATCAATAGTAAATTGACCTCGGTAACCAAGTAGACCTCTTGTTGGCATTTCAAATACAAGTCTTGAGATACCATTTCTTTCTGACATTTGAGTCATGATACCTTTTCTTTTTCCAAGTTTTTCAATAACAGCACCTGAGAATTCTTGAGGAACGTCGATTACAACTTCTTCAAAAGGCTCATTCAATCTATTATCTACCATTTTTGTAATAACCTCTGGATTTGAAACTTGAACTTCAAAACCTTCTCTTCGCATTTGCTCTAGAAGAACAGCGATGTGCAATTCTCCACGACCATATACTTTAAATGTGTCTCCCGTTGCATTATCAAAATCAACCTTAAGTCCAACATTTACTTCAAGTTCTTTTTCTAGTCTATCTCTGATTTGTCTTGATGTAACATATTTTCCATCTTTTCCGGCAAATGGTGAGTTGTTAACCAAAAAGTTAAGCGCAATAGTCGGTTCATCGATACCGATAGTTTTCAAAGGTTCGATAGTTGGATCTGAAGTAATAGTTTCTCCGATATAGATATCAGTTAAACCAGCAACCATAACAATATCTCCAACAGAAGCTTTTTCTACTTCAACTTTTGATTGACCTATGAATGAATAGATTTTAATAATCTTTCCTGTTCGTGGAGCTTTATCAGCATTCAATATGTGTACAGTCTTATTTATTTCCATTGATCCATTCCATACACGACAAAGTGCCATACGTCCTAGGAAGTTGTCGTAGGCAAGGTTGAAAGGTTGAGCAACAAATACATCATCTTCACGAGATGGCTTGGCTGGTGCAATATGAGAAATGATCATGTCAAATAGCGGGTCAAGATTGACAAATTCGTCTGTCAACTCTTTTTTAGCAACTGCATCCCGTCCAATCGCATATACTACTGGGAAATCTAGTTGTGAATCATGTGCTCCAAGTTCGATGAACAATTCTAGAATCTCATCATGAACTTTATGAGGATCAGCTGCAGGCTTATCCAACTTGTTCATAATAATGATTGGGTTTAATCCAAGCTCTAAAGATTTCTTAAGAACGAATCTTGTTTGAGGCATAGGACCTTCTTGAGCATCAACCAACAAAAGCACTGTATCGATAGATCTAAGTACGCGCTCTACCTCTGATCCGAAGTCGGCATGACCTGGTGTGTCCACAATATTGATCTTGTGACCTTTATAAGTCAAAGATGCATTTTTCGCATAAATAGTAATACCTCTTTCTTGTTCGATAGAGTTCGAGTCCATAGACCCCGCATCAGCTTTGATGGCACCAGTATAGTGCAGCATGGCATCAACAAGAGTTGTTTTACCGTGGTCCACATGGGCAATAATCGCTATATTTCTTATATCATTTGAGTTTTCATTAGTCATCGCACCATTTTGACATATTTTTTGAGAAAATGCAAAATTTGAGGCTGGTTTTACCTTTCTTCATCTTTTCTTGTGGAAATCTTCGGTTTTTCTTTATGGGGAGTTTATGGGTGGTTTTGTAAAATTGAAGAATTAACACAAATATAATTACAATTAAAAAACTAGTTAACGAATATTTCCATCTAAAAAAGGTGAATTAATTGCAGATTTTTTGGGATTGGTGTTTGTATGCGGACTGGAGGACAAAGATGTATATATTTCCAAGAGGGCCTTGAAGCATTTTGTTGAGAGCAGGTCTGGAGAATTAGTTGGATCTGAAAATGAATATATTTTAGGAAGGCTTTATTTAATTATCGACAACATTGAAAATGTTCTAAGTAATTATAATTCGTTGGAAACAAATAGTAATAGGCTTTATTTTTCAAAAGATTTTTCTGAAAGCATAAGATCCATACCGATAATCAGAATAGTGCTCGAACATACCGAAGATCATCTTGAAATAGTGACAATGCATTATAAGAAAATTAAAAACACCACCGGATAACCGGTGGTGTTTTTAATTGTAGTCTGGGATGACGGCAGGGATCATTTATTAAAAATGAGAACATTTCATCCATAAGTACTAAGCATTTTCAGCGAAGTCCGCAGCAAGCCGATTGTTAATTTTCTGTCCTTCAGATTACATATTTATTTTAGCAAGTTGTTAAAGTTTGTCAAATCCACTTCAAACATGTTTTAATATACCAATGAACAAAATAAAAAAATCTATTTTACTGACCTTAATGTGGGTGATGACCGCTGTTGCTTTTGGTATCTATGTCTACTTTACTCGCGGTGCCGAGATTGGGTTTCAATGGTTCTCTGTGTATATAACTGAATACATGCTCTCTATTGATAACCTCTTTATCATGCTTTTAATATTCTCTTATTTTAAAGTTGAGGAAAAATATCAGCATCGAGTATTATTTTTAGGAATTATGGGGGCATTTGTATTTCGTGCCATTTTTATAGGGTTAGGATTTGAAATCGTACAAAGATTTGAATGGGTATTGTATCTTTTTGGTGCACTTCTTATTTACACTGGTATTCAAATATTAAAAGAGAAAAATGAGAAAGATAAAAATTTAGATACAAATAAAATACTAAAATTTTTAAACAAAGTTTTACCAATTGCTGATGGACATCATGGCAAGAAGTTTTTTATTACGATTAACAAGAAATTTCACATCACCAATCTCTTCCTATGTCTCTTGATGATAGAATTTTCTGATATTATTTTTGCCGTTGATTCTATCCCCGCTTCGTTTGCTATTAGTCAAAATAGATTTGTGATCTTTACTGCAAATGCTTTTGCTCTTTTAGGTCTACGGTCATTGTTCTTCGTTGTTGAATATATACTTCATAAATTTCATCTTATTACGAAGGCTTTGGCAATCATCCTATTTTTTATTGGAGGGAAAATGATGCTTGGAATTTTCCATATTCATATTAGCTCAGCAATATCTTTGGCTGTGCTTTTTGGAATAATTTTCACAGCGGTTATATTGTCTCAAATGTTTCCGAAGAAGGAAATGAGACTATAATTCATATATAAATAAGCCCTTTTCAAACACACATAACTAGTGTATACTCTAAGCATGTTAACAGTTATTCTAAGCATTCTCCCTTACATACAGATATTTCTAGCTATATTGATGGTAATACTTGTATTGATACAACAAACAGAGTCTGATGCCGGAGGTTCTTTCGGTGGTGGCGCTACTTCAAATTGGCACACACGTCGTGGAGCTGAAAAGTTCATCTTCTACTTTACAATAGTGATCTCTATACTATTCGTAGCCTCTGTACTCGTTGATCTGTGGAAATAAAAACTTAGTTTAATTGTTACTAATTATACAAAACCTTGAACTGTAACTCTTTACAGATGCATCGAGGTTAACTAAACTAAAAATTAAAACAATGAATCCAAATAACAACAGACCGCCATCAAGGGTATATCACGGTGGTCTAAAGAAAAATTTACCAATACCAAATACCCCTGTCACACCAAGAGCATCTGCGCCAGCACGTGCACCTGGTCCAATCACGAGAAGACAGGACAATAATTTAAATATGAATGATACCTTTTCATCTAACGCGAGTGGTGAATTAACTGGTATCAAAATGAAAAAGCCCGGAGCAAAAAGATTTAACATGCCACGAACACGACCAAACATCGGTTCAGCAAGTCAAATCAAGCACGGGGTTAAACATAACATTCCTGATGTAGCGCCTGACACTTTTCGTATTATTCCACTTGGTGGAGTTGAAGAGATCGGTATGAACATGACTGTTTTTGAAAACGAGCACGACATTATTGTGATCGATGCCGGTTTCAAATTCAAAGAAGAAGCTACACCTGGTATCGACTATATTTTACCAAACACAAAATATCTTGAAGAAAGAAAACATAAAATCCGAGCCATGATCGTAACTCACGGTCACTTGGACCACATCGGTGCAATCCCATATATTATGGAGAAGATCGGTATGCCCCCAGTGTATACTCGAAACCTTACATCGCTGATGTTGAAAAAACGTCAAGCTGAGTTTCCTCATGTTCCACCAATAGATTTTAAAATAATCGAAGGAAATGAAACTGTAATCATCGGAAAAACATCAGTAAAATTTTACGGAGTAACTCACTCTATTCCTGACTCTATGGGTATTATCTTTGACACACCATACGGATGGATTACAACACCTGGAGACTTTAAGCTTGACCACGTTGATGGAAAACCAACCGACGAAGAAGAAGAAAACTATAAAGTATTTGATGGAAAAAATGTTCTCCTTTTATTAGGTGAATCTACAAACATTGAAAACCCTGGCTTCTCTACTCCTGAATCTATTGTACATGACAACTTGGTACAAATTGTAAAGGAAATAAAGGGTCGTCTTATTGTCGGAATGTTCGCCTCTCACTTCTTCCGTATTGCAAAAATCGCTGAAGCCTGTGAAAAGAATGGAAAGAAACTTGTGATTGAAGGACGTTCACTAAAAAACAATATTGATATTATGATCCAAGCTGGAATGCTTAAGATAAATAAAAGTACAGTGATCAATGCACCAGACATGGCCAACTATTCACCTGATAAGATTGTTATCTTAGCCACTGGTGGACAGGGAGATGAATTCTCAGCCTTGATGCGTATTTCTACAAAGCAGCATAAATATGTTCAAATAACTGATAGAGATACTGTTCTACTGTCATCATCTATCATTCCTGGAAATGAAAAAGCGGTACAAAAAATGAAAGATAATATTGCTCGTTCAGGTGCAAAGATTATTCACTACAGATCATCTGATGTGTTTATTCACGCAACAGGACATGCGAACCGTGGAGAGATCGAGTGGTTACATAAGAAATTGAATCCTAAATTCTTTATGCCGATGCATGGTCACCATTATCACGTAAAACTTCATGCTGATCTTGCAATGCAAATTGGTATGCCAAAGGAAAATATTATTATTCCTGATGACTGTAATATTCTTGAGATCCAAGATAAAGGAACTAAATTCGTGAAGCTTGGTGTGAAAGCTCCTGACAATGTTGTAATCGTTGATGGATTTACAGTTGGAGATATTCAAGATGTTGTTCTTCGAGATAGACAAATTCTGGCTGAAGACGGAATCTTCGTGGTTGTTGCAATGTTGAATCCAATGACAGGACGACTTATTAAATCTCCTGATATTATCTCAAGAGGGTCAGTCTACTTAAGAGAGTCACAAGACTTGCTTAGAGAGATCAGAACAACTGTTCGAACTACTATCGAGAAGGCGGTGTATGATACAAGAAATGCACCTAATCTTGATTACGTGAAAGATGTTGTGACGGATACGCTTGGTAAGTTTATCTTTAGAGAGACTGCCAAAAGACCAATTATTATTCCTGTGATATTGTTTGCATAGAGAATATATAAAATAAAAATATCCATCCTTACGGGTGGTTATTTTTCGTTTAACTTTATGTTTACCAAGTTAAATAATTCCAATAAAATATTAATAATAATAATACCAGAATCACAATTACCTTAGATATATAATTATCTTTCAATTTAAGATATTTAAAAATAAATTTTAATATTGTTAATACGATAGTTATTAAAACTGCTGCAAACGTTATAAACCCTATCCCTGAAACAATAAGAGATGCACTTAAACTATCTCCAGCAAATAAACTCAAAAAGTTCAACCATGCATCAAAAAGATATACTATAAATTTCATATTTAAATAATATCATATTTTCTTTATCCACACACCACCTCCAACACCAAAAACGCATCCACAAACCTTACATGTCGATAATTTTCCAATGCCTTAGTAAACAAGCTCAGAACTTTTTCTTTATCTTTTCCCTCTCTCAATTTTGATCGTAATCTATCCATAAACAAATCATACACGATTTTTCCATCAGCATTATTTTGTTTTAGTTTATCAATATTTTCAAACACTGCCTCCCCTTTTATATTCTTTTCTATAATCTCTTCGATCAAAGATATATCCGGAATATTTAAAATATGTTCTATGTTCTCTATTTTCTTACTTCCAATAGATGCGATAACTTTTTGCAAAACAGACAATGTATCTCTAAAAGATTCATCCCCGCTCATGGCTATCAATTTTGTCGATTCATCATCTATAGATAACCCTTCTTTCTTGACAACGTCCGAAACAACTTGAGACAGTATCTCGATACTCGGCTTTTTAAAATTATGAACTTCGCAGCGAGAAATAATTGTATCTAATAATTTATTTAATTCTGTTGTCGCCAATATATAAATCACATGCTTTGGTGGCTCTTCCAATCCCTTAAGAAATGCATTAAAAGCATTCTTCGAAAGCATGTGAACCTCATCGAGTATGTACACTTTGTATGGTGATTGCATCGGAAGTACCGTGGCACTTTCGATAAGCTCTCTAATATTATCAACTCCAGTATACGATGCTGAATCAATCTCATAAATATCAGCTTCATTAACCCCTAACTCTCGAGCAAAGATACGAGCAATAGAAGTTTTTCCAATACCTCTTGAACCAGTAAAGATGTAGGCATGGTTTGGATTTTTACTTTCAATAGCTTTTTGTAATACAGAAATAATATGATCTTGACCTAGAACTTCAGAGAAATTAGAGGGGCGATATTTTCTATATAAGGATGTGTGTTCTGACATATGATGAGTATTATACCAAATTTGACAGCAAAAGATAATTTGATACAATGAAGGTACGAGTTGAGCTTATGCTCCTCAGCCTTCGGGCCGGATAACCGTCAACTAACCATTGACGGTTATCGTATTTTTAAATTTACGGATTATTTTCCTAAATTTATTTTTTGAAATAATATACTTCTTACTCAACAATCTCCTGTTGTCCAAAATCTTAATTTGATTAAAAACCAAGGAATGAAGCTTCTGATCATTTGTTTTCAAAATGAATCTTTGTTTGCTTTTCCTTAATTTTGATGATAATGGTATACCTAAAAAACTTTCATCATTTACCTTTAACACCAATACAGGTCTTAAATATTTTGAACCCTTTCCATATATTTCAGAGCCTATATTCAAACCGATATTTACCCACCAAACTTCTCTTATTTTTGGATGTTTGGTTTTATATAATTTATTTATTCTTTTCTTTAATATATTCCATTCATCATAGTTTTTGTTATTCATCCATCAATTTTATAAAAATACCGATAAAGTTCTGATAAAGAGATTTTAAAGTTTTACCAAAGAAAAAATAAAATTATATTTCATTGAAATGATCAAAATATTCTACAATTTGACTTTGGTTTACCCAAGCGTATAATACAACCATTACCGATGACACATGACACCTTCTCATACTGACTTGAAAAAGTCTCAGATCGGTACTATAGGCATATAGAAGGCCCCCTACTTAAAACGTTTCCTCTACCGAGGAGACGTTTTAAGTTTTTTCCAGTCATCGCTTCGACTTCGAAATGTGTCACAATATAAAAACCATTATTTCTGTTAGCTGCTAACACAAAATAATTGCGACTATTCGGTATATTCTTTACCAGCACAATCTTGTCTACATTGTTATATGGATACGAAACGATATAATCCCACCGATGTGCATTGATAATCATGTTTTCTGGACAAATATGTCCATGATCAGATTGAATTTTATGTAATATACTTCGAGATAAAATAAGGGGTCTGACTTTAGCGTCCTTTGATAAAGATTCGGGTACATACCCAATATTTTCATGAGTGCTTTTATATTTGATAATATTTTTTATTTTCCACAAGTACATCTCCTCTCTTTTATTCAGAGGTAGGATAGGTCCGTGGATAAATGCAGGCTTTTTTGGTTTTTCGATTAGCATTCAAAAATAATACCAAAACCAACATAAAGTTCTCATAAAGAAATTCTAAACTTTCCCCAAAGAAACAATAAAATTGTACTCCTTCTCAGTCACTGGAATAACTGACAATCTTGATCCTTTTTGAAATAATTTCATTGTGCTTAACTCTCGATATCTTTTCATTTCATCTAATGTGATAGGTTCTTTAAATGTTGAAACATACTGTACATCAACACATTCCCAGATGGGTTTTTCTACTGTTGATCGTTCATCATAATGATCATCTCTTTTATCAAAAGCGGTCAGATCAGGATGTGCAGTTTTTACAACTTTTGCCAATCCAAATACTCCAGTGGGTTTTGAACTTGAATGATAGAATAAAACCATATCTCCAACTTCCATCTCTTTCATGTAGTTTCGTGCTTGATAGTTGCGCACACCGCCCCATGGAGTGACTTTATCTTTTTTAAGTTGTTCGATAGGATAGCAATCTCCTTCAGATTTCATGAGCCAGTAATTCATAGTTTGATTTTATATGTAAAATAAAATTCCCGCAACAGTGTGATGCTGTTGCAGGATTTTTGGTTTTTGCGATTGTACGTCGTTATTTTGCTAATCGCACCTTGGGAAAAAGGGTTATTTTTGGCCAAGCCGGCATACTCTTTATCGGCATCAGATGAATGAATGAACGTTTCTTCTCAGACCCGAGAACGGCGATGTGTTGCACCCCTTTGATTTCAAGAATCTGACCACAGATAATTGGGTGATGAATATGTTTTTCTAGATGCTTGCAGTGATATACCAAAAATTGGTACAAATCAACCTGTCGCCACGAACCTCCATCAGAACCATTGATAGTTTCGCGGGCGTTTTTGATAATCGTCGGGCCACCGAAAATAACATCCTCGCACTCGAAAGTCTTCATGGTTGAATACTTGTATTCCCAGCATTTAGCATCAACCTTGAACAGGTTCGGGTCAATGTCCTGAATCTGAGACTGACGGATAACCTCCTCCAACGTCAGACTGTAATCAACATGGAGCAGCTCAGGAAGTTCAATGATGCGCCTCAAAGAATCTCGAGTCAGATTTCTCAGAATTGCATCTGGGTTCAGGATATCTCGGAGCAGGTTGGAAGCCAATACTGCGTCTAGAGATTCTGGAGTTGCACCAAGTTTTCTGGTAAGTGCTTCGATCTGGCTAATGTGTCCTTCAATTTTAGGCATAGTATGTAATGTTCTAGTTTGTGTTAATCCAAGCGTTTCGTTATCGCTTCGGGTATGTAATTTAAACATATCTTGACGAAAAAAGCAACCCTACCATCTAAAGAGATTCTCTCAAAAACCTCGTAACCTCACCGGCATTTTCCATCCCCATAATTTTCTCCCTGATCTCTTTCGCATCCTCAAACCCATTCATATACGTCTTAAAAAATTTCTTCATCACAGCAAAAGATTTTACATCTCCCAATTCCCTATCAAACACTTCAACTTGTCTGATCAAGGTTTTAATTCTGTCTTCCCTCGTTGGTACGAATTTTTCTTCGATATCTTTAAAGAACCACGGATTACCGAACATAGCTCGTCCAATCATTGCTCCGTCTGCATTAAAATTTTCACACTTAGAAAATCCATCCTCAACACTTACAACATCACCATTTCCAAAAATAAGTGGTGCGGTTTTTGTAGGATTTTTTTCAACCCAACCATCTCTCATCTTGACAACAGTCTTGACATAGTCCCAATTTGCTTCAACTTTCGACATTTCTTTTCGAGTACGGGCATGGATAGTTATGAGATCGATTTCTTGTTCCAACAATAGTGGAATCCAAGAATCTAATTCAACCGCATTGTATCCTACTCGAGTTTTTACAGATACAGAAAAGTTTTCATTTCCAAAATCTCGCCGTGCATCCTTACAGGCTTTTATCACACCAACTGCCAGCTCTGGATTTTTAATCATCGCCGCACCACACTTTTGTTTTTCAATTGATTTATCTGGACAACCCATGTTTATATCCACACCATCAAAACCAAGTTCAATACAAAGTTTTGTTGCCTCATACATATATTGATACGTAGAAGAAAATAATTGAACAATAATAGGTCGTTGTTTTTCTGTATCAAATAATAAATCTTTTTTTAGCTTATATTTTCCAATCTCCGTAGCTCGTATAAGCCCATCTGCCGACACAAACTCAGTCCAATAGATGTCAGGTGACGCTGCCTCACCTATGACAGTTCGAAAAGCCACATCTGTCACATCAGCCATTGGAGCCAGTACAAATAAGGGTCGTTGTTTATCTTGTTTTAATTTTTGAATGAAAGACATAATCTATAAAGCGGATGTACCTAGTTGTATCATAGTACCCATCGGACTTCCACCGGTGTAACACGGATATCCGATAAGTAAACATTGTCCACCTGATACATATTTTCCTAATACGTTCACCCCCACTGTCGGTGTATACATTTTATACAAATACGTAGCACCTGGCTGATATATCAATGGAATAGTTGCACCTCTCACATCTTGAACATATAATAAAAGATTAAGACTACATGTACAAGTTACCATAGAAACTGTTTTACCGCCGAAGTTGTAAATACCCGAAGATGCAGATGCACCACTACCTCCTGCTCCACCTATCCCTCCCAAAGATCCAAGTGCCGCACCACCACCACTTCCTCCCCCAGCACCGCCACCTTCTATCATTCCTACTGGAGAATAACTATAAATCTTATCAACCAAATCCTGTCCACCAATTAATTTTAAAAGTAAACCTTGTGGTGAATATTCAAAACCGCCTTTTTTAACATCAAATTTTTCATCAGTTTTTCCCTCATCAGTTTTAAATTTTGTTGTTGAAGAAAAAGGCAATGTAGAAGTTGCAGCTCTAACTTTTTTATAGGTATCAAGCTGATCGTTGTATATGGTAACCAACTTAGTTAATACAATACGAGTGTACGGATCCACCACTTTCGAATTTATAACATATTGATTTGCACCAGTTGTTGTTGATATAGCTTTTTCAAACTCTATATCTTGTTTAAATGTTTGTTGGAATCGTGCCAATGCACTTTCTGTTTTATCACCAAAATATGGTGTTAGTTTTCCGTTAGCACCCGCATCCTTTTCAGACACACGAGTTGAGGTTGAGATATTTAAAATATTTTGTAGATATCTCACATCTGGTGACACAGTTGTACCTTTAACTAGATTTCTATTAAACGTAAAGCCTCGAGGTACAATAAAGTCATTTATAAATGCAGCCCGAGCATTATTACTCAAAAAGACTCCAATTATCAAAATCAAACATAATAAGGCCGTCCGTGTAAATCTTTTAAGCATATGAATCTATGATATCATGTATCAGTCATTATATAAATAATTAAAATTCATAAATACAAACATATGTCGTTAACGATAAAAAACATTACTGGTCGTGAAATCTTAGACTCTCGTGGTAATCCTACTGTCGAAGTAGATGTTTTACTTAAAGATGGTTCTTTTGGTCGTGCCGCCGTTCCTTCAGGTGCTTCAACTGGGTCATATGAAGCGATCGAACTTCGCGATGGTGATAAAAAAAGATATCTTGGAAAAGGTGTTTTGAAAGCTGTGGCAAATGTAAATACAAAACTTAAAAAAGCTTTGGTTGGAAAAACTTGGGATCAAACTACACTTGATGAAGCGATGATTAAACTTGACGGTACAAATACAAAATCAAACTTGGGGGCAAATGCAATCCTTGGTGTATCAATGGCATTCTCACATGCTGCAGCCGCATCAATGAAAAAACCTCTGTATATGTATTTTGCATCTATTGCTAAAACTGGAAAGAAAATTTCTCTTCCATTACCAATGATGAATATTTTAAATGGTGGACAACATGCAACAAACTCAACAGATTTTCAAGAGTTTATGATTATGCCGATCGGGGCGAGAACTTTTCGCGAGGCGCTTCGTATGGGTGCTGAAATTTTCCACCACTTAAAGAAAATGTTAAAAGATCAGGGTATGACCACAACTACAGGAGATGAAGGTGGATATGCCCCATCACTTCCATCGAACGAAGCAGCGATTGAGATTATTTCTAAAGCTGTGAAAATTGCTGGATACAAATTAGGAAAAGATGTTGGTATTGCGATGGATGTTGCCGCATCAGAATTATATAAAGATGGTGTGTACGATCTAGAAAGAGAGGGTAAAAAATTATCTTCAAAAGAAATGGTACAACTATATAAAACTTGGTGTAAAAAATATCCAATCCTTTCTATCGAGGATGGATTTGCTGAAGATGATTGGGAAGGATATCAAGAATGTACAAAACTTATGGGAACAAAAGTTCAAGTTGTTGGAGATGATCTTTTTGTAACAAATATTGAGAGATTACAAAAAGGAATTGATACCAAAGCCGGTAACTCTATTCTTATAAAACTAAATCAAATCGGTACAGTTACAGAAACTATCAGGGCTGTGAAAATGGCACACAAAGCTGGGATGACTGCAATCATATCCCATCGATCAGGTGAGACTGAAGATACAACTATTTCACACTTTGTGGTTGGAACAGGATGTGGTCAAATTAAGACAGGATCATTATGTCGAACTGATAGGGTTGCGAAATATAATGAGTTGCTTCGAATTGAGGAACAACTTGGAAAGAAGGCTGTGTTTGCTGGGGTTAAGGCGCTCAACAAATAGATTCTTTTTCCAAACCTAACATATAAATAAACCATTCTTTCCTCGAATGGTTTATTTTATTAAGAGCTTGTTTGGTGATGTGGCAAGGTTGACAAAGCCATATATAATGATATTACATATTATGTAGAGCCCATTATGATAAATCATGAAACCAACAATAACCATACTCGAAGGAATCTCAAATAAACGCGAAGATTTGAGATTCAAAAACTTGATTGCCCACATCGCTGCGCACACAGACCAAGACAACAGTCAACTCAACCAAGAAGATGAGAGACACTTAATCGCTTGGCTTAGTGCAATTCAAATCGACGAAAAGTCACCTGCAGAACTGGCAAACCTCGTACACAACGAGATTACCAGCTGGATCAGAGAAGCCAGTAAACCCAACCAACAACAACGCAGCCGTGCTGCATAACCCATTCCCCCGTGCCCCGTGCGAACCAAGTGTTCGCGGGGGTGGTTTTTTATTTACAGAATACTTAACGAGCATACTTTTTTAAATACGGACTAAGTTCCTCCCAAGTCAATAACACCTCGGGTATACCAGCAGCATACGGAGCAACTTGATATTGCCCAAAAATAAATCTAATCCCCTCATCCAACACTACAAAGTTATTAAAATTCGCAGAAAAATTAAACGCATCACCAGTTATAGCATTAGAATTTCCATTGGCATTTATAAACTGCAAACCAAGTCCGCCATCCAACATCTCTGCATTATGCAATTCACCTAATGACACTTTTAGCTTATCTCTCATTATTTTACTTATGGCCAAAGAATGACCACTACTTGTTAAGTCTAAAATATCTCCAATATTCACAATACCGTTTTTATCGAATGTGTATGTTACCAGTCCAGTACCCCCATGAGCCCCACCTGTAAACTCATAATTTTTAAATACATAACTTACAGTACCTTTATCTTTTGACTCAAATTTATCAAACTTAATGTTTAATTCATATTTTAAAATAGGACGATCTGGATACTGCATAGTTATCGCCTTTTCTTCATTATTTACCGGACCACCTATTTTCCATTCTTCTTTTTTTTGATTTACAATAGTAAGCACATCTTTTTCCATGGTAAAATCTTTGTCCCAAAGCTCTTTCGGATACTGTGCTGAAATTGTATAAAACTCGTTTACATCATTAATAAAAATATCGGTGGTGGTAGCTACAGTTGAAGGAACCACAACTTCTTTTTCTTTTTTTGAAAAATACACAAAAAGACACAAGGAAAGAATCACGAAGAGGGTGATGTTTTTTTGATACGTTTTCATAGTTTAATTATACTATAAAAAATACCTCCCGGAGGAGGAGCAAGTTTTGGTAGGGTAACTTGCAACCATGAGTGAGATCATACTTCTTCAGCATCTTCATCGATGCGCTCGCGGTCGATCATGACAGTAGTATTAAGTGGATTCTTCCCAAGCTCAACTACAATGAGAATATCAATACCTTGTCCAGGGTCACTGAACCAGAGATTGAGAATCGAAGATAGTTCAAACTCAGTTTCAATCTGAGTGTAAATAACACCCTTCTGTTTGTCTTCTTGGAGACCGAGCATTACCGCTCGCTTGAAAAAGTCACAAATACTCCTGTTGCGTATATCGCTAGGTGGTAATTTTGAAGCATGGTGGAGATCGGTAATGAGATTGCGAAGTTTCTGTTTCATCTGAGTTGGCTGATTGTTATTTCTTGAATTTAGTTTCGACTTCAAAGCTACTCTGTCCCTTTTTACCTTTAACTATTTTTACTCGGAGGAAAATCTTGCAGGTATGATCAGAGCTCTTGTAGCTAAAGCATCGGCTCCAAACTTTTGAAGTATCCTCAGGTTTGAATTCTTTTTCACCCGGACCAAGCTTGGTAAGAACCAGTTCTGCAAATAAGTCATCGAGATCATGATCTCTTCTTCCATGGCTGAAACCTTGATGACTAAGGGCTTCGAACCTCTCTATAAGCGGTCGAAGAACTTTTTCGTTGTCTATTTTGTGCATTCTAATTGTGTTGTTAGATGCGTGGATTCTAACATTCTATATAAAAAAAGTCAATGTAGACTAAAGATGTATTTTCCGTAATTCCCTCCTCAGTTCGAGGTGGTTTGGAATTGTTTCTGCGACGAGGTCCCAGAATTTTTGAGAATGATTAAACTGTCCGCGGTGGCAGAGTTCGTGGACGACGATGTAGTTTTGAAGTTGTTCCGGGATGAGGGCGATTTTATAATTGAAATTTAAGTTGCCGCGGTGTGAGCATGATCCCCAGCGAGTTTTGGTATTTTTGATTGTGATGTTTTTGTATGGGAGGTTGTAGTGACGGTTGTAAAGTGCGAGTTTTTCTGTGGTTAGTTTGAGCGCGAGGGGTTTTAAGCGTAGGTAATCTTTTTTAGTTAATTTTATGTGTGGAGTTTGTTGAGGTGCCGATTTTATTTTTTCCAGCTGTGAGTTTATCCAGTCGGATTTGGATAGGATAAAATTTTCAGCAATTAAAAGTGGTATTCGATTTGGTTTAGATAAAATAATCTCTCCAGTTCGAGTTATCGTAATACGAAGATTTTTTAAATTTTTTCGGGTGTTCAGTGTGTATGGAGGCATCATTATCTCTTTTTAAATATCCAAACAATAGACCCAACCACCGCACCCAACACATCCATCAACATATCCTTCTGTGCGTCCCACACATCCCCCTGGGACCCTAAAAACGCCGCACCAGCCTCCCCACCATACATAACAGCATAAATCCATTCAATCCATTCATAACAGGCCGCAACAAACGCAATAGCAAAAATACCATACAAAATCGTCACCAATTTACTCTTAATAATCCCTCGACTATATACATACTCCATTATCGGCAAGGCATAAAAACCAACTGCAAAGTGTCCAATACGATCAAACATATTTCTCTCAAATCCAAACAAATCACTAAACCATTGGAATGGAACTTTCTCAAACGTATAGTGACCTCCTATTGTATGCCAAAAAGGTAAAATAAATATCAGAAAATAAGTTAGATTAGAAAATCGAACTTTCTTATAGTATAAAATTGTCATCACTGCCACCAATGCGACTATAGGTAAGTTTTCTGCATACCACACCGCTCTTGAGTATGGACTAATTCCAAGAACAATAAATTCAATAACATATATCGCAAGTAACAAGTGTGGGAAATATTTTTTCATATAGGTTTAGTATAGCAAATTACATATATGCCTCACAGTCTCCTATTATCATTGCAAGAGATTCATCATCAATATCTATACCCAGCTTATCAGTCAACCCTTTCGCTTCTAAATATGCAAATGGTTCCTCTCCTGGTTTATCTACAGATTTACGTATCTCTACATAGTGCATCAATCGTTCATGAATCTTAAACAAGGTCTCAGGATCCAATATTCCAAAATCTAAATCACCTTCAAGGGCAGATAGTATAAACCCATCATATAGATCGGTTCCTTCTTGTAGAGATTCTGGTGTTAATATTTTTTCTGACATAATACAAATAGTATATCGTAATTCATAAATAAATGAGAGAAATTATCTATAATAAATCGGCACATACGAACTATAACTTATTCGTGAGTTCGTAAAAGGTACATACGAGTTCGTAAAATTAAGTCGAGTTACAATAGTTGGAATACTCGAATAAGTGTAATTTGGTCTTGTACTAAAATCTCGGTAATCATAATTTTGGTAATGGTATTGGTACGGATTGTACGTATTATATCCATACGAATAGGCTTCAGCTGACGGAGCCAGTACTGTTAAAGCGAGTATACAAATAAAGGCCTTATATATGTTTTTCATATATAAAACCTATATTATTTGAGGTAAAAAGTCAAAAGGAAATACTTGTGTATTATTTGACATAAATCAAACTTTTGCTAAAATACAACCATTACCTTTGACGCTAGACAACTTCTCTAGATTGACTTGAATTCAAGTCTTGATTGGTAGTACAGGCTATAGAAGAGACCCTATTTAAAACGCTCCCTCTGTCGAGGAGGCGTTTTAAATTGTTACCATTTTTAGCTTCAATTTCAAAATGAGTAAGTACAAAAAAGCCATTAATCCTAACAGCTGCCACTAAGAGATAATTATCAGAATCGGGTATATTTTTAATAAGATTTATTTTATCAGGATTACCTAATACATTAGTAGTTGCATATTCCCATTCAAAAATGTTAATAATCATATTTTGAGAGCAAATTGAACCATGATCATTTTCTATCTTATCGACAATCTCTCGAGATAAAATTAAGGGTCTTTCTTTTTTATCAAAACATAAATAACCCGGAATATTCCCAATGGTTTCAATATCACTTTCTTTGTTTAAAACTTTTTTTAAATTCTCGAGATATATCTTTTCCTCACTATTTAAATTTCTAATTTGTTTTGATATAAAAAGTGATTTTTTAGGTTTTCTGTATTCCATCAAAAAACTTTACCAGAGAGGTGGTAAAGTTTTGATTAAGAAGTTCTAAAGAAAACCTGAATTTACTCACCCAACCTAAACCCTACCCAAATTCCAACCAAACTTCCCATAGCTCCGAATAAAAGCCCCCACATAGACAAACCACCTGCACCCCAAAGAGCCGGGATATAACTACCCGCATATCCTCCAACAATAGTTCCAAACATCACAAGCTTTTTCCGATCCATAAATTATCTTCCGTTTGTCTCGTCTTGTGTTGTTGGCAATGTTACATTAACATCCAGAGAGTCATTTGCAGCTGGTGCTTGATTTCTCATATACAGAAGAACTCCTCCTATAATTAAAATACCTAATATGATTCCTATTATTAAATTTGATGATGATCCGTTTGATTCTTGCATATGTTTATTTTTATTATTTATTTATTAATAATTATAATTATACCATTTTTTGATAGTGGAATGTCCATACTTGACAAATATATCTAATATTGATATAATATATACACTGTTTTAATTTGAGTAAATAAACAACGAACACCATACAATTATGAGCATGCCAGCAAAACAATATCTGAGAGAACTCGCCGAACAAAAAAGTTCAAAAGCGATGGAAACCTTCCTTAAGGAGGTTACCTGCGGGGTCAGAAAAGATGTGATTCTAGAGGACGAAGACCAGTTCACGTTCGTCGATAATCGAATGAGAGAATACCAGTGTCAATGTGAAAGAGCAAACTACCTCACTGATCCTGATCGAATCAATCTCTTCGCACTTACCATCAACAGCATGCGGTGACGACAACCAAAAAGCCCATCCTGGAATTCTCCAGGATGGGCACTTTTTTTTACAATACACTCTTCCCCTTCATCCCCTTTACATTATCTACTCCACACAACTTCAATATCGTCGGTGCAATATCAGCCAATGTCCCCACTGGTCTTTTTATTTCTATACTTGTATCAGTCACAATAAATGGTACCAAGTTTGTCGTATGAGCCACATGCATCGCACCATCACCATCAATCATCACCTCAGCATTTCCATGATCTGCTGTTATTAGAGATACACCACCCACACGAGCAACGTAGTCAGCTAATCTTTTAGTTTCCATGTCCACAGTCTCTGCAGCTGCCATAACCGCTTTTATATTCCCTGTATGCCCAACCACATCGGTATTGGGAAAATTAATAATCACCACATCATGATCCGCAAACGCTTCGATCGCCGCATCAACTATTTCTTTAGATTTCATCTCTGGCGCTTCATCATGTGTTTTAACATCAGTTCGACTTTCAATTTTCTTTTGCGTTTCTCCCTCTTGCACAATATCAGATTGTCCATTCATAAAAAAAGTTACATGAGGAAATTTCTCAGATTCAGAGATATGAGCGTGCTTGATTTTTCTTGAAGATAATTCTTTTCCTAATGTTGTCACAATATATGCTGGTTTAAATGCAGCATCAGTTTTCAAATCCTCACCATATTGAGCCATTGAAACAAAGTGTAGATTATATTCTTCTTGTTTATCCAAGATCGCTTTGGTTAATTGCTTCGCACGATCGGCTCTAAAATTAAAGAAAAATATTCCATCATTTTTATCTATAATATATTTACGTGGATTTTCATGATCATGTATACATAAATAGTGTTCAAAATATTCATCAATCTTTCCAGTTGGATCTTTTTGTACATATTCATTTTCTATAAAATCAGCAATAGACGTCTCGTGCAAATTTAATACATTTCCTTCTGCCTTAAAAAGGATATTTGTAACGTGTTCTATTCGTTCATGATTACCAGCTCTATCCATTCCATAATATCTCCCTCCAAATGAGCCTATCACCCCCATATCTATTTTAACTATTTCACTTTCCAATTCTTTAATATATTTTACTGCTGTTCCCCCAGACACATCGCGACCATCTGTAAATATATGCAGTACAACTTGGTTTTTATCTAATCCTTGATGTTTCGCCAATTTTAAAAATGCATAAATATGAGTGTTATGACTATGAACACCGCCATCTGACAATAACCCAATCATGTGGATCTTGGAGTTGTATGTTTTTGCATGATTTATCAAACGCAAAAAAGCCTCATTCTCAAAAAATGAATTATCTTTAATAGATTTCTCTATCATTACAAGATCAGTATCGATTGCAGAGCCGGCACCAATAGTTGTGTGCCCGATCTCACTATTTCCCATCTGACCTTCAGGTAGACCTACAGCCAATCCTGAGGCTTCTAAAAATGCATGTGGGTATGTTTTTAGACAGTGGTCAAAGAATGGAGTCTTCGCCATATGAATCGCATTCTTTTCATTTTCTTCACCCATTCCCCAACCATCCATTATTATCAGTGCTACTTTACGCATATTTCTTTAAATTTATTAAATCTGTATTTAAATGTGTTACCTGTCTATTTGCTTCAGCCAAATTTCTTTCTGCTGCTGCTAATTTCAAATTGATTGATTGAATATAGGCATTCTTCTTAGTAATGTCAGACAATAATTCTCTATCTTTTCTGGTTGATGATTCTTTATCCACCTTCAACTTTTGAGCTTTGTTTTTTAATTGTTGTAATTCAACCTCCATAGTTTGAATTTTTTTATTGATTACACTTTCTTCGTCAGTCAGATGCATTTTTTCAATATCGTATTTCTTTTCATCTCGTAAAGTCGATAGTGTGTCAGTCTCATATTTTTTAAGCTCTATTTCCAATCTTCTTTTTTCCAACTCAAAACGAGCTTTGTCAGCACTGTGCCGGTCAAATTCTCTTTTCTTTGCATCGTATTCCATCTTATATCTTTCCTTCTCTCTTCGTTCTTTTTCTTTCTTCAAATTTTCCATTCTCATCTTCTCAACGGTATTGGCCTCAAAATTATTTGAAGCTGTCGTTGATTTTCTTGTTGATGAATAAGGTTCAAACATATCGGAGCCGCTTCCCAGATTCGAACTGGGGACCTACTGTTTACAAAACAGTTGCTCTACCAACTGAGCTAAAACGGCAAAAGTGGAGGCGTAGTTCCCTGTCGATGTTGACGCTTCCGTAGATCCTTCCACCATGGAAGGATACGTGCATCGCTAGGGGAACAAACGCCTTGTCTTCAGGGTAAGATAACCTTTTGACAAACCCAGTATACACTAATTACTTTCCAATTTCAAATCTTTTGAAGCGAGTTATCTCAATACGCTCACCAAACTTTTGCATAGCATTATCAAGCATCATTTGAATTGTCATCTCAGGATTCTTGATAAAATCTTGATTTAACAATACTTGATCTTTGAAGTATGAATCCATCTTTCCTTGTAGGATCTTCTCTTGCATTTCAGCTGGTTTATCGACAATCTCTTTTGTAAACAATTCTTTAGCTTTTTGGGCCGTAGTCTCGTCTATATCAGTTTGTCTTAAAAACTCAGGTGCAGTTGCAGTAACTTGCATCGCGATATCTTTGGCCAATGTTTTGAATTCTGCATTGTTTGACACAAAATCTGTTTCTGATGCCAACTCTATAATAGATCCAACTAAGCCGTTTGAGTGGATGTAGGCTTCTACAATTCCAGCACCAAATTCACGATCTGCTTTTTTAGCTGCTTGTTCAGCACCTTTTTTCTTTAGGATGATGATAGCCTTAGCCTCATCACCTTCTGCCTCTTCCAATGCTTTTTTACATTGCATAACTGAAATACCAGTTTTTTCTCTAAGCGCTTTGATCTGATCTGATGTAATGTTCATAGTGTTTTTATTTTGAAATTATTTTATATAAATATCTAACTATTATAATCCGAAAAACCGAATTAGCCTAACAATTGATGCAAGATGTAATCAACTGAAGATCTTGATGAGTCATTTGCAACGATTGGGAAATCGATAGTTGAAACTTTACAATCTGTGTTGGCAATAGCAATAACAGGTATACCAAGCATACGAGCTTCTTCTACGGCGATAAATTCTTTCTTAGGATCAACAACAAGTAATGCTGCTGGTAGTGAAGTTAACTCTTTTACACCTGAGAATAGTTTTTCAAGTCTTTCAACTTCTTTATCCATCAATGATTGCTCTTTTTTAGTATATTTTTTTAATTCACCTTTTTCTTTCATTGAAACAAGATCAATCATACGATTGATTCTTTTTCTGATGATTTCAAAGTTTGTGAATAGTCCTCCAACCCATCGTCCTGCGATGAATGGTGAGTTGAATCTGATAGCAGAATCTTTTACAAGATCAACTACTTCACTTTTACTTGTGGCAAAAAGAATAACTTTACCGTTTGCCTTAAGATCAGCAATGAAGATGCGAGCTTTTTCGATTTGATCAGCTGTAATTTCAACATTAATAATATCAACGGTTCCTTTTGTTCCATAAACGTATTTTTTAACAGATGGATTTCGAGATGCGCGCAGAGTTCCATAGTGAACCCCTGCTTCAAACATGTCTTTTATCGTGTCGTTTTGTGATGTCATATAGTGTATATGTATATCATTTTTCAGGTAAAATGGCAATAGAAAAAACTTCTATCACGCAGTGAACTATTGTACTAACTGATTTTCTGTCACAACTGGTACAACAATAGGTTCAGGAGCAGTCTCAACCACAGGTATCGGTACAGCAATTTCGGCCACAACTTCAGTTGTTATTGCTTGCTCAACAACAGGTTCTGGATTTTGGACTGGGGCAGGAATTGAGACTGATTGTTGATATATAACTGGAGATACATTACTGTTTTGTAACATCATCTTAAACTGATCTTTTGTAACACAAATATCATCAACACATAGCTTATTGGTTTTTAATTCTTTAGTTGTAACAGAATCAGCAAATGACAAAAACTTTTTTGACAATTCTTGTATTGATTTTATTAAATATAATGGTAATCGTGAATAATTAACTTGCTTATATCCATTGGAATCTATTGTGACTAATTCTGGAAAATTTTCTTCTACATTTTGCGCCAATAGTCCGTAGTTTGTAGCAGTCGTATTGACTTTGTTTAAATCTTTAGCAGTATCATTCCAGTTATATGATATTACTCTAAGTTTAGCCATTTTATCAAGATAATTATCTGATAAATCTACAACATTTGTTTTCAATCTTTCATCTGATGAACATACTCCTGTGATACCTGTTCCTCCAAAATCTTTGATACAACCGTTTGTTCCTGTGGTTCCTACACGTATGTCACCATAGACTTGAAGCTTATCGGCTGGAGTAGATGTTCCTATACCGACAGAAGCTGAGGCATAAGGTGAAGAGATAGATGAGGTTGATGAGCCTATTTTGGTAGCATAGATAATACGACCAATGTTTAGTTGATCAATTTCTGAGTTGGCCACACCTTGTCCTATTGATATCGAGTTGGAAAAACCACCAGTTGAGGTGTAGTTTCCTATAAGTATTGAGTATTTGTTTCCAGAAGTGTTATTCACAGTGTCAGAATAACCAGAATTCTTCCCAAAGAATATGGAGGAAGCTGCATTTGTAGCACTATATCCCGCATAGTAACCAAGGAAGTTGGAGTTGTTGGCATTTGTAGCACTATATCCCGTACCGTAACCAAGAAAGTTGGATTGGTTGGCATTTGTAGCACTATATCCCGCATAGTAACCAAGGAAGTTGGAGTAGCTGGCATTTGTAGCACTATGTCCCGCAGAGGCACCAAGGAAGTTGGAGTAACTGGTACTTGTAGCACCATTTCCCGCATAGGCACCAAGGAAGTTGGAATCATAAATACCATTACTAACTGTATTCCCAAACAGTGAACCATTTGACGAACCCTGCAACACATAACCATTGAGGTTAAAATTTCCAATAACTGTTGACGTTCCTACTACAACAAATTTATTGCTTGGTGTTGTTGTCCCAATACCAACAGCCACACCTGTATAATATATATTTACACCACTCGTCACCCATTGACTTGAGACTTTTGCATTCCATGCAGTAGTTGAGGCGGTCAAAGGTATATTGTAACCTGAAGTTAAAGAAAATATTCCAGTTGAGGTCGAATATGTTAGTCCTGTTGCAGTGGATGAAAGTAAGTTTCTTGTAGTAGTTCCGAAATCCAAAATAGTTGAAGCCAACTGTGTGCCTGTGTGATTTGCTCTGTCCAAATAATATGTTCCTTCTTGTCCATCGAATATTCCTGTCCAGTTTCCAGTCTTTGTGATGTATGAGTCTCCAATCGGAGTGGCATTCCACACTCCGATTGTAGTCGTACCCAATGAACCTAGGTTTGTTGCAGAAATGAGTCCTGAGAGTGTGGTGATGTTTGGAAGTGAAGTTGTTGCTGACAAGATTGAATTCACACGAGCATTTGTGAAGTAGAGATTTCCATTCTCAGGAACAGCCGAGGTGTCGAGAGTACTGAAGGTTTTGTCACCTCGGAAGTATGTTGCCGTGGTGGACGCAGTGATGACGTCTTCTTTGGCTTGGAAAGTTGTAAAGTCAGCTGAAGAAAGATATCCACTTGAAGTTGACGAAGCTTGAGTTATTAAAAAATTTCCAGTCGAAGTTGAATACGAAATAGGACCAGACGCCGAGAAAACACCTCTTGTCGTTGATGTTGAAAATATACCAGTCAAGTTTGAGCCATTACCAAAAAATGAACTCGCTGTGATGGTTCCTGTAGCAGTGATATTTCCTGATGTGTCGATAGTGAGTCTGTTAATACCATTTGTCTCAAAACTCAAAGCTTGATTGTCATTTGTTCCAAGTGTGAGCGTTGTACCAAATGAATTACCATTTTGCAAAAGTGCACTTCCTCCTAGTGCTCCGATAGCACTATTCCACGCAGTAGTCGACGCAGTAAGTGGTATATTGTAGCCTGAAGTTAAAGAAAGTATTCCAGTCGAAGTTGCATAGTCGAGTCCTGTCACTGTTTCATTCTGAAAAGATGTTAAAAGAACATAACAGTTAGAGTCCAGCGGTGTACAGTTTGGATCTTGTACATTGTCTGATGGTAGAAAAGGATAAGGTGGGTTGGCGGCGAAAACTACATGAGAAAACATAATCAAAAATACCAACACTATACACTTAAGATTATTAAATATTTTCATTTTTGTAATTAATTCTCATTTTATTTTACCATTAAAAATCAAATAAATACAACAACAAACCTATACTTTTATGTATAAGTTTTGTAATAAATGAATACAAACTATTCCCCATCATCCTCCAGACTCACCTCACCGCCATTTTCAAAATACCCTACAATCATATCAATCATTTTACCTATTTGACCTTGCCCTAACATCAACGATATACCATGCCATGATTCCTTCAGTCTATGATCAGTGATACGATCTTGTAAAACATTGTATGTTCGTATTTTCTCAGATCTATCTCCCGTTCCTAACTGCAATTTCTTTTCTCCTGAGAATTTTTTAGATGCCTCTCTTTCATACAATTCACCTACTTTGGCCTGTAGTACAGACAACGCTTTCTCGCGGTTTTTTAACTGACTTCGCTCAGAAGTACAACGAACATCCAGTCCTGTTGGTATATGAATCAAACGCACTGCTGTTTCCACCTTGTTTACGTTTTGCCCCCCCTTACCTCCAGCTCTTGAGAATTCCATTTCTAGATCAGCTGGATCTATTTGAAATTTAACTTTCTTTCGTATCGGTAATACTGCAACTGTCGCGGTTGAGGTGTGCACTCTACCTGATTTTTCAGTTTCTGGAATACGCTGAATACGATGAGTTCCGATCTCATATTTAAAATATCGATACACTTCAAAGCCACGGATCTCATATACCGCTTCTTTATATCCTCCAATACCGTTTTCTGAAACATCAAGTGTATCAACTCTAAAACCTCTTTCTGCACAAAAAACTTTATACATATTAGAAAGATTGGCAGCAAAAAGTGCAGCCTCATCTCCTCCGGCACCAGCTCTGATTTCAAGCACAAGTTCGTTTGGATATAGATCAGCAACCTCTTCTTCTTTGATAATATCTTTTATCTTATCAACCATGAATTGTATTTGCTCATCAATAGCAACCATATCTGCTTCTGCCATTTCCTTCATTTCAGGATCAACCATCATCTCAGTCAAAGAATCTTTTTCTTTATTCAAACGATCAATCTCACCAGCAAAAAAACTAGTTTTGAAATCTTTTCTTAATTCTTCTAAATTTAAATCTTCCATATATTTGTATTATTTATATAAAATAGGTAATTGACTCCTCGGTTCGGAACTAAACCTGTTATCAGGTTTAGTTCTCTCACTCTACGTCGCAATAAAAAAAGCCCTATACGTGTAGTATAACAGACTTTTTTACTCTAAAGTTATTTATTAGAAACTTTTTTAACAGCAGCTGATTGGCGAGCTTTGAACTTCTCAACACGACCAGCAGTGTCAACTGTTCTTTCATTACCAGTGTAATACGGATGACATGCTGAACACATTTCAGTTGTATTTTTCTCTTTTGTTGATCCCATAGTGTATTTTGCTCCACAAGCACAAACAAACTCAGCATCTCCAAAATATGATGGATGTATATTTTTCTTCATAATAGTAACGATTATACACTATTACTGGATTAAATCAATATCTGCCTGCAATTTTACAGCCCTCTTCATAACCTGATCCCCGTAGAAAGTGTTGTCAGCAGATCCACAAGCACGTCCTGAATAGTAACGACAAGCTGCATTTCGCTCAGCTGAAGCTGATCCAGAGGATGCACCGAGATCAGATAAGTACATAGACGAGGCCATAAAAGCATCAGCAGCAGCCCAAGGGTTGGCAACAGCACCTCCTTTAGTCTTAGAAATACGAGCTGCAAACAACTGCCAAGTAGATGGTATAAACTGAGCAGGACCCATGGCTCCTCCATACCCTGTTGTAAACGGACATGACACTCGAGTAGTCGCCCAATCTTTACCCAAAGATTTTGTAATATTCAAAAACGGTTGAACATCACGTGATGGCTTCATAACATTATTTACTGCATTTCCAGATGATATTTTAACCCCAGCTCCGGTATCGACATTTGTCATATAACATGAGCCAACGTTTTTCCCTAAGTTAGATTCTTGTTGCAGTATCGCCAAAATAAATGATGCTCTCACTCCTGTGTTTTTACTTGCTGATTTTGCAAAAGCTACCGCATCTTCGAACTTGATTGAAGCAGAGTCACGTAGTGCGAAAAGTGCATTTCGAATCTGAGTAGCTTTCTTTTGTTTATCAACGATGATGGTACCGTAAGAAGTTTGCTCTTTCTTGTTCAAACTCAAAAGACGGGCTTTTTCAGCATCTATTTTCTCAATCTTCATTTTTTCAGCCTCAACAGCATACTTAGAATCGTATTCTTTAGATCGTGTTACGTCGAGTTGTTTTTTTTCAACCTCTTCTTCTGACTTGTCTTTACTAATAATTCCTATAGATTCTCTAATCTTAGTGTTTATAAAAACATAGGCATCAAGATCACGAAAAAAATCAGATATATTTTGATTTGATAAAAATATTTCAACTGCTGATATATTATCAACTTCGTAGGCATTTTGAATAACCTCATTTAAACCAATTTTGTTTTTATTAATTCTCTCTTGTAAGCCAGTGATTGTAGATTCTTTTGTTTTAATATCTTTCCCGAGTTTAGCTATAGAAAGTTCATGAGTTTTTATCTTCAGTTTGGCCTGTTTAGCTTGGTTTTCAAGGATCTTTTTGTCACGAGCGATAGAGGCTCCTTCATTTTTAAGTCCGGAAAGCTGTTTATTTAAGTCAGATATCTCATTTTCGGTTTTAGCTAACTCAGCCAAACAAGTCTCTCTATTTTCAGGGAGATTACAATCAAGTTCTGCTGCAAAAACAACAGACATTGACAGGTAAGTTATTAAAATTGTAGCAATACTAAAAATCGCAAGTCTGTGTCTAAGTCTAAAATTCATATCACTATATTATATCATGGAAACCTTCATAAAAAAATCGCTAGACGAGCTACTAAAGTGAGAATAAAAAAACAAGGAAACTTTTTTGTTTACCTTGTTTTTTCTTAGAACTTTCTTTTTTATTGAGGATCCTCTTCTTCTTTCTTACCTTTTGCATCAGATACTCCGATCGCTGACATATCTATCTCTGTTGATTCTTCTTCTTTTTCCTCTTCATGCTTTGATGCTGTGATAATAACATCATCTTCATTGTTCAAGATCTTAACCCCTGATGGAGCTTTGATATCAGATATACTGATATGATCATCGACTTCTTTAAGAACTGTTATATCTATCTCTATCTCATGTGGAAGATCTTTTGCCTCAGCCTCGATCTCAACTTCGAACATATTTTTAATAAGATCAGCTCCATGAGTTTTTACAGCATCGGCCACACCAACAAATACCAGTGGTACATTAACTGTGATCTTTTGACCTTTTTTAACAGCATAGAAATCAGCATGGATGATTTCACCGTTTCTTACATTTATCTGAATATCATGTATCAAAACATCTTGATTGGCTTTAAGACCTGTAAGAGTTACAATAGATGATTCTCCAGCTTGTTTATATAGCTTTGTAAAATCTTTTTGATTGATAACAATAGGTGTAGATGGATATGCAGGACCATAAACTACAGCCTTTATACTGTTTGCCATATCTATAGCAGTAGTATTATTTTTATCGATTTCTTGAACGTTAAGTGTATAAGTCATAGTGTTTTGTAGTATACACTATTTTTGGCACTTATCAATACATCTATGGTATTATCATATACATGAATATACGAGACATTTTCCAAAAAAATAACAAAATTGACTTCCTGTCTATAGGCGATATCGTCGTTGATGCGTTTATACGACTCGATGTCGGAGAAGTGATAGAAACCGGTAACAGTAAGAAGATATGTGTACCTTTCGGGGAAAAAGTTCCTTTTGAGTCAGTAACTGAGCTTCTAGGTGTTGGAAACTCAGCCAATGCATCTGTGGCAGTTTCAAGACTACATATAAACTCTGGACTTTTGACCCATACAGGCGATGATTATTATGGACATAAGAACAAAGAAGTTTTGAGAGTAGACGATGTGAACACTTCCCTAGTGTCAACAGATGCTGGTAAAAAAACAAATTATCATTATGTGCTTTGGCATGGTGATGAAAGAACTATTCTTATAAATCATGAAAAATATGACTATAAAATACCAGAGCAATTAATATCAGGAAAGATAAAACCTGCATATATCTATCTTTCTTCTCTTGGTGAGAACACTTTAGAATTTCATCATCAGCTTAGTTTATACTTAAAGCGAAATCCTGATATAAAACTTGTATTTCAACCAGGAACTTTTCAAATAAAGTTCGGTGCTATCGCTCTTGCTGATTTGTACAAAAGAACAGAGATATTTTTCTGTAATAAAGAGGAAGCAATAAAAATACTAAATGCTGGAGAAGGACACATGGACATACAATATCTGCTTGATGGTCTGAAAAAATTGGGAGTACGTTTGCCAGTTATCACAGATGGTCCTCATGGATCATATACATATGATGAAGGTGATAGGATTATACATATAGATATATATCCTGATATAGCAACTCCTGTTGATAGGACTGGCGCAGGAGATGCTTTTGCTTCCACGTTTTCTGCTGCAAAATATCTTGGGTTAGACAATAGAACAGCATTGATGTGGGGGTCGATAAACTCGATGTCAGTATGTCAATACGTTGGAGCGCAGGAGGGATTGTTAAGTAGAGAAAAGCTTGAGAATTATCTTAAAACTAAACCTGTTGGATGGGAGGTTGAGACTATAGGTTAAAAAAATAGAAAATGAAAAATGAAAAAATCCTCGATGAAGAGGATTTTTTGTTGGAGTGATTACATGGATAGGCAGTAGGTGTAGGGGGGGGTATTTGGACCACCTGTACCTGCACTTACTGAACCAGCATTCCAAGTGGCACCAGGAAAAGGTGAAACAGAAGCTAGAGGTAAGTTTAATTTTTTAGTATTGGCTAATAAAAATATTATATAGTTATTCACAGGAACACCTCCACAACTGAATACAAAACTATATGTTGTAGGATTTGGTATAACATATAACAATTCATAACCTTTATTATAACACCCAGTATCACAAGATTCGAGATATGTTGGCGCAAGAACAGGTTTTGCTAGCAAATTATTTGAAATCAAATACGTATTTTGCAAATCATTTAATGAAACTGTTGCTGGGGACATATAGTTCCAAGTACTCCAATTTGCAGGGGTAGGACTTGTTCTGGCATCTGAATATAATATATTAGTAACCCCCGGATAAACCCCAAACTGATTTCTATACAACTCCACAGCCGTCTGCAGCGACTTCATCTCAGCCACAGTTTTAGTCAAAACAGCCTTTTCTCTACCTGTATACACCGACGCAAGCACAACACTAGACAAAAGTGAAATGATAGATATAACAACTAATAGTTCTATAAGAGTAAACCCTTTTTTATATATTTTTTTCATATATTATTGATTAGTTTGAGTATTTGCATTCTTACCATTGTTAATAATCTGTTGAAATCTATCTATATTTTCCTGCAATTGCTCCGGCGTAATACCACCTGACTGTCCACCTATACGTACATCCAACACATACACCATAAACACAACAATAGAAGCTATGAAAAAACATGTAGTAGCACCAAGCAAAACCATTTTTGCCTGTTTCTCATTTTTAACTATACCCTTAGTTGTTAAAAAAGTTATCATCTTAGGCACCTCAGCTTGCCCAAATATAACTCTTGATTTTATTTTATATTTATTTTCATCAAATGATATACTATCTTCTGTTAACATAAACATATTATATACTAACTTTAACAATATCCGCAACATCCATCTTATAAAACTTGATAAGCTCGGCCGGCGTTCCTGATTGTCCGAACTGATCTTTTACTCCGATACGATGAATAATCTTGGCATATTTTTCTGACACCACCTCACATATTGCAGACCCAAATCCTCCAGCAATCTGATGCTCTTCGACTGTAACTATTTTTTCTGATTTTTCAACATATGAAAAAAGTGTTTCTGTGTCGAGTGGTTTTATTGTATGAAAATTAATAACCGCGACTTTTTGACCATGTTTTGATTCCAATTCTTTTGCAGCTAAGAGTGCATTGTATACCAATGCACCTGTTGCACATATGAGAGTGTCAAATCGTATGTCAATATTGACATCAAAACTTGACTCATACAACACATTTGCCTTCCCTATCACAAATGGCGCTTCTTCGGTTGTTATGATTGGTGTTTTTTCGCGAGCAAGGCGGATATATACTGGTGTTTTTTGGGTATTTTCAAATGCCGCTATAGTCGCCTTACGTGCCTCAATAACATCGCACGGTGAGATAACCGTCATGTTTGGTATAATCCGAGTTAAAGCCAAATCCTCAATAGCCTGATGTGTTCCACCATCAGGTCCAACTGATATACCAGCATGCGAACCAGCGATGATCACTTTCCTATCGTTATAACAAATAGTCGTTCTAATCTGCTCCCAGTTACGTCCAGGTGAGAACATGGCATATGATGTCATGGCAGGAATCTTGCCCATAGCAGCCATACCAGAGGCCACAGAGGCAAGGTTTTGCTCAGCTACCCCTATCTCGATAAAACGGTCCGGGAAACGATCTCTGAAAAGATTCATCTGAGTAGATTCGGTTAGGTCCGCACACAGTCCGACTATGTTTTTATTTTTCTCACCAGCCAAAAGCAAACCTTCACCGAAACCTTTTCGGATTGGAGTTTGTTCTATTTCTGCAATAGGTGAAAAAATTTTCGGATTAAGCATGTTCATGTGAAATATTATATCATGAAAAAGTTTAGAATTTCTTTATCATTTCTTTTAATTTACTTTAACCCCTCTACGTTAAAATTACCTGATTATGAAAACAAATATATACATAGACGCTGCCAATATTATACTGAGTGCTCGAGATCAAGGACTGAATTTTGATATGGTCGAATTAATTATTTATCTTAAAAATAAATACAGAGCTGATAAAATAATATATTTCACCGCTCGGTTTGAAGAACATGAGCAATTATATGTAGGTTTGTATGAAAATGATGTAGAAATTGTTTTTAAACAAAGCTATAGAGAAAAGAATAAAATAAAGGCCAATTGTGACGTTGAGATAGCTCACAAAATTACCCTTGATATAGAAAAAAATAAAGTTCAGGCTATCGTACCTCACTTCAGGTGATGGTGATTTTACATCATTACTCGATTATGCAAAATCTAAACTAGAAATATTGAGATGCTTTAGTGTTCATCCTAAGAATACATCGATGATGTTTAAAGATCGGCTGTATTTAGAAATAATATACATGTCTGACATCATAGACCTTCTTAATACAAGGGAAATCCCCGATACAGACGAAACTATACAAGGGGTTGCTTCCAATTCTAAGGAAATTCCCGATACAGACTTGCCTGTATAAGGAGTTGCTTCCGATGATTGAAGTATATCAGAGGTAGGGTTTTGATGTCAAATAAAAAAATAAATCCCCTTTCGGAGATTTATTTTTATTTTTACTGGTGCGCGACATATTTTGATTTATCAAAATAGAAGTGCCTTTTGTGCGACATATAATTCTTTAGAATTATAGAATTACCCTTGTGGTGCGCGCGCTTGGAGTTGAACCAAGGACCTTTCGAGTATCAGTCGAGCGCTCTACCAACTGAGCTACGCGCGCTTATTTGTTTTGTTCTCTCGTCGAGAAGTCCTCGGAAGCAAAGCTTCCCGGCAGGGTCGACTCGTTCGCTCAACTCATAAGCGAAGTTAAGCGAAACAATATTCCATTCCGTCCATACGGAAAAAATATCATGTACTGAGTATTACATAATTTTTACAAAATCACAATATAGAAACGCTTGAATTAACCTAAACCTAATCAAACAAATTCTTTTGTTCTGTTTGAGTCACCGTCTTTCCGATATGTCAAAGTTTTACGAACTTCTTCGCTTATATGAACGACAGCATATAAGAACTGTTGAAATTTTAATTGCTTAAAAGATCAGTAACGACCGTTATAAATCTGATGCAACCTGATAAATCAGGTGACATAGACAGTTTTCACTTGAATAAATCCACGAACAGCTTCCGCTACCCGTGCCTTGTTACGACTTACTCCCTGTTACCAAGCTTACCGTAGTCCCACACATGGTGAGATATCGGGTACTCCTGGCTCCCTTGAGTTGACGGGCGGTGAGTACAAGACTTGAGAACGTATTCACCGCAGTATGTCTGACCTGCGATTACTAGCGATTCCAGCTTCATGAAGTCGAGTTGCAGACTTCAATCCGAACTGAGGCCGAGTTTATTACGGTTTGCTCCGGGTCGCCCCATTGCGTCGCGTTGTCTCGACCATTGTATTATGTGTGTAGCCCAAGATGTCAAAGGGACATGCGGACCTGGCGTCATCCTCGCCTTCCTCCCAGCCTAGAAATCACAAATACTTTTATGTATTTCTGAGCTTTAGGCTGGGCAGTCTCGTGTGACACTTGTAACACACGACGAGGGTTGCGTTCGTTACCCCACTGAAGGGAACAATTCAAACCACGAACTGACGACGGCCATGCATCACCTGCCTAACTGTCTTGCGAGGGTCCTAGTTTCTTAGGACTTTCAGTTAGGTGTCAAACCTTGGTAAGGTTCTTCGTTTACCTACGAATTAAACCACATAATCCACCGCTTGTGCAAGTCCCCGTCTATTCCTTTGAGTTTTAATCTTGCGATCGTACTACCCAGGCGGTACTCTTATCGCGTTAGCTTAGTCTCGCAGGGGGTCGATTCCCCACAAAACTAGAGTACATCGTTTAGGGCGTGGACTACTGGGGTATCTAATCCCATTCGCTACCCACGCTTTCGTGATTCAGTGTCAGTAATGTGCCAGTGTGCTGCCTACGCTTTTGGTATTCCCCATGATATCAACGGATTTCACCCCTACTCCATGAGTTCTACACACCTCTCACATACTCTAGTTATACCGTTTCCTATGCAGATCTTCGGTTGAGCCGAAGGCTTTAACACAAGACTAATATAACCACCTACTCACCCTTTACGCCCAATAATTCCGGATAACGCTTGGGGCACTCGTATTACCGCTGCTGCTGGCACGAGTTTAGCAACCCCTTATTCATGAGGTACAATCAATAAACTTTTTCCCTCATAAAAGGTTTTTACATACCTAAGTACTTCATCAACCACGCGGCGTCGCTCCGTCAGACTTTCGTCCATTGCGGAAAATTCTCGACTGCAGCCACCCGTAGGTGTATGGGCCGTGTCTCAGTCCCATCGGTGAGGGTCAGCCTCTCAGCTCCTCTAGACGTCATAGCCTTGGTAAGCCATTACCTTACCAACTAGCTGATATCAAATAGGCTCGTCCCTAAGCGTTAAAACTTTACTCCGTAGAGACCATCATGTATTAGCATATCTTTCGATATGTTATTCATGACTTAGGGGAAGATACCTATGTTATACTACCTCGTTCGCCACTAAGACAGTTCTTGATGTAATCTCAAAAAGTCTCCGTTCGACTTGCATGCCTTATCCACGCCGCCAGCGTTCATCCTGAGCTAGGATCAAACTCTAAATAAAAAACTCAAACAGAACAAAAGAAAGGATTTGATTAATTTTAAAATTAATTCTTGCTCATTGTACAAAATCAATACAATGTTCTTACATATCTATTGTGATGTATGTATATCTTTATTCTATTTTCAAAGTATATTTCTTTAGAAATTTTTCTTGAATCCATCAAGGATTCGAGAGTTATATTTCTATTCCGTATGGGTGTCTATTATATACGAAACATAAACAAAGTCAAGCGATTATATGGGGATTATTCAAATATGTTCATAAAGGACAAGCAAATTTAGGAAAAGTCAAAAAACCCCTTATAAACCAACGTGAAAACCAAAGGCTTTATATCCACCACAGAAGATTCCTGCCTAGGAAATAGATCATATAAAAAGCCACAATCATAAAGGGTCCGAATGGTATTTCTGACCTTAATTTGTAAGATGGTAGCTTGTTTCTAAAATATTCTAGCTTTTTATTATGTAAAAATTTTATTTTAAAACCAAGTGCATTATTATGAGTTGAAAATGCATCGAGCATCTCTCTGGTTAGCATAAGACCAATAATAACAATAGCTCCTATCCAAAATGAATACATGAGCGCAGTATATCCATACCCCAAACCTAATCCCCAACCCACAATAAGAGCAAGCTTTGCATCTCCCAACCCCATCCATCTTCCACCTGACACCACCCAAAACAATGCAAAAGGTATAGCAACTATTGGTCCAGCTAACAACACCCACACAACAGTCATCGCACTCGCCTTAAAAATAAATATCGAGATAAGGGCTTTTGTAAACATCAAAACCGCACCAGAATATACTAGTTTATCAGGGATAATTTTGTGTCTGAAATCATACACAAAGATACACATAAGAAGTGATACAACAGCTAAATCCATTATATAGAAAACATATTTTATATATGCCATCTGTGTGAATGCCTGTAACACCAATCCTTTATTAAAAATATTGTTTCCAATGAAAATTGTATTACTGAAAAAATAAGAATATGTAACGAGAACAAACATAATACCAGTTGCCAATTCTACAAGTGGATATTGCCAAGAAATTTTAGACTTACAAGTTCGACATCGTCCTTTGAACATTAAAAATGAAAATACAGGGATCAAATCTTTAGGTTCCAGTTCCCTACCGCATGAAAAGCACTTTGAGCGGCCACGGCTAATACTCAGATTTGTGTTGAGGCGAAATATTACTACGTTAAGGAAACTTCCGATGATTGTTCCGAGGAGGAAGATGATGATAAGGATGAGTATTGTCATAGATATGTATTATACCATAGAAATAGAGTGTTGTGTTTAGAGTCGAACCTTACAGGTTCAGTACACCTTTGCTATTTTTTCAAACTCTCCGAGTTCTCAAAAATATAGCAAAGCTTTTCGAGTCCTAAAAATGCTCCGCATTTTTTAACTCGAGAGTATTGTAACATTTGCGGGCCCACTAGGACTCGAACCTAGAACCTCGCGTTTGGAGTGCGATGTTTTACCATTGAAACTATGGACCCTTGAGACATATACTAGCATGGATTATGCAAATTAAAAAAGACCCTTTCGGGACCCAATTTAATTAATAGCAATAAGAGATTATCTCTTCGCTTCCTCGAAAACTTCTCTCTTTCTTGTAACTTTATTATACTTTTTCAGTTTAAGTTTTGGCATAGTAGAAGAACCTGGTTTTCCAGATTTTCTCATTATGATAACGTGTCCTGATTTTTTGTGTCTTAGTTTAACTATTTTCTTTTGTGGCATATTATTTTCAAATTTATTTATTAATTTGGTGCGCAGAGTAGGATTTGAACCTACGTAGCCCGAAGGCGTCTGATTTACAGTCAGATGCGATTGACCACTCCGCCATCTGCGCTCATATATATCGTCTTACGACAATATATATGAATATACACTATAATCTACTTTTTCTCAACTTTAGTCCTCTTCATCTTCATCCCAGCAACTTGTAAAGGTTTGTCCTCAAAACTCAATTCACCTTTCTTATCAACATCAATCACAACTTGTCTATTTCCAACCAAGCCTTTATCAATCATCATCGATGCCAAAGGTGTCAAAACCTTAGACTGAATAAGGCGTCTCAAAGGTCGAGCACCGTATTGTGGACTATATCCTTCCTTTGCTAATAATTCATACACTCCATCCCTAAACATAAGATGAATATCTTTTTCAAGCAATCTTGCTTGGACCTTATTAACTTCAATATCAACAATTTTTCTAATAGATTCATGTGACAACACATCGAACAATATAATCTCATCAAGACGATTCAAAAACTCTGGTTTAAAATAATCTTTCAATGATGACATAACTTTTTCTTTTATACCTGCATAAATATCCTGATCATCATTTGATGAAGCAAATCCAATACCTTGCATTCTATCTATATATTGAGCACCAATATTTGATGTCATGATAATAATAGTATTCTTAAAGTTTACGGTCTTACCTTTTGAATCTGTTAAATGACCGTTATCCAACACTTGCAACAAGATGTTAAATATCTCAGGGTGAGCTTTTTCAATCTCATCAAATAATATAACTGAATACGGACGATGTTTAACTTTATCGATCAGTGTTCCTGAATCCTCGTGCCCAACATATCCTGGTGGTGCACCGATCAATTTTGAAACAGTGTGACGCTCAGCAAACTCTGACATGTCAACACGAATCAAGGCTTTGTCATCATTGAACATAAACTTAGCCAACGACTTTGTAAGCTCAGTTTTACCTACACCAGTTGGACCCAGGAATATAAATGAACCAAGTGGACGTGATGGATCATGGATACCGGCGCGAGATCTTTTGATCGTATCTGATATTTTCTTAACTGCTTCATCTTGTCCTATCACTTGTGACTTCAACACTTCTTCCAGACGAGAAAGTTTTTTCATCTCCTCTTCAAGCATGCGAGATACTGGTATACCGGTCCACGAAGAAACAACAGCGGCAATATCAGCCTCATTGATCTCCTCTTTTAGGATTCTTTTTGTTGTATCAAGCTTGCGAAGTTTTTTGATTTTATTTTCCAAGTCCGCTTCCATGATTGGTAATTTTCCATAACGAATCTCTGCCGCTTTCACCAGGTCAGCTTTAGCCTCAGCCTTGATTGATTCTTGAGTAAGTGACTCAATATTTTTCTTTAAATCTTTGATTGCTGTGATCAACTCTTTTTCAACATTCCACTTACCTTCAACATCAGATATAGAATCTTTTATTTCTTTTATACTGTTTTCAATATTTTTAATACGGTCTTTTATATCTTTATTAGCAGGATCTTTTGAGAGTGCTTGTTTTTCTATCTCAAGACGCAAGATCTTTCTGTGAGCCTCTTCTATTACTTGAGGTTTATTTTCAAGAGAAATCTTCAAAGTTGATGCAGCCTCATCAATAAGATCAACAGCCTTATCTGGCAATTGTCTATCTGAAATGTAGCGAGATGATAGTGTTACCGCAGCAACAATTGCTTCATCAAGGATGCGAACACCGTGGAATAATTCATATTTTTCTTTTAACCCTCTTAATATAGCAGTAGCATCTTCAATGGACGGCTCTTCAACATATACAGGTTGAAAACGTCTTTGCAGTGCAGGGTCTTTTTCAATATGTTTCTGATATTCTCTTAAAGTCGTCGCACCAATTGCTTTCAACTCACCGCGAGCCAACGCAGGTTTCAACATATTTGAAGCATCAAGTGACCCCTCAGCACCTCCAGCCCCTACAATAGTGTGAGTCTCATCCATAAATAGAATAACTTTTCCATCTGACTTATCTATTTCTTTTAAAATATTTTTTAATCTGTCCTCAAACTCTCCACGATACTTTGTGCCCGCAACAAGTGATCCCATATCAAGCGAAAGCAGTTCTTTGTTTTTCAAAGATTCCGGAACATCACCAAGTGCAATGCGATTTGCCAACCCTTCAACAATTGCAGTCTTACCAACTCCCGCTTCACCAAGTAGAATTGGATTATTTTTTGTTCTTCTTGAGAGAATTTGAATAACACGCGCAATCTCAGAATCACGACCAATCACTGGATCAAGTTTATTATCGCGAGCAAGGGCAGTTAAGTTTCTTGTAAATTTAGCAAGTGCTTTTGATTTTTTAGCTTCACTTGTACCTTCGGCACCTTTCACATCTTTTTGAGATCTTAAAAATTCCAAAGTTGATACACATTTTTCTTTATCAATTTTAAATTTTTCTATCAATTCTCTGGCTGGGTTTAATGTATCAAAAAATGCAATAAATAAGTGCTCTACTGAAACAAAATTATCTTTTACCTCAACAGCTACTTTTCCAGAATTTTCCATAAGAATGATGAGCTCAGGAGTTAAGAATAATTGATAGGCAGGTGAAAGAGTATTTGAGATAGAAGAATCACTATCTATTGCTTCAAAGGCATTGTCAGTCATCAATATATAGTCTACATCGAGTTTTTCAAGCATAGAAATAACCACAGAATCTTCCTGAGTCAGCAAAGAAACCAATAAATGCATAGGCGAAACGTTGGTTTGTCCACGTTCTATAGCAAGTTCATGTGCACGACGTATAGCCTCTTTGGCACGTGTTGTAAAGTTGTTCAATGGGGGCATATTTGTAGTATAACATAGTTGTCAACTGGAGTTTATTGACTTATTTATGCAAACATCTGCAAAAACTGATCTGATTTTCGTATCACTATTTCATCATCTACTTCAAGAACAGTTTCCTCATCATGATTATCAACATAACAAAAAGCTGGACCTCGCAATATCACAACCTTAATAACAGAGTCTTCTTTCAAAACCATGTGGTTATAGTGCTCAGTTGTATTATTAAATGCTATACCGATCCCCAGCTCAAATGTAGAGCGAGTAATGGATCGATAATATCCAGTTGATCCAATAGGAGTTGCAGCAATCAAACCATCCCCCACAATGCGATGTAGGATCTTTTCATCATTTACACATACATCAAATCGTATACTATTTCTTGGATTTGTGTTTTTCAGAGAAAATTCGTTTACTGCTACTATTTTTTTATTTTTGATTTGTGCTTCGATTTTGAAATATTTTTTTATTGTAAGTTCATCTGCAAAAAACTTTTCCAGAACTTCTTCATTGGTTTCTTTAAATCCAAGATTACCGATCAAACTATTTCGTAAAAATAATTTTGGAATACCAGGATAGAGATGCTCACTTTTTAAGAGCGTACCGTCCCCTCCATACGATATGACAAAATCAGGATTTTCATCATTTCTAATATATCCTTTTTCTCGGAAGATTTTATCTACAGGATTTGAATCCTTGCCGACTATGGTATAAGTTTTCATGGTTAGGATATTATATCATATTGTATTTTGTTTATGATGATGGTATTTTGATGCTGTACTGTAATACCACTAATCAATACCGCCATCATGAATCACAACGAAATTGGAGAATTCGAGTCCTATGTTCAAAAATTGAGAATCAATTCAACAGGACTTACCATGCTCGAGATCGAAGGAATCGATCCGGAAAACATTTCCCTCGAAGAGGCCAAAATAGAAGTCGACAGGCTGCAACTAGCTGTAGGCATCGATTAACCTCAACACAATCAAAACACCTGTCGATCTCTCGGCGGGCTGTCTTTTTTTTATAGAGCCTTACTGTCTATTTTATCTTGTAAAAACTTAACCATGTCATCATAACTTAACCCTGTAATCTTCTCATCATTTCTTCCTTCAAGAGAAAATGTATTTGATTCCATTTCTTTATCTCCTACCACAACTAGGTATGGAATTTTCTCAACTTTAGATGCACGAACTTTTTTACCAAGTCCTTCACTACTTTGATCGATCTCAACTCTTATATCAGTCTTCATTATTTTCTTAAATAAATCATGTGCAAAGTCTATTTGTCTTTCACCGATTGGAACAATTTTTAATTGAACAGGTGAAAGCCATAGCGGAAACGCTCCAGCAAAGTGCTCAATAGCAACACCTAAGAATCTTTCTATTGATCCAGAGATGGCACGGTGAATAACCACAGGTCTTTCATCTTCACCTTTTTCATTTACAAAAGAAAGATTGAATCTTTCTGGTGCATTGAAATCAAGCTGGATTGTTGCCAATTGCCATTCTCTTCCAATCGCATCCTTAAACATAAAGTCCAGTTTTGGACCATAAAAAGCTGCCTCATTTTTACCCTCTTTGTATGGTAAATTATTTTCGTTACAAATATCCTTCAACGCACTTTCAGCAGTCTCCCACACTTCATCAGACCCAAGATACACATCCTTATCATCACCTCGAGTTGAAAGTCGTACCCAATACCCATCAATCATATTCATAGTTGTATAGAATTGCTTGATAATGTCTACAATAATATTTACCTCTTCCTTGATTTGAGTTGAACGACAAAATAAATGCCCATCATCTTGAGTGATTGAACGAACACGAGTTAGACCTGCTAATTGTCCTGTTTTTTCATCACGATAGATTGTTGCCGGTTCAAAATATTTGATTGGCATATCCCTATATGAGAATTGATTATCCAAAAATAATTGGTAGTGATGAGGACAATTCATTGGCTTCAAATAAAAATCTTCTTTTGAAGTTCCTCCATGCACTGCAAACATATCATCAAGGTAATGTTGTCCATGACCTGATATTTCATACAGTTGTGCTTTAGCTAGATGTGGCGTCCAAACTCTTTGATAACCCTTATCTTTATGCATTGACCACAAGTATTTTTCTAGCTCCACTCTCAAGACGGCACCCTTTGGTTGAAACAAAGGAAGCCCAGAACCAACTAAATCTGAAATAGTAAACAGCTTCAATTCCTTTCCTAATTTTCTATGATCCCTCTTCTTCGCCTCTTCTCTATTATGAATAAATAAATCCAACTCTTCTTTTGTTTCGAATGCAAGTCCATAGATTCGCACAAGCATCTTATTTTTCTCATCACCTCTCCAGTACGCTCCAGCAATCTTATCTAGTGCAAAAGAACCTTCATCAATCTCTTTTGTGTTCTCAACATGTCCCCCACGACAAAGATCAGTAAATTCGTACTCTGTACCTTTCCCAGAAACATACAAAGTTATTTCTTCACCTCGATCAACAACACCTTGGATCAGTTCCAACTTGTATGAATTATTTTTGAAAATAGTTTCTGCCTCTTCTTTAGAAACTTTTTGTTGAACAAAACTCTGCTCTGAAGTTGACCAGGCTTTTAAAACATTTTTCATCTCATTTTGAATTTTCTCAAAGTCTTCCTCTTTTGGTGATCCGCTTGGAAAATCAATATCATAATAAAAACCATTTTCAACAGCAGGACCAATCGTCATCAAAGCATCTGGATATAATTTTAATATGGCTCCAGCTAATACATGCGCCAAGGAATGTCTTTTATGTTCTAATGATGTTTGCATAAATGGAAGTTTAGCACAGATTCCAGAACGTGAAAACTTGGAAATTTGACAATTATTTTGAGTTTGATAAAATAGATTCATACCAGGGGAAACCCACTGATCCGAGCATTGTCCTTTTTGTCCGCTCGGTGACCATGAAGAGATTTCTAGCAAGTTTGCTAGGGATTTTTTTAATTTCAGGAAATCTTCTTTTTCCATCTCAGATTCTCTCACATACAATCTTTTTGCAGAAATAAACTTTATCTGATAGAGCATAGCTCTTCTTTCTAGATCATTTGTTGTGAATTTGAAGTAATTTTCACCTTCTTTTATTTTTGTGGTTGTCGGCACAACTATGCAAGAGTTTTGTGATATCTTTTTTAAGACAACTACAGGTCTCCTAAAATACCCACCTTTCCCATAAGCCTCTTCGCCTACATTTATACCGAAATGTGACCACCAAATCTCTCCTTCATTAAATATCAAATCTTTAGGAGTTTTATCTATATATTTCTTTTTATTATTCCACTGATCAAAATATTTTTTCATTCTTCAATGATAATAAAAGACAGCTAAAGTTCCCATAAAGAAACTCTCAAGAAAAAAACTACCCAAATGAGCAGTATTTTTCTTTCTTAATTAATGAATCTGAAGATTACTTTGTATACGGTTGATTTAACCCAACAACTTTATTGTCTTTTATAGTAACTTGCCATTTTGGATTTGATGGACCTTGTGTGTTTATAAAAGTGTTTAATGTATTCATGTTTCCAGTATTTGTTATAGTAGTTGATGGATATGCTGGATAAAATGCAATGAAATTTGCAGCTACATCTTTACTTATCAATTGAGCACTAGCATTTCTGTAATATGTTATTCCATCTGGGAAACAGTTTGTCTTGGCAATAAACGCACCGATCTCACCTTCTGTTAGAGTCATAACTTTAGCTACGAATTCTTGTTTATTTTTTATACCCATGTTTGATGGAAATTTACATACATCATCTTGTATCGCAGCAAGAACTGTTTCTTTTTGTGTAGCGAATGATTGTAGGAAATCTATAGTTAAGATTAATTTCCCATTAGCAATTGCTGATTTTTTAATAATTCCCCAATACACTCCATTTGTATATTCATAATTAGCACTTGACTCATTTACAACAGTCGCTGGTTTGATACTACTATCAACGACCATTTTACCATCTGTTGTAGATGATGAAGTTGTTGTTGTAGCAACCTCATCATTTTCTATCACTCGTGGACTGGTTTTGTTAAATAAAACTATTGATAAAATTAAGACGATTAATACCAATATTGATACTATTATTTTTTTGTTATTCATGTATATAGTATACTCCTAAGTCTACAATTTTGCTTACAATTTTGTTAGAGCTCGAACTAACCCTCTCACTTGCATCATAGTTGTATACCTTCCTAAACTGATACGTAAACTTGAACTAGCACAATCATTACCTAAAGCCTCTACTGATACAGACTTTGAATCCTCCTTTTTATTCTGACATGTAGTACCAGTCGAAACTTCATACCCTAGTTTATCCATTTTAAAAAGTAAAAATTCTGAATCTTGTCCGGCGAAACAAATATTAATATTGTTTACAATTCTTTTTTCTTTCTCCAGAGATCCGTTAATTGAAAGATTTTTCATTTTCGAAACTTTCTTAAAGATATGTTGCTGCATTTTATATATTCTCTCTATCTCTTTTGTCTTTTCATGATTTACAATCTCCAATGCCTTTACCATACCCATAATGGCCGGAAGGTTTTCTGTACCAGGTCGCATAGAGTATTCTTGATCTCCTCCAAAATAAATCGGATTGATCAAAGTACCTCTTTTTACATATAAAATACCAACACTTTTTGGACCATAAAACTTAGAGGCATCGTAAGAAATCAAATCCACACCCATCTTGTCAACAGGTATGTCAAGATAATTTACAGCCTGACATGCATCAGTGTGCAACAATGGATACTTATCATCCCCTTTAGCTTTTCGAACCAATGAGGCAATGTCTCGAACAGGTTGAATAGAACCAATCTCATTGTTAACTAACATTACAGAAACCAAAATTGTATTTCGGTGCTTAACCAATTCATCTTTTAATTCTTGTAAATCAACGAGTCCATCTTGATTAATTTTTATTTTAGAATATGTGATTTTATTTTGTTTTTTCAAATTCTCGACAATATTATTTAAAGAAGGATGTTCAATTTCTGAAATAATCACATGAGGAATATTTGAATAGTCGTAATCATGATCCTCATACCATTTTGCAACCACACCCTGAATGGTGATGTTGTTGGACTCGGTCCCTCCACTCGTAAAGATGATCTCATTGGTATGAACTGAATTCTTTGATTTTCCTGAAAATATATCAGCTGTTTTATGTCTGGCATTTTGCAACATCTTGGCTGCCAAAACCCCATTTGAGTACAATGCCCCTGGATTGTAAAAAAGCTTCCGTGAGACATCTTCTACCACCCTTAAAACTCTCCCATCTGTAGGTGTTTGAGAGGCATAATCGAAATATTTCTTGCCCTGAGGGATAAATTTGCCAAATGGTGAAAACATATTGATAATATTGTATTTTTTTTAAAAAAGTGTATATTTAATATACTATGATAATGGATAAAAATCAAAACGACGATAGCGCATTTGGAGGGGTTTTTGGCAATGCTTTTGGGAGCGTTTTTGGAGATAATAAGGCACCGGAGCCGGCAGATGAGATAAAAAGTAAAACTAAAAGTAAAAAAACTGCAACAAAAGAGACCATAACTGTAGCACCAAGAACTAGCTCGAGAACTTTTGCTGTAAGTAAGGAAGTTGAAGATACAAGAAAAACCAAAGTTGAAGAGCAAAATAATTGGTTCGAAAACGCATCTAAATTTTATGAAAATAAAAACAAACCTGTAGTAGAAGTGAAACCTGAAGAGAAAAAAGTTGAGGAAGTAAAACCTGAACATAAGCCAGTTCCAAAATATTCCCCTACCCTCTTCAAATCAAAAGTGATCACGAAAGAAGAAAAAATTGATTTACAAAAGAAAGAAGATGAGAAGAAAAAAATAGAAGAGAGAGGTATTGCATTTGCTAAGACATTTATAAATAATAAAAGTAAAGATACAACCACAGGAACATCAACACCGAGAAAACCATTCGCAAAAAGAGACATTGCACCTCGTACTGAGTACATACCATATTACAAGAGACCCAGGGTTGCTAAAGTTAAAAAGGCTGCTACATTAAAAACACGCATTAGCGGAAGATCAAACAATCTAGTTAAAACCATACAGGTACTAGATGGATTAGATATACGTTCAAAAAATCCAGTGGTTATTATCATGGGTCATGTTGATCATGGTAAATCAACATTATTGGATTACATCAGAAAATCAAACATTGCTGACCGTGAGGTTGGAGGTATTACTCAAAAAATGTCTGCATATGAAATCAATCACAATGATGGAAAAATTACATTCCTTGATACACCTGGGCACGAATCATTTACAAGTATGCGCGATCGTGGAGCAAGATCTGCCGACATTGCCATTCTTATTGTTTCTGCCGAAGACGGAGTTAAACCACAAACACTCGATGCGCTAAAATCAATTCAAGATGCAAATGTTCCTTTCTTTATCGGAGTATCAAAAATTGACAAAGTTGGGGCTGACCTAGAGAAGACAAAACAATCATTAGCAGAAAACAATATCTTTGTTGAAGGGTACGGAGGAGATATTTCATTTATTCCTTTTTCAGGAAAAACCGGAGATGGTGTAAGTGATCTATTGGATATGATTATGTTGATGTCTGAAGTGGCTGATATCAAAGCGGCGTACGATGTTCCTGCTGAATGTATTGTAATCGAATCTGGTAGAGACAAGATAAGAGGAATTCATGCAACAATGATTGTTAAGAACGGGACATTGAAAGTTGGATCATTTATAGTTTCAGGTGGCGCTATCTCCCCTGTTCGAATTATAGAAAATTTTGAAGGTAAGGCTCAAAAAACTTTTGAACCAGGACAACCTGTGCGACTTATTGGTTGGGTGGAGACCCCAAAAGTTGGCGATATCTGTATCATGTGTGAAGACAAAGAGACAGCAGAGCTCCTTGCTGAAGAGCAAAAGAAAATGCAAATACTAGAAGATGAAGTCAACAATGAAGGTAAAGTTCCTGCTGCAAAAATTCCCGCAAATATTCGTGCACTTTACGGTCTTGAAGTTGATAACAATTGGACACTCCCTATTGTGTTGAAAACAGATTCTGTTGGAACACTTGACGCTGTTAAACAAGAAATTGCTAAAATTAAATTTGAAAACATAGAGCTAAGAATCGTTCGAGCTGAAACTGGAGACATCAACGAAAATGACATAAAACTTGCTCAAGGAAGTAAAGACTCTGTTATTGTTGGATATAACACAAAAGTTGATAACGTTGCTAAAAATTTAGCCAATCAATTGAATTTGAAAATTGAAACATTTGATATTATCTATAAACTTTCAGAATGGTTGGAAAATGAAGCACGATCAAAAGCACCTAAAATTCTTGAAGAAGAAAGTCATGGTACTCTTAAGGTTCTTAAGATTTTCAATGCCAATAAAACAAAACAAGTTCTTGGAGGTAAAGTTGAAACAGGAAAGATCAATCTAGGAGATAAGATTAAAATTATGAGACGAGATAATGAAATCGGTCGTGGAGAGATAGTTGAATTGCAACATGCACGTTCACAAGTTAAGAGTGTTGAAGCTGATACAGAGTGTGGTTTGATGATCGAAGCAAAAATAGAAATCGTAACAGGTGATGTTATAGCTGCATTCTCTGTAATAGAAAAATAATTTAAAATATATGAAAAAAGAAAACAACCATAGAGATAAAAGAGTAACAAAAGGACGGGCTGAGTCAATTTTTAGAAAGACAATTGATGAGTATATTTCACGTAACTCAGGAGGTCAATCATTGATCACTATCACCTCTATAGAACAAGCTGATAGGAGTAACAATGTTACAATCCGAGTTTCTGTATTACCTGAAAATAAGGAAGATGCGGTGATAGACTTTTTAACAAGAAATGTGACTGATATACGAAATGATATAAAGAAAAAAACAAGAGTTGGTATACTCCCATTTTTACATTTTGAGATCGATAAGGGTGAGAAGCATAGGCAGGAGATTTTTGAGATTATTTAAGAGAGAAGCAACGATCTGTAAGGTCAGTATAACCTGATGTACTATACCACGCTCTCAGAAAAGACCATTCGTTAAATTGATTTACAATAGGATTATTAGGTCCAACATAAACAACATATTTAGGAACACGACTATCATCCCTATCAAGTGCACCATCATCAAAACACGAGTTTACAAACAATCCTGAACCTGATCTTTTAAAATTTGTACGGTAAGTCCAAGATGGTCCAGAAAAAGAATTATTTGGTGGGGTTGGTAGTTTTTTAATATATTTAGGTATTAATAAGGTAGATAATAAAGCATCCCCGGTTGTAACAGTTTCAGTTTGATTATTTAACATTCCTGCCGAATAGTTTGATGTACTAACAGCTGAAGCTTGTTTTTCATAAGGATATTCACCATTATCTGCTTTATAAAGTTCTAATGCTTTAACTAGTTCCATGATTTCTGCTTTAAATTTTTGATTCGCTGCTTTATCTCTTGCATCTTTAAGTGAGGCTAGTACAATACTTGAAAGCAATCCAATTATTGATATAACCACCATTAATTCTATTAAAGTAAAACCTTTTTTATTTTTTATTTTTTTAAACATAGAGTTGTGAATTGTATTATTTACTATTTGACTTAGTAGAGGCATCCATTTGTTGTTGATAAAATGATTGAGCTTCTGGTGTAATCGGCGGAATTGTTGGTTGCTTAAAAAAATTATAATAAATAATAAAACCAGCAGCTGCTAAAAAGACAATTATTAAAGTAACCATAAACCCAAAAGCTTGTTTTTCATTTTTTACTATACCATATTTTACCATCGACTGTATCATAGCTGGAGATTCTGACTGACCTAAAATACTTCTTGATTTGACTTTGAATTCATCAAATTGGATATTGTTATTTTGCATACCAATATTATCGCATTTTACCTATCAACAATGCAATCACTTGGAGTAGAAATATATATATAAATATGCTATAAATACAATCATGGCGTAGTGGCGAAGTGGTTTAACGCGGCAGTTTGCAAAACTGATATTCGCCGGTTCAAATCCGGCCTACGCCTCACGCTGTTATATATAAGCGAATGCCTATAAAAAATGACTATAGAAAAATGCCTTGGTGGTGGAATGGTAGACACGAAAGACTTAAAATCTTTTGACAGCAATGTCGTGCGGGTTCGAGTCCCGCCTGAGGCACAACATGACCAACCCTCAATTAATAAAATCATCTATATTTGTAAAAGGAGCAGTCCATGACACAGGTCTTCCAACAATCGAGTTGCCTGAAATAGCCTTCATCGGAAGGTCAAACGTAGGTAAGTCTTCTGTGATAAATACTCTTGTTGGCAGAAACAAACTTGCACGATCATCCTCTACCCCAGGCTTTACAGCTGAGGCTAATTTTTATTTGATCAATGAAGAATTTTATTTAGTCGACCTACCTGGATATGGATTTGCCAGAGGGTCACATGTCCAAAGAGATAAGATTGCTCGTATTATAGAATGGTATTTTATAAGTGAAAAAACAAATACAAAAAAAGTAGTTTTAATAATAGATGCAAAAGTTGGACCTACGGTTGATGATATTCATTTTTATAATTTTTTAACAGAGCATAAGCAAGACATTGTTATTATTGCTAACAAATTTGATAAGTTAAAACAAAACGAAGTTTTTAAAAGTATGGAGGTTATTGAAAAAGCTTTTGAGGGTAAGAAAATAATAAAATATTCTGCACGAGAAAAAATTGGTATTGAGGAGTTGTTTAAATCTTTATCTTAACTTGATCTTTTCTTTGGAATTTCTTTAAGTTTTCTTGATGTTGATATTGGTAGTATTGGTGGATGGAAAATAAAAATCAAAAATTTAAAAAATCAGCATTTATATCGAAGCAAATATTTAACTTAACTAATAAGCAAGAAAGATACAATAAAAAACTAAAAAGGCTTTTAAGTTATAAAAGTAATCTAGAGACAATCGGCTATCTATCCAGTAACTTATCCTTTGATAATAAAGAAAGACCATTACACTTATCTAGAGAAATTGTAGACAAAATAGAATCTGACCACGGCCCCATCTGCGCTGAAAATATTATAATTAACACTCATAAGTGGGAATACCTTATTTTAAATTTTGATAAAAATGTAGATAGAATTAATATTATAAAGTTAGTACCAAATTCTAATAATTATTTAGTCTTAGCAGCAAACAGAGATAACGGTTTTTACATTGTTACCTATTTTGAAACTAGGTCTTTAAATGAGAAAAACTTAAAACGCCTCCTCGGTAGAGGAAACGTTGTAAGTAGGGTTCCTTCCGTATGCCTATAGTACCAATCGAGGCAGTGAGCCAACTAGAGAAGGTATCTAGCGTCATTAGTAGTAATTTAAATGTATCATGATCAATATCTGAGTGTCAAATTTATCTTAAGAACTTAAAACTTCTCTAGGGAACGACGTAATCCCCATCTCAACAACTTCTTACGAAGTAGGTGGCAGTAGCCGAATTTCTGCACTTAGAGAAGTTTTAAAGTCTCAAAACTGATTTTAGTATAGTTGTAGCAAGCCTTATTGTCAAATTAAAAAACCTCCTTAAAAATAAAGGAGATTTTTTAAACCATCTACAACCCAAACGCACTCAAATCTGCCACAGGCTTTGGTTTTGGTTTATCACTCGCAAACTTCGCATCAATTTCTTCTATAACAGTGTCTTTATCCTTTCCATACTTGAGGTATGACAACTCCTTCAACGAGTCCACGATGGCCATATTTCCCTTCTCCTGAGGCATAATACGTACATTAAATGGTTTTGTTGGTTTACCATGTGAAAGCATCTTTATATACGCATTGAAGTTATCAATATTCATAATATCTTTAGCCACAAAAACTGGTTCGAATTGTTTTTGTAAAAATTCTGCATCTTCTGCACCCGTCCTGTAGACAACCATATTCCCCACGTTTCCAAACACAGAAGCTTTTATTTTGTCATCAAGCTGTGCGATGAATTGATGCGCCATAGTGAGTGATAATTTATATTTTCTAGCTTCAGACAAAATAGTTGATATTGATGGAGTAGTTATGTTTTGGAATTCATCAATATATAGATAAAACGGATTCATATCTTTTCCAAAAGAATCTACTCTCGATAAGGCGGCCATCAAAATTTTACCAACAATAATCAAACCGATAAGGTTGGCGTTAATATCCCCCAATCTTCCTTTTGACAAATTGACCAGTAAGATTTTTTTAGTATCCATTATTTCTCGGAAATTAAAAGAAGATTTTTCCTGAGCAATAATAGGGCGCATAATTTCGTTTGATGAAAAGACATCAAATTTTGAGGTGATGTATGGAATCATGTTTGCTAAACCTGATTCTCCCGAAGTTTTCTCAGCAATCTCAGTCCAGAATTGCTTTACAATTGGGTTTTTACAATGAGCGATCTTCATATCACGGAAACTTTTCACTGCCATAACACGAGAGATATCAAGCATGGTACAACCTGATTCAGGATCCTCCATAACGAGCATGGTGGCATTTCTAAAATATTGCTCAAACATCGGTCCCATAGATTCTGGGTTGGCGCCGTAAAGTTTTTGGAAAATACTAAACAGCTCGTTTACCACAAACGTTTTTTGTTCTGGATTTGAAGTATCGTATTCGAGCATGTTCAAAGCCATCGGACGATCAGTATGACTTGGATCAAAATAAATCACATCATCATATCTCTCTTTTGGAATTTGAGATAATATATCCTGCACATCATTTCCATGAGGGTCTATAAAACAGACACCCTCACCATTTTTAATATCTTGTATGATAAGGTTTTTTAAAATACTCGACTTACCTACACCAGTCTGTCCAATCACATACATGTGACGTGCCCTATCTTCAGCTGACATATAAATATCTTGCTCAACATTTCTATGAACATTTTTACCGATAAGAACCCCATCACCTTTTCGAGGAATATCCAGTGGTGCTGGTGCTGTTGCTGCAGTTGATTGTTTCAACTGAGGAGAAAAGTTTGACTGGGTAGTCATTGGAAAATGCATCACTGTGGCAATTTCTTTAATAGAAACTGGTAATATTTGATCTTTGTCAAAAAGACGGAATGTGAATTTATAAAATAAATCTTTGAGTTGATTATCCTTTACTCTACCCCATTTAAAACTATTTCCAAGAGCATTAGTAAACTGATTAAACGAAGACTCAAGATCAGACAAAATATTTTCTGCGCGCATGCGATCTTTAGCGGAGGCAATAAGTCTTATGTTTGTTTCTATTATCGGAGATGATATTTTATGTTTGATTTGCTCAACTGCAATCTGATCTATATATTTTTCTTTTGTCTCATCTTTTTTACTATCATCATAAGACAATGTACCATCCACTATTTCTTTTCCCATTTCACCAGCAACTTTTGAAAATTGACCCCAGATAGTATGTCGAATATCCGTTGTTTTTTTAAGAGATTCTCCTTTGAGAATATTGTCTAGTGCTGTTCTATAAAGCTTGTGATAATAGTCACCAACATTATTAAATACAATCTGAATACACGCACCTTCTCCATTTTTTTGTATTTTTGATAATGAGTTTAAAATAACATTAATAGGGTCAGCATCAAATTCTTCATATGTTTTGATTGGATAGATATCTTGTTTTGTAAATGATGCAACTGATGCCAGCGATACACCATCTTCATCAAATATATTATAGTCATTGTGTTCTATTTCTATCTTAGCTTCTGGAAATACTGACAGTATATGCTTTTCAAATAAATCATTTTTATCATTTGGCACTGATACATAGAAAATAAATTCTTCACTTCCTTCAGCTATAGCAAGCTCTATAGTCATGTTATTTCTACTATCTGCAAATTTTTTACCAGCTTCTGCAATAGAGCTCATACCAAGATAAAACTGCTCCATCACTGACAAAAGTTCTTTTAATGGTTTTTGTGCTCCCTCTTTTTCTTGAAAATCAGGTAATGATACTTGATATAGGGTTTGTTTAATACTTCTATCAATTGGATCATTTTCTTTCAAATTTTGAATCTTCAAGCCAGCCTTTATATACTCAACTAAAAATCTATGGAAATCATCTTCTAGGTGAGGATTACCTGTGTTTTTTATTATGTTTAAAGTGTTATAAATACCGTTCTTATTCATCAATGTCCAATACTCTTCCATATTTTTATCATGGTTTTCAGGGGCAAGGTTAAGAACTATCTCGGCGCTTTTGTTTTCAGGTTGAATATATGATTCATGTAATAAATCTCTACCTGTTTCTTGATGATATGTTTTTATTTCTTGAGTGATAATCTGATCTTGTTCAAATTGTTCTGATTTTTTTTCTTGATTCTTTTTTACTTCTCCTCGTAAATATTCAAGTTCTTCTTCAAGAGATGTAAAATTTTTATTATCTGAAGACGGTTCAGAATTATGTGACTGTTTGTTTTCATTATCTAGTTGTTCAAAATTATTTGGTTGCATGTGTTGATATTATTATATCAGAAAAATAATATAAAAATGAAAAAGCGCCACCTAGGTGAAGGCGGACACTTAATGGTTGGTTGTAAAACGAGATTATTCTGGACAGGCTATTCTGTAAATCTCCTGAATCTCATTTGGAGTTAGTGGACTATCGGTAATTCGATCAGAAAAAGGTAGTAGTCGGCACGTGATGAATTGTAGTTTTCTAGAAAGAACAACCACCCGGCTCATCGGATAAACTGAAAGTGAAACAGTTCCTAGGTCCTGGATCAGGTATTCAACCAAAACCTCTTTAACCTTCAACAGGGGCACTGGCGATACCTTCTTGCCCAATATGAGTGCTAAGTTGTTTGCATCTATGGGGGTAAACTTTTCCCCCAACAAAATCAAAGCATCCTTAAACTTTGTATCATCTAAAAGCTGTTTGAGTGTGTTCATATTGTGTGATGGTTCAATGAAGAGATATCTCTACCTAGAGAAGATCTTAAATACAGAATACCACTCAAAATTCCTTTGTCAAACACCAAAAAACACCACCCTCAGGCAGTGCTTTCAGTTATCTGTAATATATTCAAATCATATCTTCAACTAATTCCCCACCATCCCTCTCGTCATCGGTCCGAAGTATCCAGTGGCAGTAGATATACCACGGGATGCTTGGA
>JAYUPL010000006.1:0-3504 GCA_043760135.1 Candidatus Parcubacteria bacterium | reverse complement strand
TGTAAGGCTTATGAAATCGAATAGATTATTATGATTAGAAAATTTCAACCAATGTTGGCAATCAAAGCAGACTTTGATAAAATCATTTATCCGTGTTTAGTTTCTCCTAAATTAGACGGAATAAGATGTATAATCAAGGATGGTATCCCGTTGACTAGGAAACTTAAACCAATCCCAAATTTACATATCTATAATATATTATCTGGGTTGACAGAATATGATGGAGAGATAATGGTTGCTGATAAAAATTTCAACGATGTGCAAAGTTCTGTAATGTCTAAAAATGGTGAGCCAGATTTCGAATATCATATTTTCGATGCTTTCACTCATCCAAACTCTCCTTTTTCAGAGAGATTTGAGAATATTAAACTCCCAACTAGTCAAAAATATAATAAAATTTGTAAAATTGTTCAGTGTTATTCGGTTAATAACGAAGAAGAATTACTCACATACTTAGAATTATTTATAAGTTGGGGATATGAAGGCTTAATGATTCGATCATCAAGTTCCCCCTACAAATTTGGGCGATCTACTGTGAATGAAGGATTTTTATTAAAAGTTAAAAAATTTTTTGACGACGAAGCTATTTTGATTGGAATGACTGCAAAAATGAACAACATTAATCCAAAAGAAAAAGATAAAATTGGTAATTCCAAAAGATCATCCCATAAATCTGGGATGATTCCGACTAATACCGTTGGATCATTTTTAGCATCTTGGAATGATTTGGATATCAGAGTCGGATTTGGTCAAGGTATTACTGATATTCATAAACAAGATTTTTGGGATAATAAAGAATTGTATCTCGGTAAAAAATTAACATTTAAATATCAAGAGCTATCTCCAGATGGAATACCTAGATTTGGTAAATTTATAGGATTTAGACAAGATCTCGATTAGATCTCGATTACTTTCTCTCATGTCTCTGTGGTAATGATTGAGATATATTTGAATGATTATTAATCTGCTCCCTTGCCGCAAAATTACGAACATCAGTATTTGATTTTGTCAACCTCATAGGTATCCCATTATGATGATGACTATGAGGATAAGTGACAATAATATCATCAGTGGGTACAGCAAATACTGGATATTTCATTGGCCCAATATGTGCATAGCCAATTAACAAAGTTCCATCAGAATTAGTTGCAAATTTTCCATAAACTGTAGTGTCTTGCGTTTCATGAACTTCTAGTGGTGCTGTTATATGATGACAATATAATTCTCCTTCAACATAAGCACCACCCCCCACAATTAGGTTTCCTTTGATCCCCACAGCACCGTCAACGTAGACCTGCCGATTTGTTCGTAGTATGATTGATTTCAAACTTTGAATCTCTACAAATGCTTCTGATGCGACCGTGATACCATGTGATGCATTTAAGTTTACTTTTTTGAAGCCTCCCTTTAATGTAGACCCTCCAATTTCAGTTGCTCCCGTGGTTTTCATCTGAATACCACCAGATCCTACAATTCTACTATATCTATTACCTACAACTTTGTCATCATTTCCCCCGGGAAAATTTGAACTGTTATCGACTTCTTCGACGTGTGGAGCATAGTCATGATTCTTATAAGCTCCTGATTCACTTACCAACATTTCTAGTGGTTGCGATCTTCCTTTTTCATCAATTCGGATACTTGGAAAATCGTTAAATTCCGCTCCAACTGTTGTGTGAATATTTCTTTTGGTAAAATTTACTTCGTCTCCCCCATCACCCATCTGTTGCTCAAATGGGAATAGGTCTTTCTGTTTGTCTAAAATTACATTATGTATATTTTGAGCACTGATATTTGGGGTCCATGTTCCTCCTTCTGTGGCGGCACTTTTAGATGCTCCAAATTCTAAAAATCCCGGAGCTTTTGATCCCAAATCTCCCGCAGATTGTTCAATATCGACTTTTCTGATTAGAAATTCTTTAGCGGGTAATGTTTTTGTTCTATCTGGGACATGTGTATATGTTACGACTTCATCCACAGAACTTTTTCTAACTGGAACTCCAGTATATCCAGTAAATGTATTATTGACTGTGTATACTTTTGAGTTTATGACAGGATTTTCTGCGCGGGTTCCCGTAACAACACCAGATCTATTAATTTTAAATTTTGCATTTAATTCTGCAACATCCCGGTATTCACTTTTCCACTTAGTAAAGGCATCAATTTGAGGTTGGTCAATGAATCCTTTTAAATGATAACTATTTTCTCCAGTTCTTACCGTATGATTTTTACCGACAAATTCAGATTTGTCATTGCCTACAGTTTCAAAAGAATCATTTACAATATTTGTCTGCTTATTATTTGTAGCAAGTTCAGCGGTTACAACATTTGTCAAGGCGATATTAGAACCACTACGGTGAGAGATTTTAATTTTTTCCCGTTCAGATGAATTATCAATATCTAGACTTCCGCCCCTTTGGTTCAAGATTAATTTGTTAGAATATACTAATGACATGTCTTTATTTATGTGAGTAATTCAAGACTCAAAATCATGTAACCCTGACGGGGATATCTTTTTATCGTTATCTCCATCGATCATAATTAAATTAGATCTTACTGATGGTCCCACCACACCAAAATAAATTGGAAAATTTAGATCTCCTTCGTAATGAAACACCCAAACCTTAGATCCAACTTCAGGGACACCATTCACACCTTTTGATTTATTGACATGTTTGGATGGTCTATAAGAAAATGAATATGGATTACATTTAACTGTAAAGTTACCCAAAGGTGTATTGAAAGCGTCTCCCAATACAGTTGAATCATTTTCATATAAAAAAGCCGGAGCAAAAGATCCTCCTGATAATGTTGGATAATCTGTATTGATTACTTCAAAACCTTCAGGATAATTACAATCAGAAATTGTGGAAATCTCCCCATCTTTATAATATCTGAAATTACCAGATTCTCCAAACAGAGGAGCACACTGTTCAGCCCATGGAATTAACTTGGAAATCTCTTCAAACATCTTAGTGTCACTCCAATTATCTGATTTGATATTTTTTCCCGGAGTATTAACATTGATAGTATCAAATTTTTCCCACCAATCATCATAAGGTTGATTGGTAAGTTCTGGAATATACACCTTAACTCTATTAGTCAATAATGGATCATTATTTTTTACAACAATTCCTCGATAGAATCCATTATCGACTCTAGATGCTTCTAAACCTGCGCCACTACCCCTGACAAACATTTCTGGTATTATTTAATCAACAAAAAACCTTCAGAAATTAATCTGAAGGTTTTTTGCAATATGAACAACAACAATAATATAACTGAGATTAACGATAACCCATGTGTCTCATACGACGACCATTTGGGGTAGAGACTTGTGTGGTGGTCTCAAATGTAACTGGAGCACCACTGGAAAGATGAGTGAAAACATTATAATTGTGTGTGTTATTAACCAACACTTTGTTTAAAGCGATTGATTGATTGTGATAGGAATTATCAATCTTGAACACACTACCATCTACCGTAATTTGAGTGAGAGTTCCC
>JAYUPL010000005.1:0-59193 GCA_043760135.1 Candidatus Parcubacteria bacterium | reverse complement strand
CCAAGCATCCCGTGGTATATCTACTGCCACTGGATACTTCGGACCGATGACGAGAGGGATGGTGGGGAATTAGTTGAAGATATGATTTGAATATATTAAAAGACATCACCGAAAGGTGGTGTTTCGGTTTTTCTGGTATAATAAAAAACATATGCAAAACAGAATATATATAACGAGAGAAATACCAGAAATCGGTATACAAATGTTACAAGAAAAAGGTTACATCGTTTCCGTTGGAAAAGATAAAGAACCTGTATCACAAAAAGATATTATAAAAATTTTACAAAAAGCTGAGAAAAAAGGTGAACCTTATAATATATTGGTAACCTTACTAACAGACAAGATAGATAAAACTGTATTTGATGTTGCACCATCGTTAAAAATGGTTTCAAATTATGCCATAGGATATGACAATGTGGATGTAAAAGAAGCTTATGCACGAGGAATCATGGTTACTAATACACCAGGTGATTATATGGGATCTATTGCAGAGCATGTGGTATCAATGACTCTATCTTTGTGTAATCGTATTGCTGAAGCTGATCATTTTGTACGAAAAGGAAGATATAAAGGTTGGGATCCAATGCTGATGATCGGGCATGATGTGAGTGAAAAAACTGTTGGTATTGTAGGGGCGGGAAGAATAGGTGAGAAAGTTTCGTACACATTCAATAAAGGCTTTGGGTGTAAGATAGTGTATTTTGATCAACATAAAAATGAGAATATAGAGCGTGATTGTGGTGCTATCAAACTCGAAACTATGGATGAGCTTATTAAACAAGCTGATATTATATCTCTTCATGTTCCCTTAAATGATTCAACCTACCACATGGTTAATCGAGACTTTATCTCTAAGATGAAAAAGGATGCTTTCATTATTAACACCTCACGAGGTCCAGTTGTTGATGAAAAATACTTATGTCAGGCACTTAAGGAGAATAAGATTGCTGGGGCAGGGTTGGATGTGTTTGAATTTGAGCCTAAAGTAACAAAAGGTTTAACAAAGCTTGGAAATGTTATCTTAACTCCACATATTGCATCAGCAAGTATTAAAGCAAGAAATATTATGTCAACAGTTGCTGCAGAAAATATAATAAATTTCTTAGAAGGGAAGGTTGTTGTGAACGATTGTACAAAATAAAGCTTACCACAAGGGCACTTCTGTTTTGATGAATCAAAACAAGTCGCATAAAAAATGAGGCAAACGAAAAAGTTTACTCATTTTTTATTTTCACTTTAGAAGAAAAACTTTTTGTGTTAGAATATAGCAATATGAAAGTAATCAGCACAATGCAACATGATATTAAGAATGCATATCTTACTCCAAAGATCGGAGTATCATCAACAGCCGACGGAAGTTTTTTAAAACAAGAGTCATATGAACTTGCTAAAGATTTAGGGAAGGAAATAGTTGCTCAAGGGGGCATGGTAGTAACAGGTGCCTCATCAGGTTTTCCATATTGGGCCGCTCAAGGTGCAAAACAAGCTGGTGGATTATCTGTTGGCTATTCCCCAGCAATAAGTCCTAAAGAACACACTGATATATATAGACTACCGTTAGATTATATGGATCTTGTTACGTTTACTGGTTTTGGTTTTCCGGGAAGAGATCTTATTTTTACTCGCTCATGTGATGCTATTATTATAGGCCCTGGACGTATTGGAACAATACACGAATTTACCATTGCCTATGAAGATGGAAAACCTCTTGGAATACTTCAAAGTGATGGATGGGAGACAGATGAGTTGTTAAAAATAATTATAGAGAAAAGTCATCGACAAAATCCATACATTGTTTTTGAAAAGGATCCTAAAGTTTTAGTTAGAAAAATGATGGACATGATTAGGCAACAGAGAGGGGAGATGGTTTAGCTCGTCTCTTCGTTCCGCCGAGAAGTCCTCAAAATTTTCTTCAGAAAATTCCTGCGGGTCGGCTCACTCATAAACTTGCTAAACAGTAGAAAAAGGCACTTAAAAAATTTATAATTCATGTACTGTACTTTGTAAAGTTGACTAGTTGGTGATTTCCGAAAAGTTAACTATATAAAAGGTTTTCTAGGCAGTGTTTGCCATCTGAAAACTTTCTGTCCTGAATTTTAAAGCCAATTTTTGACTATTATTTAACCTAAAATTAATGTTATTATATATATAAGTATGACAAGCACTAACAATCGCAGCCCAAAAATAAATTTTATCCTTAAGAGAGACAATTCGATTGTTGATTTTAATTCCGATAAGATTGTTACAGCTATCTCAAAAGCTTTAAAAGAGGCTGGTGAGTTTGAGAGAGCAGTGGCTCAAGATGTTGCTAAAAAAGTGGTTGAAAGAATAGAGACAGAGTACACCGAAGAGGGTCATATCCCGTCTGTTGAAAGTATACAAGATACAGTAGAGGTTATCTTGATGGAATCAGATTTACATCTTACTGCTAAAGCCTATATTTTGTATCGTAGTAAACGAGCAGAGCTTAGAAAGAAAGATATTTTCAAGAAAAGATTAACTCTAAAGCCTTATGAGTACCCAGAATTATTAGAATATGTTGATGGTATTAGACATTCATATTGGCTGCACACAGAGTTTAACTTTACATCAGATATCCATGACTATATGGCCAACATTAACGATGTTGAGAGATCGGCTATTAAAAATGCAATGCTTGCTATTGCTCAAGTTGAAGTATCTGTAAAAACTTTTTGGGGTGATGTATATAAAAAAATACCAATACCGGAGATTGGATCTGTAGGTGCAACTTTTGCTGAGTCAGAGGTTCGTCACATGGATGCATATGCCAACCTTTTGGATTTATTAGGTCTTAATCACGAGTTTGAGAATATAAAAAATATTCCAGCTATTATGGATCGTGTGAACTATATCGAGAAGGCTATTGCTCACTCTAGATCTGATGATCCTAAAGATTATTCAAAAACACTGCTTCTTTTCTCGTTATTTATAGAGCATGTGTCACTATTCTCACAATTCTTGATTATTATGTCCTTCAACAAGCATAAATCAATGTTCAGAGGGATGTCTAATGTGATCGAAGCCACATCAAAAGAAGAGCAATTACATGGGTTATTTGGGATAGACTTGATGAAAATCATAAAAACGGAAAATCCAACTTGGTTTGATGAAGATTATGAACAAAGTGTGATAGATATTTGTAAGGAGGCTTATGCGGCAGAAGAGAAGATCATAGATTGGATTTTTGAAAAAGGAGAGTTGGATTTTATGCCATCAGCGGTTGTTAAAGAATTTGTAAAAAATAGATTCAACAACTCACTCAAATCTCTTGGTTTCACAAATATATTCGAGACTAACCAAGCATTGCTTGATCAAACAGATTGGTTCGATGATGAAATTATGACAACTAAACACGGAGACTTCTTTGTAAAAAGATCGGTTAACTATAATAAAAGAGTGGGAAGTGTTACCGGAGATGACTTATTCTAACAATTAACAATACAACATAACAAAAATACAAACATACATATGAAATGGTTAAACGAAAATAGCAGAAAATTCCTCGCTAAAGATTATATCAATGACGGCTCAACAGCAGAAGAACGTATTCGTTTCTTAGCAGAACATGCAGAAAAAATACTTAAGATAGAAGGTTTTGCTGATAAATTCTATGACTATATGGGGAAGGGTTATTATTCTCTTGCTACTCCAGTGTGGGTGAATTTTGGTTTTGCTAAAGGGTTACCTATCTCATGTTTTGGTTCATATGTAGGAGACACTATGGGTGATATTTTATACACAACAGCTGAGGTTGGAATGATGAGTAAAAAAGGAGGTGGTACATCAGCCTATTTTGGTGATTTAAGACCAAGAGGATCTGCTATTACAAATAACGGTACTTCTTCAGGTCCAGTTCATTTTATGCAATTGTTTGATACAGTAACAAACGTTGTGTCACAAGGATCAACAAGACGAGGTCACTTGGCAGCATACTTAAACGTAGAGCATCCTGATATCGAAGAATTTTTAGATGTTGGAACAGAGGGTAATCCGATCCAAGGTCTAACAAACGCAGTAACAGTTACTGATGCTTGGATGAAAGAGATGCAAGCAGGAGATGAGAAGAAAAGAAATATCTGGGCTAAAGTTCTAAAAAGAAGAACTGAGATTGGATATCCATATATCATGTTCTCAGACAATGTGAACAATAATACAGTGGACGTATACAAGGAAGGGGGTCATAAGATATATGCAAGTAACTTGTGTAGTGAGATTGCGCTACCATCAAGTGATAAATGGTCATTCGTATGTTGTTTATCATCTATGAATGCACTGTATTTTGATGAATGGAAAGAAACTGACGCAGTACAAACACTTACGTATTTCCTTGATGCGGTTATGACTGATTTTGTGAATAAACTTGAAGGCTATAGAGATTCAGAAGATGCAGAGAGAAGACAGGAGTTTATATTCATGGAAAAATCATACAACTTTGCTAAAGAGAACCGTGCTCTTGGAGTTGGTGTATTAGGATGGCATTCATATCTACAAAGTAAAATGATTCCTTTTGAGGGGCAAAAAGCCTACGATTTAAATCAACAACTATTTAAATTCGTAAAAGAAAAAGCCTATGAAGCATCAGCAGAGATGGCGGTTAAATACGGTGAACCTTCAATGCTTACAGGAAGAGGTCGTCGTAACACTACACTCTGTGCTGTAGCCCCTACAACGTCATCTGCATTCATCCTAGGACAAGTATCACAAAGTATTGAACCTGTATGGTCAAACTGTTATGTAAAAGATATTGAGAAAATGAAAGTTACTATCAAGAATCCATTTTTGGAGACTTTGTTAGAAACAAAAGGAAAAAATACAAAAGAGGTGTGGCAAGATATTAGAGATAAGGATGGATCAGTACAGCATGTTGATTTTCTATCTGATGAAGAAAAAGAAGTATTTAAAACTTTTGCTGAGTTAGATCAATTCGCTATTATCGACCAAGCTGGAGCAAGACAAAAACATATTGATCAAGGACAATCATTGAACTTGATGATTAATCCGAAGACTACAACAACAAAAGAGATCAATGCGTTGTATATGGAGGCTTGGAAAGCAGGTGTGAAAACTTTGTACTACCAACACAGTATGAATGCTGCTCAAGTTTTGAGTAGAAAGAAGGTGTGTATAAACTGTGAGGCGTAATAGAAAATTATAAGATTATATGCTATAAATAGCATATAAATGGAGGATTGGATGAGTGGTTGAAATCAACAGTTTACTAAACTGTCGAGCCCTAACGGGTTCCGTGAGTTCGAATCTCACATCCTCCGCAGTGAAAAAAAGACCACGTTATGTGGTCTTTTTTCTAGGAGGATAGGAAGCAAAGAGTTTTGCTTCCGAGTGATATTCGAAAAGCTTTACCTGACTTATTTTGATTTATCAAAATAGAAATACCCTTGTGGTATATTTTTGAGAATTCGTAGAATTCGAGAAAATGGTAAAGGTGTACTGACCATGTAATGGTCGAATCTCATATCCTCTGCTACAAGAGCACTTCTATTTTTCCAAGTAAAAATATGTCGCGCAAAATAAGGAATGTAATGACTGTATTTTGCGCATGTAGCACAAGGAGCGGAGCGACTATGTGACTACGCCGCATGGTGCAAATTAAAACCGCGCAGTTTTTGTCGTTCATTTTTTGTTTTATTATATGATATAATCCATACATGGAAAAAATACTCCTTACATCAGGTGAAGAAAAAGTTCAAGAATACATCGGTCGAATTGAGTCAGGCGAATCAAAAGATTCTATCATGAATGGTTTACCAACCTCATTTGTTTCAGGTATTGAAAAAGGTTTGAGTGACTCTGCAAAAAAGCGTCAAGCTGAAGATGAAGCAAAAATAGCTGCTCTCAAAAAAGAGTTGGGAATAGAAACAAAAGAAAAAGATACTTCACATCAATCAGTGTTTGAATTAGTTGAAAAATTTTCAAAAGATAGAAAACAGGCGGTTGTTGATTTATACAAAAGACTTTTTGATGATATTGATAATCCGGAATCTTGCAAGTATCTCGCATCAGGATTATTTAAAGATGTATATAATGAATATCGAATTGCAGATTATCCAACAGATCTTAATGAAGATCAGACATGGGAAGTTGCTCTTAAAAATAATAAAGTTAGTGTAAATAATACAAAAAAAGAATGGATGTATCGAGGGGTATTTCCTAAAGATGGACTTGAAACATTAACTCGTGGTTCGTTCAATGTGAATGTAACACCAGAGCTCATTGATGCACTTGATGATTTGATTGTAAGTGGAAAATTAAAAGCCAATTATAAATTTGGTCAGCCGGGAACATCGGCTGCGCCAACAGAACGACACGATTCAATCAGTATTTATTTTTTAGAACAACCAAGTGAAGAAGTGTTGCAAGAGATTGGTGCTGTCATAAAACCATATGTACGAGGAGATCATTTATTAGGTAAAAAGATTTCTGATGGATTTTTTATTTCCGAAGTGGGATCTATCGAGTCTAATCATGTTGATTCTTTTGTTGGAGCTTTGCTAATTAAAGATGAAGGATTTGCTAATGCGGTTAAAGAATACACATCTCCATCAATGGGTAGAAAAGATTCATTAAAGATGTCTGAGGCTCAATTTTATGCAATCAAGGACGTCGCAAAAGCCTTTGGGTATGAAGTGTCTTATGATAAGAATGAAGGGTTTAAGGTAAAATAACTATGAATAAAAAAGATCAAACCACACACACCTACAATGCAGCTGCAGACCAAATGGTTTTAAAGTTTGATAAAATTGGTCACAGATCAAACGACATTGCAGAAACATTTTCTCTCATACAAAAAGAAAACCCTAAAGTTATTGAGATTGGTTGTGGGAGTGGAAGAGATGCTGAATATATAATAAAACATACAGATGATTACATTGGTTTAGATATTTCAAAAAGATTTATCGAGATTGCTCAAGAAAAAAATCCTACTAAAAAATTTGAAGTTACAGATATTGAAGAATATATTTTTCCAAATAATATTGATGTTGTTTTTGCATTTGCTTCTTTATTGCACACTCCAAAAGATTCTTTAAAGAATATATTTCACAATATTTTTCTATCAATGAATGATGGTGGGGTAGTCAGGGTTTCTCTTAAGCATAAAGATACATATACAGAACTTACAAATTATGATGAGTTCGGTGTTCGTACATATTACTATTATTCTTTAGGTGATATTAAAGAAATGAATACAGAATTTAAAATTATAAAATCTGAAGTAGAAGAGAAGATTGGGCAATCTTGGTTGGAACTAATTCTACAGAAATAAAAAAACGCTGGACCCATTGCAGGTCCAGCATCTCGGAGGGAAGACTCATTTAATTTTCGAGGGCTTCTTTCGGTATTTACCATTAGGGTGCCATTCGGATTGCCAGTGTCCTATGCCCTGTAGGTTTAAACCTTTTTCATAGGCAGATTTTATAAGTTCGGACACTAGGAAATAAGCTAGAATATCTTCACCTGTTCCGATTAGGGCGATTGTGAAGTTAGATGTATTTGGTCCACCAGGGTACATTGTCATAACTTCATTGACCCAGAAGCCTCGACCTTTCACCCAGTCCATCTCGGTTGTATCAGAGTTGGGCAGTGGATGCACGGCTCCAACTGTGATGGTTACTAAAGGATCGACACTGCTATTTCCTTCATATAGGTCAAACATGCTGAAGTCTACTTCATCGGCGAATAGTTGCAGTGTCCAAGAGTTATGTTTTCCGTCAGAACAAGTAAAAACATGGTGCACGAGAGTCATATGTTTGAAATGACTATCAAGGACTTTGCACATGTTGATTGAAAGTCGATCTTCGTTGTCAGTCTTTATGATATTTTCAAGAGTATTCAGGTCACCGTGTTCCTCAAATAGTGCCCAGGGAATATCCTTCAACAATCGTGATGGTTTGGTGCTCATAAGGGTTACGTTCTATATTCAAGATTATCACAACTATGCTATAATACAACTTATGCAAAATCTAGAACAAAAGGGATCGATAGCGATCATGATCTTAAGTGTTATCGTTGTAATCTTAATCGGAGTTATCGTATTTCTAGCAACAGCCTAGCTTCTCCACTTGCGTAAGGGGTCTCGATAGGTGGTATAATAAAGAAGTGCATTATTAATTAATACATTCAATAAAATAAAAACATATGTTAGTAACAATAGCTTGGATATTAGTCATTCTTTGGTTACTGGGTTTCCTTGGTTTTCAGGTCTTGGGGTCATTTGTACATATCCTTTTGGTGGTAGCAATTATAATGTTTCTCATCAGGGTTATACAAGGAAGAAATCCATTAACCTAGGGATTAATACTAAATAAAAAATACTCATTTATATAAAAATTAGTGTTTTTTATTTGAGCACTCTGTTATAATACAAAACATGAACGCCTTTACCGAAATAAGTATTATCCTCCTTATTACCACTATTATTTCATTGATAATGAACTCCTTACGACAACCTCTTGTGATAGGTTATATTATCAGTGGTATTGTTGCCGGTCCTTATGTGTTAAGTATATTATCTTCATCTGAACAAATAGAATTATTTTCTAAAATAGGTATAACCATTCTTTTATTTATAGTTGGTATTGGATTAAACCCTCTTGTTATAAAAGAATTTGGAAAGGTATCTTTATTGGCTGGATCATTGCAGATTATACTAATCTCTCTTGTTGGTTTTTTTGTTGTAAATTTTTTAGGTTTCGACAATCTAACTTCTCTATTTATTGCCCTGACTTTAACATTCAGTAGTACTATTATTGTTCTAAAACTTTTAGCTGATAAAGGTGATATAAACAATTTTTATGGAAAAATAGTTATAGGTGTGCTTTTGGTTGAAGATATTGTTGCAACATGTATCTTATTATTTTTATCAACTTTATCGAGCTCCGGTGGTCTGAGTATTCAAGAGATATTGGCTGCACTTGCTATTAAAGCTCTTATTATAGCCATAGTTTTGGTTATTTTTTCAAAATACATATTACCGAAAATAGGAAATTGGTTCGCAGCCTCACAAGAGTTGTTGTTCATCGCCTCATTGTCTTGGGGGCTCAGTATCGCCGCATTGTTTGCCACCATGGGATTCTCTATTGAAATAGGGGCTTTGATTGCAGGTGTGGCTTTGTCGATGTCTCCATTTGCATACGAAATAATGTCGAGAATGAAGCCAATACGTGATTTCTTTGTAACCATGTTCTTTATATTACTTGGATCACACTTGGTGTTGGATGGTATAACTGCTTTGATTGTACCAGCAATAATACTTTCTCTATTTGTTCTTATTACAAAGCCTTTGATAATCATGACTGTAATGAGTTTGTTGGGCTATAAGAAAAAGATTGGTTTTATGGCCAGCACCTCTCTGTCACAGATCAGTGAATTTTCTTTGATATTGGCAACGTTGGCATTATCCTATAAATACATCTCGCAAGAAGCAGTAACACTGATCACACTTGTTGGTATTGTGACTATGGCGGGGTCTAGTTATATGATTATATATGCGAGCCAGATTTATGAAAAAACAAAACATTTCTTGAGAGTTTTCGATATTATTCGTGTTGGTAATGGGAAAATAGAAAATCATAATTCTGATCAATATGAATCTATACTTTTTGGTTATGATAGAGTAGGGTCTTATTTTACCCATGCTATGGAAAAAATAAATACAAAGTTTGTGGTTGTTGATTTTAATCCTCGATCAATACAGAAATTAAAAAAAGAAAATATAGAACATAGATATGGTGATGCAGAGGACATAGAGTTTCTCGATGAACTAGGTTTATCAAAGGTTAAACTCATAGTTTCCACTATACCTGAATACGAAGCCAATTCTATTATATTGAAGCATTATAAAAAGATTAACCCAGGCGGAATAATTATACTCATATCACATGATGTGAATGAGGCTAAAAGACTGTATGAGCACGGCGCAACATATGTTATCGTTCCACATAACCTAGGGGCACACCATGCGGCGAAGATGATTGCTGAATATGGTTTTGATATAGAAAAATTTGATTTGGCGAAGACAAAGAGTTTGAGTAAGATGAGGTAGTTTTGTGTAAATGAAAAATCCCGCCACCCTGAGTGAGGGTGAGCGGGGAGTGATTCAAAAAATTTAAGGAGAGTTAACGCTATTTTTGCGCTTTGTCGATTAAAATCCCGAACCTTTTTACTTTGGGTTCTTGTACCGGGATGTTTCCTGCCGAGATTGTGATTACTCCACTCAGATTCCTTGTAACACTAAAGCCATTTAAGGCGATCAAGAGAATTCCAAAGAACATTTGAAATTTGTATTTTCCTCTCATTTTCCAACAAAGGATAGAGAGTAAAACAATCAGAACACCGATTACGAAGCCAATTATCGGAAATGTTATAGAAGGAGTTGTAAATGTCATTTTTTCAGTTGATTGAATTTGCTTTCACGTTACATCGTGTAATGTTAATATGCTTATCTTATCATAGTTAGTAACGATTGTCAAGGTCACACATCACCACAACTACTAGTATGAGAATAAAAAAGCTATCCTTTAAAACCATTCCAAAAAAAATGCCATCCAAGGAAAGGATGGATTTTTTATGTAATAGTTTTAGTAAACTATCCAAGCACTTGCTTCACAAATCTCTCAAACACTGCTGGATCATATTGAGCTAAGTCAGCCATGATTTTTCTGTCTACTTCAATATCTTTCTTTTTCAAGATTCCGATGAATTTACTGTATGTAGTTCCATAAGTTCTTAAAGCGGCATTGATCTTAACATTCCATAATCTTCTGAAATCACCTTTCTTATCTCTTCTGTGGGCGAAGGCTGTATTTAATGAGTGAACGATTTGTTCATAAGCTAGTTTTTCTTTTGATCGTCTTGGACCTCTGAAACCTTTGGCCATTTTAAGAACGTTTCGTCTTGTTTTTGCGGCGTGAACACCTTTTTTTACGCGTACCATATATTTGTATTATTTGATTTAAAATTAGTAAGTAATAGATTATGCAATGTTAACAAGGAATCTTCTCTTGTCTTTGTTTGACATGTGAAAATCAACCATTCTTTTTTTAGCAATTCGTTGTCGACCTGTGTTTTTTGCGTTGAAGTGGTTTTGACCTGTAACTCTCGCTTTGATTTTTCCATTTTTACTAACCTTTAATCGTTTAGAAAATGATTTATTTGATTTTATAGCCATATTTTTATTTTTAAAAATTATTAATAATTATATATTAATAATGGTCTCGAGGCGGGGAACATACGTTCCGATCTTTGAGTGCCTTGTCGACATTATTATTTTTTCTTTTCTATCACTATAACGGGTCCTTTCGGTCCACGTTTGATCGCTACTGCAATCTTATAGTCGACAGATATTAAGTTAAGAAATTTTTGTAGTCGAGCGTTTAGGAACTCTTCCGGTAAAAACTTCGATCTACCTGATACGAACAATTCGGCCTTAACTTGATGACCTTCGTCGAGCCATTCTGATGCTCTACGGGCCTTCATGTTTAGATCGTTTTCTCCTGTACCGATCTTAACTTGAATACTCTTGATTTCAACAGTTTTAACAGTGGCCTTAGAGGCTTTCTGTTTTTTGTTTTCGTCATATTGAAATTTACCATAATCCATGATTTTTGCAATAGGAGGAATGGCTGAAGCTGATATCTCGATTAGGTCGAGTCCGGCGTCTCTGGCCATCCTTTGTGCCTCTTCATTTGGTATAACACCTATATTGTTCCCATCTTGATCTATTACCCTCAATTCGCGAGCTTTAATATAATGATTAATGTTAATTCTGTTACTGTTGTTCTGAGCCAAGTTGTTTATATTTAAGTTTGTAGTTAGTTGGTTTTGTTTAATGTGTGTAATTATCATTATAACACATTTAATAAAAGCTACAATACGCGATATTGAATTTATGAGGTAAAATATTTTTATGAATCTAAAGGAAAATAAGCCACTGAAATTATTAATTGTAGTGATAATTTTTGCTGCTGGATTTTTTATTGGAAATATGGGTTCTCACTATGCTCAGAACAGTAACACAAAGATTGATATAAAAACTTTTTGGAAAGTATGGGACATATTGGATCAAGAGTTTGTAACTACTCAACATAAAGATAAACTGGGAAATGAGATTTCAACCACCACACCTACAGAGTTCGACAATTTATCAAAAGAAGAAAGACGTTTATACGGTGCTATAAAAGGTATGGTTGAGTCAGAACAAGATCCATACACAACTTTTTTTACACCTCAAGAAGCTAAGAGTTTTGAGACTGAGATAAAAGGTAGTTTCGAAGGTATAGGAATGGAGGTTGGAAAAAAAGACGGTGTCATAACAGTTATTGCACCACTTACGGGTAGTCCTTCAGAAAAAGCTGGTCTTAAAACTGGAGATAGGATTATAAAAATAAACGGCCAAACTACAGTTGATATGACAGTTGATGAAGCTGTAAAGATCATCAGAGGACCTAAGGGAACAGAAGTTGTATTGCAAGTATATAGAGAAGGGGTTGATAAGCCGTTAGATTTCAAAATTATGAGAGATACAATTCAGCTTCCAACGCTCGACAAAGTGTATGATAAAAAAACAGGTATTTATACTGTAAAGATATATTCGTTCTCAGAACAAGTAAGTACACTCTTTAAACAAGCGATGACTGAATTTATCTCAACAAATTCAGATAAACTTATTATCGACCTCCGTGGTAACCCTGGTGGATACCTTGAGTCAGCTGTGGACATATCAAGTTATTTTGTATCACAAGGAAAAGTGGTGGTGAGTCAAGATTATGGAGAAAAGAAGCCTGTGGAAAATCTAAGGAGTACAGGGTATCCATTATTGGCAAATAAAAAAGTTAAAGTGGTTGTACTTATCGACGGAGGGTCAGCTTCAGCTTCAGAGATCGTTGCGGGGGCACTACAGGACTATAAGTTGGCAACATTGATTGGGGAGAAGAGTTTTGGTAAAGGTTCAGTGCAGGAGTATATAAAGATAACCTCAAAGACTGGCTTAAAAGTTACCATTGCTCGATGGTTGACGCCAAATGGTAATTCTATATCAGTCTCTGGTCTAACGCCGGACATCCTGGTTCCAAAAGCCACATCGACAACAATAACCCAGATAAAAAATAGAACAGACAACCAATACCTAAAAGCAGTTGAATTCTTGAATAAATAGTGTATACTCTATACTTATATGAAAATAGTTTTACTTAAAGATATACACGGTATCGGCAAAAAATATGACGCTGTAACAGTAGCTGATGGTTTTGCATTAAATAACCTTATTCCTAAGAAATTCGCAGAATATGCAAATGACTCTGTTGTTTTGAAATATGCCAAGTTAAAAGAGGCAGAAGGTGAAAACAGAAAGATGAAAGAAGAAGAAGTTATAAAAAATCTTGATACAATCACTTCAAAGGTGTATGAAATCAAAGCTAAAGCAAACGATCAAGGTCACTTGTTTGCAGCTTTGCATAAAGAACAACTTGCAGATTTGTTAAACGTTGATTCACATTTCATCTCTTCAGATAAAAACATCAAAGAAGTTGGTGAACATGAGATTACTCTAAAGGTGAGAGATATTGAGAAGGTGGTGAAGGTGAGTGTGGTGGCGGAGTAAGTAACTTATGCACAAAATACAACCAGTTGAAAAATTGGTTGTATTTTTGTTTTGTCTTTGGTGATATTATTAAGACATTAATTAATAAATAAAAACATAAATAAACATGACAAAAATATTATCAATAATTCTACTCATCGGTGTAATCGGGGGTGGAATTTATTTTTCTAAGAATTATATGAAAGAAAAGGTGACAGAGGGAACACCTATCGCATATGGACAAGATAAAAAAGAAGGAAAAAATGAAAAGAAATCATTCACTGTTACTTTTCCAAAAGCTGATTCGATATTAGCACAAGGTGAAAAAGTGAATATTAGATGGAATAGTTTGAGTTTGAATTTGAACCTCAAATATCCTGTTACGGTTGTTAATGTTGATGACACAGCCAAAAAACCTATAGAAATCGGAACTGCAAAATATTCTCTATTTAATAGACTATTTGTATGGAATATACCATTAGATTTTACTCCAGGAAATTATAAGATTGTATTTGGCGGTCCAAAAGGTGGTGAAAGTTCTGTGTTTAAAATAGTTACTGCTACACCTACTACACTAGTGAATAATCCTGGCCCTGCTGTGTTTTCAAAAGTATCTTCAAATATATCAACTGTAAAAAATAATAATGTTGACATGGGTGTTAATGTTCGTTTTATTTTAAATATACAGGCAAATGGCTCTGATATATATGCATCAGGAACAAGTGCTGTTGTTGTGCTTAAAGATGTTGCAACTGGTAAAGTTTTAACTGAAAAAACAGTTACTGCCTCATCACTAGAACCAGGTTTAATTTTTTATCAAGATGGTAATACAAGACCATTTGCTATTGAAACCACATTTCCAATATCATTATTTCCGGCTGGTGGAAATAATGTCAAAGCTTCTATATATAGTATAAATTACACAACATTTGGTACTTCTGTTAAACCCTCAACAACATACACTGCATTAGATTTTAGTTTATATGATACAGGTGTTATAACTATATATAAAGAAACAAGTTCAAGCACAACAGGATTGTTTACCCGAAACTTGGGTGTTGGTGATATTGGAGCGGATGTTTTGCAACTAAAACAAATACTTGCAACAAAAGGTTTTGGACCTTTATCAACTGGTGATGTTTTCGATGAGAATACAAAGGTAGCTTTAGCAAAATATCAATTATCAGTTAATATTTCACCAGCTGATGGGTACTTTGGCCCGATGACGAGAGCTACTTTAAATGCAGGTTTGTAATAGTTTTTAAATAACATAAAAACCTAGGCTTAAACCCCTAGGTTTTTTGTTTTGCAAAAATAGTATAATGGAGAAATGAAAATAATTGTGTACACAAAACCAAACTGTGACTGGGGTAAAGAGCTAAAAGAATTTTTGGATGCAAGTGATATTGATTATATCGAAAAAAACGTAATGGAAAATACAGATTACATGGATGAGATGATAGAACTGTCAGGACAACTTAAAGTACCGACAGTGGTGATTGATGGTGCGGTATATGCTGACACTGATGTAGAGGAGATTCGGAAAGTTTTGGAGGAGCTTTAGAAGATCTTTTGTTTTTCTTGATATGTGTTTTGATAGTATGGTTAGATGACAAAACAAGAAATTACAGAAAATAACGAAGATATAAATATTGGAATAATTAGAGAAAAGATTTACATCATAAGGGGAAGAAAAGTCATGTTTGATAAGGATTTGGCTATGTTATATGGTGTTACCACGAAGGCTTTGAATCAAGCGGTTAAAAGAAATATAAAACGATTTCCAGAAGATTTCATGTTTCAATTGAATAAAACAGAGTCTGAGCTATTTTTGCGGTCACAATTTGTGACCGCAAACCAGAAAACGTTGAAAGATAAGGATAAAAATGTCATCTTAAGGTCACAATTTGTGACCTTAAGATGGGGAGAGCATAAAAAATATCAATCAAACGTCTTCACTGAACAAGGCATAGCCATGCTTTCAAGTGTTCTTAAAAGTGATAAGGCAATATCTGTAAACATTCAAATAATACGAATATTTACCAAATTGAGGGAAATGATCGATACCTATAAAGAATTAAGGGAAAAGATAGAAGAAATGGAAAGAAACAATGATCTAAATTTTAATGAGATTTATAAATTTATTCGTTTGTTGATGAAGGAAAATGATGAGCCTCGAAATCAGATTGGGTTTACTGCACCTCCTGATTAAGGTATAAATAAACCAATGCAAAAACGTCCAATCACATTTTCCATAAAGACTCGCTCTACAAAAAGCAGAGCTCGAGTTGGAACCATAGAAACTCCACATGGTGTTATCAATACGCCAGCGTTTATTCCTGTGGGGACAAAGGCTACTGTAAAAGGTATCACTCCGGAGATGGTAAAAGATCTGGGTGCAGAATCAATTCTTTCAAACACGTATCATTTATATTTACAACCAGGAGATGAGATTATTAAGGCACATGGAGGTCTTGGAAAATTTATGAACTATGACGGTCCAACATGGACTGACTCCGGTGGTTTTCAGGCTTTTTCTTTGGGTGTAGCCCTGGGTAAAAACATTACAAAGTTTACTTCAAGTGCACGACCTGGGTATGATGAGATTTCTTTGAAAGGATCAGGACATAAAGTTGAAACAGAGAATGCAATGGTACCAGCGAAAGTTGATGAAGAAGGGGTGATGTTTCGATCAATCATTGATGGATCAGCACATTATTTTACACCGAAAAAATCTATTGAGATTCAACAAAATATCGGAGCGGATATTATCTTTGCATTTGATGAATGTACATCTCCTCATGAACCAATCGAATATCAAAAGAGATCATTAGATAGAACACATCGATGGGCACTTGAATCACTAAAGACTCATGTTGAGAATACCGATGCATTCTCTAAGCAAGCATTATTTGGAATCATACAAGGTGGTCGTCATGAAGATTTACGAAAAGAATCAGCAAAATTTATTTCTGAACTTTCATACAATGGAGTTGAATTTGATGGATTTGGTATTGGTGGATCTTTTGCTAAAGAGGATATGATCACAGCGGTGCACTGGGTGAACTCTATACTGCCCGAGAACAAACCAAGACACTTACTTGGTATTGGTGAGCCGTCAGATGTTATCAAAGGGGTGCAAGAGGGGTGTGATACGTTTGATTGTGTAATGCCGACCAGGAATGCACGGACTGGAACTGTCTTTGTAAATGACAATGCTGATACATTTTCGTATGTAAATTTGAATCTGAAGAATGCGAAGTATAAAGATGATCTCGGTCCTATAGAGTTTGGGTGTGGGTGTTATACCTGTAAGAACTATACTCGGGCGTATATGAGTCATCTGTATAAAGCTGGGGAAATGTTGGCGGGGACTTTGGCGACGATTCATAACCTGCATTTCATGGCGAAATTTATGGAGAAGGTGAGAGGGGAGATTGAAAAAGGAAATCTATAATGGTAGATTAAATATAATGACAAAAACCCTAATCATCGTAAGACATGGCGAATCTGAGAGAAATAAATTGATGGACGGTGCATACGCAATTGATGATAAGGATATAACAAATAATCAACCACCGAACCATTTAACTCCATTAAGTGATAAAGGAAAAAATGAAGCAAAAGGAATTTCTAAAGTTTTGAAAGATTTAAATATGAAATATGATTCAGCTGTTCATTCAGGAATGGTACGGGCAAGACAAACATTGGATATTATAAAAACAGAAATGGATTTACAAAATATAAAAACCTATCAAGTTCCACTACTTCGGGAAAGAACAAATGGGTATGGATATTTTTTAACAAAAGATGAACTAGGTACACATTTTCCATATCTTCAAGAACATTTTAAATTAACAGGAAATTTTCACTCTACACCTGTTGGTGGAGAAAGTTTGATAGAGACATCCGACAGAATAAGTACATTCTTAAATAGTTTTTTTGATGGGCATTATGGAGATACTGTTTTGGTAACATCACATGGATTTGCTATGAGAGCATTGAGATTTATATTAGAAGAAATTCCGATAGAAGAAGTTGATCAAATAGAAAAATTCGCAAACTGTGATTTTCTACAATATGAGGGTGTGAGAGGAAATATGAAATTAGTACAGCATTATAAAACTGATAATGAGAAGGAGAGTACTATCTAAACCCCGCTCTTCGAAACCTTAATACTCTCCACAATAATACTTTTCTTTTCCTCTCTAATAGAAATTTTTCCTTTTATCAACACTACAAATTCATCAGCCACTTTATGTTTCAATTCTTCAAATTGTTTTGGAAATACCACACACTCAATCTCGGCAGATAAATCCTTAAGTTTAAAGAAAATCATTTTCTTCGTCGCATCTTTTTTTGTTGCTATCTCCTTGGTCCCTTCAATGATTCCTAGTATGTCTGAATATCCTTGGTCTGCAACAGCAACTTCTAAAATCTTAGCGATGTTAACAGGTCGCTTTGCCCAGGCTTCTTTGTATTTATCCAATGGGTGGCCTGACAAATAAATTCCCAACAATTCTTTTTCCCACAATAACCGTTGAGGAAGGGATTCTTTTCGTTGCTCAACTTTTTCTTTTAATGTTTCCACTTCCACTTGTCCAAATAACATATCAAACATGTTTCCTTGAGATTTATCTTGCTTTGTTGTTGTCTTGTTGTAGTCAAGGTATCTGTCAAGATTTTCTAAAAGATCTATACGATCACCAAAGTCATCCATCGCCCCTGATTTGATTAGCGCCTCAAGAGATTTTTTATTTAAATTTTTATCAGTGATTCTCTCCAATAAATTTTCAATACTTGTATAAATTCCATGATCTTTTCTTTCTTTGATAATCGAGTCACCAATACCTTCACCAAAGTTTTTAATACTGTAGAGTCCAAAGGAGATTGCATCTTGTCCATCATTGTGACCTTTCAAAACAGTAAAGTTACCAAAACTACTATTTACATTCGGTGCCAGTACTTCAATGTTCATTCTCAAACATTCTTTAACAGAGACGGAGATAGAATCAACATCTCCTGATTCAGATGTAAGAACTGACGCCATGTATTCAGCCGGGTAGTTAGCTTTCAGGTATGCAGTGATATATGCCACACGACCATAAGACACCGAGTGAGATTTGTTAAACCCATAAGCAGCGAAAGGTTCGATCCATTTCCACACATCAGTTGCTTTTTGTTTTGACCAACCGCCATGAGACACACATCCATCAATAAACTTTTCTTTTTGCTTCGCCATTTCTTCTGGAATCTTTTTACCCACCGCCTTACGGAATTTATCAACCTCTCCCCAAGAGTAACCTGCAATCTTGTGGGCCATCATCAGAAGGTCATCTTGATATACTAAAACTCCATATGTCTTTTCTAGAATATCTTCAAGCATCGGGTCCATGTATGTGATAAGAGATGGATTGTGTTTACGTTCGATATATAGAGGAATGAATTGAATAGGGCCCGGACGATACAAAGCCACCATCGCATTAATATCGTGAATCGTTGTTGGTTTCAGATCAACTAAATATTTTGTCATACCTTCACCGTTTAACTGGAAGAGATCAACAGTCTCACCACGAGCCAACATCTGAAAAGTTTTTTCATCATCTACCGCCATGTTATCAATATCAATTTCTTTTTCATAGAGACGTCGAATAAGCTGTTTACATTCTGCAATAATCTTTAAGTTTTTTAATCCAAGAAAGTCGAACTTCAAAAGACCGGCTTCTTCAACAGAGTACATGTCGTATTGACTGATGATTTTATTTTCACCTTTAGTATCGTATTGAAGGGGAGTAAAATCAGTTAACTCAGTAGGGGAAATAACCACACCGGCCGCGTGCACGGAGATATGACGAGCACAACCTTCAACTTTTTGTGCCATGTCTATAATTGTTTTTACATCAGGATTTTTTTCATACAACTCACGGAGCTCATCTGTTATCTCCAGAGCATGTTTTATAGTCATTAAAAAACCTTGTGATCCAAGAGGGATAAGTTTTGATATGCGATCACCAAGTTCATACGGATAGCCGAGTGCGCGGGCTACATCTTTCACAGATCCTTTGGCAGCCATAGTTCCGAATGTTCCGATCTGTGCCACTTTATCTTTTCCATATTTAAATCTGGCATAGTCTACCATCTCAGCTCGCCTGTCATCGGCGTAGTCCATATCGATGTCGGGAGCGGAAGGGCGCTCAGGGTTTAAGAAACGTTCAAAAGGAATCTGATACTCGATAGGGTTGATGTGAGTAATCCCAGAAAGATAGGTCACCATCGATCCGCAAACAGATCCACGAATGTTGGATAGAATCTCATGCTCTTTAGCATATTTCAATAAATCTGCCACGATCAAAAAGTAGGGTGAGTATCCTTTATTTTTAATAACTTCCAACTCATATTCAACTCTTTTTAAAGTGATTTCATCTTGCTCTACATTTCTTTTTGCAAATCCTTCGTATACCACTTCGCGTAAACATTGGTCCGCATTTTTTCCTTCAGGTAATTCCATTTTAGGAAATACCCATTTTCCAAGCTCGATTTCAAAACTTGTTTTATCAGCAATAACTTGGGTATTGGCCAGAGCTTGTTTGTAGATGATGTCCCGCTCTTTGTTTTCACTTGTAAATAATTCAAGTGCACGTTCAGGAGAGAGAAAAGAAAAATCACCATCATCAGTTATGTTTCGATCAGGATTATTACTTTGGATTGAAAGCATTGTTAAACGAGCTTTCTTATCTTCAGGTTCAATGTAAAGTACGTTGTTTGATGCGACCAGTTGAATATTGTGTCTTTGACAAAATGTAATTATTTTCTCTTCCAATTCTTGCGATCCTGAAATATCTTCTTGTTTTAATAATTCATAATATACATCATCTTGTCCGTAGGCTGATTTTAGATTTTCATAAATCTTGTCAGCTACTTCAAAGTCATTAATCTTTAGGTTGTTTGAAATCTCACTACTATCAAATGGAATTATACAGATCAAATCTTTGTTATGCTTTTGAATGAGCTCTGTATCGATACGAGGGCGATAATAGAAACCTTCTAGATTAGATTCAGTGACTAACTTTATGAGATTCATGTACCCATCATAATTTTTTGCCAATAAAACAAGTCTGGTAGTTTTGGCATCAAGTCTACCTTCGCGATCGTGACGAGTACGACTTGCTACATAAAAGTCCACCCCGATGATGGGCTTGATTTCTTTCTTTAAACACTCTTGATAGAACTCAATAGTTCCATACATATTACCATTATCAGTCAGAGCGAGTGCTTTCATTCCATATTGCTTGGCTTTTTGGAGTAAGTCGGGGATCTTAGGAACAGCCTGAAGTAAACTGTAACTACTATGGGTGTGTAAATGAGTGAATTCCATGTCTTTATTATATCCTAAATATTTTAAACATATAGGTTGAATTATACTATATTAAATGGTCAATTTGACATATATGATATAATGGTTAAATGAATTTACCTATATATAAATATAATAGAACATTTTTCAATTAGTTGAAAACAATATTCGCCAATTGACGAAGATGGTAAACGTGTGGTCAGATTGACCGTAATTCGCACCTTGTGCCTCATCTTGCATTTTATAGAAAAATACGTATACTTATTAGCATTATGGTAAACCACATGCGTCATACAAGAGGGCATACTCGAAATCGTCGATCTCATCATGCTCTTTCTGCTATCAATTTAACACTCTGCTCAAATTGCGGACAACCTAACCCTACACATATTTTATGTAAAAATTGTGGGTATTTTAAAGGTAAAATGGTAGTTGATATGACTTCTAAAATCGATAAAAAAGCTGTTAAGTCTCAAGCTGTAAAAGGCGCTATAAAAGGAGGTAAACCTGAGGAAGTTGTAAAATAGTTGGTATATATTGAATATATTATCAAAATCTTAGAACTTTATATAAATAACAAAATAAATACATATGGCAAGCAGACATCAATCAAGAGTAGTTGTTCTCCAATCATTATTTGAAATGGATTTCAGAGGAAACGATAAAAACGATTTCGAGGAAATTTTGAATCATAATATTGAGGAATTTTATAAAGATGATGCTGATAAGGTATATGCTAAAGATCTATTGGATGGGGTTTTAAAGAAACAAATTGAGATTGATCAAATAATTACAAAAGCTGCACCAGAATGGCCTATTGAAAAGATTGCTATGGTGGACCGAAACGTTTTACGTTTGGGCTTATATGAACTTATTTTTGCTGATAAAAAAGAAGTTCCTTCAAAAGTTGCTATTAATGAAGCGATTGAAGTTGCTAAGTTTTTTTCAAGTGAGACATCAGGAAAATTTATCAACGGAGTACTAGGTTCAGTATATAAAGATATATACGGAGATACAGAAAAAGACCTCGAAAGACATATTCCTAAAAAAGACCAAAATAAAAACAAGTCAAAATGGGCCGATATGCCTGAAGAAGAAAAAGCAACTCTACCAGTAGTTCAGGTTGTTGGAACTTTTGTATATACACACGATAAGGAAGGAAAGATGTATATTGCCCTTGTGAATGATGTTTTTGGTTTCTGGACTCTAGCTAAAGGTAAAATAGAAGATGCAGAAACAGTAGAACAGTGTTCGTTTAGAAAAGTGAAAGAAGAGCTTGGTGTAGATACAGAATTCGTAAAAGTGTGCGATACTAATGAATATGTGGCTTCGCATCCAGAATTGAAAGTTGTGAAGAAAAAAGTTACATATTGTATAGCAAAGGCTGAATTTGGTCCTCTTACAAATAAAAAAGATGGTGGTATTCGAGATGTGGCGTGGTTTGATTTAGACAATGTTCTAGATTTAAAACTATACGAAGATATGGTTCCAGTATTCAAACACACGTTTGAAATCTTAAAAGATATAAAATAAAACAATGGCGACAATAGATATAACTAAATTTAATAAATTATGTAAACAGTTAGATATACAGTTTGCTGATATTAACATACTTATAAAAGCCTTTACACACAGATCATTTTTAAATGAAAATAGAAATTCAGGACTTGAACATAATGAAAGATTAGAATTCTTAGGTGATGCTGTTTTGGAATTGGTGGTGACAGACTTTTTATATAAAAAATATCCAAAAAAACCAGAAGGTGAAATGACTGCTTTGAGATCGGCACTTGTGAATGCTGTAACTTTGTCTAAAGTTGCTGAGGATATGGGTTTGAATGAATTCTTATTATTATCTCGAGGTGAAGCTAAAGATGAAGGACGGGCACGACAATATATTTTAGCAAATGTGATTGAAGCACTAATCGGAGCGATATATCTTGATCAGGGATATGATGTTGCTCAAAAATTTATCGATAAAAATGTTCATGTGCTTATTGATTCTGTAATAGAAAATAAGCAATTTATAGATTCAAAATCTTTGTTTCAAGAAATGTCACAAGAGCATATGGGAGTTACACCTAGATATGATTTGATAAAAGAAGCTGGTCCTGATCACAATAAGATTTTTACTGTGGGGGTTTTCTTGGGGGATATACATATTGCATCAGGGGAAGGGAAATCTAAGCAAGAGGCGGAGACACAGGCTGCGTATAAAGGGTTGTTAGCGAAGAAGTGGGGGTAGTTAGAGGTAGTTTTTTTTGATTCTATATCCTCGTCCAGGAATGGTTTCAATCTTTTTCTTATATTTTCCGTCAATCTTTTTTCGTATGTTTCGAATATGGGTTTCTATTGTATTGGAAAACGGATTAAAATCTTTTTTCCATACACGCTCCATTATCTCTGTTCTGGTTATAACTTGTCCCGGTTTCTCGGCAATTTGTTCCAGTATCATAAACTCTTTTCTTGTAAAATAAACAGGTTTACCTTTTTTGCAAACCAAGTAATTATCCCTATCAATGGTGACATCGTCTAACGTAAGAATATCTTGTTTTATATTATATGATCTTCTTCCAATAGCTTTTATTCGAGCAACTAATTCATTTGTAGAAAAAGGTTTTGCAATGCAGTCATCTGCCCCGGCATCTAAGAATTTAATCTTATCAGTAACATCATTTTGTATACTCATAAAAAGTATAGGAGTTGCATTGTTTAAATTCCTTAATTCTCGACAAATATGTATACCAAGTTTTTTTGGTAAAATATTGTCCATCAAAATTAAATCATAACTATTTGTCCTAGCTATGTAAGATCCAGATTCTCCATCGTTGCATGTATCAACAATAATGTTGTGTGCCTCCAAAGATTCTACTAAGGCTGTTGCTAAATCAATATCATCTTCGATCAAAAGTATTCTCATATTTTTTTGGTTATTATTTTATATATATATTAACTTTTTACAATTAATATATCAAATATTTTATCATCACAGGTATAAAGTTTTCCCAAAGAAATTCTAAAGTTTAGATAAAGATTTTCTCAACTTTCTATGCTACACTCTACCCATGACATTTATAGACGAAATGAAAATACACATCAAAGCCGGCCATGGAGGCAACGGGGTTGTTCGCTGGTTGCATGAATATGCAAAGGAGTTTGGTGGACCTTCAGGAGGTAATGGTGGTCGTGGAGGTGATGTGTTTATCCGTGCAGTAGCGGACACTTTTTACTTGAGAAAATATGCTCACCGTATAGAATTTTTTGCCCAAGATGGAGCATACGGAGGAGGTGACTCTTGTGATGGAAAAGGTGGAGAGGATTTATATATTGATCTGCCAATAGGAACTATTATTAAAAGAATAGAAGATATCAATATTCATGATACTGATACTATCGTTATGCCTGAGATTGAGCTTACAGAGGTTGGACAAACTATTCGTATATTAAAAGGTGGATCAGGAGGGCTTGGAAATGAACACTTCAAAGGTTCAACAAATCAAAAGCCTGAAGAATGGACACCAGGAAAACCAGGAGAAGAAGGTAGATATCATATAGAAGTACAAATGATTGCGGATGTAGGTCTTATTGGACTGCCAAACGCTGGAAAATCATCTCTTTTAAATGCGCTTACAAAAGCTGATGTAAAAGTTGGAAACTATTCTTTCACCACACTTGAACCAAACCTAGGAACTATATATGACGTTGTACTTGCTGACATTCCAGGACTTATTGAAGGTGCATCAGATGGAAAAGGGTTAGGTCATAAATTTTTAAGACATATAAGACGAACAAAAATGCTTTGTCACTGTGTTTCTTTGGAACAAACAGTTGAGGAAATGGTTGATGTCTACAATGTGATTAGAAATGAGTTGAAAGAATTTGATCCTGAACTATTAAATAAAACTGAAATTATTCTTTTAACAAAGAGTGATATTTTAGGAGTTGAAGATTCAAAAGTTAAGGCAGCAGAATTTATGAAGAAATTAAAAGTTCATGATGATGATATTAAAATCGTTTCGATCTATGATTTTGATAATCTAAAAGAGCTTGGAGATTGGTTGGTGAAGGCGGTTAGAGAGGATCAAAAGGTTGCGGAGTAATTTGTCATTCTGCATTCATCGTGTTATGGTATTAGAACCAACTCAAGGTAGAGTCTGGTAATGCGTTTTGATAATCATAAACAACCTATTTAAAACAACCTTATGAAGCTTTTTTCTGTTAATGTTTCTCACGATGCTGCTCCTCTGGTCAGGCCGGGTTGGAAATTTCATAGGCATGCTCTGTTGTTGCGGGGTTTTGGTCCAGATTGTCCATATCGAGCAATCCAAACCTCTAACGACGGCCTCGTCTATGATGGGTTTTTGACCAACAATAAGACCTTTTTGGCCAAAGACAATCAGCCCGAACAAAATGCCAATAGGGTTCTAATTGCTGTCCTTACTCATGGAGCAATTGATTGGCCCGAAGAAGCATATGACTTCGGCATGGTCCAAGTCCAACCTTTTGCCACTCGTGTCTGCACTTTGAGTGTTATCTGTCTCGAGAAGGATACAGATATATACTTTATAGTGCATCATGAAAATTGTGAGAGGGAAATTCGTCTGCACTATGACGAGGCAACTTCAGCAGTTGTTGCTACTTATCCACCACTCATACCGAGGATAAAGCGTCGATCATTCCTGACTCGTATCACTGACCTCTTTTGTAGGATGACGGTCGTCGTTAAGGTCCCGAATTGAACCATGTTGATTTTTCAACCCCCAAACCACCTTTGTCGCAATCGCGGCGGGGTGCTTTTTCATTTGCCTAAAATGTGCTAAAAATAAGAGATATGAATACATCTGCCTACATACCTGTAATCGGCCTTGAAATACATGCTGAATTGAAAACAAAGACCAAGATGTTTTGTTCATGTCTCAACGACCCTCTCGAAAGAAATCCAAACATCCACATCTGCCCGATCTGTATGGCACACCCTGGAACGCTTCCAACCTTAAACAAACAAGCAATACAAAATGTTTTGAAAGTTGGACTTGCAGTTGATGCCGAGATTGCTGACTTTACTGAATGGGATAGAAAGAATTATTTTTATCCGGATATACCAAAAGGCTATCAGATTTCTCAATATGCATATCCTCTTGTTCAAAAAGGAAAAGTTAAAGTTAAAGACGCCAAAGGAAATGATGTTGATGTAACTTTAACTCGTATCCACTTAGAAGAAGATACAGCCCGCTCATCACATGATAAAGGAGATTATTCTCTTGTTGATTATAACCGGGCTGGACTACCTTTAATGGAATTGGTGACCGATGCGGTTATATATGACTCTGTTATGGCAGGAAATTTTGGAAGAGAATTACAGTTACTTTTAAGAACACTCGATGTGTCAGATGCAAACATGGAACTTGGTCAAATGCGTGTTGAGGTAAACATTTCAATACATAAAGAAGGTGAGCCTTGGGGAACAAAAGTTGAGATTAAAAACCTGAACTCATTTCGTGTAGCTGAAAAATCTATCGAGTACGAAATAAAAAGACAACAAGAACTTATAGAATCAGGTGGAAAAGTGGTCCAGGAAACTCGGGGGTATGACGATGCGACCGGAAAAACATTTTCACAAAGAATAAAAGAAAATGCTAACGACTACAGATATTTTCCAGATCCAGATTTACCAAAATTGTATATTTCAAAAATTCCAGAATTTAATCTTGAGATCTTGAAAGCTGGTTTGCCAATTTTACCAAATACAAAAAGGGAAAAATACACCGCTCTTGGTTTAAAAAATGAGGATGTGGAAATGTTTGTATCTGATTCTTTCTATGGTCATTATTTTGAGAAGATTTTAGAACTTATAAAAGATGAAAAGCTGCAAAAATTATCAGTAAACTATATTACTTCTGATATTGCTGGGCTTATAAAAAAAGAAACAGCCGTTAAGGGTGAATTGAATGAGTATGTAAATATGGATCAATTTGTTGATATTATCAATATGATCGGTGCAGAAGAATTATCATCTCGTGGAGCAAAAGATATGATAACTTTGCTATGGAAAGCTGAGGAAGAATTAAGGAACAGAAAAGCTAAAGATATTGCCGAGGAAAAAGGTTTGATTATTAAGGCTGATCCAGAATTTTTAAATAATATTATCAAAGAAGTTATACAGAACAACTCAACTCAGGTTGATGATTATAAAGCTGGGAAAGAAGCATTGTTGATGTACCTCGTAGGAAAGGTGATGAAAGAAGGAAAGGGCGCGATCAATCCGGCAACAGCACAGGAGGCGTTAAAGAGTGCATTGAAATAATATGGAAGAAATTGTAAAAGTTGGTAATCCGGTTCTCAGAGAAAAAACCATTGACGCCGATTTTCGACAAGGGGTTGTGATTGGCCATTTCCTGATAAAAGTCTTAAAAGAATATAGGGAAAAAACCGGTCGAGGTCGAGGACTAGCTGCTCCGCAAATAGGTGAAAACAAATCCGTTTTCGTAACATTTGTAGAAGATAATTTTCAAATTTATATTAATCCAAAAATTATAAAAAAATCACAAGAACAAAATTTATACAGAGAAGGTTGTTTAAGTTGTGCTCCAATGTGGGGTGATGTAAAAAGATCGAAAAATATAACCATGGAGTATACGGATGAACATGGGAATTTTAATATAAAAGAATATGATGGTTTTATAGCTCGACTTTTACAACATGAATACGATCATCTTGACGGTATTTTAAACATTGATATTGCAGAAGCTGGGACGGTTGAGGTTATGAATAGTGATCCGTTTTTGGAAAAATTGAGGGATGTTGAGTAGTTTGCAAAATATCTCACAGTGTAATATTATACTTACATGTTCGTGGATTTTTTAGTCCCTATCGGCTACGAAGCTTCCAGGCCGAGATCGAACATGTTCTAAAAACTCATTCTTTACGGGATGGGTTTTTTGATGTCATCTCGCGTACCAGTTCGATGTTTAGGAATTACGGATACAAATCTATATTCATTGGTAATATCTTTTAAAATTACAACTTTATATTTTTTAGAACTTATTATTGCTATAAAACCAAAGTATTGAACATCTCTTTTTTCGTATTCTTGTAGTGTTCCAGATTTAGAAAGTATTTTGGGTACAAATTTAAGTGAATTTAGTCTGTTTATTATTTCATGATATGGTCTCATATCGCGGTCTTTGTAAATCAAATGACTAAAACCTCTTTCTGTGAATATAATATGTTGATTTAGATACGGACAAAACACCTTTCCAATATTTTTATACTCAGATTTTGCCTTTTCTATAATTTCTCTGATTTTGGTATATTCCACCAACCTATTGTTCCACAAACATCATAAAGAAGACCTGAAGAGAAGATAAAGATTTTCAAAAGAAAAATAAAATATTGACTTATTTTTTACCTCATGACAATATATCTTTGTGGACAACAACTACTCCACATTGCACCATGGCCAGAAACAAAAAAAATACCCACAGAACACCCGCGGAAGATTGGATGATCAGCGACCGGTCGATCAATCGAACTTCAAATAACCGCAAACCTGTCGACTGCCTCGATGATACCTCGATCCGCCGTCGGATGCGCAAGATGCACCCAATGGGCATTGCCTACAGCGGAGGCGGCCAGCGATGGTAAACAATCAGCAAGCCTCAACCTCCGGACGAAAGTCCGGGGCGTTTTCTTTTGTAATATGCTAAAATAAACCCCATGAAAAACATCGCAATAAACGGAGCAGGAAGAATTGGCCGTGCATTCTTAAAACTTGCTGTAGAAAATAAAGATATAAATATAGTAGCAATCAACGATTTGGCCGATATTGAAAATATCGCCTACTTGATGAAATATGATACAGCTTATGGTCAAAGCAAACTTGACATACAAGTTGACAAAGAAGGTTCAAATCTAATCGTTAATGGTCAAAAGGTAAAATATTTATCAGAGAAAGATCCCGCACTTCTACCGTGGAAAGATTTGGCAGTGGATGTTGTTTTGGAATCAACTGGATTTTTTACAAGTTATGCAAAAGCTAATGCACACATAAAAGCTGGAGCAAAAAGAGTTGTATTGTCGGCTCCTGCAAAAGATGAAGAATCTGATGTAAAAGGTGCAACAGTATTGATGGGAATCAACGAGGATGTGCTAAACGACACATCAATCCTCATTACGTCAAACGCGTCATGTACTACAAATGCATCATCACCGGTTATTGATATTTTAAATAAAACACTCGGTATAGAGAAGGCACTATTAAATACAACCCATGCATACACTGCGAGTCAGTCACTTGTTGATGGTCCAAATAAAAAAGACTGGAGAGAGGGAAGGTCTGCACCTAACAATATGGCACCATCATCAACCGGTGCTGCTATTGCAGTTGCTAAGGTTATAACTGATCTTGAAGGAAAATTCGATGGTATTGCAGTTCGTGTTCCTGTGGTAACTGGTTCTATTGCTGACATTACATTTATCTCAAAGAGAAATACTACAAAAGAAGAAGTGAATACTATTCTAGAAGAGGCTGCTAAAGAATCTAAATGGAGCGGTGTGTTTACAACAACAAGAGAACAATTGGTATCTCATGACATTGTTGGAAACCCTCATGCATCGATCGCTGATCTTTCGATGACACGGGTTGCTGATGGAAATTTGGTGAAAGTGCTTGCTTGGTATGATAATGAAGGGGGGTATACACATAGTTTGTTGAAACATGTGGAGAAGGTGATGGAGAAGATGGGGTAAACAAACACAATAAAATGAATACACCCCGACGCAGAGCCTTGGGGTATTGAAAGTTAACTTCCTCGGTTCGGAAACAAAAGTGTAATCACTTTTGTTTCTCTCACTCTACGTCGTTAATAAAACCGTTCAACGAAACAGTAGTTTTATTTTTTTACAAATACGTATAAGTCTTACAAGGTATAAAAGTATATAGTCATTCTACCTTGAATATATTGCCTTATTTGGAATCTGTATACTAACGGTACTTGACGTTTTTAAAAAATAGTGTATAATTTAGATATGAAGATCGATAGAACAATCAAATTCATACGTATGATCATACCAGCAGTCTTGTTAATGACAGTATCTTTGGTTTTTTTAAGTTTTATCGGTTATTATTTGATATCTACATTTCCAAATACTTCATATAGAGTTATAACAATATTTATAATATTAATTATAATTTCAAATATTTATGCGAAGATTTGTATATATGTTATTAATTGTAATAAGCATGAAAAAAATCATGGATAAAAATAAAATCAATAAAATATCCATTTATATTTTACTTTATTTGATTACTTTTCAGATTATTTTTTCGGTTTTTATACTTACACCAAATAACGATTATCAATTTCCTATTTTGAGAGGTATAATTATTTTCTTCTCCAGTATACTCCTTGGTAAATATTTTTTATATATGTTTATAAGTCCTTGGTATGACGTGTCGGTTGCTATTTCAAATGCAAAGAATTACTTTAAGATTAAAAAATATAAACCACTGGTATCGGTTATGATACCTGCTTGGAATGAAGAAATTGGAATACTTACTACGGTTCGAAGTTTGTTAAAAAGTACATATAGAAATATAGAACTAGTTATAGTAAATGATGGTTCTACGGATAATTCTGATAACTTGATAAAAGCATTTATTGAAAAATACAATTCTAAAAAATCAGGGGTAAAAAAGTCTATAGAAATAATTTATAACTATAAGCATAATGAAGGTAAGGGTGCAGCACTTAATACAGCAATAGAGTTATCTAAAGGTGATATACTATTATCAATAGATGCAGACTGTATTGTTTGTAAAAATACCATAGAAAAATTTGTGAGTTATTTTGCTAATCCTGAGGTTATGGCAGCTGTAGGAAATGTAAAAGTTGGAAATACAAATACTCTAATTGGGGTTATTCAATATCTTGAATTTCTTTTTTCTTTTTATTTTAAAAAAGCTGATTCTATTATGAATAGTATATATATTATAGGAGGTGCTGCTGGGGCTTTTCGTCGAGAAACGTTTGAAAAAGTCGGTGTGTATAATACAAAGAATATAACAGAAGATATAGAGTTGTCTGTTCGTATACAGAGTGCTGGCTTAAAAATTGTATATGCCGCAGATGCATTGGTTTATACAGAGGGAGCTGATGAGGTTCAAGGTCTTTTAAATCAAAGATTGAGATGGAAACGTGGGCGTTTTGAAACCTTTAATCAAAACCTGGACCTATTTTTTAGTTTTCAAAAACACCATCGTAAAATTCTAAGTTGGATCATCCTACCTTTTTCTTATTTTGGAGAACTTCAACTTTCTCTGGAAATATTTTTCTTAACCTTTCTTTATATATATTCTTATTTGATAAATGATTTTTCATCTTTTATTTCAGGGGTTATTGTTGTGAGTACGATGTTTTTTGTGCAAATGTTTTTTGACGATAAAGAAACAAAGAAAGGTTTGTCATTTTATATCCTACTGCCTATTGGATGGTTACTATTTTACTTTGTAACATTCGTTGAATTCAATGCTTTAGTAAAGTCTATTTGGGGTATGGTCAGACGGCGAGAGGTTAAGTGGCAAAAATGGGCGAGGAAGGGTGTTATGGATTAATAATTAATATTATATATAATATAGGTATATATGAAAAATAATTTAACAAACAACAAAATAAAGGTATTAGGAATAATTTCGTTTTTGTTACTTTCTGCATTAGTAATTCAAAATTTATCATCCACAGACAGTGCTATGGAAATTAAAGAGGTCGATGTAAAGCTTGGACAGCTTTCGGACACTACTACTGTATCCAAAGGGGAGGCGGTAGGTTCGGTTTCTAAAAGGGATCGTAAACCTGTGGTTGTGGTCGGTGAAATTGTTTCAAAGCCCCTATCATCTTTTGCTGGTACAGCCGGGGGAGAAAACTGTAGTTTGGCACTTACTTTTAAATTAGATAAAGATGTTTTTTCATTAGGTTCAAATTCGAACTATACAATGGATGTTAAAAATGCAGGTGCAGAGACATGTGTGAATGCAAGTATTTCTGTTTATTATTCAAATAATCAATCTTTTGTATCATCTGTTCCAAAACCATCAGCTTCTAATTACTACTGGGTGCTTGGCGATATATTGCAGGGTATCACTAAGAGTATTTCATTTAGTACAACATATAAGGCAGGAGATGTATCTTTAAATTCTGTACAAACTGAAGCGTGTGCCACTGCGGACGATTCTGAAGACGCTTGTGCGACACTAGTATCAAATTTAGGTACAACTACAAGTGCACCAATTGCTAGTGCTCCTGTAGTGGAATCGCCTGTGGTTAATGATCCTGTTGCTGTGGTTGGTGAAGTTACACCTTTTAATCCTGATACGAGGGAATATGGTACATGGGTATGGACATCACCTTATGCAATGTCTGCAACGTATAGAGATAAGGTTATTGCCGGTGCTGTTGCTAACAAAATAAATGTGATCTACATAACAATTGATGATTACTTAGCAATCAACAGTCTGCCAGCAGGGTTAGATAAAGATACGAAGAAAAGAAGATACTCTGATGCGTTGGAAAATTTTATAATATTGGCTAATAAGAACAATATACAGGTTGATGTGGAAGCAGGTTGGCGTGATTGGGCAGAGGATCCAAATGCAACCAAAGCAAATGTTGTTATAGATTATGCTATTGAATACAATAATTCTCGTGCAAATAAAATTCGATCCTTCCAGTTTGATGTTGAACCGTATCTCTTAACAAGATATGAGCAAAATAAAGCATCGGTGCTAACTAACTTTGTAAATTTTATAAATAATGCAACAAATAGACTAGGGTCAAATAATATACGACTAAGTGTTGTGATTCCTCATTTCTATGATTCTGCACAAAGATGGACTCCTGCTATTACGTATAATAATTCAAGTAATTATACCTTTAATCACATACTTAATATTCTAGATAGAAGACCGGGTAGTTCTATAATACTTATGTCTTATCGCAATAAAGCTGAAGGAACGGATGGAAGTATACTAATATCAAAAACTGAAGTAGATCAGGCATCGGTTGGGACAGGTTCTACTAAAGTTATTGTCGGACAAGAGACTGGAAATGTTGAACCGGGTTATGTAACTTTCTATCAAACATCAAAAGCGAATTATATCAATCAGATCAATATCATAAATAATCAGTTTAAAGGTAGTAAAAACTTCGGAGGTATTTCAGCTCACTATATTGACCCGTTGATGGATCTTCAATAGGTAGGTGGTAACTATTGACAAAATATAGAAATAATGTATTATATTTGAGTCAGCATCTTGAATCAAAAATGGTCAAGGTTCCCAGAAAATCAGAAAATCATCAACATCATGAAAACTAAAATCGTCCATCTGGGACTTGCACTTGTTGCGAGTCTCGTTGCCACAGCTCAACCTGTGATGACAACCTATGCCGACAGCTCATCATCAGCGACTGAAAATCGCTTGGATGTTCTGTCTTCCGTCAAAAACCTCAAGGATACGGAGGTTGCTTCGGCAACCTACGCTAGTTTTGCAGCAAAAATTGTATTCCCCGAAGGAACGACCTCGGTCACCTTCACGGGAGCGAGCTACGCCGTCGAATCATGGTGCAACGGTGACTACATCCAGCACGATCCGGTCGGTGTCAATATGGCCACTTCTCAGTTTAACCCCGAAGGCGACGCGACTGTCCCGAGCATCTTTGTTCGGAACTTCGCCAACGACTTGGTGGTACCTGCTGCGAATCTGGTCGGGACTGCAATTCCGAATACCAAAGAGTTCTTCATTACTGAGCAACAGAAAGACCTTCCACCGCTGGTTTTTGCAGGCGACTACTGGGTATTGTACCGGAGTTTGTCAGGTACCTATACGGTAGGCAGCGGGACTCCAATCCTGTTCTCCTTTCAAGACCAGGCTGCACGAGTCAAGGTTGTTGCAACTCCGGTGATCAAATTCTATGCAGACGTCTTTCCGGCGACCGAAAATCGGCTGGACAGCCTCTCCTCGTTGAGGAAGGTTGAAGACACTGCAAAGGGCACTGCGACGTATGCATCATTCGCGGCAAAGATTGTATTCCCTGAAGACACCACCTCGGTGACCTTCACGGCAGCTTCCTTTGCAGTTGAGAGTTGGATCGACAACGACTACACCATTCATAACCCGGTCGGAGTGAACATGGCTCAGTCTAAGTTCAATCCTGAAGGGGATGTGTCTCTGCCGAGCATCTTTGCTCGGGACTTCGCCGGCAATCTGATCGTGCCCATCAATTCCAATCTGGTCGGGACTTCAATCCCGAACATCAAGGAATTCTTGATTACCGAGCAGAAGGCGGTGCTTCCGCAGTTGGTCCTTGTTGGCGACTATTGGGTGCTCTACCGGAGTTTGTCCGGCACCTATACAATCGATGGGGCGACGATGTCGTTCTCATTCTCGGCGAACGATCAATCGGCAATGGTGAAATTGGTCAACGAGACGGCATATCCTGTGATTGGGGTGACGACGGAGTATCCTAACAATCCAAAAACATCGTTTATCCGTGCTGGTGGGACTGGTACTATCACAACCACCGGTCTTACGGCCGATTCGTATCGTAAAAGCTGGTGGGTGGAAACATCCGTCAATTTGGCCGACTGGGATAATGCCACAGATGTCACTGTTGCTCCAGATGCAACCGTTACGTTCCCAATTACCAGCGACCTCAAACGTTTCTGGAGGATTAAAGGGCTTAAACCCTAAATCCGCACCTTCCACTACAAGTTGGTCATCCCTCACAGGGTGACCGGCTTTTTCTTTTGCATCACGTAGAACACTTGACAAGATTATCTTCTGTGGTACACTCAATCCATTATGAAAAAAACAACATTTTTACTGATAATGCTTTTAACGCTATCGACATTATTAACTGTAACAACTAAGGCTGCAATTGTAGCTGTAGAAACTACTGCTTCATGTGCTGCTGGTACAGATGCTGACGGTGACTTCCTAACAGGAGTTGCTGATCCAGATTGTACTGCTTTTAATGCAACTACAACTGCTACTACTACAATACCTACATCTTCTGTAGAAACTGCTGCATCATGTGCTGCAGGTACAGATGCTGACGGTGACTTCCTAACAGGAGTTGCTGATCCAGATTGTGCTGCTTTTAATGCAACTTCAACTGCTACTACAACTACAACAACACCAGTACCACCAGTTTCTGGAGGCGGTGGAGTAGTTGGATCTTCATTCGGTAGTGGTCCAGTTGGTGGGTTCTCTGGAATAACTTCAGGTACACCTGTATCTAATGTTATTACATCAACATCTACATGTGATACTATGAAAACTTTTATGAAAAAAGGTAGAAAAAATAATGTAGCCGAGGTTAAAAGATTACAAGCTTTCCTAAATGGAAACCTAGGTCTTAACATCCCAACAACAGGATTCTTCGGAAATATGACTTTTGATGCTGTTAAAACTTTCCAATTGAAATATAGAACTAATGTTCTAACTCCATGGGGAATAGATTATTCAACAGGATATTTCTATAAAACAACACAAAGACAAATGAATATGTTATTGTGCCCAGGAACAGAATTCCCAATGCCAGTTTTAAACTAAATAAACCCTCTCGAAAAAGCCGCCTAGACGAAAAAGTCTAGGCTCTTTTTCTTTTAGGTTTAGGGGAAAAACCAGTTCATGCTATAATTACTCCATGAAAATCGTAATCGCCTCAGATCATGCTGGATTCGAATTGAAAAAGTATCTTGTAACCTCATTGCAAGACAAGGGGTATGATGTTGTTGATATTGGAAATGGTATATATAATGAACATGATGATTATCCTGATTATATAAAAATGGTCGGTGAGTACATTTCTGAACACAACAATTCTAAGCAATATCGAGGTATAGTCATTGGCGGCTCAGGACAAGGTGAAAACATCTGTGTGAACAGGTTTAAAAACGTAAGATCAGCACTTATATATGGAAATGATATAGAACTAAATACTCAGATCGCCAAGTTGAGCAGACAGCATAATAATGCTAATGTTATGTCCCTTGGTGCACGATTTATTGAACAAAGACATGCTCTAGAGATTGTGCAGATCTGGCTCGATGAGAATTTTTCAAATGAAGAAAGACACATAAGACGATTAACAAAAATAGAAAACAAATAAATATGAATATAATACCAGCGATACTCGAATCAAGTTATCAAGAAATAGAAAATAAAATAGAATCAATTTTACATGATGTGCCACAAGTGCATATTGATATATGTGATGGATTGTTTGTACCTAAAAAAACTTGGCCTTACAGTGCTTCAAGTAACAATCGTATAGATGACAACTTTCAGATCAAAAGATTATTAAATGAAGAAGAGGGTTTGCCAAGTTGGGATAATATAAACTATGAATTCGACCTTATGGTTCAAAATCCAAACCTTCATAAAGATATTTGGGGAAGACTTGGTGCTAATACTCTCATTATTCACCCGACTTCATTTAAAGATGAAGCTGTAATGATGGAGTTTATTAAAGAAATCGAATCATATTTGATTGATGTGATTATTGCTGTTACCTATGATGAATATTTTAATTACGACGAAGTAATAAAAGATTTATTGGATCGAAAGGTTGTTAAAGCTTTGCAAATTATGACAATAAAAACTGTTGGTGCTCAAGGTCAAAAATTTGACGAAAGATGTGTCGCCTTGATTGAGAAAATTAAAACAGAAACTCCTGAAGTGTTTCTAAGAGTTGATGGGGGAATAAATAGTAAAAGTATGGAACGTCTATGTAATCTGCAAATTGATGAATTTGTGATTGGTTCAGCCATATTTGATTCTGGAAATGCAAGAGAAAACCTAAATTATTTTATAGATTTGTGTTAAAATGAGAGCATGATTAAAAAAGTTATTGGTCTTATTCTTGTATTGATTATTTTTTATCTTGCTATAAAAGCACTTGTATTTCTACCTGCTTTGACAAATTTAGTTATTGGTCCAAATAAATCTCCGTTTCAAATCGGTACTGATTATGTTGATCAGGTAAATGCTATATATCCATACAATAGTCAGGGTCAGATAAAGAATACTTCTACAGTATACAATAGTGATACGAAGACAAATATTGTTCGCAAGGTAACGTTGGAAAAATTAAATGGCAAATTGATTCTGTCTGTTGAAGTGGCCAATCCAAATGCTGATTTAAATATTTGGCTAACAAATACACCGGAGGTAATAAGTACGACTGAATATATCGACTTCGGAACATTGGTAAAAAATGAATCAATAATGCAATATGTGATTGATATGAAGGGAGGTGATATTTCATTTGCAGAATATAGGTATGTGTTGATTGTTGATACAAAATCTGATTATAAAGTTTATGCTCGTATCATTTTAAAATAAGCTCATTCTCTTTGCTCCGCCGAGAAGTCCTCAGAATTTTCTAAAGAAAATTCTTACGGGTCGGCTCGCTCATTAAACTCACTTCATGATATAATACAGCAGTGGAAAAAATAGATCTAATAAAACAAAAAGCCAAAGATATTCGCATTTCAATTATCGAGATGCTCTTTAAAGCAAAATCAGGACATTCGGGTGGACCTCTCGGTATGGCTGATATTTATGCAACACTCTATTTTTCGGAAATGAGGCACGATCCTAAAAATCCTTTTTGGGAACTTCGTGATAGATTGGTACTATCAAATGGTCACACCTGCCCGGTATTGTATTCAACAATGGCCCATGCTGGATATTTTGATTTGGAAAAATTATTTACTTTGAGACAATTTGGTTCAATATTGCAAGGTCATCCTCATAGAGAATTTCTACCATCTCTTGAAACTTCGTCAGGTCCACTTGGTTCAGGCCTTTCACAGGCAGTAGGTATGGCCATTGCTGATAAAAGAGATTTTAAAGATAATGTAAGTCGATATATCTACTGTTTGATTTCGGATGGAGAACAAGATGAGGGGCAGATTTGGGAGGCCGCACTTTTGGCTCCTCGTGAAAAACTCGACAACCTTATCGTGATTGTTGATAGAAACTATATTCAGATTGATGGAAATACTGAAACTATATTACCCCTCGACCCGATGGATAAGAAATGGGAAGCATTTAACTGGCACGTACAAACGATTGATGGTCACAATATTGAGCAGATCATTGCTGCAGTTACTCTTGCTAAAAATGTAAGAAATAAACCATCGATAATTATTGCAAAAACTATTCCCGGAAAAGGTGTTTCATTTATGGAAAATGATTATACATGGCATGGCAAAGCTCCAAATGTTGACGAGGCACAAAAAGCATTAAATGAATTAAAAGCTATTGTGATTTAAATTGTATTATGACTCATCAATATATTTATAAAACTGAAAATTTTGAAGGACCCCTTGATATATTATTGAGTCTTATTGAGAAAAGAAAACTATTAATCAATCAAGTTTCTTTATCAGTTATTACTGAAGATTTTATAAATTTTATCAAAGAATTAGATCAAGATGATGAATTTTACCTCAAGCATAAAACTCAGTTCCTTTCGATTGCTTCGATCTTGCTTTTAATAAAATCAAAATCATTGTTGCCAAATCTTGAAACAACGTCTGAAGAAAATGTTGAGATCGAAGACTTGGAGCGAAGATTAAAAATCTTAACTTTAATGAGAGAGTATGGTCAAAAAATAGAATTAATGTTTAATACAAAAAATTTATATTTTCAAGGAAATTTTAAAAAAGATATCGTATTATTTACACCAACGCCAGATATAAACTTTGATACTCTAAAAGAGGGGATATATAAGATATTGTCCAAGATTCCAAAAATAGAAAAAGAGATAGATAAAGTTAAAATAAAAAAATCTATCAGCATCGAAGAAATGATGGATAAATTATCTGATCGAATCAAGGGTGCTTTTAATATGAAATTTACAACTTTCTCGGGGGGAAGTAGAAAGAAGTTTGAAAATGAAGAAGAGTTCAGGGATCATAAGCGACATATTGCATTAAGTTTTTTAGCGCTCTTGGAGCTTATTAAACAAAATATGATATTGGCAAATCAAAACGAATTATTTGAAGAAATAGATCTGCAAAGTACAAAAGTTAACACGCCACATTATGGTAATATATAAACAACAATATGAATAAAATTGCACAAAAAATAGAAGCTTATCTTTTTTGGAAAGGTGAACCTGTTACAATAAAAAACCTATCCAAAACTTTGGATGCAGATATTGAAACGATCGAACAAGGATTGGTTGTTTTGTCTGAAAAAATTAATACTGATTCGGGTATAGTTCTTATTCGTTATGATGATATGGTAACTCTTGGAACGCACATTGATGTAAATGATTTTATTGAAAATATGATTAAGGAGGATTTACAAAAGGAGTTAGGAAAATCTGCTCTTGAAACATTAGCTATTATTTTATACCAAGGTCCAATTAAGAGATCTGATATTGATTATGTAAGAGGGGTTAATTCACAATTTATTTTAAGAAATTTGCTTATTCGTGGACTTATAACTCGTGTTGATGACCCATCAGATGAACGGGCATTTTTGTACCGTCCATCACTTGAACTTTTGGCATTTTTGGGTATAACTGATATTAAGCAGTTGCCTGAATATGATGAGGTGCTTGCTAAATTATCAAGTTTTAAAGCTGAAATAAAAGAATAATTTAAACACAATGACTCTTAAACAAGAAGTGCAGTTATTAACACTTTTAATACTAGTGTTACTTTTGGCAATTTCTTTCGTAAATACAGGTCAAAATAAAAAAGAAATTGAATATATTACAGAACATCGATTAGACCGAGATGAAATAAAACTGCAAAAAATTATAGATGGCACCACCGCGCAAGGTGTTATTGTGTATGATGCTTCAACAGATAGGGTATTGGGTGTGAAAAATGTTGATAAAACCTACTCACTGGCTTCACTGACAAAAATCATTACAGCAACCATTGCCTATGAAAAAGATAAAACTTTGCTTAATGAGATTCGTGAGATGTTAAAAACATCTAATAATGAGCAGGCACAAAAACTCTCATTAAGTTTTGGATATAATGAGAAGACTCAGGTTGCTTACATGAATAAATTTACACAAAGATTTGGATGGTTTAATTTTAGAAACGTATCAGGTCTTGATATTATAGTTTCAACAACTACGGACGAAAGAATACCTGGTGGGGAGGGAAAACTTATTCCTCTGGTCTCTTTTATTAAAGAATATTATTTTAAATATCCCGAGCTTTTTGATCAAACGATTATTGCTCAAGAGAACACAAATATTATTGTAAATCAGTTAAGTTTTTTAAATGGCGGTAAGACAGGGTATACAAATTTGTCTGGAGGAAACTTATTTGTCTCAATTCAGAAAGGGTTAGATCGAGAAATATTTATTATCATCCTAAATTCAACAGAGAAAAATAGATTTGTCGACATTCAAAATATAGCTAACTTTTTGCTACAATCAAGTATATGATACTATCTGCTCTAAAAATTCTATTGCCAACACTGTTATCCTTTGTTGTTGGAATATTGATCACTCCATATCTAACCAATTTCATGTATAAGTACAAGATGTGGAAGAAGAAATCAAGAAGTACAGCAAACACAGAGGCTATGTCTGAAGATTTTAAAAAGATTCACAATGGGCAGGAAGAATGCAATACGCCACGTATAGGAGGAATAATAGTTTGGATATCTATATTATTAACAGTTATTATTACATTCCTATTTCAATTTATAGCTAAGGATTATATTGGATATGATCACATGGTGGCACATGATGTTCTTGATAAGATTAACTTCTTTTCGCGAAATCAAACAGCACTTCCTATTGTCGCTTTGATTACAGGTTCGATTTTTGGACTGATAGATGATTTATTACAAATATATGGTAAAGAGTTGAAATTGGGCGATGGGATATCAAGAAAAACTAGAATATTTTTTGTACTATTAATATCAACAATCGGGGCATATTGGTTTTATGTAAAGTTGGAAATGAATACAGTACACATACCATTTGGAATGGACTTGTATCTTGGTTTTGGTTTTATATTTTTATTCTTATTTGTAACACTTGCTGTTTTTTCAGGGGGAATTATTGATGGTATTGATGGGCTTGCTGCAGGAGTTTTGATTCCTGCGTTTATGGCTTATACACTGATTGCTTTTGCAAATAGTCAATACGATTTAGCAGCTTTAGGCGGTGCAATTATTGGAGGACTATTAGCATTCTTATGGTTCAACATACCACCAGCCAGATTTTATCTTGGGGAGACTGGTATGCTTGGACTTACGATTGTACTATCAATGTTCGCATTCTTAACAAATGAAGTTATTATTCTTGCAGTAATTGCACTTCCTCTTTTCGTTACTTCAGCATCATCAAGTGTTCAGATGTTTTCTAAAAAATATTTTCATAAAAAAGTATTCAGAGTTGCACCACTGCATCATCATTTTCAAGCTATGGGTTGGTCATCACCGAGAGTAACTATGAGATATTGGATTATATCTATTATTTGTTCAGTGACTGGGGTGATTTTGGCTCTCCTCAGCTAAATTTATTTATATTCGTGGTAATATATTATGTAACATGCTGAACTTTTTCAAGAAATTAAAAAAAACTGAAAGTAAAAAATCAAAAACTCTGGCCAAAATAGAATATGGTTTAGATAAGCCTTTTTTAATTATAACTTTCATATTAATTACTGCAGGACTGGTTATTTTTTCTTCAGCTATTATTATGCTTATTGGTACAGCTAAATATGACACAGTACGATTCAATCAATATGGACTTGGTTTAGCTGGGGGATTGGTATTGATGTTTATTTGTTATAAGATACCAATATCTTTTTGGAGAAAAAATGCATTTTATATTTACGTACTCAGTGTTATTGCTATGATTATGGTATTTATTCCGGGTGTTGGGGTATCACATGGAGGTGCGCGACGTTGGGTGGAGCTATTTGGCATTAGGTTTCAACCTGCTGAAGTGTATAAGATTGGAGCAGTTCTATACATGTCATTGTGGTTTATGCGTGATTTTGGTAAGAAATTAGACCTCAAAAAAAACTTCTATAGTCGAACAGTGCCTTTACTGATCATACTTGGTATTAGTTCAATATTATTTTTATTACAACCGGATACCGATATTTTAGGGGTTATTTGTTTATCGGCAGTAATTATGTATTTGCTTGCGGGTGGAAATTTGAAAGATATGTTTATTCTTGGCTGTCTCGGAATAATGGCTATGGGGATAATTATTTTCTCTCGACCGTATGTGATGAAAAGGGTTCAGAACTTTTTAAATCCTTCTCTTGATCCGACAGGCTCTGGATATCAATTTCAACAGTCTCTCATTGCTATTGGCTCTGGAGGAATTGCGGGACGTGGGTATGGTCAGAGTATTCAAAAGTTTAAATATCTACCAGAGCCGATTGGTGACTCAGTTTTTGCAGTTGCAGCAGAAGACTTTGGTTTTATTGGGTCCTCATTGCTCATATTTCTGTATATCTTATTTTTGATGCGTGGTTTCAAGCTCGCCAAAAAGTCGTCATCATATGGATCCTTGGTGATAGTTGGACTCCTGTGTCTTATTGTGATCCAGTCTTTTGTAAATATGAGTGCGATGATGGGAATGCTGCCTTTATCAGGAACACCGCTTATATTTGTCAGTCAAGGCGGAACCTCACTTTTGATCTCCCTTATGTCCATAGGAATAATCCTCTCAGCTTCGAAAGAGAAAAAAGTGAGAGTTGAGTAATTTTCATAAAATAGCCAAAAAACTTTTCGAGGTGTATAATTGAAAATATTATGAAAATAGTTATAACAGGAGGTGGTACCGGTGGACATTTTTATCCATTACTGGCAGTAGTTGATGCTATATTAGAAGAATGTAGAGAACAAAAAATTCTTGATCCACGTATCTATTATACTGGTCCAAATCCATACAACCCTAAAGAACTATTTGATAGAGATATAAAGTTTGTTCGCATACCGGCTGGAAAAAAACGTATCAATCCAAAAGGTTTTGCTATTGTACGTAATTTCTTTGATGTCTTTCGGATGGGGTTTGGTGTTTGTATTGGTTTAGTCAAAATTTTTATGATTTTCCCTGATGTTGTCTTTGCCAAAGGTGGCTTTTCAAGTTTTCCGACATTGTTTGCAGCACGTATACTGGGCATACCGGTTATTATGCATGAGTCAGATTCTGTTCCAGGAAGAGTAAATATGTGGGCCTCAAAATTTGCCAGAAAAATAGCGGTATCATTCAAAGAATCAGCCGAATATTTTGATATTAAAAAAACAGCCTACACTGGACAACCTGTTCGATCAGAACTGTTGACCCCACTTAAAGTTGGTGCATACGAATATTTAAATTTGGATCCAAATCTCAAAACAATATCAGTACTCGGTGGATCTTTAGGTGCAAAAAAAATAAACGACATTATTATACAAATATTGCCTGAGTTGGTTAAAACCTGCCAAGTTGTTCATCAGACAGGGAAGGCTAATTTTGAAATAGTAAAAGGGATGGCCAAATTGACCCTAGAGGGATCAACAAACCCAGATAGATACAAACCTATAGATTACCTCAACATGATGGCTATGCGCATGGTAGGGGGTATATCAGACATTATTATATCTCGTGCTGGATCGGGTATATTTGAAATAGCTGCCTGGGGAGTTCCAAGTATATTGATTCCTATATCAGACTCAAATGGTGACCATCAACGAAAGAATGCTTTTAACTATTTAAGGGCGGGCGGGTGTGAGGTGATTGAGGAGAATAACCTGTCAGGACAGATTTTGTTAAATGAGATACATAGAATTTTATCTAACCCAACACTTCAGGATAAGATGAAGGCGGGAGCTAAAAATTTCGCTACTCCCGACGCAGCTAAAACGATAGCGCATGAGGTGTTAAATATTGCATTAAGTCACGAGATTTAAAGGAAGGTGTTTGCTTGCACTGTATTTTTAAGCATGGTATAGTTTACTGGTCGTTCTTTATGGGGTATTCCAAGGTTGGAATACCTTTTTTAGAACCTTACAACGACAGAAAGAAAACACACGTGAAAGCAATAGAAAAAGAAGTTGGTGGCAAACTGGGTTCACACTCAATGTTGGCAAAAGTTATGTTGAGCTCTGGGTTGATTGGTCTGATTGTAGCACTGGAAACTCATCCGGCTGCCGCTCAAGATCTTCGCCGGAGTGAAGTGATGGAACTGATGTCAGACGCGCTCGAAACGTATGACTTCGTCGAAACCGGCGTTCTGCCTGAATTGATCGAAGAAATATCGCTCACAGCACTCACAGTTGCTGAGTCTAATCCACGGGAGTATTCCTTTCATTCGGCCATTCCCCTTCGGAAGGCGGTTGAGCGGGGAAATTACCTCGCTTGGAATCCAAAGACACATAACTGGGACTTGAGACAGTTCTATCCAAAAAACCTGACTGTTGACGGAGTCAACGTCATGTTGATCGTGAAGGAAAAAACCAAAAGAACGGAGCGGTCCGTAGCGGCCTAAAAGCCCGTCAAAAACCTAAAAACCAATATAAGGTCTGCCCTCGTCCCGGAGTGGCAGACCATTGTTTTACCCAATTATCCACAAATGTGGTTTTTTCTTTTGCCTTCATTTGCACAAATGTAGTGGAGTGGTATATAATGGGAAGTGGTGGGATAGAGTGTCATAGAAAAAAATTATTAAAAAAATTATGTTTATCGGCGAATTTACACACACATTGGATGACAAAAAAAGACTTTCACTTCCATCTAAATTCCGAAAGGAACTAGGAAAGACAGTGATAATAACACACGGACTCGACAACTGTTTGTTTATGTTTACTTTGCCACAATGGAATAAAATCGCAGAACAGTTAGGAAATACATCACTCGGTAACGCTGACTCTCGTGGATTCAACAGAATTATGTTAGCCGGCGCAGTTGAGTTGGAAGTTGATACTGCAGGTAGGGTTCTCATTCCAGATTTCTTAAGACAATACATTGGTGTGAATGGCACTGACGAAAAAAATTCAAAACTTGTTTTCGCTGGGGTTCATACTCGTATTGAAATTTGGGAAGAGAAAAAATGGAAATCATATAAAGAGAAAATACTTAAGCAAGCTGACAGTCTGGCTGCTAAGTTAAGTGCTATCGGAGCAATCTAAATATATGGTTAGACATATACCAGTATTGGCAGAAGAAATATTCGAGCACCTTGTAATCAACAATTCAAATGAGTTTGAAAATTATTATCATTTAGATTGTAATTTTGGCGATGGAGGACATGTAGAATATTTTATAGAGAATTTAATAAAACTTGAAAGATATAAAAACATTTTTATATATGCGTTAGACCTCGATGAAGATGCCATAGCACGCGGTAAAGATTTTTTAAAAAAATATACAGACAATAAAAAAGTTTCAATACATATTATACAAGGAAATTTTGCCAACATTACAGATTTGATAAAAAATATCAAATTTAATAGTGTTCTGTTTGACTTAGGTTTATCTACCTATCAATTGAGTGGTGCAGGGCGGGGATTCTCATTTAAATTTGATGAAAAATTAGATATGAGGTTTTCAACCTTGCCACCAACAGAAGGTGAGTTAACAGCTTACGACATTATAAACTTTTGGTCTGTAGATAATATTTGTCTCATACTCCGACAATATGCCGATGAAAAATCAGCATGGCGCATTGCAAATAAAATTGCTGAGGTGAGAGATGTTAAGAAAATAGAAACATCAGGTGAGTTGGCGGACATTATTGAACATCAAGTTTTCAATGGTAAGAAAGGTAAGATTCACCCTGCAACCAAAACATTCCAAGCAATTCGTATAGCCGTCAATGCTGAACTACAGGTTTTAGATCAAGGTTTACAAGGGGCATATGAGGTGCTGACTAAAGGAGGTCGCATAGCAGTTATCAGCTATCATAGTTTGGAAGATATTATTGTAAAGCAGTATTTTAAGAAATTAGAGACAGACGGTTACGGAAAACGTTTAAACAAAAAAATTATTATACCGACAGATGTGGAGATAAAGAGTAATGCAAAATCTCGCTCCGCAAAACTTCGACTTTTTAAAAAAGAAAAAAATGAAAAATAGACAAAATAACAAATCAAAAAATATATATACATTAGGGACGGTTTCACTGGTTGTTATGTTGGTTTTTTCTTACATTATATGCATATATAAAACAGTTGTTCTTGCATCTGACTCAGAGATAAATAATAAAAAAATAAGTGTTCTCAATGCAACTATAAATCAAAAAGAATTTGAATATATTGGTCAAATTTCTTCTATCGACTTAGATAGTGCGATGGCATTAGGATATCTAAAAAATACCGAAGACAGAATTGCTTATTTTAGTATAAAGGATAATAGTGAATTGGCGGTAAGATAATGATTACCTTTGCCAAAAGAATTAGGGTATTATCTTTAATATTTATTTCTATAGCTTTAGTATTGATTGTAAAACTATATATTGTTCAAGTTGCCAATCATGAAAATTATCTGAATCTAGGTGACAGGCAGTATCTTAAAAAGAATTCGAATATCAACGATCGTGGTGATATATATTTTACAAAAAAGGATGGAACATATATTGTAGCAGCCACAATGCAGGATGATTATACTTTGTATATAAATCCGAAGTCTTTTTATACGTTTATAAAGTCTTCTAAGAACACTACCAAAAAATCTGAAGATCAAATTTTAGGTGACTTAAAAACTAATGTTACAGATATTTTAAAATTAAACAGTGCTGATCTTGACGAATTTAATTTGAAAATTTCAAAACTGAAGGATAAAAAGAATGATGTATATTTCGAACTGGTTAAAGGTTTGAATGAAGATCAGCAAAATCGGATTAAAGAATTAAAATTAGAATTTTTAGGTTTGGGTAAAGAAAAGAAAAGATACTATCCTGGAAACGAACTAGCTTCAAATGTGATTGGAACACTGGGCTTTAAAGGGGATGAACTAGCCGGACGATATGGTTTGGAAAAACAATATGAAAATACCTTAGCTCGAAAAAATAAAGCCTATAGTAATTTCTTTGTAGATTTGTTTTCTGGTGCTAAAAAAGTTATTTCAAACAGAGATGAACTTGAAGGAAATATTTATACAACAATAGAACCTATTGTTCAAAAAGAGTTGGAAAAAAAGTTAATGGAAATAAATAATAAGCAAAGTTCAGATTTGACCGGAGGAATTATTATGGATCCATATACTGGAGAGATTGTTGCAATGGCTAAGGTGCCAACATTTTCTCATACGGAAGGAAAGGATTATGATATTTCTAATTATAAAAATGATATTATTGAGAGTTCATACGAAATGGGATCTATTATAAAGCCTTTAACAATGTCAGTAGGTATTGATACTAATAAGATTCATGCTGATTCTACATACAAAGATGAAGGTTTTATAAAAGTTCGCGACAGAACGATGTATAACTTTGATAAAAAAGGAAGGGGTGTTATTACTATGCAAACAGCTCTGTCTCAATCTTTGAACACTGGTTTTGTGTATGTGGCCCGGCTTGTAGGGAATGATGCACTGACAAAATATTTTACGAGTTTTGGTATGAGAGAAAAAACAAATATAGATTTACCAAATGAATCGTCACCTTTAAGTAATAATCTCGATAAGGGCGATGTGGAGCATGCCACCATCTCTTTTGGTCAAGGTATCGCCATGAGTCCGATTGGTACGATCAGAGCACTGTCTGTGATTGCTAACGGTGGCTTTGTTGTAAATCCTCACGTGGTAAGTAAGATTAAATACGAAATTGGGAACACGAGTGATACTAAAATAGAATCAATAGAACAAAAAACTCCCTTGTTAAAGCAGTCAACTATAGATGAGATCAAGGCTATGCTTGTATACAATGTTGATAATGCACTTCTTGATGGTAAAAGGAAAAATCTAAGATACAGTATTGCTGCTAAAACAGGTACTGCACAGATTGCGTCACAAAATGGTGGATATATCGACGATAAAAATATTCACACGTTTATAGGTTTTTTTCCAGCATATCAACCTAAATTCATAGTTTTTATCTATACAGTGGATCCGAAGGTTTCAAGATATGCATCAGAGTCACTGGCTAGTCCGTTTCTTGATTTAAGTGATTTTCTTATTCAATATTATGAAATTCAATCTGACAGGTAAGTGGTATTTTTGTGATAATTATGTTACTATAACATCTCTAAAATATAAAAAAATAACATAAAACGTAAAAATATGATTCAATCACAAGTACATGGGCGAAAATCCAAAATTATAGCAAAAATCGCAGATAATAATGCCGCTCCTGAATATCTAAAATCTCTTATCGAGGCTGGAGTAGATGTAATGTGGTTGAACACTGCACATCAGGGTGAGGAGGAAGCTATTAGAGTTGTTAATACAATAAGAGCAGTATCAGATCAAAAGATGTGTATCTTGCTTGATACAAAAGGTCCAGAGACTCGTACAAAAGGTATCGAGATTCTTTTTGAAGTTACAAAAGGAAGTCATGTTGTATTTACAGGTGATCTCTCTCAAATTGCTGGGCAAGTGGGTGAAAATATTATTGGTGTTGATTATCCAAATTTTCATAATGAAATCCCTGTTGGAGAACTTATAAGTTACGATGATAACTCTATTTCATTTATTGTAGAGGAAATTGTTGCAAATGGTATCAAATGTGTTGTGAAAAATGATGGACTTATTAAAAGTAAAAAAAGTTTGAATGTGCCAAATGTACACATTAATCTCCCTTCACTTACGCCAAAGGATGTAGGATTTATTCATTTTTGTGCAAAAAACAATATCGACTTTATCATTCACTCTTTCGTTCGAAACGTTCAGGATTTAGATGATATCAAAGAAATTCTAAAAGAATATCCTGAATATAAAGGTAAGATTATTGCTAAGATTGAAAACCGTGAAGGTTTTGATAATAGAGATATTATTCTTGATAACTGTGATGGTTTGATGGTTGCTCGAGGAGACCTTATGGCCGAAGTTCCACTTGAAGAATTACCATACATGCAAAAGAAAATGGTTGAATCAACTTTGAAAAAAGGAAAATATTGTATCGTTGCAACTCAAGTGTTGAAAAACATGGTTAAGAATCCATCTCCAACACGTGCTGAAGTTTGTGATGTTGCAAATGCAGTACTTGATGGAACTCATGGTATCTCTATGAGTGATGAAACGGCGTTTGGTGATTATCCTCTTGAGGCTACAAATGTAATGCATCGCATTATGAAATATACTGAAGACAAAAGAGCTGAGCTTGTTCATTTTACAGCGGAACCAGTTTCAACATCTCCTATCTACATGTGGGCAAAAGATGTAGTTGCAAAAGCTGCAGCAGAGCATGTGACAGCTATTGTTACAAAAATCTCTCTTGAGGCCAATAAAGCTATATCAGCCTTCCATCCAACTGCAACTGTATATGCTGGAGCAGCTGATATTATGGACTTTAGAAACATGCGTCTTGGATACGGGTTGTTACCAGTTTTAGCTACAACAGGGACAGTTTCGGAAATTAAAGATTCAGTTGGTCTAGGGTCACAAGAAAAAATCATGCTTTGTGAAGAAAAAGACGGACAACTGATGTATAGCATTGTTTAATTTACTCATTTCGATCAGAGGTCCTCAAAAGAAGCTATCTAGGATAGCTTCTTTTGAGGACCGCTTTGTCTAGGACAAAGTGTCATACGTAAATAAACAATGAGTAACTATTGACCAGTATGTTATAATGGATAAGTGTCAAATACAAAACCATCAACAAAAAAGAATATACCAGTAAAATCACCTTATGTTGAAGTGCATAATGGTGATTTGGTGTTTATTGAAAATGAGATAGTGTATAACGATGTTTTTATTTCCAATAAAGTTTATCCTCTGAAAGTAAGGGATCTGCCTGATAAAGATAAGCCTAGAGAAAAACTTTTGGAACTAGGAGTTAAGTCTCTAAATTTATCGGAACTACTATCAATCGTGTTGATGACGGGTACAAAAAAGGAAGATGTATCATCTATGTCATCTCGAGTTATTAAGGAGTATGGAAAAAGTATATTTTCAAATCCAAACATTGATCTTAAAAAAGTCTCTACAGAATTGGATATTCCTATAACAAAGATATGTCAGATTATTGCCTGTGGTGAATTAGGAAAAAGACTATTTGATAAAAATATAAATGGGGTGAAAACTATCAGAACCGCAGATGATGTATATGAATATACCAAAGATATGCATGGTCTCTCTAAAGAACATCTCCGTGGGCTATATTTAGATACTCATAATAAAATCATCCACGATGAAGTATTGTCGATTGGTACAATAAATAGCAGTATTGTTCATCCACGAGAAGTATTTAAACCAGCTATAGAGTACGGTGCAGCAGCGTTTATATTGGTACATAATCATCCATCAGGCATATCAACTCCATCTGAGTCAGATAAAGTGATTACAGAGCAGATTATCAAAGCTGGTAAGGTTTTAGGAATTGCCTTATTGGATCATGTTGTAGTAGCCCGAGATAGTTTTACATCAGTTCCAGTAGAATATTAAACACGCATGCAAGGAAAACTTTATATAGTAGCAACACCAATAGGAAATAAGGATGACATAACAGTTCGAGCTATTTCAACATTGACTTCTGTTGATGTGATTGCTGCAGAAGATACTCGAGTTACTTCAAAGCTTTTAGGGTTGCTTTCAATTCCAAAAAAACAAATTGTATCAATCAACGAGTTTTCAAATGAAGAAAATTTTGATTATATATTAAAGTTCCTGCAAGACGGTAAGGATGTAGCTTATGTATCTGATGCGGGAACTCCTGGAGTATCAGACCCTGGTGCCATGTTAGTTTCTCATTGTCGAAAGAACGATATTGAGATTGTTCCAATACCTGGTGTGTCAGCTATTGCAACGGCTGCATCGGTCTCAGGTATACGAGAATCATCTTTTATGTTTTACGGGTTTTTGCCCCATAAAAAAGGTCGTAAAAAGATTTTGGGTGAACTGTTTGCACTCGAAAGAAATATAATGCTCTACGAATCTGTTCATCGATTTATGAAATTACTCGATGAAGTGATAGATATTAATCCTGAACAAGAATTGGTGGTATGTCGTGAACTTACAAAGATGTATGAAGATATAAAAGTTGATACGTCCGAAAATATAAAGAAATACTATGAAGCTAATCAGACTAAACTAAAAGGTGAGTTTGTTGTAATTATTAAAAATCACAAATAAAATGGTATCCCAATACATTGACATGTTCATATTGTATTTGAATGCGAATGCGGACTTTTTCTCCGCATATTTTATTTTGATAATATTTTTTGTGACACTTTTTGAGTCACTGCCGATTCTCGGAGCTATTACACCAGGAACACTTCTCTTATTATTTTTTGGGTTTTCAGGAGCGAGTCTTGGTATAGATGTTTCTCTGATGATTCTTGCCTCTACGGTTGGATCGATCATGGGGGATATGTCAGGTTATTTGTTGGGAAAATATGGATCAAACTTTCTTATTAAACATAAAAAACTTTTAAAAGCTTCACATATTGAAGAGGGTAGAAGGTTTTTTTCAAATCATGAATTTAAAAGTATTTTCATCGGTAGGTTTGTGGGTCTTATGCGTCCGATAGTTTCTTTGATTGCAGGTAGTATTTCAATGAAATTTTCTCGATTTATTTTCTTTGATATATTGGCATCTTTCCTTTGGTCGGCACTCTATATAGTTGTTGGGTTTTATTTTGGACAGCATTTTAGAGAAATAGAGAAATTTATTTCGAATATGGGTACTTTTTTAACAATTTGTATTGTACTAGCTGCTGGAATATACTACTTTAAATTTATACAAAATAAGCGTAGAATAAGATCACATGAGAATTCACAAAGCATTTAACCTAAAACATGACCATAGACCGCTCGGTGATCAACCAAAGGCTATAGAATCTCTTGTAAAAGGGATAAAAAAGGGTTTAAAAAACCAGACTCTTTTGGGTGCAACGGGTACAGGTAAGACATTCACTATTGCCAATGTAATTCAGCAAGTTCAAAAACCAACCTTGGTTATTGCTCATAACAAAACTTTGGCCGCTCAGCTCGCTCAAGAGTTTAAAGAATTTTTCCCAGACAATGAGGTGCATTATTTTGTATCCTACTATGATTATTATCAGCCAGAAGCCTATGTATCTCACTCTGATACATACATAGAAAAGGAAGCTCAGATCAACGAAGAGATTGATCGCCTTCGTCACGCTTCAACTCAGGCACTACTTACACGTGATGATGTGATTATTGTATCATCAGTATCTTGTATTTATGGTTTAGGTTCACCGAAGCAATATGAAGAAACAAATTTTATAATTAGAAAAGGGGCAGTTCTCGACAGAAGTGAGATTTCAAAAAAATTAATCCAAATGCAATTTTCTCGAACATTAGCTGATTTAGGTCAGGGGCAATTTCGTGTAGTTGGAAATAATATAGAAATCATGCCAATACACGAACGTATCGTGTATCGACTTATTTTTTCAATGAATACTATAGACCGTATAGAAAAAATAGATCACATAACTCGTGTTATTTTGGAACCGGATATGGATTCTGTATTTATTTTTCCAGCAAAACATTTTATGACGTCTGATACAGAAAGGTTGCGTGCGTATGAAGATATAAAAAAAGAGTTGGAAGAAAGATTGAAAGAATTAAAAGCCGAAAATAAAGAAGTCGAATATCAAAGATTAAAGAGAAGAACAACATACGATTTAGCTTTGATAAAAGAAGTTGGATATTGTAATGGTATTGAAAACTACTCACGACATTTTGCTGGTAAAAAAGTTGGTGAGGCACCGGATACATTGTTGTCATATTTTCCAGATGGATTTTTAACGGTGATAGACGAGTCCCACGTGACTGTTCCTCAGATAGGTGGTATGTATGCTGGAGATGCTTCTCGTAAAAAGAATCTTATTGATTTTGGATTTCGCTTACCGTCAGCTGCTGATAACAGACCTCTTAAGTTTGAAGAGTTTAAAGGGAAAATAGATCAAACAATATATGTATCTGCAACTCCTGGAAAATATGAATATGAGATAACTCCCCCTAAGGACATTATTCAACAAATTATTCGCCCTACTGGTCTTGTGGATCCTATCCTTGAAGTAAAACCAGTGGTGGCAACCGATACGTATATTGGACAGATTTATGATTTTATTGAAGAGGTGACAAAAGTTGTTGCAAAAGGAGAGAGAGCTCTGGCTACAACGCTAACCAAAAGAATGGCCGAGGATTTATCAGAATTCTTAAAAGAGAAAAATATTAAAACAAGATATTTGCACAGTGATATTGAGACACTTGAAAGAATACAAATCTTGACTGAACTACGAAGAGGAGATTTTGATGTGCTGGTGGGAGTTAACTTATTGCGCGAGGGATTAGATTTACCTGAGGTTTCTTTGATTGGAATATTAGATGCAGATAAGGAAGGTTTCTTGAGATCGAGAACAGCACTTATTCAAACAATAGGTCGTGCAGCCCGTAACTTAAATGGGAGAGTTATTTTGTATGCTGATACTATGACTGATTCACTTACATATGCGATCGATGAAACTAATAGAAGAAGGACTATACAAGAAAAATATAATAAAGAAAATAATATAACCCCACGTTCGATCAAGAAAAGTATACAAGATATTACTTCATCAATTGAATCAACTCATGAAAAAACAGTGAAGCGCATGCTTTCTATTGATATTGATCTTGATAATGTGAAGAATATTAAGATGAAGGATATAAAAATTATCTTGAAAAGAAAGGAGAGGTATATGGAGATTGCAGTCCAAGAGTTGGATTTTGAAACAGCAGCGATATTGAGGGATGAGATTAAGGCGATAGCTAAGATGATTGAAGGGAAGACAAAATAAAGATATAAAGCCCAGAGGTTGACCTCAGGGCTTTTGTTAGGTATGATATAGTCTTGGATTTGGGTGGCCCCATTTTCATGCCCTATATAAAAATCAAAACAAAAACAATATTGAGTTTATGTGTCACATTATTAATACTCCTGATCAAGGATTTGCGATCATCATGGACGGCCCTGTTGCTTGCGGCAAGGGAAAACAGTCAATACTGCTTACTCCTCACGGAGCGGTTCATATTTCCACCGGTGACCTGGCGCGTAAAAAACGTCAAGACTGCAGTGTTTTCGATGCCGACTATGGCAAGTTTTTGGATTCCGGGAAGTACCTCCCTGATAAGGTTGTGTTCCAACTGGTCCGCGAGACAATTCCTGATATTATTACCCACGGAAACAGTTTATCTCTCCCGAACGGCGGTAAGCCGGTTTATATCGGGGACGGACTTGTCCGCACCCGGTATCAAGCGGACCAGATTGATACTATCTTTGCTCGACCACGAATGCTTTTGGCGTTTAGCATCTTCATTCCCGAAGAAGTTGCGCTGAAACGCGCCGAGCAACGCGCCGAAGAAGAAAAACGGTCTGACGATTTCGATTCTGCAGTTGTCCGCGGCCGTTACAGAAGCTGGCTTGATCACAAAGATGCTGTTCACAAAAAGCTCAGGGCGAAGGGTGTTGATCTTGTTCACATCAATGGCGAGGCATCACCTCAAGATGTGCACAAGGTTATTGTCAGGACTTTGAACCAGCATATCCAAATGCTCAACGAGCAATGGGGTGAGCATGGTTCATTCCAGCAGTCAAAGCGGAGGAAGAAGGTGGGTCGTCCTCATCTTGATCTTCTTGCAGCTCGTCATTTGGTCCATCCTCACGGTGGTCCACCAGCTTGGCGGCACTAACTAACCCCGGAGCGTCATCCAACAACACTCCAAAAAAAACCAACATCGGACCGTCACCCTCATACAGGGTTGGCGGTCCTTTTTTCTATCCAAATTTATGATATATTTAAGTTTATGAAGAATGCCCCTAAAAAGACTAAATCAGGTATAGACCTGGATATGATTCATGTTAAGGGTGCACGAACACATAACCTCAAAGATATTGATGTGTCTATTCCTCGTGGTCAAATGACAGTTATTTCTGGACTTTCAGGATCAGGAAAATCTTCTCTTGCGTTCGACACTATCTTTGCTGAAGGACAAAGAAGATATATGGAATCATTGTCTTCATATGCGCGACAATTTTTAAAACAAATGCAAAAACCAGATGTGGATGAGATTACTGGTTTATCTCCTGCAATTTCCATAGATCAAAAATCAAGATCAAATAACCCTCGTTCAACTGTTGCAACTATTACAGAAATTTACGATTACCTGCGTATTCTATATGCCCGTGTTGGAAAACCACACTGTTTAACATGTGATCGAGAAATAAAAAGACTGTCGAAAGAAGAAATAGTCGACACAATTCACAATATCGTGAAGTCTATCAAGACAACAGAATTAAAAGGTAAAAAAGAAATCATGGGAGTCCATGTTGATTCAGAAATATTTAAAATTTATGCACCAGTGGTTATTGGAAGAAAAGGTGAATACTACCAACTACTTTACGATTATCTAGGTAAGGGATTTGAAGAAGTGCGCATAGATGGAAAGGTTCAAAAACTTCGTGAGAAAATAGAATTAACAAAAACAAAAAAACATACTATTGATATCCTAATCGATCAATTTTACATTTCAGAAATAAAAGAACCTTCACAAAGTTTTAAGGAAAGATTAAATGATTCTATTGAGCGAGCTCTCAGAGAAGCTGATGGATTATTACGTATTTATACAGATAAAGAAGAACATCTTATCTCTTCAAAATTTATGTGTCCATACGATGGTTTTTCATTCCCTGAAATCGAGCCAAGACTGTTTTCTTTCAACTCTCCATACGGTGCTTGTCCAGAATGTAATGGTCTAGGAACAGATAGTTTCTTTACAAATAGAATTTGTAAAGTGTGTGATGGTGCACGTCTTCGACCTGAAGCTTTGAAAGTTTATATGCCGGGTAAAACCAACGTGATTGATTTCACAAATCTTACAATCCACGAAGCGATAGACTATGTATTGTCTCTCGAATTATCGCCAACAGATAAAGCTATATCAACTGTGATGATTAAAGAAATTTTGTCTCGTCTCGAGTTCATGCAAGAAGTTGGTCTTGATTATTTACAATTAAATCGAAGAGCTCACACACTTTCAGGAGGGGAGTCACAACGTATTAGACTGGCTTCACAGCTTGGTTCTGGACTTGTAGGTGCATTGTATGTGCTTGATGAACCAACTATTGGTCTACATCAAAGAGATAATGATAAGTTGATAAAAACTCTTATTCAACTCAAAGATATGGGAAATACAGTGATCGTTGTAGAGCATGATGAAGATACTATTTTAGCTTCTGACTATCTTATTGATATCGGTCCAAGAGCGGGTATAAACGGAGGAAATGTGGTGGTGCAAGGATATCTGAAAGATCTATTACGTGATCCGATCAAGTCTCTTCCTATAAATAAAAAACACGCTGATCCTGATTCATTTACCGGTTCGCTTACACTAGATTATTTACGAGGTGCACATGAAGTAGAAGTTCCAAAAGAAAGACGAAAACAAGATAAAGGGTTTATAAAAATAGCGGGAGGAAAAGCGAACAATATTAAAAATCTAAATGTCGAATTACCACTTGGTCGTCTTGTGACTGTGACCGGAGTATCTGGTTCAGGAAAATCAACTTTCGTGTATGAGATCTTATATAAAAACTTGTTAGGAAAACTTGATCGTGAACATCGAACAAGTCAGATCTATAACTGTACAACTTTTACGGGAACTGATTATGTTGGGCGAACGATCATGATTGATCAATCACCGATCGGCCGAACTCCACGTTCAAACCCTGCAACTTATACCGGAGCGTTTACACATATTCGTGATTTGTTTGCTGAAACAATTGAAGCAAAATCAAGGGCATGGGGTCCAGGACGATTTTCATTCAACGTGAAAGGTGGACGTTGTGAAAACTGCCAAGGAAACGGATCGATTGAAGTTGAAATGCACTTCTTGCCAACAGTCTATGTTCAATGTGATGTATGTAATGGAAAAAGATTTATGAAGGAGACGTTAGAAATCATGTATAAAAATAAAAACATCCATGACATCCTCACTATGACAGTTGATGCAGCGGTTACATTCTTTGAGGAGATGCCTCAGATATACGATCGGGTGCGAACACTGCAAGAGGTAGGACTTGGATACTTGGAGCTTGGACAATCAGCAACAACACTTTCAGGAGGAGAAGCGCAGCGTGTAAAGATTGCATCAGAATTGTACAAACCTCATGTACAGAAAACGATCTATATTCTTGATGAGCCAACAGTTGGGTTACACTATCATGATGTACGAAAACTTATCGAAATCCTACAAAGACTCGTACAGGCAGGTAATACAGTGGTGGTAATCGAACACAATATGGACCTAATCAAATGTTCGGATTACATCATAGATATCGGTCCTGATGGAGGGGATAAGGGCGGACAGCTTATAGCTAAAGGGACTCCTGAGGAGGTTGCAAACAACAAAAACAGCTTCACTGGACATTATCTAAAAAAAGTGCTATAATTAAGTAAATATGAGTATAGGATCTCAAAAACACCACAACATAGAATACATACAGATACTACTACAGTTTACAATTGGAGTTGTTGTTTTAGCTTTTGTTAACATATTTTTTAAATTAAAAATCGAAGGGAGAACGGAGCTTGTTGAAAAATTAAAAGAATATAAAAAAAACGAGAAAGGTATATTATTTGCACCAAATCATATTAGTGAGATGGATGTGTTGATGGTGAGATTTGGTCTACCATTTATCATTCCAATTATGCCGATGTATTATGTTTCGATGACAAAAGATCATTATCAAACAGGAAAATTTGGATGGAGAAAACATTTCTATGGAGGATCATTTTTCCGTCTTTTAGGTGCATACTCAGCATATCTTGGTATGCGTGACTATCAAGCTTCCTTGATCAATCATGTTGAACTGCTAGAAAACGGAAAAGCGGTTTGTATTTTTCCTGAAGGAAAAATGGGTATGGAAACTTTCAAACCAGGAGAGGCGAAGGGTGGGGTTGGTTTTTTGGCTGAACACACGCACACTGATATTGTACCTGTACAACTTAAAGGTTTTCGTACTGTAAATTGGTTTAAAGTTGCAATATTTCAAAGGCCACTGCTTGAAGTTAAATATAGAAATATAATATCAATTGAGGATACCTTGAATATATTAAAAAATGATGAAATGTATAAAAATGATATTATGCGATACAAGAAAATAGCATCAATCACTATGGATAAAATTTGGGAATAGGTCAATGCTCAAAACATAAAAAATAGCATATAATATCTACTCTATGAGTTATGTATTCTTTGATTTAGATAAAACCCTTATCACAAAAAATAGTTATGAAATAGTTCTTACCGTTTTAAGACGAAGGAGGATTATATCGTGGTATCGTTTTTTTTACTATAAATTTATTTTATTTTTTGCTCGAAATATCGATAAAAAAATGAATCATTTGGCACGAGTTTTTAAAAATGTTGATGTACATAGACTCGATAAGATAATGAAAGCTTTTATTTTTACAGAATTTGATAGTATTAAAAATATGCGAGCAGTTGAAGAGTTAGAAAAACATAATACACATGATAAAAAAGTCGTCCTGGTTACAACTTCATTTGAACCGATTGCAAAATATGCAGCTAAGTTTTTTCATATCCCAGAGTATGCAGCGACGAAACTTGAGGTAAAGAATAATAAGTATACTGGTAAGATTTTAGGAAAGATAAATTATAAAGATGAAAAAGCGGAGCGGTTAAGTAAGTATAACTTTGAAGGGTCTTTTGCTTATAGTGATCATAACTCGGATATTCCATTGTTGAAAATGGCGACGTACAGGTATACGGTAAATCCAAATAAAAAGTTGAGGGTGTATGCAAAGAATCACGGGTGGTTTATTTTGGAGTAATGTATTGTTATTTGTGTAAAAAATAAGGTATAATTACTGTAATATAATTTGATACAATGCCAGAATTTTTCAACCATATAAATAAATAAAATAAATTTGTATTAAAAAGTTTTTTTGTATTTATTTATTAACGACGTAGAGTGAGAGAAACAAAAGTAAGTATACTTTTGTTTCCGAACCGAGGAAGTTAACGGTCAATACCCCAAGGCTCTGCCTTGG
>JAYUPL010000004.1:0-25124 GCA_043760135.1 Candidatus Parcubacteria bacterium | reverse complement strand
GACCTTCAAACTTGGATATTAATAAGAAATTGGTGGTATTTTCACTCCGAGACATGGAAGATGAATTAAAACCTATTGCTATGTATATTGTTATGCATCACATTTGGGGATTGGTACGTAAAGAGATTAAAAAAAGACTGTTGGTAGTAGACGAGGCATGGTGGATGATGAAATCAGAAGATACAGCATCATTTTTGTTCGGATTGGCGAAAAGAGGTAGAAAATATTACCTTGGTATTTCAACAATTACACAAGATGTGGAAGATTTCTTAAGATCACCTTATGGATTACCGATTATTACCAACTCCTCTATGCAGTTTATGTTGAAACAGTCACCAACATCTATTGATATGGTTCAAAAAACCTTCAACCTTACAGATGAAGAGAAATTCTTACTTCTTGAGTCCGGTGTTGGGGAAGGGATATTCTTTGCTGGCCAAAAACACGTTGCTTTAAAGGTTGTATCCTCAGAAACAGAGCATAAGATTATTACTTCAAATCCAGAAGAGATATTAAATAATCAAAAAGAGACTCAAAAGACATGGCTGCACAATTAGGCAGAAGACCAAGTAGAGTTGAACGACAACGAATTGATGAAAGAAACACAAGATTTGATAGTGATAGACGTCCAATTTCCCAATCATATGAAAACTTACATACAGATCGAGTAAATTTTTCCCAAAAAGATGTATATAAATTTTTTAAACAAGCTAAAAATATAATTGGAGGTGATTTTCAAAAAAGGAAACAACCAAATATTCCACATATTGCTTTATCTCTTGCAATAATAAAAGATGTTTTGGATATAACTCAAGTTACTGGATTTGCCTTACTTATCACCATACCCATTAGTATAATTGCTGCAGCAGGCCTTATTTTCTGGGCATGGGGCAAGACAAGTTTTCATGCTTGGAAAGAAAAATTGTTACGTTGGCTTATTATTTCTGTTGCGGTTGAACTTATTCCAGCATTAAGTGTTATTCCAGCAACAGTAATTCTTGTTTTAATAATACATTATAATGAAACAAAATTAGTAAGATTGATTAATCTTACTTTAGATTATATGGACAGAGGCGGTATGTTAGACGATTAAAATCTGATATAATTACCACATGAGTTTTTTCTCTAAAATATTTTTTTTATCACTAAGTATATTTTCTTTTTCTATAAATACATTTGCAGCAACAGGACCAGAAGAACTTCCTGAGCTTAAAGAAAAAGTATACTACAACGTGTCCCCTGAGAAACCTAACGTAGGGGACAATATTCAAATCGAGGCGCAGATGTATGGTACCTCCGTTGCAGATGCAAATTTTGTTTGGAAAATTGCAGGCAAAACCTTTAAAGAAGGGATGGGGGCAAACAGGGTTAATTTTACACTAGCAGCTAAAACAAAAGTTGATTTAACAATAACAACAGGATCAAATGTTGTAATACAAAAATCATTTGAATTTGATCCAAAAAAAATAGTAATTATCTGGGAGTCAAAAACCTATACCCCTCCATTTTATAAAGGGAAGCCTTTATATGTAAAAGAATCTAGTCTTGTTTTAAATGCAATAAACCTTGATCAAGATAATCCTCTATCTAATACTTATAATAATTATACTTGGAAAGTTGATACTACTGTTAAAGGTAATGAATCAGGTGTTGGTTATTCTTCGTATGTATATCAAGGAGATATTTTAGGATTAGAGCCTTTGTTTACTGTTACAATGACAGGAATAACATCAGCAAAAGATAGAGCAAGTGGCAAAAGTGCAGCACTTGGAGGACAAGCTTTGTTACGAGTTCAATCCTTTCCAACAGAGATAACTAGTTATGAGAAATCACCATTATTAGGAGTACTTTTTAATAAAACAATAAATTCACCTTATTATCTAAACAACAGCGAAACAACATTAGTATCGTATCCAACATATTATGCATTTTCCTCCTCATTATCCGGTCTATATGAGTGGTATATAAATGATACAAAAATAAACACAAGTTTAAATGAATTATCTTTCAAAAAGAAAAAAGATAACGAGCAATCAAGATTAACAGTGAGAATAAAAAATGGAGCATCTATATTACAAACACGAGATACTTCATATGTTATAGATACAACTAGAAAATAAAAATGAATAAAATAATATTCTCATTAATCACAATATTCTTCTTATCATTTTCTTTTGTAGTTAGTGCAGAAACAACAAATTCATCAGGGTCAATACTAGACACCTTAATACCAAGCAAAAAGAATTGTAATTATATAAGTGATAAACAATATGAACCATTTTCAGGTATAACAAACAATTTTCCAGGCGCTCAAACATTCATGGAAAAAGGGAAGGGTGGTGTTGATTGTGTAAAAGTAGAAGGTGGAACAGAAAACTTATTAAAACTTCTTTTCACAACAGCAATTACAATCATTATAGTGATGACTGTGATCAGTATCTCAATTGCAGGTATACAGTTTATGACGGAGCAGGCGACAGGGCAGATTAAAGGTGGGGCCAAAAAAAGATTACAGAATAGTTTTATTGCTCTAGCATTAGGATTGCTATCCTATACGATTTTATATACTGTAAACAAACAGTTGGTAAATTTCACATTTAACCCAGCCAGCATAGATGTTTACAATGCTGTAGATAGAGGAATCGCTGATGCAAATGAGGCCGCAAAAAATAGTGCAGCAGTGACAGCACTGATTGATGCAGCACGACCAACAGTTACAACACCATACGGGATACCTAACCCAAGTCCAACAGGATGGATAAACCCTCAAACAAATCTCCCTTGTACACCAACAGTGGCTCAAACTGGACAAGCTGGACCACCAAACCCTCTAGCAACCACAACAACACCGTGTGTAAAACAAAACAGTTTGGCAGGTGCATATGCAAATGGGGGACTAGGTTTTGGTGGAGCCGGAACACCTCAGGCACCAGGAACAGACATCCAAGCAAAGTTTACAAACATAAACAATCCAACACTAGTCAGAGCTTCAGCTGATGGAATTCTAACTCTAAATGGAGTAAATTATAACTTTAGATCAGGAGGAGGGGGTAATGGATATTTACCTGTTGGAACCTACACTGTAACAAATGGCTATTTGAGGGGTGATTCATCGATGTCGGTTGATGGTTATGGATACTCTTTTGACTTAACTGATGCTTTTGATCCAAGAACGAATGCTACCAGATCTCTGCTACGAATTCACCCAGATGGAGGTTATCCAGGAACACTGGGGTGCATTGGTATACAAGGACCTTTGGCAACACAACAACAGTTTTATAACAGCCTCAAGGCCCTACTAGCAGCCAATGGTGGAAAATATACAATTAGAGTTGGAATGTAATATAATTAACATATGTTAAACCCTAAATTTATAAAAATAATAATAGTCACAGTAATAGTTTTAGTACTTATTTTTACTTTTCTTTTTATAAAAAATAACAATATTGGAGCTGACCCAGAAAACACCAATAGTACATCAACCTTAACAGGGAATAGTGGTAGACCTGTTTTAAATACAAATCTTGGTAGTAATTCAAACACATCAACAGACAATGATTCAACAGGTGGCATCGGGGAATACACAAATGTAGACCCAAACGACTACAACAATACCAGTCCAGAGAGTGTATTAAAGAATAAAATTGAAAAAATATTATCTAACTGGAACATAACTAAAGATCCAAACCTACTTAAAGAAGCACTTGTGTTGTCAGAAGGTTTAGATAATGAGGTCGTATTTGAAGCTTGGATACCATTTATGAAAACAGATTCATCAGAACTTGTAAAACTAATAAGCACTAGTGCCAATACACAAAAAACAAAAGCAACTGTCCGAGGAATATTTGAATGGTATATGGAATTGAGTGGAGAATATCAAAAACTTACGAATGGAAAGAAACAACAACTAACAAATCAATACAATCAATTGAAATAATCTGTTATAATCAATGCATGAATAAATCATTATTCACCCTCATACTAATAGCAACATTATCATCATTTTCTTTTCAAGCTCAGGCTGCTGACTCTATTTTAAGTACACTTATACCGTCTCAAAAAAAATGCAACTATGTTACCAACAAAAAATACGAACCATTTTCTAATATAAATAAAGATTTTCCCGGCGCCACAACACTTAAAATGGATGGTAATGGGTGTATAGATGTTGCAGGTGGAACAGAAAACTTATTAAAACTTCTTTTCACAACAGCGATTACAATTATTATTGTGATGACTGTGATCAGCATCTCAATTGCAGGTATACAATTTATGACTGAGCAGGCAACAGGGCAGATTAAGGGTGGGGCCAAAAAAAGATTACAGAATAGTTTTATTGCTCTAGCATTAGGATTACTATCCTATACGATTTTATATACAGTAAATAAGCAGTTGGTAAATTTTACCTTTAATCCGGTAAGTATTGATATCAATGGAGCCATAAATAGAGGTATTCAGGATGCAAACATTGCAGAAATCAGCAGTGGAGCAAGCACAGCGCTGGTTGATGCGGTGCAAACACCCTATGCACCAGGGAGTCAAATCAGTCCAACAGGATATATCAACATTCAAACTGGAGCACCTTGTACACCAGTTGCTGGTGTACCTGATTCTTTAAACCCATGTGTGAAGCAAACTGTCCCAACACCAACATTTGGAGAAACAACCACACCTGGGAATTTTTCTACCTACGCATCCTTTGGATCAATACGTTGTTCTGGTGCACTTTGTTCATCTTCAAATCCAACTGTTTTTGGATATCTAGATGGTGATGGTACAGTTGGAATGAATGGTGATAATGGTATAGGAAATGCGTTGTGGTCAAGTAAACCAGGTTGTACTGCTGATACTGGTAACACTGTAACTATGGGCCTCGCACTACCTCAAGGGTTTTGGAGGGCTGCAGGTATTGCGGTGGCTGAGGTAAAAAATATTGGTATAAAAGTATACATAAATGGAGTAGCCCAAAGAATAATGCCCATAGTAGATGATTCACAACTAAACCTAGACTTTACATTTGCAGCCGCTAGAGCATACCTAGACCCAACAATAACCAACAGTAACCGTATAAATACAGCAGGAAAAAATGTTACATTTGAAATAATAAAAAATTACTATTTAACGAATCAAAAAACAGACCTGATATACACATCAAACAGATCTACTTTTTCAAACAAAATACCTTGTACTATTTAGTACAATTAAAACAAAACCATGCAAAACAACATCAAAAACATTATTATAATATTAACTGTCATCGTCTTAGGTGTTGGTATATTCTTCGGAGTAAAGTTTTATCAAAACTCAAAAAACCCCAACACACCCACAAACACAGTGGTAAACACTGACCCAGGCAGAACACCTTTTCAAACAAGAGTTTCAACCTCAACAGGTGTTGAGACCATCATCGACGATGAAGGACCAGTAACCAACCCTACTGTAGATACTGTTTTGGCCAAACCCAGACTAGTTCAATTATGGAAAGAACCGGTTTCCGGTTTTGATTTTGTATATAAAGACATAGAAGTTATTGCAACAACCACAACAACATCAACTTCAACAGTGTTAAAAAATCTTGTTAATAAAAAGGTTTTAAAGAGTCAAGAATATGTTTATCTATGGGATAGGAAAACAGGTCATATCTATGAAAATTTAGCCTCTACGACTGATGTAAGTAAGATTTCGAACTATACCTTGCCTGGAGCTGAAGATGTCTATTTTGCAGATAATTCTTCGTTGATTGTAAGAAAACTAAAATATGACAATGACACAATAGATACTTTTTATATCAAACTTGTGAAGGAGTTTTCAACCTCAACGGTCTACAACTCAGAGATCCGTGATATAAACATAGATGCAAACAATGTTTCATTTTCAAACACAGCTAAAAAGGTTTTTTACTTCATAAGCAGAACAGGAAAGGGGGTTATATCTAGTTTAGATGGTAGTACAAAAACAAATGCAATATCTACATCAATATCTGAGTGGTTATCACAATACGTAAACAAAGACCTTGTCGCACTCACAACAAAACCATCTGCCTATTTTAAAGGATACTTATTCTCATTAGGTACAAACGGTTTAGGAAAAAATAATTACATATTAGGTGAAAAATATGGATTCAATACTCTTGTATCACCAGATGGTAGAAAAGTTATATACAATGAGATATTAAATAACACATTAGAAACCTTCATTTATGATATACGATCAAAAAGCTCAACATATTTATCACAAGCAACAATAGTAGATAAGTGTGTGTGGTCATTAGATTCAAAAAATGTATATTGTGCTGTACCTCAAAAACTATACGAAGCACCTTATCCTGACGCTTGGTACAAAAATGACGTCTCATTTGCTGATAATGTTTGGTCAATAAATGCAGAAACAGGTAAATTTTCTGTAATGATTCCATTACAAGATCAAGTTGCCACATCCATAGATATATCTAAGATGACTGTATCAAGTAGTGGAAAATACCTACTCTTCCAAAACAAGAATGACTTAACACTTTGGAAATATAATCTAGTTCTTGAATAGAAACCTTCACTACAAGAGTACTTCTGTTTTGATAAATCAAAACAAGTCGCTCAAAAAAATAATCATCCCCAACCAGGATGATTATTTTTATTGTTCAGGTTTAAAAGAAAGATTTAATTAGTTAGTCTATCTTTATACTTATTTCTAAAATAAAGCTCTTGTGCAATCATGAAGACAGAAGATACTATCCAGTATAGTGCCACAGCCGCAGAAACCTTAAGGGAGGCAAAGAAAATGATTATAGGTATGAAATACTTCATCATAAAACCCATTTGTTTCTGCATCATTTCTTCAGGTTTCATTTCTGACAAGGGTTTATCTGTAGCAGGCTTCATATTTTGAAGAGATAATCTGATTTGTATATATTGAGATAGGGCAGCAATAGTACCAACAACAACATTAGCTTTTGTAAAATCAATACCAAACAATATATGATTAATATTATTAATATGTGACACAAATGAATACAAATCAGCAACAACAATCTCTGGTAAACCACCGTTAGCAAACACAAAATACAACGCAAAAACAATAGGAATTTGAATAATCATCAACAAAATAGAAGAGAAGGGGTTAATCTTATTTTCTTTATATATCTCCATCATTTTTAGACCCAACATTTGTCTATTATCTTTATATTCCTCCTGAAACTTGGTAATTAAAGGTTGTATTTTCTTTTGGTTTATCTGAGTAACAAACATTTTATGAGATAGTGGTAGTAATATTATCTTTATTAAAACAGTTAAAATTATCACAGCCAGAGCAACATCATGACTTGGTAGTACATCTAATATAAAAATTAGAGCACTGTACATTGGTTTATAGAAAAGTGTATGGAACATTGTGAGTATTATATTATTTATTATTTATTTTATTAAGATCAGATGTAAACGAATTAACTATATTCTGAAAAGATTCTTGAATAATACCATTTTCTAAGAAAAAAATAACTTGTTTGTTAGGAAGTGGGTGAATATTTTCTATAAATACAGCTTTTTTAGCCTCATAAAAAGCATGTCGGGCTATTCTTTTAGCCTTATTTCGGATTACAGCTTTCTTAAAAATCTTCTTTTTTGCCACAAAATAAACAAAAAAACCAGGCTTTTCTTTCTGGTTTATTGTTTTTACAGAGTAAATCATACTCATAGTATACAGTAAGGAGAATTATGAACCAACAGTTGAAAGGTTTTTTCTACCTTTTCTTCTTCTTGCTTGTAATACTCTGCGTCCACCGTGTGTCTTAGACCTAGCTAGGAAACCATGTGTTGTTGCTCTTTTCTTTTTCTTTGGGTTATACGTAAATGACATAATACATAACAATATACATTATTTTACAGAAAAAACAAGGTAAAAAAAGTTATCCACAGGGTTATAATTTATCCACATGGAAGATCTAAACATTATATGGAAAAAAACTTTAGAGGAAATAAAAACTGATGTAACCCCATCAGGCTTTAATACTTGGCTTAAAAACAGTAAGGTAGACTCTTATGAGGATCATATATTGAAGGTTTTGGTTCAGAACTCTTTTGCCATAGATTGGATCAAAAGCAAATGTTATACAAAAATCCTCAACAATCTTAGAAAAAACAACGAGAACATAAAGAATGTTGAGTTTATTATCTCCCCAACAGTACCCAAAAAAGAGAAAGAGGTTAAAAATAACGATAAAATAGAGGATAAAAAGACTATAGATAAGAAAAATGAGTTACCGATAAAATATAATTATATAGATCTCAATGATAATTTGAACCCTAAGTACATATTTGACTCTTTTGTTGTAGGTTCTTTTAACGAACTTGCATATGCTTCAGGGCAAGCTATTATCAAAAAACCTGGATTTTATAACCCTTTATTCTTCTATGGTAGTACAGGTGTAGGGAAGACTCATCTTATGCAGGCGGTTGGTAACTATTACAAAAACACCTTAAATAAGAAGGTTTTTTATGTGACCAGTGAAAGATTTACAAATGAGTACATCTCCTCTCTCCAAAACAACAAAACCAACCTATTTAAGGAAAAATACAAGAAATATGACCTTTTAATTATGGATGATATCCAATTCCTTTCAAATAAAGAGAAAACACAGGAGGAGTTGTTCCATTTATTCAATTTCCTCTATGATAACCAGAGACAAATCATCTTTTCATCAGACCAGCACCCCAACTACCTCCAAAACCTAGAAAGTCGTTTAAAATCAAGATTTTCTCAAGGAATGATTATAGATATTCCTCGAATAGATACAGAATCTAAGATAGCTATAATTAACTCAAAATTGGAGCAAGGGAACACCAAACTAGATGGTGAGACTATTGTATACCTGGCGGAAGGGTTGGATGGTAGTATAAGAGAAATAGAGGGTATTATAAACAATATATCTATACAGTCTCAAATCAAAGACAGAATTTTAACACTGGATGAAGTTAAAAACCTAACCAAAAACATAGTTAAAACCTCAGGGAACACATCTCTAAAGGATATATTGAAGGCTGTATCCTCATTTTACAAAATAGATGAGAAATCTATATTAGAAAAGAACAGGAAACAGGAGGTTGTTAAACCAAGACAGGTTTTAATGTACATATTAAGAGAGTATTTTGATTATTCCTTATCAAATATAGGTCAAAAACTGGGAGGGAGGGATCATACTACAGTAATACACGCCTGCGACAAAATTAAAGCAGACTTGGTCTCAAACCAAATGTTGTTTGAAGAAATAAACCAAATCAAGTCGATGCTTAGAATATAAAGGTATTTATCATTTGGGGATAAATCACTGTATAAACTGTTAACAGTTTGTATACAAAGCTGTATAAGTACTGTATGAAATTGTTAATTATCCACAGTTATCCACATATACATAGTTATACACCTATTTTATCCACAGATATTCACATTTTTATCCACAAATAAAAACATAATAGAACCTTATAAGACATACTAAAAACAGACTTATTAAGATATCCACACACATAATGTATCTTATTGTGTATAATTAATTTAAATATGAAAATAGAAACAATAAACGAATTACTTATAGATGTTATAGGAAAAGCATCTAAAATAAGTACAAAAAACCCTAACCAACCAATGTTGGAGAATATTCTATTGGAAATGGTGGATGAGTCAACATTGAGGGTAACTGGCTATAACTTGGATATTTTCTATACACAGGATATTTTTATAAAAACAAAAGAAACAGGTAAAATAAAAAAGATTTGTGTAAACCCTCACTTACTTCTCAGTTATCTGAATCTTTTTGATAAAGGTGAGAATGTTACCTTAGAGATTACTGAAAACACTATAAAAACAAAAATAAAGAATCAGGAGTCGAACATTCAAACAGTATCAAGTGCAACATATCCAGATATAAGTAATTTTAATATAGAGAAAAATGATAACGGTTTAACTATAAATTCAGATGTCCTTATTGATGGTATTCACTCTGTTTCATTTGCTGCTGCTATATCGAGTATAAAACCAGAACTTTCATGTGTTTTGATGTCTTATGAAGATGAGGTGTTTAACTTTGTGGCAACAGATGGTTTTAGATTGGTTGAAAAAAAGAAAATAATAAATAAAGATAATATTAAAAATATTGATGATTTTAAACAAATATTAATCTCAGCAAAAACATTAAACGATTTGTTGAAAATAATATACCCAAACATAACCATTTCTGTTTTTTTAGAGAAAGGACTATTTTGTATCAAAACATCTGATAGTTTATTGTGTGTGAGAACTGTTTCAGGACTTTATCCAAACTATAAAGCAATTATGCCAAGTACTTTTGTTACAGAGATAGAAATGAATACTGATGATATTGCAGCTGCCTTAAAAGTGTCAAATATATTTTCTGATGATTTTAATTATGTGAAAATTGATATACATGATGTTGATATGGATTTCTATTCAAAAAATAGTAAGATTGGTGAATCATTTTCTAAAAAAGAAATAACCAAAAAAGGAGAATCTTTAACACAAAACTATAACCATAAATATCTTTCGGATTTTATAAACAAAGTTAAAACAGATAAAATAACTATAGAAATCAGTGGTAAAACAACACCAACTATTATGAAACCTAAAGGTGATAACAGTTATGTGTATATGGTTATGCCTATGAATAAATAATTGGAATAAATAACATGCTTAAAAATGTAAATAGTCTATCTGATCTTTTAAACTTTGAGAATCAAAAGAAAACTTTTGATAATGATGTTGGTAAAATATTAAAAATAATAAAAGAAGAATCAAAACTTGAATTGGAAAGTAAAAACATTTTTATAAAAAATAATAACCTGAAGATAAAAGCATCTTCAAGTATTAAATTTGTTATTTTATTACACCTAGCTCAAATCAACCAAAGGATAAAGTTAATCAATAAAGATTTTATTCTTGAACTGTGAAATACCCTGTTGCAACTCTTGTGATATTATCTTTTCTATACTCTATGATTTTAATCTCATTCTCTGGATTTATATTACTTACTGAGTTTAAATCTATATTATAATTGTAAGGTGAGAAAGCACTCTCTCCAACTTTTGTTCCATTAACCAAAAAATCAACTTTTATTGTTTGTTCATCATAACCTCCAACAAGTACTGCTACAGTTTCTGTTTTTAGTAAGTCTGTATTTTTACCGTTGAAATTAACCTTTAAACCTGAGGTATTAGTTGTATTACCTGTAGAAAATGTTTGATCACCATTGTATACAGAAGATTCCCAATTGTAGAACAGTGGGTCACGAGCGGGGTTTGATGGTGATGCACCTGTAATATCATCTCTATCGATCCAAAATAGCTCACTGTGGGCAATACCTTCATTTGTTTGATATATTCCACGGAGGAAAGGTTTCAAATCACCACTTGCAGGTTCTGGTTTGGTAAACTCTTCTTTGTTAACTTTTGTTAATAAATAATCCATATATTCTTTCCACATAGGTGAAACAATCAAGGCTGAAGCGATTTGCGCCATGGGTTTGTTGTTGTTGTTACCCATCCAGGCACCAACAACGATTGTTGGTGTGTATCCAATAGACCACGCATCACGAGAGTTGTTTGTTGTTCCTGTTTTTACAGCCACAACATCGTTCTTGAAGTATGATTTAACAAATATACTATTACGTGCCACAACATCAGCCAATACATCGTTCATTAAACGTGCTACCTGCTCCTCCAATACTTTTTTTGGTGCTGGGGTGTATTCTTCTAACACCTCACCTTTAGAGTCTTCTATTTTAAGTATTCCAACAGGGTTGTTTCTAACACCATCATTGGCAAATACCCCATACGCACTTGTTATATCTAATACAGATGCTTCAGCTGACCCTAGGGCTAGTGATAGACCGTACTTTGAGGCATTGTCTAGGTTTGATAAACCCATCGCTTTAGCTGTGTTTAATGTTGCTTGTACACCAACTAAGTAAAGCATCTTAACAGCAGGGATGTTTCTTGATGCACCCAATGCCAAACGCACACTCATTGGACCTTTAAACCCACCCTCATAGTTTTGTGGGTTGTAACATGTTGTACCTTCTGATTTTGGAGTTCCGCCCGGTGTACAATCGGATGAAAATTCTGTTGCAGTATCAAACAATATTGTTTGAGGGAGAAAACCTTTATTAAAAGCTGTTGCATATACGAAAGGTTTAAAAGATGAACCTGGTTGTCTATAAGACATTGCAGCGTTGAAGTTTCCATCGATCTCGGTATCAAAATAATCACGAGAACCAATCATGGCTAATATTTGCCCTGTTTTAGGATCTATTGCAACCATTGATCCATTGTCAGCATTAAATCTTTTTTGATTCTTTTTTACATATTCAGAAATTATTTCTTCTCCTTTCTTTTGCATATCATAATCAATTGTACTTATAACTTTAAATCCACCTTGTGCTAGTTTTTCTGTACCATATTTCTTCTCAAGTTGTTCTTTTAGATACATTACAAAGTGAGGAGCTTTTATTGACCCGAGGTTTCTTGGTTCAAATACAACAGTTTCGGCTTTAGCTGTATTGTATTCTTCCTCAGTAATCATTCCTAATTTAAACATGTTTGAAAGAACAAGGTTTTTTCTATCCAATAAAGCATCTTTTTTTCCAGCATAAGGGTTATATGTGGAAGGGGCTTTTGGTAATGAGGCAATAATGGCCGCTTCAGCCAAGGTTACATCTGAAGCATGTTTGTTGAAAAATAACTGACTTGCTTCCTCAACACCATATATGTTTCCACCATAAGGTGAGTTGTTTAAATATAAAGTTAAAATCTCATCCTTGGTTAGGTTTTTTTCCAGTTTCAGCGCAAGAAATATTTCTTTAATTTTTCTGGTTATTTTCTTATCTTTAGTTAATAAGGAGTTTTTAACAACTTGTTGAGTGATTGTTGATCCACCTTGACTGTATCCACCATCACTAATGTTTGCAAAAACCGCTCTCATTAATGATGAGACCTTTATACCACCATGTTGATAGAAATCATTGTCTTCAATAGCAATAGTTGCTTTTGTAATATAGGGAGATATGTGATCGAGTGTTACAACTGATCTTCTTACTTTTTGACTTAAATCGTATAAGAGAATGCTACCAGTTCTGTCATAAATCTTTGCGGATTGCCCTAAGAGTTTATCATCAAAAACGTTTATATCTGGGGTTTTGAGAGTAGAAAACCATATCATAAATAAAGCCCCACAAAGCATAAAGGATCCGAGTAATACCCCAGAAGTCTTGTATATATATTTTTTACTAAAATATTTACCTTTTTTAAGCCTTTTTAGGAACCTTCTGGTTGATTTTATACTTAAAATCGTAAAATCCTCAAGTTTATCTATAACCCACTTTATCTTTTTATTCATATCTATATAGTACCACCTATTCCTCTTGAAAAAAATAACTATCAAAATCTTCTATATCATCATCCTCATTGTTTGTTTTTTTCTTCTTACTCTTGTTTATACCTAACAAAAATTCTTCATCTTCAAGTAGTCCCTCATCATCTTCTATAACAACTGTTAAGGTCTCTTCTGTTGTTATAAGTAAATCATCATCAACTAAATCTAACCCAAGATCAGCCACAACCAAATCTTCTGTTTTTATATTATTTTCCTCTAGTGGGTTTCCGTTTTGGATTTTTTTAGACATCTTGTTAGATATTTAATCACAATACTCTTTCGAATGCAAAGTGTGTTAATCCACAAGCTATGGCATCATACTCATCATCTATCTTTTTTGAGATATTTTTTAATTCAGGTAATAATAAATATAGCATTTTCTGTACTGCTATTTTATCACTTCTACCTGATCCTGTGATTGCAGATTTTATTTGAAGGGGTGTATATTCAAAAACATTCAAACTGTTTTTTTTGGATATGTAAATTAAAATACCCTTAACTTCAGACACTTTCAAGGCAGTTTTTTGGTTTGTACCCATAAACAAACTCTCAATCGATACATCAGTCGGACTGTATTTTTCAATAAGATTCTCTATGTGTGTTCCAATCATAAATAATCTATCTTGAAAACTTAATTCTTTTGCAGTCTTAAAACATTCAGAATGTAAAATATTCATTTTTTTAGTAATCAAATCTTTTCTTAAAACACACAAACCAAGTCTTTCATATCCTGGGTCAATAGAGAGTATGATTTTCTCAGTTGGTTTACTCATTCTTGGTATAGGCTATATTTAAATGGTTATATGCGAGTTCTGTAACTATTCTTCCTCGAGGTGTGCGGTCTAAAAAACCAAGCTGTATAAGGTATGGTTCATTAAAGTCTTCTATGGTTGCTTCATCTTCTGATAAGGATGCTGCAATGGTTGAAAGTCCAACTGGACCACCATGATATTTTTTTATAATAGTTTCAAGTAAATCAATATCTGATTTATTTAAACCCACCTTATCAGTACCAATCATGTTTAATGCCTCGATCACAATATCTTCATCTAAATCTTTTTCATATATTTGAGCAAGGTCTCGACATCTCTTCAATAAATAGTTTGCAGTTCTCGGAGTCTTTCGACTTCTTTGGGCTATGTATGTTGCCGCTTTTTCATCAAGTGAAATATTTAAAATTTTTGCAGATCTTTCAACAATAGATTGTATTTCAGTATCTGTATAAAATTCGAGTTTGAAAACACCACCAGAGAAACGTGATCGAAGAGGGGATGATATCATTGCAACACGTGTTGTTGCGGCGATGAGTGTAAAAGGTGGAAGGTCGAGTTGTATAGTTCGTGCAGCTGGACCTTTTCCGACTATGATATCCATCTGACCCGACTCCATTGCAGGGTATAAAATCTCCTCAACTGACTTGTTGAGTCGGTGAATCTCATCGATAAATAAAATATCTCCCGGTGAAAGGTTTGTAAGTATGGATGCGAGATCACCAACACGTTCGATGGCTGGTCCTGATGTTACTTTCATTTGTGCACCTATTTCTTTGGCAATTAGATAAGCTAGGGTTGTTTTTCCAAGTCCTGGAGACCCATAAAACAAAATATGCTCAGGGGCGTGGTTACGTCCTTTAGCAGCTTTTAATAGTATTGTAAGGTTACTTTTTATGTTTTCTTGCCCAATATACTCATTAAAAGACGATGGTCTAAGGGTTTGATCTAAAACCTTGTCTTCCGGGGCCTTATTTTTGTTTACAGGTAAGTCGCTTGACATGGTGATAGCAGTATGCTATACTTGTTATGGTTACTTGATAAGATGTTCGATATATTATTATTGTGATTTGAATCGCTTTTTAAGTCTCCAAGCAATAAACCCCCTGGGTTTTTGGTATGAGTTAGAGGACGCTTTGGTGTATAGCTTGCTATATTCCTGAGGCTATCCTTGAAAACATATTGAGCTTCTTTCTTAACGAAAGAAGTTTTGCTCGGAGATTCAAGGAGCGATTCTTTTTTTATGATATGTTTTTATTTTTTGTTAGTCAATTGACGGATAAAGTTTTCTAATATATATCAACAACTCTTTCTAGCTCATCAATTGTTGTGACACCATTCAATACTTTTAAAATACCATCTTGTTTCATGTTGATTAATTTTTGATCAGCGGCTGCTTCTCGTATTTCTCTTTCACTTGGACCTGTTGCAATTATGTTTTCTATCTTTTCGGTTGATAAAATTCCTTCATGAATTCCAATACGTCCTTTGTAACCTGTGTTGTTACATTCTGTACAACCAACTGCGTGATAGAGTTGTTTTGGTATTTCTTTTATTTCATCTTTTTCTTCATATCCTTCAAGTGAATCAACAGTTTCTTGGATTATTTTTATTTCTTTTTCGCTCACATCTTCAAGTTTACGACATGTGATACAAAGTGTTCGTATAAGTCTTTGGGCGATTGCAAGATGGAGTGATGATGTTAATGTTTTTGGATCAGCACCAAGATCGATAAGTCTGATATATGTAGCAGCAGCGTTGTTGGTGTGAAGTGTTGAAAACACCAAGTGACCAGTAAGGGATGCTTGTATAGCTGTTGATGCAGTTTCTCCATCACGAATCTCTCCTACAAGAATGATGTCAGGATCTTGTCGTAGAATGGAACGTAGCCCATCAGCAAATGTGTACCCTTTATGTTCATCAACTTGAGTTTGTACAATTCCAGGAAGGTGATACTCAACAGGATCTTCAATTGTAATAATTTTATACTCAGGTGACATTGTTTTCTTTAAGAAAGCATACAGTGTTGTTGTTTTTCCAGAACCTGTTGGCCCTGTTAGAAGAATGAGTCCGTTTGGTCGACCTATCTCTTTCATCACTATGTCATATAGCTTTTTTGTCATTCCTAAATCCTCTAGTCCTGATGAAATAGATTTTGGATTTAAAATACGCATAACAATAGATTCACCATATGCTCCTGGAATAGTTGATACACGAATCTCCACATCAGTTGTATAAATTTTGATTGTAAATCTTCCATCCTGCGCATTTTCTTTTAAGTTTAGTTTAAGCCCGGATAAAAGTTTTAAACGAGATAGGAGAGAGTGATATGTTTCAACATCAAACTGTGTTGCTTCAATCAATACACCATCAATACGGTAACGAAGTTTTGAATATGCTTCTTCTGCTTCGATGTGAATGTCAGATGCTAATGTTGCAAGTCCTCCGGCCATAATAACAGCCAACAATTTTGAAAGTCTATGACTCTTTTTTTCTTTTAATGCGTCTTCAATAAAAACTTTTATATCACTCAAACTTTGTGTTTTTTTAACAAGTTCCTCTATTTCATTGTCAGAAATATCAAGTGAACCAGCTTCGGTCTCCACTGCAAAAGATAAATCTTTATACAACGCAAAGGCTTTTTCAATACTATACATTGAAGTCATGTGGAAAGTTATCTCGTAACCTTTTCTTTTTAGGTCATCAACTGTTGGTTCAAGGTTTGGGTTTTTTGGATTGTAAATTGCAAGGTGCATTTTTTTACCAATAATATCAAAAACAGCACACTCGGATTTTTTTGCTTCTTCTTGATCAAGTAAACGTAATGCATCAGTGTTAATAGAAACAGTGGACAGGTTTATGTAAGGGATTGAATATTTATCTGAAAGCATTTTTACCAATCGCTCATCTTCTTCCTGTCTCATTTGTTTGAGTTGTTGATTCTTCTTATCTTCATCAAAGATTATAGTCATGTGTGTATTGTAAATGTTTATAGTGTTTTGTGCTAGGGGTGTGATGTGTGGGCTTGACTTTTATTTTTAAATATACCATCATAATCACTACTCCTGTTCTGTTAAAGGTAATAGAACTGGCGCACTCCAACTAAAACTGAATTGAATTATGAAAAAAATCGCCGTTGCACTGTTTATTGTCGCCTCCGCTGTGTCCACCGTCTCCTGCGCCAATCGCCGGGAAAGTCCTGCAAAGGAACTGGTCCGCCGGCTAGGCAGTGTCAGTACCACCACCACAACCACCCACACCTTTTATGATGGGGATGGAAAACTGGTTCCTGCACCATAGGTCAGGGTTAGATTCCAGTATGTTCATAAGGCACCCCTCTCCAGGGGTGCCTCATCTTCTTGTTTGGGTGTTGTGGTGTTGACTTTTTGTATAAAATATGCTAATATATAGCTATGTAAGGTCGATATATGTGATCGATCCCGCAGTTTAAGTCAATAGCAACCAACTCCTGAAAATCATGAAAAACTACAGTAAAATCATCGTTCTGTCACTTGTCTCCATTTTGGTCCTACCATCCTGCCGTGTCCGCTTTGTGAATGCTCAGACTGGTCGACCACTTGTTGGTCCTCAAGGTTCATATGGCACTCAAGGGGGCCACATGGGTCCCGGTGGACGCTCCCTAAAACCTTACTATCCCAGTCAACAACCGGCCGGAAGGGTTCAGACTGGGACCAGGAAGGTCCAAACTGGCACGAAAAAGGTTGAAATCGCCTACTTTGAAGCTCGCCTCTGGGGCAGTGAAGACGAGGGCTTGAAAAAACAGGCCACCGACTACACCGCTCGTTACTTCGAAAAACATCGCTGCTCTCCCTCCAACGAAGAAGTCAGCAAGGCTATTGGTCATAAGTGTCAGGTGCAGATCGCCGTTTCCAGAACTGTCGATATACCACCTCCACCTGCTGATGGTTTATTGGAAGAGCTTCCAAGTCTTCCAGAGCTTCCTGAGGATAGTCAAACACTCCTTTAGGAACTGGTGATGAAAACACCTAAAATCAATCGCCATACCCTCCCCAGGGTGTGGCTTTTTCTTTGTAAAATAAGGGTTATTTCATATATCAGTGCTTGACTTTGTGTCTAAAACATGATAATATAAATAAGTCAAACGTAGACAATTGAATCTTAACCAACAAAAAACGATCATGAAAATCATTCTGCTTATTCTTTCTTTCGTTACTGCCGCTTTGGCACAAGAACCCAGGTTTGTGAGATTTGCCTCTGGTGGTGAAAATCGCCTTAATCCACAAGATTTGAGTGACAAACTGCAAAGTTTGGAATCTCAAGGTGTACATCGACTTGATCTCTGGAAACATTTAGATGAGAGTAATACTGACTCCTCCGTTTCAGGGGTTGCGATTGGGCTAAAGGGCCCTCTCGTTGCCTGTGCTGCCGAAGCTGCAAAGTATGGAACTAGCGATCCGTTTAAAACGGTTTCCTGGTACTGGGCCGATGCACCTAAAAACGTTCCTGCTACGATTCGTTTCAGAATCAAGCCTGACGGTTTGGCTATCATGGATATCATTCAAAATGGCCAAATTGTAGGCTCAGGCAGGGCTCGAACCAACTCTAACAGGGTAGAACAGCCTAAACCAGGCACCTACCGTGCTTCAAAGCAGGCTGAAAAGGAAGCTACGGCCGCATGTGGTGTTCCGGCCAGGTTGTCCCATCAAACAACGAAAAAGCTGACCAAAAAGAATGGAAAGTACACTCCTGTTTACATGGTCTACCCACTCAACATTTACGGAGGATTTTTTGCCCACGGAGGTAATAATTCGGGTGAATCCGGAGGGTGCATGAGGGTGAACGAGCTCTATCAGGTTGAATATACCAATTTCAACGTGACCCGGGTTGTCATCGAACATCTCTAAAATGACCTAAACCTAACGGTTATATGGTCCCCTAGCGTAAAAGCTGGGTTTTTTTTCTTTATAATATAAGGGTTTTATGGCGATATTGTCAGCATATCCATATGCTATATAAGTATCTAAAGATGGGGTAAATGCTTGACAAATATATCATACATGCTATAATATACTCATTATGTTAAATACAAACAAACAAATCAAAAAAGTAGTTCTTGTAGTATTATTGGCTATATTTACTATACCAACAATAGCATCAGCCGATACTTCATATGGCTTTGGTGGTGGTGGTTATGATTCAGGTTGGGGATCATGGGGTGGTGGATCATCGGCATACGATTACACACCAACATACTCATATCAACCTACATATGCTGATTACTATGATGCTCCATCATATGGTGGTTCATCATATACACCTTCATATGGAGGTTCAGGTTATACATCAGATTATGGATCATACTATTCAACTCCATCATATGGTGGTTCGTCTGTTCCAAGTTCAAACTACAATACTAATCTTAATGATAATACCAATAAGAATAATAATAAGAACACATTAACAAACAAAAATAATATTGATGTTAAAAATACAAATACGAACACTTCTAGTTCAAATTCAACATCTTCATCTTCAGCAGTTGCGGTAAACAACAACGTTAATAACGTATATGTTTACGCAAACCCAACAGGTAATGCTGTGGTATATAACCCACAACATCAATACCTAAACGTATACTGTGTAATAACACCTTCAAACCCAAGAATAGGTCAAGTTGTAACAGCTACAGCCTATGCTTCAGGTGGAACTGGTAACTATACATATACATGGGGTGGAGATGTATACTCTGCTTCAGGTCCTAGTACAACTTTCACATCTTATACAGCTGGTACAAAAAACATCACTGTAACAGCAAGATCAGGACAAGAAATTATTACAAAATCTTGTGATGTGGTTTTCGAAAGTGAAAACAATAACAACAACCTATCAGCTGTATGTTATGCAAATCCTACAACAGCTAATGTAAATCAAGTTGTGACATGGTCAGTATCACCAACTGGTGGAAGTGGATCATACTCATATAACTGGTCAGGTACAGATGGTCTAAGTGGTTATAATCAATATGTTGGTAAACAATATGCTTATACTGGTACAAAAAGTGCTTATGTAACAGTTACTTCAGGCGGTAGAACTGTAACAGCCAACTGTTCAATGAATGTTAATGCATATAATGGAACTACATATACTGGATCTTCAGTAAATATAACTCCAAACATTACTTCAGGAACACCTGTATCAGGAGTATATCTAAGTCAATTACCAGCTACTGGTTTATCTCTAGGTTTCGTTGAATACATGGTTGCAGGTATGGTACTTGTTCTAGCGTCAGTAGTAACATTTATCTACCAAGCAAGAAAAAGATTGATGCTTGAAAACGCATAATATCTTATAAGATAAAATCTAATACAAAAATACCCTTGTTAAATGGGGTATTTTTGTTTATTGTGTATATATGGAAGCTATATATGAGCAATTTATAGAGAAACTAAACTCTGTACACAACAAGGGTCGAGCAACGGTTGTATATCTGTGGGGAGATCTTGGTTCTGGTAAAACAACATTTACTAAAAACTTATCTAGTCACCTTGGTCTGGATTTAGGTATTACAAGTCCAACCTTCACTATTCTTAAGAAGTATGATTTTGATTGTCTTGGTTTTACTCATCTGATACATATAGATGCATATAGGTTAAATTCGTATGATGATTTGTTGAAGATACGATTTGATGACTACTTACAAAAGAGAGAGAATCTCATATTTATAGAGTGGCCGAGTGTGATAGATAATGCAAATCTTCATCCTGATATGAATGTACGATTTAATTATGTTGATGATGTTAACAATAGATCTGTTGAGATTGATTAAGTTTGCTAGCATTTGAAAAAAAATTGATATAAAATATGTATATGAAAAAAATATTTTTGTCTGTTACTTTATTACTAGCATTATTATTAAATAAAAACATTTCTGCATCGGAACTCATTCTATACTCTGAAGATGGTTTTGAAATAAAAACAAGTTCTTTTGTACAAGATGAGGCAAAGTATATTTCTTTGGTGAAGGGTTCAAATTTAAACATTACGTTTACTCCCGATAAAGATTTATCAAAAGAAACAGCAGAGCCAAAAATAGATTTGAAAATTTATAAAAAAGATACTAAGGATGTTGTGTTTTCTGCAAAAACACCTTCAAAGAAAATGTCAGGCAATGAAGGTGTAGTCTTCGATTCTTATTTACAAGAAAATAAATTGTATTTTGATACTGTGTCTTTGCCTGATAATAAGGTGGTTATTAATATACCTTTAAAATTTAGTGGGGGAGAGTATGATGTAAATCTAAAGATTGATACAGGTGTTAAAAAATCAAATCTGGAGTATTCATTTTTACTATCCGATTCTTCTTATAAGTTTACAACATCAAATATTATTGTGGAAGATACAAATGTTTTGGCAAATATTGGTTATGTTTCGTTGCTTGAAACAGATGAGACAAATAAGGTTGTGGTGACATTGACACGAGCAGGCAAGGAAATATTTAGAAAAGAATTTGATAAAAAGTTTTATGTCGAGGGGAGTGTTATTGTGGATGAAAAAATACCTGCATTGGCAGAGTTGGTAGGTACTGCAGATCTAAAAATAGAAATTAAGGACAAAGACGGGAAGGTTATATTGACCGAATCTAAGGTTGTGGATTTACATAAAAAAAGTAATACCAGTGTGTACTACATGATATTAGGTATATTAATCCTATTGTTAATTGTACTGTTTGTAATTTTCAAAAGAAAAAAAGCAAGAACTTTTATAGCAATAATTGCTTTGATGTCATTGGGATCATTTGGTTTTTTGATGTCTTCTGTGAATGCTGCAACGTCTTGTGGAACTAAACCTGCTGACAAGTGTTTTGAAAATAAAATAATAACTCATATTTGTGAAAAGACTGAGTTGTGTGAGAATCTCGATATTAGAGTTAAAAAGTTTTTCTCTACAGGTAATGTTTTAAATATACCCTCGTCATCACAACAAGCAGGCCCTGCTTCTATAAGTGTTAATATTTGTTCAAGTATAGCTGAAACGGTGTCAGATGGGGATAAGTTTTATGTAGTTTCTGACACACTGGGATCATATTGGACAGTAAAAAGATATCACATATTTTCTTTCACTAAAGGGTCTTCCAATACTGTAACTTTTGATCCAGGTGGTGATAAGAGAAATGCAAGTTATGCTGTGTACAATGGTAGTTGTATGGTTACTGTTTCGAGTGAGTATAGAGGCGATGATACTGATTTTCCAACCCATAAGACTATTATAATTGAAGCAGGTAAGATAACAGGAGGTATGTGTAAGTCGAGAGTTGTGAATGATGATTTGTTTGAAAACAATGGAGCTTTACTATTAAAAGATAACTGTAGTAACAGTAATAACGATGGTCTTCGTAATACATATATTGCAGGTTCTGTATATATGACTCCTGTGACAGGTACTAGTGCATGGAGTGATAAAACAGTTAATATTTGTAATCAATTAGGAGTTACTGGTGTAGTTGCACCCGGCGGCAGTGATAATTTTTATGCTTTGTTTGAGTTATATGGTGGTGGTGCGGCACATATTAGATTTCCTATATATCAATTTAAGTTCGGTGTTGCACGTAAGAATGTTCCAGACCTTAAGAGTGCAGGTACTGATGCCAATGGACACAATATAAAAGAAATGTATCGTTATACCGGAGATAAGGAAAATGTTCCATCTGTTTCGTATGATGGTGGGTGTAATATAACATTCAGACTTTATTATTATGGATACAACACTGATTCCTGGAGCTTTACCTATAGGCTTATGGAACTTGGTATGGTAGACAATGCTACTTGTAGAGATCCTGCTTTGACAGATTCTACTGTATATAAATATGACGGTAATGGTATTTCACCAGGTCAAGTTGAGAGAGAGACAAAATTTCCTATATCAAACCCTCCTGGTACGTATGGTGGTTGGGGTGGTAGATATGCCAACATTGCTAAATTCTTTTATGGAACAAATGGAACAGGTAGCGTCTCCAGTGGTGCTTTGCCTGTGTGTCGTGCAGCATCAAGTTGTGGTTTAGACTATGATTGGAGAGAGTCGGCGACAAATGGTTCTTGTCCGCCGCCAACTGTGGTTGTAAATCCATCTTGTGGGGGAACAAACAACACATGTACTCCGGGTACGGTTAATGATACAGGAACTGCTAATACCGACACACCTACTCAATATAAGTGGACATGTAATGGTTCAAGTGGTATTACACCAGTGTCATGTGTTGTTAATAAACCAACAGTATCAACAGCTGGAGTTTGTGGTACAACAAATAATATCTGTAGTGCGGGTACACTTGATGACGATAATACAAACCCAGCCAATATTGACACCACTACACAATATAACTGGACATGTAAAGGTTTAAATGATGGTGCGGATACATCGTGTCCTCTTACTAAGACTGTAGTTGAAACAAACGGATCTTGTGGTGCGACTCTTAATACATGTAATCCAGGAACGTTGCAAAATGATGCAGATGCACCAGATGAATATCGTTGGACGTGTCTAGGTTCAAATTATACTATTGCCACTGATGATGATTCGTGTTCTCTTCCATTAACAGTGACTCCACCCACAATTGAACTTACAAAAGACCCTAAGGTGACCTTAAACAAAGGTGGTAAATGTACAATAAGTTGGGATATACAGAATATACCAGCTGGTGGAAATTGTGTCCTTAGTGGTTGGGGTATTAATACAATTATTACACCAAATGCGACAAGTTCTACAACTATTTTTGGACTGGTGTCTAATCAAAAATATGTGCTTACATGTTCAGGTGGTGGAATGACAACAATATTTAAATCTGTAATCTGCCGTGTTAATCCTGATATTATAGAAAACTAATTATGAGTGCGGAAAGTCCTATTCAATCCGAATACAAAGAGATCATCCACCATGGGTGGTCTTTGGTTTATAACCCTGAGTTTGAGCAGTATAGGGAAAAATATAAAAATATTATTTCTACAGTAAAGAAAGTTGTTGAAGGTGAGCAAATTGAAGGTATTGAAATTAAAAAAATAAATGAGGAATCTGAAACCGGAAGAGAATATTTTTTGCTGAAGATGGATGGTGAAGAATTTTTTGTGAAGAAAATGCCAAATGTGCAAGAGGGTGGCATTGCTGAATTTAAAGCAGGTAAAGATATTGAAAAAAGATTATCTAAGAGTGGTTTGGATAAGGTAAGAGCAATACAATATATTTTTGCATATACTGATAATAATGTAAGATATGTTGTATCTAAATATGAAAAAGATGCTGAAAATGTGTTGTATAAATATATGGGAAAATTGAGAGTGGCTGGTGATTATAAAAAGAATGAAGAACTTGGAAAAAGAATTGCAGAGATACAACTCTGTTTATCTGATTATATGGATTTAAGATCGGGAAATATGGGATATAACCCTGAGACAGATGAGATAGTTCTATTTGATTTAAATTTAAAAAGTGACTCGTTGATTCATTCGAGTGATGATGAGTTGTAAAATTACTTCCAATCAATTTCTTTTTCTCCAACCTTCTTTAAATATTTATTCGTCTTACTAAAAGGTTTAGATCCAAAGAATCCATTATAGGCAGAAAAAGGAGAGGGGTGTTGTGACTCAATAACGCAATGTTTATTTCTATTGATCACTCCGCCTTTTTTCTTTGCATAATTTCCCCAGAGTATGAACACCAAATGCTCTTTTTCATCAGATAATTTTTTAATGACCGCATCGGTAAATTGTTCCCAGCCTTTGTTTTGATGCAAGCCTGGAGTTTGAGCACGAATGGTTAAGGTGGCATTTAGTAATAATACTCCTTGTATCATATGCATAAAATATAGTCACTACGTTCCTTATTTTATTGGAGGGAGTTGAAGTCTACGACTTCAGTACACCTTTGCTATTTTCTCAAATTCTCCGAATTCTC
>JAYUPL010000003.1:0-25806 GCA_043760135.1 Candidatus Parcubacteria bacterium | reverse complement strand
AACGGTCAATACCCCAAGGCTCTGCCTTGGTACATGGACGAACTTCGTTCGTTCCATGTGATACCTCGATGCTCTGCATCGGGGTTGTGTTCATTTTTTTATTTTTTCATCATCGCCTTTATCAACCCATCAAACAAAGGATGTGAAATAGTCGGTCTCGATAAAAATTCTGGATGAGATTGTGTTGCTACAAAAAATGGATGAACACCCTTCCCCAACTCTATCATCTCCATCAATTTTCCATCAACCGATTTTCCAGAAAATAATAATCCTTTTTTCTCAAGATCGGGAACATACATATTATTAACTTCATATCGATGTCGATGTCTTTCAATTACCACATCGGCTTTATACAAATTAGAAACAATACTTCCCTTCAATAATTTACATTTAAATGAACCAAGCCGCATACTTCCCCCCATAACTTGTTTTACTAAATTATCTTTTTGATTTTCCATAATATTAATAATCTTATGTTCACACTCTTTATGAATTTCTGTGGTATTCGCTCCTTTCAAGTGTAAAACATTTTGTGCGTACTCTATAACTGCAAGCTGCATACCATAACAGATTCCTAAATACGGTATTTTATTTTTTCGTACATATTCAATTGATTTCAATATTCCATCAACCCCTGTTGTTCCAAAACCCCCAGGAACTATAAGTCCATTGCATCTTTTAAATATATCTTTAAGTATCGCAGGATTTTTCTCTATCGTTTTTGAATCCACCCATTCTATTTCTATACTCGCTTTAGCACGAGCTGCTGCAAATTTTAAGGCCTCCATTACAGAAAGATATGAATCTGTAAGAGTAAAGTCTCCTGTATCAAAATATTTACCTATCATAGCTATTCTCAAGTTTTTTGTTTTTTTAGAATGTACATTTGTGACAAAACTTTTCCAATCGGACCACAATTTTACTGACTCTACATCAGGTTTTTTATTTTTCAAAGATAGACTTTTTAAAACTCTTTCACCTATTTTATCTTTTTCAAAATTAACCGGAACGTCATAAATACTTTTTATATCCGGTGCAGAGATTACATTTTCTATTGGCACATTACATGATATTGAAATTTTTTCTTTTCTTTTGTTATCTAATGCAACTTCTGATCGTGCAATTATAAAATCTGGATGTAACCCATAGCCATTAAGTTCACGTATCGCACTTTGTGTTGGTTTTGACTTCATTTCACCGATTGCACCCGGGGTTGGAAGGTATGATACGACAATAACTATAACATCGAGTGGATTTTTTAATTTCATCGTTTTAGCTGCTTCCATAAACATAGCATTTTGAAAATCACCAATCGTTCCGCCAATCTCTATTAATGTAATATCAGAATTATTTTCTGTAGAGGCCCTTTTAAATCTATTAATGATTTCATCTCGAACATGTGGTATTGCTTCAACACATTTTCCTCCATACCCAAGCGCACGTTCTTTATCTATAACTGTTTTATACACCATACCTGAAGTCATGTAGTTTGCTTGAGAAATATCTTGATTTAGAAATCTTTCGTAGTTCCCCATATCCTGATCTGTCTCTAAACCCTCTTTCATAACAAAAACTTCACCATGTTCCGTTGGGTTCATGGTGCCTGCATCGACGTTTAAATAGGGGTCAGCTTTTACAAGGTTAACTTTGTAGCCTTTCGTTTTTAATATAAGTCCTAGTGAGGACGTTGCTATGCCTTTTCCAACTCCAGACATAACTCCGCCTATCACGAATATATATTTAGATTTCATCTCTTTATTTTAGTATTTTTGACACTTGAATTGTATATTAACTTTTATGTTTTTTAGTGTTCAAGTTTACTTTTATCACCCCATTTACGTTTTCTCCGTTGAAGCACTTTTCTTTAAGATAGTTTATAACAAAACTTGGGAGTACTGGTCCGTGAACTGATCGACTTCCAACACCAACTACTATTTCGAGTGTTTGTATACTTTTGTGGTGCTTAAGCCAGTCGAAAAGAGTATCCAGGACTCTTCTAGATTGAGACATATTCATACCGTGTAGATCGATGGAGTGAGTGTGGATCATTATTGTGTAATATAGCATATTGTGGTAATTTTGAGTTATTCGGAGTGAAGAAGTTAAGTCTTCTCAGTAATTAATCACTCAACGATATGGGGACGAAATGTCCTGTTAAAAAGGTCGATATTGACAGATCAAGTCAGGATCACCTGACAGCGCACTGAGGCCAGTACGGCGCGGAAAACCTCAGTGCGCATTTTTTATACCTATTTCTTTTTTGTTATCGACTTAACCTCTTTCTTTTTTTCACCTTCAACTTTCCTAGAAACCTTTTTAATATCTTCAGATGCCGGAATTTGTTCAGGAACTATACCACGGGAAATAAGCATCTTTCTTGTACTTTTGTTATTGGAAATATGTTCTTCTGATATCTTAATTTCAGTTTTCATATTCTTATCTTTAGCATTGTATATAGTTATCTCAGTAGCAAGATCCTTAGCTTTTAACAAAACAGTTGGCATAAAATCAGCAATTGGTTTTCCATTAGTCCTCCAGACTATTTTCATATCCGCCGTACTTTTACCTCCAAAGAAAGCTTTATCTCCTTTACTTCTAATGATGGCAAAATTATTATTACCCCCAGTTTGCTGGAAAATAACGGACGATAATTCTTTTTCTGTTTCGGTAAGTTTTTTTCTAGCCTTCAGTCTTTCAACATCTGATATCCTTTTTTCTATAAGCTCAGCTTTTCTAGTCTGTATTGCAAAATAAGTTTGTGCAAAAGCTATTTCCTCTTTTGAAGGGTCTCCATTTTGCGCTATCAGATAGCAGGCATAACGTGTGAGCATGATATCGTCGATTTCTCTCTGTCCACCGTTAGGAACAGGTAACGTTTTGCCGACGTCGGCAAAATGATATTGACTTTCCTCTTTTGATGTTTCGCAGGCTATTTTAGCCTTTTCTATAACGTTTAAAAAATTTACCCATTTGCCATAACCGAGCAAATGCTGTAAATCTCTAGCAAACCAAAATTCTAGACCGTTATTAGTTTTATGAGCGAAAGATTCGAAGTCTTTTGTAAGTGAGTGTATTATTTCTGTTTTCATACCGTTGTATTTTTTTTGAGTTTAATTGATAACACTCTTAATTATACCATCCAAGTCAAATGAGATAGACACGCTTGTTTCAATAGATTTATTGTCACAAAACTCCTTTTCACCCGTTATATATTTAGTTACACCTTGTTTTCTTATTATTAAAATAATCTTATAATACAAACTATATGAAATTTATCTACGTAATTAAGGAGTATATCAAGGTAGCGTTTAAGTGTTTGAAGTATGTCTATTATAAAGACAAAAAAGGGACTATTTTCAGACTTGGAGTTCTATTTATTTTTCCCGTGATCAACAACGTGATCAATATCATCAATGCCCGACTTACTGACAGAATGCAGGAAAATTTTGGGACAGGCATAGTGCAGTACATACTTCCTGTTTTTTCTTTTCTTATTCTATTTACAATACTCGACTCTCTATTTTCTTTTTTAAGTAACAAACTAAGTTATGCTTGGCAATCAAAACTAAACCGTGAAGTATATGTAGATCAACTTAGCAAGAAAAAAGATTTTACTATTCCATTCATAGAGTCAAGTGACAATGAGGAGCTAGATCAAAGAATAAGAACAAATGGTAACGGACCTAGGTCTCAAGTTATTTTAACCAGAAGTATTCCTGAATTTATTACGATTATTATTAACCTTATATTCACGACATATATAGTTTATTCCTATAGCTATATATTTGCTATCATAGTAATACTATCTTCACTTCCAGTTTTTCATATTTCTTTCACTAGAAGTTTCGCACTTAGAAAAGATTGGGAGGGTCAACTAGGAGAAATGAAGAGAATTGGTGTATACAACTCTATGTTTACAAACTATCAATCACTGAAAGATGCAAAGAGTTCAAATAATTCCGAAAAGCTAATAAATATTTACAGACAAGGGCAAGAGCATTTTAACCATAGACAGCTTAAAATTTACAATCATTATGTCAATCTAGCTTTTTTTGCAGGACTTATAACCACTGCCGTTATTTTTGTTATTCAGTATTTTGTAATTAAAGATGTAGCCTTTGGTAGCATGTTAATCGGACAAGCGACACTTATCATAGTTCAAGTTGCACGCCTAAACAGTAACATGAGAGAATTTTCAAACTTTCTTCCTAGTCAATATGAAAACGTTGTGACTTCAAAATACTTGTTTTTGCAATCTGAGACTCTTGAAAATACTGATCAAAAATCTGGAGCTGAGATGGAAATACAAAACGACAACATAGAGTTTAAAAATATAAATTTCAAATATATAGATACAAAGTTTGAAGGACTACAGAAACTTAATGATGAAATAGATTCCCTTGCAACAAAATATTTTGGGCTTAAAAAAACAGAGATTGATAAAAAAGAAAAAAGTGGTTCAAATTTTGATCTACATATTGATAATCTTGTAATACGCAAAGGTGAGAAAATAGCAGTTGTAGGTAAAAATGGAAATGGTAAGACAACGTTTATTCAACTACTTTTAAACATTTACCAACCTCAATCCGGGGACATATTTCTTTTTGGTAATAATATGAAAGATCTTAGTCAGGACACGATTACTGAAAATTTTTCAGCCTTGTACCAAGATTATGCACAAACTTCACTAAAGACTCATCAATACATTGCACTATCTGAAAAAAATAAAATAAACCTAGATAAAGTAAAGGAATCTGCAAAAATAGCGACTGCTGATGAATTCATTGAAAAATGGGATAATGGTTACGAACAACAACTTGGTGTATATATGAAGGGTGTAAAACCATCTAAAGGTCAATGGCAGAAACTTGCACTAGCCAGAACATTCTACAAAGACTCCCCTGTTATAGTACTCGACGAACCAACTGCATCAATCGATGCACTCTCAAGTAAGCAGATCTTCCAAAACCTAGCTCAAATTGATAAAGATAAAACGCTTATTCTTATTTCCCACAACATGACCGATATTGTTAACTTTGCCGACCGAATTATTGTATTCGACAAAGGTCGCATTGTCGGAGACGGAACACATAAACAACTATTGAAATCATCCCCTGTGTACAAGGACTTGTACGAGAGTGAGAGTCGATAGAACTTGACACCTATGTTATAATGAAAGAGTAACAAGTAAGAGGAGACAAAGCTTCGTGTAAAGCACCCGAGTTTTACAAAAAACTCTCACCTTCAAGCTGGCGCCCTGTCGCATGGAGTAAAAATACCCTTAATCGGGTATTTTTATTTTATGCTTTAATAATTCATACATATAAAGATTATCTTTATTTTTAATGTCATAATAAGACCTGATTAATCCTGCCATAAAATCAGCTAATCTTATTAATGGTTCTTTTTTATCATCTGATATTTTAACCTTATATATTCTTACACCTCTATCTTTTAAAATTTTTTTTAAATATTTCTCATGCTTTTGACCGCTCTTACCGTCTATTATTATTCTATGTAATAAATCTTCCTGCTTTAATGCTTCAATTAATACATTTTCTAAAGCTTTCTCCTGAGAAATCGGGTTATTATATACAACATATGTACAGGTAAAATCTATATCCCTTAATTTCTTGGCGACTTTTAACCTAATCTTTCTGGACATATTCACCCAGTGAATATGTGAGATATTTAAATCTTTCTCTATTTTTAATATAATTTTACCTATATTGAATTCATTCAAATATTCTATATACACGAGAACATACACACTATGCCCAATCTTTGAGATGATTCCTGATTCGTCTATATAAATTGAATATTTTTCATCATTTTCCACCCATGTATCCTACCAATCACCACCTAAACTATTCATAAAGAAAAGCTCAAGAAAACCCGAATTTTTCATAAACTTCCTATTATGCTAAAATATCCCAATGCTACATAAAATATTCCTCGATATCGAAACCCAAAACACATTCCAAATGGCCAACAGTAACAACCCAGTGGATTTGGACCTATCTATCATGTGTACCTACGATACAAAAACCAGTAAATACGAAAGTTATGATTTAAACACAATCTCAACTTTATGGCCTCAACTTGAAGCAACTGACATTATCGTAACATTCAACGGCGATCATTTTGACCTCCCTATCATGAATAAATATTACAACGGTGACTTAACAAAATTTCGCCACGTGGATCTCCTTAAAGAAGTTCAAAAATCAATCGGTCGTCGTGTAGGTCTTGATAATATTGCTCAAGCAACTCTAGGTATCGGTAAAACTGGGAATGGACTCGAAGCTATCACCTGGTGGAAAAATGGTGAGATCGACAAGATCATAGAATACTGTAAAGGTGATGTAAAAGTAACCAAAGAAGTCTATGAATACGCTATGAAAGAAAAAAAACTTTTCTACACCGATGGAACTGAAAAAAGAGTAATACCGATCGAGACAAAAAATTGGGAAAAAAATACAGAATCAGATGGAATGTTAACATACTCATTACCATTCTAAATTGCATAAAAAACTATACAACATAAAAATAAAATCATTCAAGGAAAGAATGATTTATTTTTATGTTGTATAGAGGTATACTATATACTATGGAAAACACACAAAATGAAACTACACACGCGAACTCAACACCGCAAGTGGTTACAAATAAAAAAAATATTTCAAACTTTATTACACCTATAGCTATAGTATTAGCAGGTATATTAATAGCAATAGCATTGTACACAAGAGGAGAAATGCCTGGTACGACTGCAACAGGTAGTAACAAAAACGTTATAACTGACGCACTCTCAGGACCAAAACCAGAGTTCACAGATATTAAAAGTACAGATCATATCAGAGGTAACAAGGATGCAAAAGTTGTTATCATAGAGTACTCTGATACAGAATGTCCTTTCTGTAAGGTCTATCACGAAACAATGAAAAAAATATATGATGAATTTAGCAAAGATAACCAAGTGGCTTGGGTATACAGACATTTCCCTATATCGTATGGCGACAGACCGTTACACAAAAAAGCAGCTAAGGAAGCTGAGGCGACAGAATGTGCTGCTGAGATCGGTGGTGCAGATATGTTCTGGAAATATACAGATGCACTTTACGAGGCGACACCATCTAACGACGGGCTTGATCTAGCTCAACTTCCTCAAATCGCGACCAAAGTTGGACTTGATACAGCGAAGTTTACAGCTTGTTTAGATAGTGGAAAATATGCAGACAAGGTTAAAGCTGCATATGAAGAAGCATTGAAAGCCGGTGCAAAAGGAACACCCTATACAGTTATCAAATTTAAAGGTGAATTTATCCCTCTTGTAAACGATAATGGTGAAGGATTAGGAGCACTACCTTTTGAAGTATTAAAACAAATAGTAGGTCAACTACTGAGTCAAAAATAATTTATAAAATAAAATGGAAAAATATTTATCGGTAAGGGTTCAAACCACTTTATATATTTCCATTTTTTTTATTTCCCTACATCACGTTTTTGTATATCTTACAAACTCATCGACCCTTAAATATATATTCGGATTAAAAACAAGTGAGGTACTGTCCATATATGGTATAGCCTCGCTTTTTGGTATTTGTGTATACATGACAGTTTTAAAGAGAGGTATTACAGATAACATTAAAAAACATCTGTACATTGCCACATGTGTAGAGATACTGTGTTTGATTTCGATGTATTATTTTTCCATACATCAAAATGTATATGCATTTATAGGATTTTTCCTAGTACATCAAGTGATCACTCCTTATATTATGTTTAATCTCGATTCCTTGTTCGAGGCTTATACAAACATAAAAGACAGGGGACGATGTCGAGGAATCTACTTAACAGTTTGGAATATTCCATTTGTTATCATACCTCTTATCATGAGTACATTAAGTGTAGGTAAATTACCAATAGTATATTTAGTCTCATCATTTTTGTTATTACCCTTCTTATATCTCGTTTTTCACTTTATCAAAAATCCAAGTCCTGTAGATATTGAAAATCTGAGTAGCAAACATGATACTGTACACGACATGCTCAAATCTTTCTTTAAAGACCCTTTGGACCGCAGAGCCTTTATCACGCAATCATGTTTACACTTATATTATGGATCTATTGCAATACTTCTGCCGATATATCTACACAGTGTGTTTTTGTTTGAATGGAACAAAATAGGTCTCATATTTGCTGCGATGACCGCACCTTTTATCTTAGTACAGATACCGTTTGGTAATATGGAAGATAAAGAGCATAACGAGAAAGGATTATTCAAAATAGGTATGTCCACAGCTATATTGTTTAGTATACTCGTTCTATTAATTAATCCAAACGGCGACCAAAATACATCATTTCTTCTACTATCACTTTTCTTATTCCTAGGCCATATAGGTTGCAGTCTCATTGAAATATCAACCGAGAGTATGTTTTACAAACACGTAACGGAACGAGACTATACTGCCCTTTTGATGTTTAGAATGGCTCGTATACTACCTTATAGTTTAGGGATATTGGCATTACTATTTGTAAGATAGAACCACTAAACATGAGATATAAAATAATTCATCCTGGTTGGGGATGAATTATTTTTATCGAGTGTTTGAGCGAGGACTTCTCGGTGGAGCAAAGAGAACGAGCTTCCCTTAATTCTTCACACACAGATTGTACTCCACAATTGTTTTATTAAACTCAGCAATACTTTCTCTTAACCTATTCAATCTTTCGTTATATGCACTCACTCTGGCATTATAATCACTTACATACTCTTTACTTGTTTCCTGATTAGACTCTATTACCCCGGCCATTTTTTGTAATTCTCTTTCTTCTCCTTCAAGTGCAAGTTTTTCTATATCTATATTTTTTTGTATTGTCTCATCTATTCCAGAACAAACAGGCAATGGTTTAGCAAAATGCTGCACTGCAATCCATTGTCTTTGACCTTTATAATCACCTATACCAACTGCTGCACCCATCTCAGAATACTTCGGGTTCAAAATATTTGCTTTATGTGTAGGACTATTCATCCAAGCTTGAACCAAAGTTTTGTCAGTTTCAAAAATTCCCAAAGCAAGATTCTCTCCCACTATTTGAAACTTATAGTCAAATTGTTTTACCAAGTCAGCCGCTGTTTGCCCGTCAGGTGATGTGTGTTCAAAATACTGATTTGTAAACATGTCATCAGTTTTTAATGATGCAGATTTGTTTAATTTTACATTTTTAACTAAAGGTTTTAAACCAACCTTCTCTCTTTCAATGTTTGTATAGTAAATTATCCCATCGATGCTTATTTTTGCAGTAGTTTTAGGCTTCTCAACATTTGTTGAGGTGTAGGATTTAACCGTTGTTTTAGTTGTAGTAGCAAGACCTCCGGTAAAATCTTGTTTATTTATTTGATTATATACAGTGTCAGGCGAAACATAACCCTCACTCCCTATAGTTTTAAAGAATAGTTTTGTGGTCTCAATCTTATCCTGAAACCAAGGACTATTTTTATGCAAGAAAAATAAACCTAACATAATGAGTACCAATATGACTATGTAACGTATGATTCTAAACATGTGTATTAAATATATTCTTTTTTTAGCTATTTAGCAACAAGTACCAATTCGAGGCACATAAACATGGGAATCTCCTTTCGTGCGTCATCTTCAGCCTTTTGACGACCCCCTTCCTCACTCTTTTTATGAGAAATCCACTCCTCTATCCTTGATATAGCAAAATTATGCTTATCAAAAATCTTTGAAAAGAACTGGAGTGGGTGGTGAAAGGAGATCGTTTCTTTAGTCTTTTCTCCCATTGCTTTCCTACCTGGATTCATATCTATAACGTACTTTTTGTCAGACATGTAGTTAAAAATAACTCTTCCTTGCTTATGGAGCGTGTTATCAAACTTCCAATCACTTTCTTTTGGAATACGGAAACTTGGATGATTAATAACAAACAGACATCGTCCTTTCTCTTTTAGCACTCTCGACACTTCTTTCATCACAGCATCAACATCATTCATATTTTGCAAAGCCAAAACAGAGTACACCTTATCGATAGTTTTATCTTTTATATGTTTTAGATTTGCAGCATCGGTATGAACCAGGTTTATATTTTTATTTTGAGAAAATTTTTCTGAGGCAATTTTCAACAGCTTATCAGCCAGATCAATACCATCTATATGAACATTTGAATAGTTTTCAAGTATTTTCTCGATAAAGAACCCTTGACCGCATCCAAGATCCAGTAAATGCTCTTTGTCTTTCAAATTTAGCAAACGCAAAAAATTCGGTAATATAACCTTATGTTGATAGTTATCTTCGTCTTTTAAATAGTCATCATACCACTCAGTAACACCAGACCAGCTTGTTGTTTTACTTTGCGGCTGGCTTTTTTGCAGTGGATTTCTTTGCGGCTGGTTTGGCAGTAGATTTTGATTGTCCTGCTGATAGTAGTTGGGTTTTCTTGGCTTCATCTTTTATTTTTTTCCAGTTTGATTTTAATTCTTTAGTAATTTCTGCGATTTCTTCCATTGTCATACCTTTAACTTTTTGGTACTTAGCAGCAAGATCATCAACAATCTTTGTATATGTAGCTTCATCTATGTTTTTAATTTTCTCAACTTTTTCTAATAATTCTCCTTTCATTTTAAATGACCAACTCTTTAAGTGTTTCAAACTTTTCTTACCTTTCTCTGTGTTGAATAAAAAATGTGCACCGAGCAAAGCTGAAGCAAACAATCCTGTTATACCTACAGCAAGTGCGACATTATGGTTGTTATCTTTTTGGTTTTTTGGTGTATTTTTCATATGGTTATATTATACCATATATATGTAAATGAAAAGCAAGACTATTTTTTCTTCTTTTTCGACTTGACGAAGAAGGAAATGATCGGTAGAAGTACAGGCAGTACAACAGGTGTAACCTTTTTAACAAAATTATTGGCCTTAACCTCTTCCAAAAGCACATCCCCCTGATCAATGGCTTTAACTATAAATTTATAGAACTTTACAGCAGCAATTAAAAGTATCGAGGTTAATATGGTAAGAATGATAACAAAAATTGTTGTAACAAAGAAAAATATGTTAGCGTTGTTGTTTATGAAATCCATATGTTAAGTATATATCTAGATATTGATTTAGTAAATAAGATTACTGAGATCTTAGAAATGCTATTAATTCTTTACTGGTCCTAAATGCCTTTGATCGAGGACTTTTATTATATGCCTTTAAAATTTAATTTATCTGCTTGATTGAATATGTATAGTAACTATTTTTCATATACTTGTTATATTAAAAATTTGATTATTTTGCAAGTCTAAATGATTTTCTTAACAGTATTATTGTTTATTAATAAATTCATCTGATGAATGGCAATTTCATTCAACTTTACCAGTCTTTCCTGTTGATCAAGTCCAGACTTTATAAATTCAGAATTTAAAACCTCAAGATTTGATAAGCATATAAGCTGGGTTACATCTGCATAATCTCTCATATTACCCTCGAGGTTTTTGTTGTTTAGTTTCCAGTCTTTGGCAGTTATGCCAAAAAGGGCAACATTTAACACATCTGCTTCATTTGCATATATAATGTTTGAATTTTTAGGCATAATTTTATTGGGAATGATTATATTTTCTTTTATAGAATTTGTATGAATTTTATAATTTACTTTAGTCAAATACCTGTTTACATTCCAATCTAGCTTTTTAGTTTCGTTTTCACCCTCTTTGAGTCTTTGAAATTCCTTGATAAGACAAAGCTTGAACTCGGGTGACAACCATGTCGCAAATTCAAAAGCTATGTCCTTGTGAGCAAAAATACCACCGCCATATCTACCTGATTTTTTGATAATTCCGATAGCATTGACAGCCTTTATCCATCTATCAGGTGTCAAAGAAAAGCTGTTTGAACCTGCTTTATTAACGACGTAGAGTGAGAGAAACAAAAGTAAGTATACTTTTGTTTCCGAACCGAGGAAGTTAACGGTCAATACCTCGATGCTCTGCATCGGGGTTATGTTCATTTTTTAAACCCATCGAATTCGATGGGTTTAAAATCAGGATTATACAATTTTTCCCAAATACCCATGAATTCTATAGTATATCTCTTTCTCATCCAGTTTTGAATCACATAGTCTGTTCTTTCAATATCTTTAAACCGGGCCATGTCAGTTAATGATATATAATCGTCTTTTATGCTTATATTTTGATTGTTTATGTTTATTTTTTCCATTCCTACATTCTACAAAAACACGCATAAAGTTCTCATAAAGAAGTGGTGAGGAAACCCTGTTTTTTTTATAAAGAAAATATAAAGATTACTACTCCTCAATCACCTCTTCAATAACTGCCACCGCCGCAAGGGCGTCATCCTTCTCACCATCACCTAACAATGGATTATCTGTTACCTTATTTAATTTCTTAGTAAGAACACTGTTTCTTGTTATAGCCTGTTCAATTGTATTTCCTGCCTCCTGGATCTTCTTATGAGTTTTCTCAAGTATAACTCCAAAATTATTAAACTCTTTTTTCACCACACCTAATATTTCCCAAACCTCTGAAGATCTTTTTTGTATTGATAGTGTTTTAAATCCCATCTGCAAACTATTCAATATGGCCTGTACGGTTGTTGGTCCAGTGATAATTACATTATATTCTCTTCGCACAGATTCAAATAGACCTGGAATCCGTAGAACTTCAGCATACAAACTCTCAACTGGTAAAAATAACAATCCGAAATCAGTTGTATACGGTGTATCAATGTATTTATTTTTAATATCCTTTGCCTCGGCTTTAATTCTTGTTTCTAAGTTCTTCGAAAATAGAAGTAGGTCCTCATTATTTTCTCGAGCCTCCATCAATCTTTGATAATCTTCCAATGGGAATTTTGCATCGATTGGTAGAAATATATGTGATATACCCTCACTATTTCCTGGTAATTTTATAGCATACTCAACATTGTCAGCTGAACCTTTTTTAGTCTTAACATTCTTGGCATATTGATCAGGTGTGAATATTTCTTCAATAAGATTTCCCAACTGAACCTCACCCCATGTTCCACGAGTCTTTACATTAGATAGTATTTTCTTAAGATCCCCTACTCCAGCAGCTACCGTTTGCATCTCACCTAGTCCTTTGTGTACTTGATCAAGACGATCAGAAACCATTTTAAATGATTCACCAAAGCGCCTCTCGAGCGTTGCATGAAGCTTCTCATCCACAGTCTCTCTCATTTTCTCAAGCTTTTCAGAGTTATCTTTTTGTAGAATATTTAGACGACCTTCCACCACTTGGGTAATACTACTGAAGTTTGCATTAAGAGTTTTATCAAGCTCTTCTCTGATTTCTTTTTGTCCTGTATTATTTTCAAGACGAGAACGCATCATCTCATCCTTAAGCTGTGACTCAAGTCTTTCAACACTAGATAAATCGACTTTTATTTCATCTTTTTTCTTAAATATAACAACCACTAACAGACATATGATTAAAATACTTTGAATTATTAATATGATTGTTACCATAATTATTAAATTATAAATCTTGACTATGTGTTACTTGATTAATTTTTGATGACAAACCTGTCTCATTTTCTAATGTGTATTTTCCTTCAAGTGCTAACGTGTTCATCTCTAGTCTGTCGATAAAGATTTTTCTTGTTGTCTCTATATCTGTCTTTTTAGAAAATGCTTCTAGTACCGGATCTTGAAGTGCTCGTGAGTACGAATATGTTACCCCAAATTTGTATGGTCCATGTTGCATGATCTTTGATAGATTCAATGTTGATTCAGTTGGAGTTTGACCACCTGATAGGAATACAACACCGCCAATAGTTTCTGGAACAGTCGACATTAGAATGTGAGATGTATCATTTGCAATTTCATCACTCTCAGCTTTAACGATAGATTTTTTACCTGACAACACCATTGCTGTTTTTAGGATGATATTTTTAAGATCAACTCGGTACAATGCAAGATCACCAAATAGATGTGTGAATACAAAAGACATTTTTTCACGACATTCATCTATTGTATGTTCACCATCATACATCACCTCGGGCTCGATAATAGGCACTATACCAGCTTCTTGTGCCAAAGATGCATAGATTGCTAAGTTGCACAGGTTAAGCTCTATGATCTCCTCTGTAGAGTTTTTAACATCAACCACTACTCTCCATTTACAGAAACGTGCACCCAAGTTGAAATATTCTTCAAATCTTTTTCTCAAGCCGTCGATTCCCATTGTTATTTTTTCATTTGGAAAATTCGGAAACTCAACCAAACCTTCATCAACCTTAATACCGGGGATGATGTTATTTTCTTCACAATACTGTGCAAATGTTTTACCTGCTTCTATCTCCTGTCTAAAAGTCTCATCGTGAAATATCACCCCACTGATATAATTATGTAGATCTGGAGTCGCTATCAGCGTTTTTCTGAAAGCCAGTCTATTTTCAACTGTCTGATCAATAGCAAGTGCCTCAAATCTTTTGTTTATAGAGGCTACAGACTCATCTGCAGCAAGGATTCCTTTATCTTTAGCGAATAATTTTTGGATGGTATTTTGTAATATTTCTGATTTCATAGGACTATTATGTCATAATTTAGGTTTATTTAATATGGGTTTATGGGGTTTTGAGTGCTTGACTTTTAGGTTCAAATATGGTAAAATGTATACATCAGATTCGGTAATGTAACCGAACAAGAAGAACAACCACAACTCACAAACGACCATGAAAACACTCAAATTCCTGTTTCCTGCGATCATTGCTCTTTTCTTTCTTAACTCATGCGGCACCATCGACATTCCAGTCCATGGTCCGCACGGTGGAGGAGGTAGGCCACCGATGCCGATACTAACCCATGATGGACGTTTCAACCCCAATGATGGATATAATCCTTCGGGGCGTCCCCCATCTCAGTATAGGGATCAGCAAGGTCACTATCAAGGAGGACAACCGAACTATTACGGAGGTGGTCAACCATCATATGGTGGTCGACCGAACTACGGTGGTGGCAACGGCCCCAATGGTGCCGGCCAAGTGAGGTACTATGGAGACCAAGCCCAAAGGGTGTATGGTAACGGCCCTCAAAGCTACGTGACCGGGTTACCACCTTCCGGCGGATATGACCCAAACTATAACTACGGACTCGGAGGTTATTCCAGAAGATAAACCTCCCTCATCCACAACCAAAAGACCGATCCCTCATACAGGGACCGGTCTATTTTTTTACATGTCTCTAAACTTCTAAACCTGAACAGAAAAATAATCATCCTGGTTGGGGATGATTATTTTTCTGAGAAGGTTTATTTAAACTTTAAGATATTTCTTAATCGCCAAGAATGATGATATTGCACCAAGCATTGATCCTGCCACAATCAAGGCTACAGTGATCGTCAACATGTTTGATCTATAATAATCGAATAGATTTATTCCTGTTCCCAACTTCTCTGTCCAGTTTCCTGCATAGTGAGTTATTGGTAACAATATAATAGTTGTAACTATAGCTGAAACCAAACCATATAAAATACCTACAGTCACAAAAGGTGCACGAATATATGTCTCACTCGCACCCACTAAACGCATTACAGAAACCTCCTCTCTGAATATATAAATGGCCAATCTAATAGTGTTAAATGTAATAAGTATAGATACAATTGCAAAGAATATAGCGATCAATATACCCAATTTATTTGAAGCATTTATAATTCTATTCAATGAACCTATGGCTTGCTGATTTTTCTCGGTATAGTTTATTTTATCAATAATATTATTATTACCTAGAGCGGTTTCTTTATCTTTCAAAAAAGTAACTATTGAATCATATTTATTTGGATCTTTTGCTTTTACATTAATACTTGCAGGTAAAGGGTTATCACCTATCTCTGTTAATGCTTGAATTGTCGCTTCTTCATCTTTATGTCTTTCTTTAAAATTTTGATACGCTTGATCACGAGAAGTGTATTTTACATCTAAAATATCAGTATTTTTCTTAACCTCATTAGCAAAGGTTAAAATAGAATCTTCAGTTGCCCCTTTGACGAAATAAATATCTATATCAACTTTATTCTTAATAGTCTCAAGGGTTGATGATAAAACCACACCTGAAAATAATACCATAGTTATAACCGTTAAAGTCACAGTTAATATTAATACAGAAGCCAGTGAAACTGATCCATTACGCCAGAAACTGATAGCTCCTGATTTTATTGTTCTTTTTAATTTTGTAAGTATCATTGTGTTTTTATTCTTGTTTTTTATAAAATATATTTACCATCATGACTATCAAGTGCAACTTGACCATCTTTTATTGTAATAACACGACGCCCTAGGTTATCAATAACGCCAACATTGTGAGTAGTTAATAGAATGGTTGTACCTAAATCATTTACCTTTTTAAGAAGTTGAATAATTTCATATGTGTTTACTGGATCAAGGTTACCTGTAGGCTCATCAGCAATAATCATATCTGGTTGATTTACAATAGCACGAGCAATAGCAACTCTTTGCTTTTCTCCACCAGAAAGCTCATCAGGAAAATTGTGCATCTTATGTTTCAACCCAACTAAATCTAATGCATGTGGAACATCATTTAAAATAGCCTCATCATCCATACCTGCTGCTTCCATAGCGAAGGCTACATTCTCATATGCTGTTTTATCAGGTAGTAATCTAAAATCCTGAAACACAGTTCCCACCCTTCTTCTGTATTGATTAATATTACTTTTTTTAAGTTTATGAATATCCACATCCTCAAAAGTTACAGTACCAGTTGTTGGACCCTCTTCAGCTAAAATTAATTTTAACAAAGTTGTCTTTCCAGCACCTGAGTGCCCGATAATAGAAACAAACTCTTTTGGTTTAATATGAATATTAATATTCTTTAGAGCAGTGTCCCCTGTGTGATACAATTTGGTTACGTCGTTGAACTTAAGCATATGATCTATTATACAATACTATTAAAAATTAATCTTCAAATACCTCCAATATCTATCGTCTAATATTATTTAAATCCAAACCTGAATCACTTATTAGTTTACCCAAGTGATCTCTATTGTTTTTCATCACATGCATAGTTGCTTCCATTTGTCCTTTACCTTTTTTTACCTCTGATTGTATCTCATCACCAATACGTTTAAAAAATTCTGGATCTCTGTTTATCAGAGCCATAATTTTTTCTTGTTCTTCAGGAGATACCCCTTTTAACTGTTTCTTTAATAATTGTTTTGTAAGAAATTCTTTAAAAAATGCCATACCTCTATGGTAGCAAAATAATCTTCAAGTCTGCAACTATACGGTCGTGCAATTGTAGTGATATAATTGCGTTTTCAAAATACCCTTTGTTTAGATAACTTTCCGCAACCTCTATAGCTTTTTGAGCATCAACCAACATCTCCGTTGTTGAGGCATTTTCCTCATATGTAGAAAGCTCTTTCTTGTTTTTTTCTATTTTTTCGTTAATATCAGCCTCTGTTGTTGATGAAATATTGTTTGACTCTTTCTTTTCTATATCAAGACGTAAATCTATAGCACTGAAAACTTCTTGTTCAACACTTGTTGATACTTTATATAACTCATCTGCTTTTAATGCAGACTCCAAGTCTAGAGCTATGTTTTTGGCTTCTGATATCTTGTTTTCACTAACTAAAGATGCTACCTGATTTCTTATCTCTCTAGATCTACTTGAAACTTGGTCTGCTAATATTTTATTCTTTGCTGAGTTTTCAGACACATTTGCTGAAGCAAGATTAAGTTTTATTTCTTGTATATCCTCTTGGTTTTTAGACAAATTTGATTTTATAGAATTATTTCTTTTTATATTACTTAGTGTTGACTTAACCTCAGTTATATCAGCTATAGCAATCTTAGATCTATTTGTGAACACCCCCGCTGCTTGTGTACCAATCACAGCCAAAAGAATCACAGGTATAGAGTATCTAAGGTACTGTGTAAAATAATTGTAAAATGGAGATTTCGCAGCCTGACCTATGGTACTATGTACGATTTTCTTATCCTCTACTCTTGCAAAAACAGATGCTAATATACTTTCTTTTTCAGACAACGACAAATTCACTGATTCATTTGATTTAAATGAACTTAAAATACTTTCTATTTCTTTGTGATTAATAATGTTTTTCATGCCGTTGTTTTAACTTTTCTAATATACGATGAACTTTTACAGATATGGTATTTTCTTTTTGACCTGTGATTTCCGATATCTCAGTCAAACTCATATTGTCTACATATCTCATGTAAACTAACTCTTGAGATTCAAGATCTAGATCCTTAAGGGATTTAACCAATTTCTTATAATCAATATCGATACTTGTGTTATGTGATATATCTTCATCTGAAGAATATTCATAACCACTGTCCAACAAGTCGTCCAGTGACTGACTCTGCTTCTTTCGGTAATGATCTATAATTGTATTCCGGGTTGTTTTAAATAGGAAAGCTTTGTGATTGAAACTTATTTCATTTTCAGTACTATCGGCAATACTATCTGTAAGATACTTGAAGTACTTAAAAAATACGTCCTGTACGATGTCTATAGCCTTTTCTTTATCACTCACCCTGAAGAAGGTAAATCGATATAATTGATCTATATGCTCATTGTATATATTTTCAAAGTAGCTGTTGAACTCTGTTTTTGAAAGAGATTTTATCGCTGTATTGGTGTTGGACATAATGTCTTCTTTCATATTATTAAACGTATGAGGTGGCCTTATATTACAAGAAAATTAATAATTATTTAGATAAATAAGTAATTAATGAAAGGGTTATTACCAATATAGTAACGAATCCGGTTATAAGCTTTATTGAGGTCTTGTCTAGCATAATGTTGTACAACCATTATAACACAAAAACCACCTGTAAGGGTGGTTTTTGTTGGTTTAATTATAACCTAGCTTGAATAGCTGTATCCTTTCAATAATCAGTTAAGATTATTTTGAGAATGAAGCGTATCCATCACTGTCTAGCAATTCAAATCCTCCTGATAGAGTAGCTGAAGTACTAGTGTTAGCTGGTGTATAAGTAATACTTTGTACAAATGTTTTCACGTTTGTTGTTCCTGCAGAGAATGAAGTCGAAGCAAAGTTCGCTGTAAACTCTATAGGTTTTGTAGCACCATCTGCAAAGAATACTAGACCTGACTCTGAGATACCTGATACAGATGTAGTAGCTATGATTGCACCTGTAGCGATATTTCTAAGTCCGATAACTGCTGTTGTTGAACCAACTTTGATGTCTCCACCTTGTGCCATTACATTTAGTTTTACACTAGCTGTAACAGATGTGTTGATATCATTGTTTGATACTGTAGTAGCTGTTGAAGATACTTTAGCAAATTGTGGAACAATTGGAGCGAAGAAGTGGTATGGTCCTGTAACTGTAGTTGTATTTGAAGCTGTTGATCCGTCTGCTTTCTCAAATACTACACTTGTTACTGAAGTTTGTACCATTGTTCCTGTTGCTGTTGTAGCAGGCATATCAAGTTTGATAGTAAATGTTGAAGTTGTATCTTGTGCAACTTGTACATTTGAGTTTTCGATATCAAAAGTAACTATACCTGAAGCTGGAACTGTTCTTGCATCCAATAGTGTTGAACCTTGGTACAAGTACATGTTTGTAGGTTTTGAAGCTGTTGTTGAAGTTGCAACTGCTGTTACTGCTGTAATTTTTGCTGGGCCAGATTCTGACTTGATAGCAAAAGTTGAAGTAAGAGCTTTTTCAGCACCGTTTGAAAGAACGTTAACTTTGTAGTTTGTTGAGTAGATAGTTGTAGCATCTGTCTTAACTGTAACTGTTGAGTTACCAGGTTTCTTGAATGTAAAGTTTCTTACACCAATTGAACTTGCGTTATAAGTACTGATTCCACGTCCGTCTACGACTCTTGCGCCGTTAGCTTTAACTTCTACAGATACATCTCTTGCAGAGTCTATACTATTAGTGTCAAATGATACTGTAAATGTTTTTATAGTATCTTTAGCAATTCTAGTTGAAAGACCTGAGATTTGTACATAGTAGTTTGTTGTTCCTGTCTCTTTAGCAAAAGTTGAAGAGTTAACAGGGATTGTTGCCAATACTGTTGAACCATCTTTAACTGTAATTTTGTTTATAAGAGTTGAAGGATTTTCAGTTGACATTGATACAGTGTTTGTAGCTGTAACGTTGATTGTCAATCTTTCGAATGATACATCAGCATTTTTAGCTTTAACCTCTAGACCGTAAACTGCAACATCTGAAGATCTTTGTACGTTTGTGTCATTAACTGGTGATGGAGAAAGTCTGTATTCAGCAAAACCTTCTTGTCCGTTTAATACAACTGGTGTTGTAGGAGTTGTAGGAGTTCCTGGAACTACAACTGGAGCTGATGCGTTAAGCATAGCTCTTGTTAGTGGTCCAACAAATCCTGATCTTGGAGTGATGTTTTTAGCGAATTGGTAATCTTGAACAGCTTTTTTAGTTACCATTCCGAAGTATCCTGTAGATACACCGTATGTGTAAAAACCTTCTGCTGTCAAACGGTCTTGAAGTGCTGTAACATCAGCTCCTCTAGCTCCGAATTTAAGGTTTGTATTGAACATGTAGCCTTCTGCTGAAGCACTTACAGTAACTGCAAGGGCTAGAGCAAAGATAGCTGATTTTAATATTGTTTTCATAATAATTTGATTTAAAAGAAATATGCTTTAAGTGTCTGTTATTAATAATAATTGATAATTGTCAGACGCACATTCCTCGGGCTAAATCTTTGTGAACCCGTCTTGAGTATCAGATTTGTATGCAGTATAGCAACTCAATCAAATAGCCAAAACGGATCACAAAAACCAACCTGTACCTATACAAACGTATGTACCCTGTAAATATTACAATTTTAAAGGTAATGGGTCAAAATCTTTATATGTCCTTTATAAAGGACATATAGGACATTATTTCAATGAATACTTACTCCATCTTCTTTCCCCAGTCTTTTTAAGAGTCCCTGACAGAACCAAAGAGGTCAACTCTCTTTGTATAGTCTTAGAACTACAACCTTTAATAGCGTCAATAAACTCATTAATTGTGACAGCCCCTCTTGCTTTAACTATCTCCAATATCCTTTTTCTTCTTGAACCTATATCCATTGATATGTTGGTGATAGTTTTTATATTTTGAGTATTATTATTTATCGTAATACTTGATGGCTTCTTATCTGGTTTTTCTTCAAGAACAACTTCAACCTTTTCTGGGTTTTCTATGACCATTATCTCATTATCAACTTCTTCTTTGTGTTCAATTTTGTTAGTTAAAATACCTTCTATATTTACTTGTTTAGAACCATCTTTCTTTTCCAAGCCTAGCACTTGATCACGTGTAACTCTTAACAGCAATTCTGCATTCATATTTGTAATCAAACCGATCTCTTGTGACAGTTTTATTAAAGAATTAAGTTTTAAAAAAGAATCCTTTTTATCTGAGTTTTCAACACATTCTACTGACACCCTTCTTAAAGACATCTTCAAAGGCTCTTTTTCTTCGAATAAATTAGTAACTAAATAAATTGCCTTCGAAATAGCTTCGACTTGAACTTGTCTTTTAATAACTAAACTTGATTGATTCTCGTTATGTATTGTGTCCATTAACCTGCAGTATATATAAGACAAGTAAAAATGCAAGTGTAAAATTCAAGTCATGATAAAATAAACAATATGTCCAAAAAGAATACAAGAAATGCCAAGAAAAAAAATGCCAAAGTTAATGTCCCTGATAAAGATAATAGTGTTAATGTACAAGGAATATTTAGTAGTATAAGACAGACCTTGACTCCAAACAATTCGTATGTAAAAAATACAGCTCTTTCACTTGTCTTTTTCGTCCTTTTTCTATTCCTTGCATTGTCCTCAATTAGCTTAGGTGGTAGTTTCGGCAATATGACTTATGATGGCTTCACTTACTTGTTAGGATACGGTTATTACCTACTCCCTCTGATGTTTGTAATACAATCTTACTTCTATGCCATCCATAGAGAGAGTTCATCTTTTGCAAAAACTAAAATTATATTTTCAATACTGTTAATACTATCCATACTGGGCATACTCGAGCTAACGATACCCGATGCTGGCGGTGTTCTAGGGGGTACAATATCAATACCAATTCTTAGTCTGTTTGATAAAGTTTTAAGTTACATATTTTTAATAGCAATTACTTTTATATCTCTCATAATACTATTTGAATATTCTTTCAATAATAGAATAAAGACACTCGAGATTGAAGAAGATAATGAAGACGATGGTATAGTGAAAATCAAAGGTATGAAGGATAAAGAGATGAATATTGTTGGAGCGAATGTAGATCCAGAACCTGTAAAAGACATAAGGAAGGATGTCCTAAAGGACAATAGAAAACCTATTGAAACAAAGGATGAAAAAGAAATGTCTAATATAAATGATAGTCTTATAGCGTCAACAACCATGACCTTATTGGGCAAAGAGTACACCCCTCCACCTCTTTCTTTACTTGAAAGAGACAAAGGTAAACCTGAGGTTGGCGACATAAAAGCAAACGCAAACATCATCAAAAGAACACTCCAAAACTTTGGTGTTCAAGTAGAGATGGACGAGATATCAGTTGGACCTTCTATTACAAGATATGCACTTAAGCCAGCTGAAGGTGTAAAATTATCTAAAATACTAGGACTTCAAAACAACCTCTCTCTTGCTTTAGCGGCTCACCCTATACGTATAGAAGCTCCTATTCCTGGTAAATCATTGGTTGGTATTGAGGTACCAAACTCTACCAAAACAATGGTTGGTCTTGGTAGTCTATTATCACAAGCTGAGTATCAAAATTCTCCAGACCCTCTTCTTATTGCTCTTGGAAAAGGAGTGTCTGGAAAAACATATTATGAAAACTTGGCGAAAATGCCTCACGCGCTGATAGCTGGTACAACAGGTTCTGGAAAATCTGTTATGATTCATAATGTCATTACTTCTCTATTATATAAGAATTCACCCGAGAACCTGAGATTCATTTTTATTGACCCAAAAAGAGTTGAGCTGACACTTTATAATAAAATCCCCCACTTATTAACACCCGTTATTACAGACCCGAAGAAAGCAGTTATTGCACTTAAATGGGCTGGAAAAGAAATGAGTCGAAGATATGACTTATTGGAGAAACATGCAGTTCAAAATATTGATTCGTATCATAAGAATATCTTGGCACCAGAAGTTGAAGAATTTAAAAAGAATGGAAGCGTGGCTGATGGTAAAACTAAATTACCTGAGGCCATGCCATATATCGTAATCATTATTGACGAGTTAGCTGATATTATGCAAGCATATCCTCGAGAGCTTGAGGCAGGTATCGTCCGCCTTGCCCAGATGTCACGTGCTGTTGGTATCCATCTTATCCTTTCAACCCAAAGACCTTCAGTAAACGTTATCACAGGTCTTATCAAAGCCAATATTCCTACTCGTCTTGCATTGCAAGTGGCATCACAAATTGACTCAAGAACAATCCTTGATTCACGGGGTGCCGAAGAACTGCTTGGTTCTGGAGACATGTTATTCTTAACAGGGAGAATGTCGAGCGCACAACGTGTTCAATCTCCTAACATTACAGAGTCTGAAACTAAAAAAATTGTTAAATACTTGATCGATAATACAAATTATATCCCCGAGACTATACAGCTTGGACCAGTCGAGAATCAAGAAAGCTCAGGTACAAATGCTATATTTTCATCAACTTTTGGAGGTGAAGACGATATAGAAGATGATGACGATGCATATGAGGATGCTAAAGCCGCTGTTATAGAGGCAAAAAAGGCTTCAACTTCATATATACAAAGAAAACTTCGTGTAGGTTATTCTCGAGCTGCTCGATTGATGGATTTACTAGAAAAAAGAGGCATAATAGGTCCTGCAGACGGTGCCAAAGCTAGAGAAATTTTGATCGGAATCTCTGAAGACAATAATCAACCTGAACATTATTCCGAAGAAAATACTTCAGAATATCCAGAAAATAGTGATAAATAAAGAAAAATAGTGGTATAATTAATTCAACAAATCTTTTAAAGAATTTTAACTAAAATAATATAATATGACACTTGGATATACAGACGGTAAAACTAAAATAAAAATATTCCTATTAATATTTGGATTAGTAAGTATATCTTCATTCACAGTTTTTGAGCTCAGAAAAGTAATAAGCGGACCAGAACTTACTATAAACTGTGTTGATGATCAAAATACAGATACTAATTGTAACTATATACAGAGCGAAAATAACATATATAAGATGTCAGGTCATACAAAAAATGTATCTGATATTATTATCGGTGACAGAAAAATATATATAGATATAAAAGGTGGCTTTCAGGAAGATATACTTCTCTACCCCGGTATAAACCTCATTACAATAAAATCTTTAGATAGATTTGGTAAAGAAGTCAAGAAAGAAGTTAGTATATACTATAAGAGTAAGCTGACGATGGCAAAATAGTTAAAATAATTATAAATTAATAAAATAAACAAATAATATAAATTTTAGATATGGCAAAATTTTCAAAAAAACAAAAACCAGCTGAGGAAGAAGACGAATTATTAGAAGATGAAGAATCTGAAGAAAGTGATGATGATAAGGGTTCTAAAACTAAAAAAGCAAAGAAAGGTGCAAAAGACAATGATTCATCCATACTTGATACGATTGCAGAAATAAAGAGTCGTTTTGGTGAGGAGTCAATAATGAAACTTGGTGAAAAACCGAGACTAAACGTAGCAGTTGTTTCAACAGGTTCTATAGGACTAGACGCCGCACTTGGTGTTGGAGGACTACCAAAGGGGCGCATCATCGAGATCTTTGGACCAGAATCATCTGGTAAGACCACACTTGCCCTGCATGTTATCGCTGAATCTCAAAAGAAAGGTGGCGTATGTGCATATATAGATGCCGAACATGCCATGGATCCAGACTATGCTACAAAGCTTGGTGTAAACATAAACAACCTACTTATCTCACAACCTGATGCTGGAGAGCAAGCTCTTGAGATCACCGAGAGTCTAGTTCGAAGTGGAAAGATAGATGTTATAGTTATAGACTCTGTAGCCGCCCTAACACCCAAGGATGAGATCGAGGGAGACATGGGGGCACACCATGTTGGTAAACAAGCCAGACTCATGTCACAGGCCCTTAGAAAGCTCACAGCCATCACAGCTAAGAGTGGAACAATAGTTATCTTTATAAACCAAATACGTATGCAAATAGGTATAATGTTTGGAAACCCAGAAACAACTCCTGGAGGAAAAGCATTAAAATTTTACACATCAGTAAGACTTGATATAAGACGTATAGCCCAGATAAAAAAAGGTGAAGATATCATGGGAGGTAGAGTTCGTGTGAAAGTTGTAAAAAACAAAGTTGCTGCTCCGTTCAAACAAACAGAGTTCGATCTTATGTATAACGAGGGTATATCACTCGAAGGTGAGATGATAGCGCTTGGAGAGAAAATGAAACTCATCACAAAAAGTGGATCATCATATGCATATGGTGAGATAAAACTTGGTCGTGGATATGATGCAACAAGACAATTCTTGAAAGAAAAAGAAAATAAAGAAGTTAAAGCCAAGATCTTGAAAGAGATTAAGGATCAGTTAAAAGAAGCCTAAAGTTTCTAAACCCTCATAATAGATAAAAATACCTATCATTTCTCGGATAGGTATTTTTATTATGAGTATTATTTATTAACGACGTAGAGTGAGAGAAACAAAAGTAAGTATACTTTTGTTTCCGAACCGAGGAAGTTAACGGTCAATACCCCAAGGCTCTGCCTTGG
>JAYUPL010000002.1:0-28774 GCA_043760135.1 Candidatus Parcubacteria bacterium | reverse complement strand
CTTTGTAATAAACGGAAAATAGGATACGTATATAGAGTTATGAGAACAATAAATAAAAAGATTATATTATTAAGTATAATATTGGCTGCAGCTATGGTTAATAATTCTAATATTTACGCCAGTACGGTGAAAAAGAGTCTCGTAGGTAAAAACCATGAAATAATAGAGACAAATAAAACTGCTATCGAAAATGCTTTAAGAAATAATGATTATACACTATTTACAAACACGTTAAAAAGTTTGAATATTTCTGAAGTTATAACCAATGATCAATTCACAGTTTTGGTGAATGCATACAATTTATTTAAACAAGATAAAAAAATAGAGGCGGTACAATTACTCCAATTAAATAAGGTAAATCCTATATTGATCAAGTTTATCAATAACAGACCTGATTTAACTGATGCTCAGAAAGATATTTTGAAACAAGCTTCTGACTTGATTAAGGCGGGGAAGATAGAAGAAGCGAAGACGCTGATAAAGACAGCAGGTCTACCTGAGGCACCTAAGGCACTGGGAAAGAAGATTCAAAAAATTGAAAATAAAGCTAACAAAGAAAATGTGAGAACAGCTTTTGCTCAGGCCCGTGAGTTAAAAGAGCAAGGTAAGCTTGATGAGGCTAAAAAAGTTTTGAAGGATGCGGGTATACCAGACACTATACAAGATAAGATTCGCCCTGAGTTTGAAAAGGCTGCAAGTAGTACGAAGATAAGTTTTCTGCAATCATTTAAAAACTTGTTTTATAAGTGACATATATCTCTTACGAACGAAGTGAGTTAGAGATATAGAAACGCACCGCGAAGCGAGTTAGGGATATAGAAGTGCCCTTGTGGTACGACTTATTTTGCCATGGCAAAATAGAAGTGCCCTTGTGGTATAATCAAACTATATGTTATTCACCAAAACAGAAATACAGATCGCAAAAAAAATAACAAAAGTGGGGCTTGTTATAACTGCACTTTGTGTGTTGTTGGTGGTGGTAACAAGTTTTGTTGGCAATGTTCAAGATACGTCACCAAACAAAGTTGATGCTCAAGTAAAAACAGAAATCAGTTCAGTGGTACAAAAACCACAAGTAAAACCTGAAGCACCTCTTGTGATAGATATCCCTGGCTACGTAGTCAATGCAAATATTCAATCACCACCTAATACTGATGTTGCTGTTTTAGATGCAGCACTTGGACGAGGTGCGGTGTATTATCCAGGATCAGGATATCCAGGATCTAATAACACTTTAATTTTTGGACATAGTACGACTTTTAAAATAGTAAGAAATAAAGCCTATCAAGTTTTTAATGATCTTAAGAGTGTGCCAGTAGGTACTTTGGTGTATGTAAAAACCCAGAGTGCAACTCATATTTATAGAACAAGAAAAGTGGAAAGGGTGAGTAAATATACTTCGTGGATACAGTTTAAGAGTGACAGTCCTATTTTAACCTTGGCAACCTGTGATGGTTTTGGAAAAGCTTCTGATAGATGGGTGCTGGTAGCTGATTATGTTGGAGTGAAGTAGGTGTGGTATTATGTAGAACATGACACATCCAAAATACGAAAAAACATTAATCATTATCAAACCAGACGGAGTACAAAGAAACTTGATCGGGGAAATGATTTCTCGTTTTGAGAGGGCAGGTTTAAAACTTGTCGCTATGAAAATGATGACTGCCGATGTAGAGATGATTAAAAAACACTATACTCTTGATCCGGAGTGGATGAGATTGGTAGGTGAAAAAAGTATTAAAGGATTATTGGATAAAGGAATAGAACCAATCAGTCGAGATCCGATGGTGATAGCAGGGTCAGTTATTGATAGACTTTCAAAATATTTAACATCAGGTCCAGTTATTCCAATGGTATGGCAAGGTGGACATTCTGTTTCTGTGATCAGAAAAATAGTAGGAAGTACTGAACCAGTGATGTCAGACGTTGGAACAATACGAGGGGATTTTGTTTTGGATTCATATCAAATGGCGATGGATGATGAACGATGTGTAAGAAATCTCATTCATGCATCAGGAACGGTTGATGAAGCTGTGAATGAAATTAATCTTTGGTTTACACAAGATGAGATAAAAGAATACACCCTCGCGAACGAGAGTGTGATTTACGGTTTTTAATATTCGGGCAAAAAGATTGCCATGGCTGCGGGGGCAGCCATGGCTTTTTTGTGCCGGTTAACGGCACAAGCACTCTCTATCTTGGGGATATGTGTTGGGGTGCTTTGTTTTGTCAGTCGGGGGCCTGACTGGTTGTGCTGCGGGGGCAGCGGTTTTTCGGGGGGAAGGTGTTAGTTCCTTGCTGAGTCCAACATGCTGGCGGTTCGCCATGCATTGGTTGCTCGGAAAACAAGGGAGATTGCTAAGGCTGCAAAGAACATTGCTGTTCCGACAGTCTTATGGCTCATTTCGGATGTCAGGGGAGACTGGTAGGCTGCGAAAAAAATCGCTGCTGCCGAAATGATAGCGGAGAATACCGCCATTCCGACGGAGGTGAAGAATTTCACCTTGAGTCCGTCGATTCTTTCTTGCCGAGGGCTTTTGCCTATCGGGATTATGTAGTCTGGAAGGTTCATCGAAATATATCATAGCACAACCATGGATAATGTCAAGCATTCTATCAAAACGCTATAAAATAAGGCTTATTTCTGACAACCTCTACAAAAATGTGAGCTTCGACCATTTAATATCTTTCGTTCTATCACACCATCACAATTCTTACCAAAACAGGTGAGATTGGTCCTTCTATAGACCTTGTGCTTGCCTTGGAACTTTCCTCGCTCGCCATGTATGTTTCTATAGTCACTAGTTGAATCACCACCAAAATCAATTCCTCTTTTTAAAATTGGTTTTATATTTTTATACATAACTTTCAAATCAATTGGAGAAAGGGAAGAAACCAACCTGTCAGGTAAGATCTTCGACTCATGTAATATCTCATCAGAATAAATATTCCCAATACCAGCAATCAATCTCTGGTCCATCAAAGATGTCTTAATAAATTTATTTTGATATTTATTTATATTTTTAGAAAATGTATCATATGTAAAACTCTCACCTAAAGGCTCTGGTCCTAGTAAATCAATCTCACTTCGAGTCTCATCATTAAGTAGTATTACTTTGGCAAATTTTCGAGCATCAGCCAAAACTAGATGTTTACCATTATCTAGTGTAAAAACTAGGTGAACAAATCTGTTGTACGGATCTTCAAGAGCAGTTTGTCCACTCGAAGGTGTCCAAGAATTTTTCTTTGCATCATACTTGTATGTTCCATACATCACATGTCCGGTCATTTTCATATGGATTAAGATAGTTTCTTTATTATTCAAATGAATCAATACATTTTTTGCTCTTCTCTCAGCTTTAACAATTTTTGCACCTTGAACAGCAGCCTTAAATTTTTTAAAATACTCAGGATTTTTTATTGTATGAGAAAACATTAACGCTTCACTTTTAAAATCGGTCCACGTATCTATAATTTTCCTATGTCGGGCAACAGTATTGATACCATCAACTGTTGTTTGTACCTCGGGTAGTTCTGGCATCCCACCTATTATAGTCCATAGTAATCTGTGTTACAATCATCATATGAATAAGCAAAACATTTACTTTATTGTCCTTGTAGCAATTTTCGGACTCCTATCATTATTTATATTTTATAAGTTTATTGTGGTTTTAGTTCTAGCATACATATTCTCAACACTTTTGAGACCAGTGTATTTAAAAATAAACAACGCATTAAAAAAGACATTTATTAAAAATTCATCTGGTGGATTATCGGCATTTATAACGATGATACTTTTTATATTGATTATCATTACTCCTCTTACAATAATATTGAGCAGAGTTGTGGCGGATACTCAATCTGTATATGAGAGTGTAGCTACAAACGGCATTGATCTAAATTTTATCAACAATAAGGTTGTAACTATATCCGATCGACTTTCTCCAAGTTTGAATTTTAACGTTAATAAGATAGCTGAAACAGTTTCTGGATTTTTTGTAAGTAATATTGGTAACATATTTTCTGGAACTGTGGATATTGCTTTGAAGTCATTCCTGTTCTTATTGGCGATGTTTTATTTTCTCAAAGACGGAAAGCAGTTTGGCGAATTTTATAAATTTATTAGCCCACTTAAAAAGGAGAGTGATGAGAAGATTTTTGATTCTATAAAGCAGTCAGTAAATTCAATAATGCTGGGATCTCTCACTGTAGCTATTGCACAGGGTGTTATTACAGGTCTTGGTCTATGGATATTCGGAGTACCTAATCCATTTTTCTTTGGAACATTAGCCGGCTTCTTGGCTTTGATTCCAGGAATCGGAGCACCTTTCGTGTGGGTACCAGCTGCGATATATCTTTATTTTACTCGTGAAGGAAGTTTTGTTTGGTTGTATCAGGTTATTTGGGGAGTGTTTGCGGTTGGGTTGATAGATAATTTCTTAGGACCTAAGGTTATGAATAAGGGTATTAATGTGCATCAATTATTCATATTACTTTCTATTATTGGCGGTATATCAGTCTTTGGTCCTGAGGGAGTTATATTAGGACCTTTAGTGCTCAGCTTGTTTGTGGCTATTATAAAAATTTGGAACGAAAAGGTGACTTTGTAGTAGACTTATATTCCTTATGAACGAAGTGAATTAGGAATATAGAAATGCCCTTGTGGTACGACTTGTTTTAATTTATTAAAACAGAAGTGCCCTTGTGGTATAATAAGGAGAATATGAAAACAATCAATCTTTTAACACATTCCGGTTCGTTTCATCCTGACGATATTTTTTCGACTGCGCTTTTAAATCTTTATTTTAAAAATAAAGAACCGAAGACAAAATTAAAATATAAAAGAAGTGTTAAACCTGAAGATATTGAGAAGGCTGATATTGTGTATGATATTGGTCTTATATATAATCCAAAAAAAATGAGGTTTGATCATCATCAGAATGATTTAACATTAGTAAGAGAAAATGGAATAAGTTATGCTGCCTTTGGTTTATTGTTTAAACATTTTGGATCTGAATTGATCTCACTCATTTCAAAAGAGAAAAATAAAAAAGTTATTCAGGAAATTTTTGATATGGTAGAAAAAAAGTTAGTATTTCACGTTGATGGAATTGATAATGGGCAAGAGACATATAAACAACAGTTTAAAGGGGTTGATGTGTTAACTATCGATAATTATTTTATTATGTGTCGAGCTGCAACTGACACGACTGATCCAAAGGCTACTGATAAAAAGTTTTTTGAGTTGGTAAAATATTCAGAACCTATTGTAGAAAATGTAATCAAATATGCCACGATAATACAAAGAGAGAAAGCTATCGCAATCAAGGTGTATAATAAAGCGAAGGATAAAAGAGTGATTATTGGAGATCGGTTTTATAATTATAATTTTAATAAATTTCCAGAACCGCTCTTGACTGTATACCCAGATCTGCGTGGAGGTTGGTCTGCTAAAAATGTGCAAACAGGCGAGGATTTGTACGATGCACGTTTTTATTTTCCAGAATCATGGCGTGGGTTAGTTGGTGAAGAATTAGAAAAAGCATCTGGGGTAAAAGGTGCGAAGTTTTGTCATAAGTCAGGATTTTTGTGTGTGAATGAGACCAAGGAGGGATTGTTGAAGATGGTGAAGATTGCGTTGGAGAAATAAAGCAAAGCCCCCGAGGAACGTGTGAACTATCGTTCAGATAGATAGATCTCCTTCAGGGGTCTGACTTGCTATGGTTTATAATATCAAATTTAGAATTGCTGTCAATAATTTTAATGGTTCAATATCTTGGAAACACCTGACATACATGATTTGACACCCATGATAAAATTAACTAATGGACCTCGAAAAACCACAACAAAAAAACATAGCATTTATAGACAGCCAAAACCTGCATTTCGGTACTATTAAGTGTGATATGTGCGCAATCATGTTACAAAAAAACATACGAGATATGGAGCTTTCAGATTGTACTTGTGGTCAGGCTTGGGAAGTTGATCTTGCACGATTTTACATATATTTGAAAGAAAATTATCAAGTGAATGAGGCATATTATTTTATCGGATATGTAAACAAAAATAATGATGAATTATATAAGCAGATAACTACGGCAGGCTTTACTATTTTATTTAAAGAACATAATAAAAAAGCCAAGTCTACCAAGAAGGGGAATGTTGATACGGATATTGTGTTTGAAATAATGAAAAATGTTGTAGATAATACAAAGTTTAATAATATAGTTTTAGTATCAGGAGATGGGGATTATATAAAAATGGTTAAATATCTGGTTGAGAAGAAAGTGTTTAAAAAGGTGTTATTTCCGAATAGGAAGTTTTATTCGTCGTTGTATAAGCAGTTGGGAGATTTCTACACTGCTCATTTGAGTGCTCCTGACATAAAATCGTTAATATGTAAGCCTATAAATGAAAAAGGTACCTAACGCACTTACACGCTTCGGGCCCTAATTCGTATTGATGTATGTATTATAGCAATAAGGTAGGGAAATGCAACCGGTGTAAATGAAAAAGCTTATCTTATTATTTTTAACCCAAGAGCTATAAATATAGCACCACCCAATACTACTGCCAGATTTGAATTGTCTAATGACACAATAATGCCAGTAATTGTTACGAATAGACCAAGTATTATTAATATAACACCTAGTGTGTTTAATGTGTTTTTCATAAACCAATTATATAACCATTAATTGCTCATATCAACCCTCCGCACCACCAAAACACCACCCAAACACACCCTCATCCACCCGAACCCGCAACCATACCCCAAACCAAAAATCCACCTTGCACAGCAAGGAAAAATATGATATGCTACCCTTAGCGTAAAACCGATTGAGTAACCCCTAGACTTTTTCGCTTTTTTTATTATTCCCTAATTTAATACAACAATAATGTTAACAAAAAAACATTTTTCACGTTTTCGTGAATCATTAGTTCCTCTTCCTAACTTGGTAGAAGGACAAATTAATTCTTACAAATGGTTTTTAGAGAAAGGTTTAAATGAAGTGTTCAGCGAATTTTCTTTAACAAAAGATTATACTGAGAAAAAATTCGAATTCCGTTTTGAAGGCATCAGGCTTGATCGCCCTAAATATGACGAATTTTATGCGAAAGAAAACAAGGTTAACTACGAGGCTACTATTAAGGCTACTATTAAACTGGTAAACCATATTACTGGTACTGAGAAAGAACAAGAAATATTTATGTCAGACGTGCCGATGATGACAGAGCACGGTACCTTTATCATCAATGGTATTGAAAGATGTATTGTTCCACAACTTGCAAGAAGCTTTGGTGCTTTTTTCACATCTAATGAGCATAAAGGTAAAAACTATATTGGAGCAAAGATTATTCCAGCAAGAGGATCATGGATTGAGATGGAAACAGATCCTGATGGATCAATATACGTTAAGATCGATAAGAAAAGAAAATTCCCAGCAACAACACTATTGCGTGCACTTGGAGCAGGAACAGATTCTGAGATTAAAGAGTTGTTTGGTGAGGATCCAACAATCAAAGCTCATATTGAGCATACTATTCTAAAAGATCATACCAAAACGTTAGAGGAAGCTGTTGTTGAAATTTACAAAAAAATGAGAGATGGAGAGCTTGCAACAGTTCAAAATGCTAAGGATTTCGTAGAAAACATGTTTAAATCAGAAAGATACGACTTCTCAAGAGTTGGACGTTTTCGATTTAACTCACGTTTTAATAAAAGTATGGAAGAGAAAGAATTATCAAGAAACACTTTGAATCTTGATGACTTCATAACTCTTATTTCAAACATCTGTATCATGACGTCTATTCCAGAGTCAGAAGCTGATGATGTTGATCACTTAGGATCACGTCGTGTGAGATTTGTTGGTGAGCAACTACAACAAAAAGTAAGACTAGGTCTTCTACAAATCAAGAAAAATGTTCAAAACAGAATGTCCACTATTGAATCAGATGTATCACAACCGATGCAGTTGATTTCTCCTCGTCCTCTACAAGCCAGAATTAAAGAATATTTCTCAACAAACCCATTGTCACAATTCATGAACCAAGAAAACGTTCTTTCAGAATTGGAGCACTTAAGAATTCTTACTGCCCTAGGTCAAGGAGGTCTTTCGTCCGACAGAGCTGGAGTTGAAGTTCGTGACGTTCATTCATCTCACTATGGTCGTGTTTGTCCAATCCACACACCAGAAGGTGCAAACATCGGTCTTGTACTTCACTTGGCAGCGTATGCGAGAGTAAACAATTTTGGAATGATCGAAACTCCTTATGCAAAAGTTGTAAAAGGAAAAATTACAAAAGAAATTGTATATCTAGATGCACTACAAGAAGAAGGGTTTAGAATCGCTCATGCTGCTATCAACTATGATAAAGACGGACAAATTGCAGATGAGATGATTGAGGTTCGCCTAAAAGGTGACCCAACAATCGTTGATAAAAAAGATGTGGATTTGATCGATATCGCATCAGGTCAACCATTTTCTATTGCGACTTCTATGATTCCTTTCGTGAACCATAACGATGCCAACAGATCACTCATGGGATCAGGTATGCAGAAACAAGCTACACCTTGTATTGTTCCAGAAGCTCCTTTCGTTGCTACAGGTATCGAAGAGACTGCTGCAAGAGATACGGGTAGAGTTATTATTGCACCAGAAGATGGTGAGATTACTCATGTTGATGCTGCATCTATTACTATTAAAGGTAAAAGAGAGACAGTGTATAGACTTGCTGTATTTAATAAAACAAACCAATTTACAGTATTCCACCAAAGACCAACTGTATCTCTTGGACAAAAAGTAAAAAGAGGAGATGTGCTTGCCGATACTTCAACATCTGTTGATGGACAAATCGCGCTTGGACAAAATATCCTGATTGCATTCCTAACTTGGTCTGGATCAAACTACGAAGATGCGATTATTATTTCAGAAAACTTAGTGAAGAAATCTAAGTTTACATCTATTCATATTGAAGAATTCGTAATCAATGTTCGTGATACGAAGATCGGACCTGAAGTTACAACTCACGATATTCCAAATGTGTCAGAAGGAAAATTAAAAGATCTTGATGCTGAAGGTATTATCAGAATCGGAGCTGAAGTACGACCTGGAGATATTCTTGTTGGAAAAATTACCCCAAAAACAGAAACTCAACTTACACCAGAAGAACGATTGCTCCGATCAATCTTCGGAGATAGAGCACGGGATGTGAAAGATACATCAAAGCGTCTTGAAAATGGAAAGAGAGGTCGTGTTATTGGTATCAAAATCTTCTCAAGAGAAAGAGGGGATAAACTAGAATCTGGAATTCTAAAAAGAATCTACGTTGAAGTTGCACTTCTAAGAAATATCTCAGTTGGAGATAAACTTGCAGGACGTCACGGAAACAAAGGTGTTATTTCAAAAGTATTACCAGTTGAGGATATGCCTTACATGGCTGACGGTACACCAGTTGATATGATTCTTACACCACTTGGTGTTCCATCTCGTATGAACTTGGGTCAGATTTTAGAACTACACTTAGGATTGGCCGCTTCAAAACTTGGCTACCAAGCTATTGTTCCTGCTTTCATGGGACCAACAGCGGAAGAGGTTCGAGATGAACTACAAACAGCAGGATATGATAGATCTGGAAAAATGAAATTGTTCGATGGACGAACAGGGGAAATGTTCCAACAAGATGTTGCCGTTGGGTATATGTACATGCTTAAACTTCACCACATGGTTGAGGATAAGATCCATGCACGTTCAACAGGACCATACTCTTTGATCACGCAACAACCACTTGGAGGTAAAGCTCAAGGAGGAGGACAAAGATTTGGAGAAATGGAAGTGTGGGCGCTAGCTGGTTATGGAGCGTCATATACACTACGTGAAATGTTGACCATAAAATCAGATGATATCTTAGGAAGATCAGCTACATATGATGCTATTGTTAAAGGTGAAAGAATTTCTGATCCAAATACACCTGCATCATTCAATGTATTGCTTTCAAACTTGAGAGGTCTATGTATTGATGTTGGATTTGATAATGATCAAGGTAAAGAACTTGATGTTGGACTTGATGTTGGACACGTTGGAGATCATACAGAGAATAGAGCACAAATGGATGAAGAATATGGATTAGATGCAGAAGACGAAGAGAGTGTTACTGAAGTAGAAGAAGCTGTAGCAACTGAAGAATAAAATGTATTGAAAATTTAAAAATAATAATCTAACAAGTAAAAAAATATGTTCAAAGATAAAAAAATAAATACAAAAACTTCAGTTGATGATATTGATTCAGTTTCAATCAAACTGGCATCACCTGAAAAAATAAGACAATGGTCAAGAGGAGAGGTTAAAAAACCAGAAACTCTTAACTACCGTACTGCTCGTTCTGAGCGAGATGGTTTGTTCTGTGAAAAAATATTCGGTCCTGAAAAAGATTATGAATGTTACTGTGGAAAATATAAAGGAATCAGATACAAAGGAATTGTATGTGAAAAATGTGGAGTTGAGATTGTAAAATCAATCGTACGTCGTGAGAGAATGGGTCATATTGAATTATGTGTACCTGTATCTCATATTTGGTATTTGAAAAACATGCCGTCTCGTATTGCAACTATTATGGGTATGCCTGCTGGAGAGGTGGAGAAAGTTATTTACTTTGCAGGATATCTTATTACTAAGATTGATGAAAAAGAAAAAACAAGACTACATAAAGAACTTGATGATGAGTTTAAATCAAAGATGAAAAACATCGAAGATGAAAAAACAAAAGATGCATTAAGGGATCTTATGGCCTCAACAAAAGCTGACATCGATATGATCAATATTGGAAAAGTATTGGATGAAAACCAGTATCATAAATTCTCATATAAATTCGGTTCAGCTTTCGAAGCATCTATCGGAGGTGAGGCGATTTACAATATATTGAAAGGATTAAATATAAATGATTTATACAAGAAACTTACAATTGATCTTGAAAAAGCTACATCAGTTGAAAGAGAAAAAATAATCAGAAGATTAGGATTTATCAACGCGATGAAAAAATCAGGTGTACGACCTGAATGGACTTTCATCAAAGCTCTTCCTGTTATTCCTGCTGCACTAAGACCTATGGTTGCTCTTGATGGAGGTCGTCAGGCAACATCTGACATTAACGATCTATATAGACGTGTGATCAACAGAAATAACCGTCTTAAAAAATTGTATGACATTAAAGCCCCAGACGTTATCTTAAGAAACGAAAAAAGAATTCTACAAGAAGCTGTAGATGCGCTTTTGGATAACTCAATGAAAGGTAATGGTCCAGCATTTTCAGGAATAAACCCAGGACAAAAAAGATCACTTAAATCTATTGCTGATAACCTAAAAGGTAAGAGAGGTATCTTCCGTCAAAACCTACTTGGTAAACGTGTAGACTACTCAGGACGTTCAGTTATTGTTGTAGGACCTGATCTTAAACTAAATCAATGTGGACTTCCAAAACACATGGCACTTGAATTATTCAAACCATTTGTTATTTCACAAATACTTGGTAAAGAATTGGCATTTTCTATCAAAGGAGCAAACAGAATGATTGAAGATAGAGATGAAGTTGTTTGGTCAATACTAGAAGATATTATCAAAGATAAATATGTATTGCTAAACCGTGCTCCAACACTACACAGACTTTCGGTACAAGCATTCCAACCTATTCTTATAGAAGGAAATGCGATCCAACTGCATCCACTTGTTTGTTCACCGTTTAACGCCGACTTCGATGGAGATACGATGTCAGTTCACGTTCCTCTTTCAGAAGAAGCACAATACGAAGCACACAACATCATGGCCTCAGATAAAAACATCTTGAAGCCAGGATCAGGAGATGCAACTATTACAGATAAAATGCTTGATATTGTTGTGGGATCATATTGGGTAACAAAACTTGTTTCTTCAGAACTTGGAGCAGACAAATATTTTGAGTCACCAGAGGCTGCGATCATCGCATTAAACAACGATATTATTTCACACCGTGCTCCTATCAAGGTGATGGCGCCAGATGAAGCAAGATTTGGTGAATATGCAGGAAAATTATTTGACACTACAGTTGGAAGAATTTTGTTCAACCAAATATTACCGTCATCAATTACATTCATTAACCGTGAGATTAACAAATCAGTAATGAACTCTATTATTGATGAATTAATCATACGCGAAGGAAGAAATAATGTTGCGCCAATTATCGACTCAATCAAGAAATTCGGATTCTCATTTGCAACAAAGTCAGGTATCACTTGGTCTATCTCTGATATCCAAATTCCAGAAGATAAATACAAAGCGCTTGACGATGCGCAAGAGTCAGCTGATGCAGTATATGATGCCTTCAATAAAGGTTTACTGTCAGAGCCTGAAAAGCATGTGAAAATTATTCGTCTGTGGCAAGCTGTTCAATCTCAAATCGAGAAAATGATCCCTGCAACATTACCTGACAATGGACCTGTCAATGATATGGTCCTTTCAGGAGCCCGTGGATCTATCGGTAACATCAATCAGATGGTTGGTATTAAAGGTTTGATTGCAACAGCTCAAGGAACAACTATTGAACTTCCTATCAAATCTTCTTTCATAGAAGGTTTAACTCCAATCGAATACTTTATTTCAACTCACGGTGCGCGTAAAGGTATGACGGATACCGCGTTGAACACTGCGAAAGCCGGATACTTAACTCGTAAGCTATTCATCTTGGCACAATCAGTTATTATCACTGAGCAAGATTGTAAAACTCATGATTCTATTGTTATCACAAAGAAGACTGCTTCAGGTATTGAGACTTCATTTAGTAAAAATATTTTCGGAAGAATATTAGCAGCTGATGTTGCTGATGCTAACGGAGAGGTTCTATTTAAAAAAGGTCACCTGATCTCAAAAGATGATTCAAAAGTTATCGATAAAGCAGGTGTTGAATTAATCAGTGTTAGATCGCCACTTACATGTAAAACAGATAGAGGTGTATGTTCAAAATGTTACGGTGCCGACTTATCGACAGGTGACTTAACAGATCTTGGAGAGTCAGTTGGAACTGTAGCTGCTCAAGCTATTGGTGAGCCTGGTACACAGTTGACGATGCGTACATTCCACGCCGGAGGTGTTGCTGTGTCAGGTGGAGATATTACAGCCGGTCTTCCTCGTGTTGAAGAGTTGTTTGAGAACAGAACTCCTAAAAATCCAGCCGCAATCGCATCTCACGATGGAATTGTAACAGCAGTGATAGAAAAAAATAATGAGAAAGTTATTAGAATATTACCTGATGTGCCACTAAAAGCTTCAAAGAAAACTGGAAGTGAATTAGAATTCTCTGTTCACCCAATCCGTATCGTTCATGTGAAAGTAGGACAACATGTAACTAAAGGTCAAATCATGACTGATGGTTCAGCCGATGTAAACGAAATCTATGAATATGCAGGTAAAGATGATGCTCAAGCATACATTATTGGTGAAGTGAAAAAGATTTATGAATTACAAGGTGTGAATGTTGGACGTAAACATATTGAGATTATTGTTCGTGAAATGTTCAACCGTGTGATTATTACTGATAAGGGAGACACTGAGCTTTCAATGGGTGATGTTGTGGAAACATTCGAATTTGTGAAAACAAACAAGAAAGCGGAGGAAAATGACACAATGCCAGCTAAAGGAAAGACAGCTATCATGGGTACTATGGAAGGTTCATTGAACAGACAATCATTCCTAACTGCAGCCTCATTCCAAAATACAAACCGTATCCTAGTTAATGCGTCTCTAAAAGGACAACATGATCCACTATATGGAATCATGGAAAACACATTGATTGGAAGGTTGATTCCAGCAGGTACAGGTTTTGAAGGAAGTAAAAAGCATCAAGACATTCTTAATCTTCAAACAGAGATAAGTAAAAATTACGAATCCGAGGAAGATGAGGTAGAAATGTACAATATAAAAAGAAAAATTGTCTAGTTCAAGAGGTTAGAAAATTTGCTATAATAAGATTGTCCCCGAACAGCTGACTTAGATATATTTTTCAGGGAGCTCGCGTAGATTTAAACCTTGGTTTGAATCTTAGATCACCCACTTAGTATTAACTACTAAGGCTCAGTTAGTTCGAGGGCTTTGATAGGGGTGGATTTGTTGGAGTGAGTTGAGTGGTGACACTTTGCCCTAGGCAAAGCGCTTCGCAGGAAGCTATGCTTCCGAGGACTTCTCGGCGGAACAAACGAAACGAACGACCCTTGCTAAAGCCATGAATGATAATAAAAAGCTATTTTTCATAAGTCTAACTTTGCTTATTTTGCTTATCACATTTGATACGATTGCAAAAGTTTCAAGCTTCTATTATTTTTACCCTAATGCAGATATATTGATGCATTTTGTCGGTGGTTTATCTATCACTGCCCTCGCTATATCGATTCTAAAGTATATGAAGATGAACAATAAGCTCAATATTTTCATCATTATTTTGTTTTTATCTTTCTTTTGGGAGTATGTAGAGTTCAAGGTTGGCAAAAATGTTTTCATAAATGCTAATTTCTGGATCGATACTTTTTTTGATTTGCTTATGAATGCGTTAGGTGGGATAATGGCATATATATGCTTTTACAAAATACCTCGAAGTCGAGTCCAAAAGGAGAATTTGCAAAAATAACATTCTGTGGAGGAGTCTCATCAGTTACCGGCGCAAACTTTTTACTTGAAGTAAACAAGAATCAGGGAACAAAAAAAATGCTCATCGATTGTGGTATGGAACAGGGATCTGAGAAGGCCAAAGAGTACAACGCATCACCGTTTATTTTTGATCCACGAGAGATTGATATGTTGCTTGTAACTCATGCACACATGGACCATATTGGTTTGATTCCAAAACTCGTTAAACATGGATTTAAAGGTGTGATTTACAGTACACCAGAAACACACGATCTTTCTGTGTATATGCTCGAAGATGCATTGAAGCTTATTACTGAAGATGCGAAACATAAAAATATTGAACCGCTCTATGGTCCAGAAGATACCAGACATGCTTTTGATTTATGGAAAACAATTCCATATCACAAAGATTTTGTGTTATTTGATCTTGATGAGCAAGGAGGAAAAACCAAAAAAGAAATCAACAAAGATTCTGTCGTATCAGTGTACCTGAAAGATCCAGGACATGTTCTTGGAGCGTCGATGTTTGAAATACGTATAAATCTAAATCAAAAACTTCGTAAATTTTTATTTACTGGAGATTTAGGAAATTCACCAAATCCAATATTGAAAGATACTGAATCAATCGAAGGGGTAGATTATGTGATAATGGAAAGTGTGTATGGTGATCGAAACCATGAAGATAAGGCAACCAGGGTGCAGAAGCTACAGATCGCCATAGAAGATATTATTGCCAGACAAGGTGTGATGTTGATCCCGTCATTTTCACTGGAAAAAACCCAGGAGATTTTGTATGAAATGAATAAATTATTTGAAGACAATATTATTCCTGAGATTCCGGTATATCTTGATTCACCTTTGGCCGCTAAACTTATTCCAATATATAAAAAATATGTTGAAGATTATAATCCGGAAGCAAAAAAGAGAAGAAAGAAAGGAGATGATATTCTAAACTTTAGAAATCTACGTATTATCGGATCAGCCGAAGAATCAAAGGCTATTTTACACAGTAGAAATCCAAAGATTATTATGGCGGGTTCAGGCATGTCTACAGGTGGAAGAATTCAACATCATGAATTAAGTTATTTGAGTTCACACAATACAATATTATTATTCTTAGGGTTCCAAGCGTTGGGAACATTGGGAAGAGAGATTTACGATGGAGCAAAGTCTGTGAAGATTTACGATCATGAAGTACGAGTCAATGCTGAAATACGAAAAATTGATGGTTACTCAGGACATAAAGATTCAGATGGTTTGCAAGAATTTGCTGCTACGGCAGGAGATTCTTTACAGAAAGTTTTTGTTACTATGGGTGAAACGAAGTCGGCTCTTTTTTTGGTGCAAAGATTGCGTGATTATTATAATATCGATGCCATGCACCCAGAACAAGGGCAGTCAGTTTTTTTAGATTAAGAAATGAATACAATTGAAGCAAAAAAAAGAATAGAAGAAATAGAACATTTAATGCTGGAGCCGGATTTTTGGAATGATTCTGTCGGTGCACAAATGATGATGAAAGAATTGCAAGATTTGAAAACAGATTTGATTAAAAATGATTTTTCAAGTTTCGATTCTATTATTTCTATCATCGCTGGTGCTGGTGGAGATGATTCTGAAGATTTTGTATCTATGCTTTTTGATATGTATATGAAATATGCAACGAATAGAAGTTGGGGAATTTCAACACTTGATTCAAGTCCGAATACGTTGGGAGGATATAAAAATATAATGTTTGAAGTGAAGGGTAAAAATTCATATGGAATTTTGAAAAATGAATCTGGTGTGCATCGGCTTGTACGAATGTCACCATTTAATTCGAAAGGGTTGAGACATACATCTTTTGCATTGGTGGAGGTTATTCCAAAGATTGACACCAGTGTGTCCATAGATGTTCCGGATTCTGAACTGGATATATCTTTTGCTAAGGCTGGAGGAGCTGGAGGCCAAAATGTAAATAAAAGAGAAACAGCAGTGCGAGTAGTTCATAAACCAACAGGACTTTCTGTTCATGTAACTGAGGAAAGATCTCAGGGACAAAATAAAGAACGAGCGATAAATATTATCAAAGCTAAACTGTTGAAGAAAAAGGAGGATGATATGAAGTTGAAGGAGAAAGGGTTGTCGACTACCAATACAGTGACGATAGAATGGGGAAGTCAGATCCGGTCCTATGTGTTGCATCCATATAAAATGGTTAAGGATCATAGGGTGGAGTTTGAAACGAGTGATGTAGAAGGGTTTTTAAATGGGGAGATAGAGGGAGTGTTGGAGGCGGAGAAGGGGTTGTAAAAGTTTAGAATTTCTTCATGAGAAGTTTATGTGTGTTTTGGTAGAGTATTTGGATGAAAAGTAAAAACCCAAAAATATCAATATACATAGACATGGCAAACTTATATTCTGAGTGTAAATCTAAGAATATATCTTTGGATATGGCATCTATGTTTAAATGGCTTATTGACAAATATGATGCTGGACAAGTGTATATATTCACAGGATATCTTGCCAAGTATCAGAATCAGTATGAAATTAATGAAAATATTGGATATACCTACATATTTAAGGAGGCTATATTTAATAAAGATGAGAGGAAAATAAAGGCAAATTGTGATGTTGATATTGCAATCAAGGGAACGATGGATACAATCGAACAAGGTCTAGTTAAGGTAATTTTAATCACAAGTGATGGTGATTTTTTAAGTTTAGTAAAATTTTGGAAAAATAGAGGGGTTATAGTGAAGATATTGTCCCCTGCTGATCCAGAAAAATGTTCATATCTATTAAAGAAAGATAATACGCCTATAACATATTTGAAACAAATAGTTGATAAATTTGTAAATGAAAAAGCCCTCGATGAAGACGGAACTTCATAAAGGCCTTTTTCTTGGCTACATATGGATTGTAGCATGAGGTATATTTTTATGTCAAACAGTCTGTTTTAGTTATAACTATAACAATAAAATCACACCTAGGACGCAATGGTCCCAGATGTGGGTTGGAGGGGTGGAAGGATGATTAGACTCTCTTCTCGGAGTCGTCCTCGATGTGTTCAGGTGTTACGATTTTGACCGTGGAGGCTTCAGCGAACGCCACCTTGAGACCATGTTTGTAACTCAAAAACAATATCACATAAAAACAGGTTTAGCAATAAGTGTAAAACACTAATAAAGTTATATAATTAATACATGAACATGGAACAATTAAGGTCTGAACCATCGCTAGAGGAATCAAAAGCTATCTCCGTAGAAAGAACAAGTGCAGGCTCTATCTCTATTGAGGTAAGTAAGGGAGCATCTGATCATTTTTTTGGTATTACTCATTCAATTCAATCTATTGTAGAAGATAAGGGTTTATTTGAGGTTATTCCTAATGAAGAAACTGGTACTATAGAAGTGCGTTCATTTAATCCAGCTGGGGAGCTCCCTGAAGAAATGATGATTGAAATCCAAACACAAATTGACAAGCTCAATCCTATCTTTTAAATTTTCTCAAAACGTGTTATTTTACTTATATTAATCAATAAATATAAAATATAAAAAATATGTCAATATTCGACGATTTCAAAGGTGCTCTAAGATCATTAATTGGTAAAAAAACTGATAAGGTTGTAGAGGAAGCCAAAACCAAGATTGAAGAAGCTCCTAAGATAATAGAAGAAAAAGTTGAAGAGGTAAAAGAAGCAGTTGCTGAAGTGCAACAATCAACAGAAGCTGTTATTGACACGGCTGTTGACAATGTAAATGCTGCAGTAGAGCAAGCAACAGAGGATTTGGAGAAGATAGTAGATACAGAGAATAAATAATTCTCATACCCGATCGTCTAATGGTAGGACAACGGTTTCTGGAACCGTTAATTGGGGTTCGAGTCCCTGTCGGGTAACATGCAAGATATTGAAATTTGTCCGATTTGTCGGAGACCATATTCTGAAAAGAATAAGAAGGTGAAATATCATCTTCAGTATTCACCGGTCCCTGAATTTATATACGCATGTAATTCTTGTAACTACGCAGAGAATTTATCTAGACATTGGAAGAGGCATCTTAAACCTTGGCAGTGGTATAAAATTAGATTGGTGAAAAAATTTGGTAGGGAGTATAAGCATTTAATACATTAAAAAACACCACTTGATTTGAAGTATGGGTTATGTGTTAGTATGTAAATATCATGAACACAGACTTATTCATCTCTTATGCTTGGACTTCGCCCGAACACCGTGAATGGGTTCGATTATTGGCAAGCCAGCTTCACCTTCTTGGCTATAATGTAAAGATTGACGAAGATGTTGATTACGGTTCAAGTCTTAGCGGGTTCATGGAGCAAGTTGCTGACGCTGCGCATGTTTTGCTGATTGTAGATGAGAATTATGTGTATCGCGCGGATAATTTACCTGAATCAGGGGTAGGTATCGAAACCAAATGGATTAGCAAGGCTTTTTCTTCTAAACCAGCAGGTTGGTTGTCGGTTGTTTTTGTTCGAAATCAGGAACACAAGCTACCGTCTTGGTTAGCTGAGCATAATCCCAAAGGCTTCAATTTTAATTCTAATGCAGAGAAAAATGAATTTCCTGGAGCAGTTCAAATTGACGAAGTTTGGAGATGGGTCGAAGGTTTGCCTGCCAGCAGAAAGGATGCTGTTTCATTGTCTGATATGTGTAAGCGATCAGCCCGACTTGAACAGATAGAGGCGCAAAGGAATCCTGCAAACTATACAAGTCCCGCACTTAAAGGTCGTGTTACATTTCACCATAGAGATCATCGTGACTATACCATTGGTCACGGTGAGTATGAGTTTAAAATAAACTTTAGTGGTCGTAGTTATAACAGTGTTTATGTTTATAAAGATAGCGGTCTCAAAGCGCTCGGTCTCATTACCTCATTAGAATATGATCCGTCGACAGTTGAATCATTCCTAAGGCCCGGTCGGGCAGCGGAGCCCATTGTAGGACAACGCGTGGTACTTATGAATTCGCACGGAACACTTTGTGTTATTACAATTGACGAGGTTCAACCGGAAGTTAATGAAGCAGAGTATATTCCTGATCATGTAACGTTTACTTATGAAGTGCTTCTGAACCATTAGTGATTCTGCTTGTATAAGTTCAAACTTCGTACCACGCCGCAAACAATTTGCTATAATGAACGTATGCAAAAAGAGACTCAAAAATACAACAATGCTTTAACACTAGAAGATAAAAAAGTTTGTAATACATTAGCTGAAGAAATAAACCTAAATTTAAAAAAAGCAGAAAATAAAATATGGCACGGTAATCCAGTTTGGTTTTTAGAAGGAAACCCAGTTGTTGGATATGATAAGCAAAAAAGTTCTATTCGTCTTTTGTTTTGGAGTGGGCAATCTTTTGAGGAAGAAGGTTTACAAAAAAGTGGAAGTTTTAAAGCTTCAGAAATAAAATACACTAATGTGTCTCAAATTAATAAAAAGGATTTAAAACGATGGCTTAAAAAAGCAAAAGATATTCAATGGGATTATAAGAATATAGTAAAGAGAAAAGGGATTTTATTAAAAGTTGAGTAGTACGTTTGATACTGTCCAAATCTGCTATAATTACATATATGAACACAAAAAGGAACATATTCCTCTGGATTTTATATGACTTTGCAAACTCACTTGCATCGATAGTTTTCTTTTTGTATTTTGCTCAATGGATAGTGATCGAACAAGGGTTATCTGATTTATTATTCAATCTCACATTCACCACATCAACAATTCTTTTAATCCTATCGGCACCATATGCTGGTATCTTGCTAGATAAACATCTCTGTAGAATAACAGGTCTTCGTTGGTCCACCTGTGTAACTGTGGCTTTATATATTGCTTGTGCATTTTGTGCAATATCAAATAATAGTATTGCAGCTCTTATATTTTTTACAATCGGAATTTATGCATATCAACTTACATTTACATTCTATACTCCGTTGATCAATGATATTACAACATCAGAAAAAAGGGGAAGGGTTTCAGGTTATGGAATCGCCGCAAATTATTTAGGACAATTTGCTGGTTTACTTCTGGTCTTACCTTTTTCAAAAGGTACCTTAAGTTTTTTTGAAGCCTCACCTCGAGCAGAAACTCTTTTACCTGCGGCAATATTGTTTTTTATATTTTCATTGCCAATGCTTTTATTTTTTAAAGAGCTAAAGAAAGAAAAAAAGGCCTCTCAATTTGGTTCAGGTTTTAAAGAGCTAGTGTATAAAACAAAAGAATTATTATCACACCCTGGGGTTGGTTTATTTATACTCTCATATTTTTTATTTAATGATGCAGTGCTTACTGCTTCAAATAATTTTCCAATATTCCTTGAACAGGTTTGGGGTGTGTCTGATACGATCAAAACGTATATCTTGTTAGGTATTGTTTTAACATCTGCTATCGGTGGTTTAGTATCTGGATTTGTCGCTGACAAAATTGGTCATAAAAAAGTTATGGTTATTATTCTTTCAGGTTGGATTTTTATTTTACCTTTTATTGGTTTTATACCTGACTTTATGTTCTTTGTTGTAGCGACAGTGGTGATGGGATTTTGGTTTGGTGCGAGTTGGGCAGTTTCAAGATCAATGATGGCTTACCTTACACCACCTCAAAGTGGTAACCTAGCATTTTCATATTTTAACTTAATAGAACGAGCATCTTCTTTGATTGGTCCTATTGTTTGGGGGTTGGTAGTTACTAATTTTATAGATATGGGAATTTTCAGATATAGATTGGGGACTTTGGCACTTACTGTGTTTATAGTATTTGGATTTTTTACATTATTAAGGGTGAAGAGTGATCGGGCATAGTCAACGTCTACAAAATAACATGGTATAATTTTAGAAATGAAAAATTTCTTCAAAACCATTCCTGCAAACATTATCGAAAGTTTCAAAGGTCATCACCTGTATTTTCATTTTCTGGCTATCACACTCACTGTTGTTATTTTGAAATCAGGACTCGATTGGTATTATTTTTTGGCAGTTCGTAATGAGTTTCTAAATGCGTTATTTTTTCCAGCTATAGTGATTGGTGCTATTTTGCCTATATTTATTCCAATAACCTTGATTACAATTGGTGCTCTAAAAAAGGATAGTGAGATATCAACTATGGGGTGGTGTCTTGCTCAAGCTGTTGTTATTGGTTCTGTAATCTCGTCAACATATAAAGCATTTACAGGTAGAATACAGCCAAATCTTTTTGATCTTATAAATGACTCAAGTCACAGTTTCCAATTTGGTTTTTGGGAGCATGGCATATTTTGGGGGTGGCCATCATCGCATACGACAATCGCTTTTGCTATGGTGTTTGCACTTATAAGTTTATATCCTAAACACAAGATGCTAACTTTCACTACTATAATATATGCACTATACATTGGTATCGGAGTTTCGTTCTCTGTACATTGGTTTTCAGAATTTGTGTCGGGAATGATTATTGGATCAGCGATAGGGCTTTCTGTTGGTAAATCATTTTCTCAAAAGCTATAATCAACATATGTATCTCTACCACGCATCAACAGTTCAAAATTTAAAAACGCTGGAGCCACGTCATCGGTCATCACCTCATGATGATTTTAAAGTTGAAGTAATATTTGCATCTCCACTAGCCGCTTATTCTGCATGTCATTCTTTTCTATGGGAAACGAGTGAGGGTGTTGTGTTAAAAGTGGAGAATAGTGAGATTAACTTTTCTATTCCAGAAAATTTTAAAGAAAGATTGCAAGTGCCAATTTCAATATATAAAATATCGGATGAAAATTTTATGCACACTAACGAAGAAGTGACAGGGCAAACATGGCATACGGTGCAACCAACAGATGTTATTGAAGAGATAAAATATGAATCTGTGGAAAAAGCCTTGGTAGGTTTAGGTGTAAAATTACATTTTGTATAAAAAATTGTATAAAAAATACCTAGCGAAGCGTGAAGCCGGCTAGGTATTGGTTTTTAAGTTTGTTGTGAAAATCAAACTCGAGTTTTTTTGCAATCACCGAAAATCTTTTCTTTGACGTACAAAAACGAGAGATGAATTATGTAGGAGAGGACGATTCCTGTGAGCATCAAAAGTCCTGGAATGTCGGAAGATTTTGTTTTTTGGGGTGAGTTCATGACCGTTTGATGATACAATAAATAAACATAAGTGTCAAACTTGCCGAATATGAGACTATTCATGATATAATTTAGTCCATGAAAAAAAATACAACAATATCATTTTTGATTTTACTATCAATAATTGTTTCTTCAAATATATCTGCCGAAGAAGCAAATACTGCAACTACATCAATACCAACTCCTCCTGTAAATGCAGTAGTTAATACAAAAACTAAAGCTGATATAGGCGTGATGAGAGAAAATAGAATGGCAGCAAGGGCAGATGCACGAGTTGGTATACAAGCATCAACAACAGAGGTGAGAAAAATGCGTGAAGAAAATAAGGCTGAGATAAAAAAGATTCGTGCCGACTTCCAAACAGAATTAAAAACAAACAAAGCTAGCTCAACAGTATTATTAAAGGAGAAAAGACATGCCTTAATTGAAGGTATTCAAGCAAAAAGAGATTTGTTTAAAGAAGAAATAGGTCTTAAAAAAGATGCTATTGCAAGTACAAGTGCTGCGATAAAGCTTAAATTTAAAGCAGATTTAGAAAAAATTAAAGACGAAAAGAAAAAAATAAAAGTTGCAAACATAGGAGAAAATCTTCTAGAACTTAATGTAAATCTGACAGGAAAGGCAACTGAAAAAGTAAACAAAATAGAAGAAGTGTTGATTGCTATTGAGTCTCGAACCGACAAAGCAACTGCCGCTGGTGCAAACCTTGTAAATGTAAGAGCTTTGATTTCTATGGCTGAAACAGCTATTGCTGATGCACGAGCTGCAATTGTACTACAAACAGCAAAAACATATGTTGTAACTATACAAAGTGAAGCGACAGTGAAAACATCTGCGCAGACAACTCGCAACCTATTGAAAAGTGATATAGAAGCGATGAGAGTAAAAATAAAAGCAGCTCATGAAGCAACAAGAAAAGCAGCGAATGCTTTAAAGGCTAATCCAAAAGCTCGTACAACTACAACAGCTACTACGACCGCAACTTCAACTGCGACCACAACGGCTGTAGCTGCCACCACAACTGCAACTACTACAAGTACTACAACATTAACTAACTAATACAATACATAATATATATGAATACAAAAACTATAACAATTACAGTGGCGATTATCATCGTTCTTGCACTAGCATTCATGTTTTATCCAAAACATGAAGGGTCAAGATGGGATACACCGTTAGAGGCACTTGATAAATCAACACAAGATGACACTACAAGTGATATAGATGCTGACTTAGACAGTATTGATGTGGATAGTTCTTCATCAAAAGATTTTGATGGTATGGATGCGGATATAAAATCAATATAAAAAACTGATTTGGATTACTAAAGCTAAAATATAAAAAAGTCTGGAGGGGGATGGGACCCGGCCAGGCTTTTTGAATTCATGCTCTCTATGATTTGATTTTTGATTTTTTCTCTCTATGATAGATTATGTAGCAGGATCGGAAAAATAATCCAATGTCGATGACTACACCGCAGGTAAAGCCAAATATTACTTGCTTTACGATTTGAAGACTGGTGCCTCCACGGATATATTCGGCGTATCCAAAAAAAGAGCAGAGGACGAGTACAATTACTCCAAAGAAGATGAGTGCATAGTAAGGTGGGATTTTCATACTCTTTTATTTTACCACAAGCGATTATTTTTTTCTGTACTGTGTTAAAATAAACAGATATGAAGATTATTTACATATTTATGTTGTCTATTTTATTTATACTTCCTTTGAGTGTGGGTGCATCCGTCTCAGATGGGACTGTAGAAGCTGGAAATAAAACAGTTTTGGTTTGTCATTCTGTTGACTGTGTAACTCCAACTCCAGGGGTGGTCAATTTTGCACCAACAGGAACTACTCCAGTTACTGTAAGTGATACTAACGGTATAGATGGTGTTGCATGGGGAAATGAAATAGGTTGGATTAATTTTGACCCAACAGGAAGTGAAGGTTTAACAATAAACTCTACAACGGGTTTGATTTCAGGTTGGGCATGGTCACAAGTTGCAGGCTGGATTAATTTTTCAGCAACAGGTCAATCTGTCACTATAAATACTGATGGAGAGTTTGTTGGTTATGCTTGGACAGGAGGTCTGTATGGTGGTTGGATAAAATTTGATTGTAGTTTTGCTGGTGCATGTTTGAAAACTGACTGGAGACCTCTATCTGCTCGACCATCAACAGCTCCGGTCAATCCTCCTGCTCCAGGTGGTTCGACACCACAAAATGAAATACCCAATCTGAAGACTAGTGACATGTGTTTAAACATTTCTGGAATTCAACAAACTATTCCAAGTAATTACGCGAAAGATGAAGGTGGTTTGTGTGTACTAAGCATAGATTTTTGTACAAATATTTTAGGAACACAACTCACTGTACCAAATACTCATGTTTTGAATGATGTAGGTCAATGTGTGGTACTTACAGATGAAAATGAAGACGAATTTATCCTAGAGGAAGATAAAGATGTTGAAAATAATTCTACAACATCAATTTCCCTAGGAAACTTTGATTATTGTCAAAATCTATTCGGTCTACAGTCACAAACGCCTGAGGGTTTTGTACAAGAAAATGGGGTATGTCTACCAAAAGATGCTGATTATTGTTTAAATCTTTTAGGCAATCAATATTCTGTACCAGAAAATATGAAAGTTGCTAGCAACGGTGAATGTGTAAAAATGACAGCATCTGAAGTGGAGATAAATAATATATTTAAAGAAAGTATTGCAAAATTGGATAAAAATCGTAGAGGAAAAGTGATGGGTTATAGTTTTATTCCAGATTTTTTACAAACTTCGTTCACTGTGCCATTTTTATCAGATTTATTTAATATGCCTGTAGAAATTGACCTGATTTCATTGTTAATAACGATACCTATTTTAGGTTTGTGTATTTATTTTATTCGACGAAAGCTACAGAACCTCCGCCGCCGGCATCAGCAGAGTCACCGATAGAATAAAATAAAAAAAAGAGCGCAAGAGAAAAAAGATCCTCTTGCGCTTAGGGTTTAGGTTGGGTTTTTTTCATCTTGCGGCGAGTTGGCGGTTAGGTGTTACGAATGCGTTCTTGATGCGTTCAAGATGTTGAAGTCTTTCTGTATCATTCAGTTTGTCTCTAAAGTTGGGACCGACGTACTTGATAATTTTGAAGTTATGATACGTTGGAGTCTTCGCTTTATTGGTATACATATCGATTACCGGGGCTTTGCCTCCCGAAGCCTTCTTCGATTTAACGTTACCGCCTGTGTCTACTGCAACGCCGACTTGGTCATTGCCATTATTGTCGACAAAGAGACCGACACTGCCCCAAGGCATGATGGCAGGGTCAACAGCAAAAACTACAAGGCCCATTTCTTGGACTTTGAAGATATTGACGCCTGTAGCCGTTTTACCCTTGCGGGTGTCCGGATCAGAGTTGTTGACCGTTGTGTATTTCTTGGTCTTTTTGTTATACACACGTTTGGTCTCGGTCGCAGAGTACGTGGTGACTCGTGCTCGAAGAGGAAATGATTCCTTTCCTAGGTTTATTGAATTTTCAATTTGTTTGGAGTGATTTTTTTGTTGGTCACTGGCTCGCTCTTTCGAGTGAACACTAGTAGTGATCAGTAAGAAAATTACTCCGATAGCTTGCGGTATTCGTTTATTGTTCATGAATTCTGAGTGGTTGTGGTGTCGTAGCTACTTAGCCTTAACTTATATATCCTATCATATTTGAGTATTTTGTCAAATTTTGTATAAATATGTGAGATTAAGATTAAAATTATGTTTTTTTTAAAAAAAATATTGTATAATTAAACTCATAATTAATAAATAAAAAAAACATACGAAATTAATGTCTATAAAAAATATTACCCGAGTAGTCGCAATCCTTGCGCTCTCATTATTCACCCTCTCTCCACTTAATGCCGCCACGAACTATCAATCCCTTCCAGACCTAAAACTAGGTGATGTCAGTATATATGTAAAAGAAATACAAAAAGTCCTTAACTCTAATGGATTTACAGTAAACGCTCCTGGAAAACCAGGATCAGCTAACAACGAAACAACGTCATTTGGCGGTTTAACACAAAAAGCCCTTGCTGCTTTTCAATCTAAATACAATCTTACTCCTGCCAAGGGGTATTTTGGTGTAAAGACTAAGTCTAAGTTTAATGAGGTGTCAAAAATTAAGGTGACAACAAACAGTCCTGTAAGTAAAGGAAAGCCAGTAGGTTTATTCTCTACTTCATGTACCTCAGCGTCAAAGGATGGAATTACATGGACGTTCAACGCTCGTCCTTGTGGAACATATGCTAATGGTGATTGGTGGGTGGTAGGACCTGTGACGATTACAGGGATCACAAGACCAAACAATCATCCTGATTTAGATGGAACGATGATAAACCCTATGCCTGATGGTGGATCAACTCAAGGTTTTGATAATCGTTTCTGGGCTAATCCATACGCATCTTCAATGAACATTGCAAGAAATTTACCCCTGACTGTTCCTGTGGATAGTTCAATTATGTCAACTCTTTCTGATCCAACTAATCCGCAGTACGGTAAAATAAAAATGATTGGTATATTAACTGTTGTAGGTTTAGCCCCAGCTGATGGAAGTTTTAGACCGTCACCATATTCAAGTGGTCCTGGAAGTAAAAATAGTACATGGAAAGAATCAGACCTAATATATTCAAACCTCAACAACTTAGCTCATGTTGGATCGGAACCTAATATGGCCAGTTTGGCAGAAAAATTTAGTCATCCGTGGCTAGAAATGGATTATGATTGGACAGGAAGATTCCTTCATCCATCATACATGGCTGATAATGGGTATGGAAAAGACATAGCGGTGCGAACAAATGATGCAGGTCTTTTACTCAATCTTAATTATACTTATGCCCAAAAAAGAGATTTACTTGTTGGTGTTGTTCAAGTAGGACTTGATAATTATGGTGTTCTTCAGCAAGGTGGGGAATGGTATAACGACGGTGGTCACAATATGGGAAGATTGGTACCTTTGGTTGTTGCAGCCGGAGTACTTAATGATGCTAATTTGAAAAATATGATTAGAGGATCGGCTATGAAATTTCAAGAATATCAATCAACTTGGACTGTAATATCAAGTGATCTAACGAAGCCTCAAGGGTTTTCACAATGGAATGGTCTGTATGATGCAGGCGGTAATAAAATATATGTACATGCCTGTGAAAACTTGGATGTTTGTATTCGATATGGATCAACAGTTGCTGGAAATGCAGGAGGAAATGTTGGAACACCTGAATGGGGAATTAGGCATACTGGGGCTCCTGAAAGAGACAACAACATGTGGCTTGCTTCGTACCGAGATATTAACGGAGGTGTTTTTGTTGGAAGTTCTATGGTTGCTCAAATGATGGGATTACGTGATTTTATTAATCATGAACCTTTCTTCTTGTATGCAAAAAGACATATAGAATATGAACAAAGTTCTGCATACAAGGGCGAGTTTGGTTCCAATTCAACTAACTCATTTCAAAGAGCATTTTATAATACACATAAAGGTGCAGGTCTTACTCTAACTTCATATAATTTGAGTGTTGGAACTACAGGATTTGGAACTATCAGTGCTTCACCATCAGATACTTCTTGTGGAACAAACTGTTACTCATATCCCCTTAACACAACTACACAAGTAACTTTGACTGCAACACCAACAGGTTCAGCAACCTTCACTGGTTGGACAGGTGGTACATGTTCTGGAACTGGAACTTGTACAGTAACTATGGGCCCATTAAATACAAGTGGTTACATCTCTGCAGCCTTCACCACCCCAGTCCTCCCATTCGCTATCGGCAACAATATTGAAGTAATCAACGTGGCAAACATCAACGTACGAAATGGTGCTGGCACCTCAGCTACAATCCTTGGCACTCAACCACTTGGAACTGCTGGAACTATCATCGGTGGTCCAATCGTAGCTAGTGGCTTCATCTGGTGGAATATTAACTATGCAACAGGAATAGATGGATGGTCAGGACAAGATAATCTAGTGGTCACAAGTGTTGGAACTACA
>JAYUPL010000001.1:0-10564 GCA_043760135.1 Candidatus Parcubacteria bacterium | reverse complement strand
AGATACGTTTCTTCCGGGATTAAGTTCCCGTAAACATCTTGCGAACACCAAAATACAGTTCTACCGGACCCATGATCAGCATTTTCAGCACCTCCGGGGAAACCCGAGACCATTATGGGTCTTCCTACCCGAGCATCTAAAATATTGACACCCGGACCATATGAGTAGTCGGGAAATCTTTGTAGAGTGTATGGAATACTGGTGGGCTGATACTGTAAACCACCCACATTAGCTGAAATTTCTATGGGGGTATCTTCAACAAACCATTGAGCTTCTTTTGGATTGTGTGCATAGCTTGGATGATTATAGTATAATCCTCCACTGTTTACAACAGTTCCGATAAGATCGGCATTTATATATAATGGAAGATCACTACCCGGCGGGGCACCCACGGCATCACTCGAATCAGCGTAGTATACTCTAATGACCAAAAACTTACCGTTTACCATAAACTAATTTATTAAGACTTGTGTAAAATACCAGAAATTGTCGTATATTTCGTGGAAGGTCTACTGAGTTCTACACATGGAACTATTTCATATGTAGGTTCCGAAGCAGATCCTCTAGTATGAAAATTTTTCAAAAATAATGTTGATGGTGTAATAAAACTACTAGAGATTGGGGAGCAGAACGTAAATGCGGGATATAAAATTGGAGTATTATTAATATTGAAAGATATAGGTAATGTTAATAAATTTTTATATGCAGTTAAGTCTGACTTATAGTCAATATAGATGATTTTTCCCGCATTGGAAAATCTAAATCTAAGAGTTTGGTATGACTTAGCTGATGAAGACAAGAAAAATGATGTGTCCAACGACGATAATGGTTTATTGTATATTACATTGGCAGTGGAATCTCTTATAATTAAGCTATTTTTATTGACCTGACCCAACCCAACACCTGAATTATTCTCACTGGAAAGTGCAAAATATCCAGTTGAATCAAAAGCTATAGAAAATACACCATTTGTCCCTTCATTGGATGATGTTGATGTAATATCATCATATGAAAGCTCTTCATTATTTTCTGTCAATATTACCTGCAAGTTTTCCGCCAATATAAACTCACTGCTTCCCAAGTATCCTAAGTATTGACCGGGAATTCCTGCACTTATACTTGGATTGGTTGTGAGATATGTGCAAAATGCGTGTTGTGTTCCCGTTAATGCAAATGAAAAGCTCCAAACTATATCCCAATTTGGATTATAGCCTGCTTTTTTATCAACAAATCCATAATATTTAGGATTTGATGGTAATAATACATCGGATGGAAACGCCATTGTTTAATATGATATCGTCAATGCAATATTAGCATCAGTTTTTGTTACATTGTCACTACTTAAGATGTATATATTACAAGATGAATTACTATAAGTAATTGTTCGTGCTTTACAGTCCAGTCTATCAAGTCCTAATATATTCACAATAGGGTATAAATTACTTGTGGGTAATGGACCATAATTAAATATATAATGACCTGCTGATAATCGGGCAACTGTCATATTTCTCGAATATCTGAGAGCTTGACCAGATAAGCCATCATATACTGCGTGTAACTGATTACTTTGAATTGTATAATTAGATGACAGTGGATTAAATGCAATACCAGTGATATCGATATTATCCACAAATCCTCTCAGACCACTAGATATGGTGACAGTTTTGGTAGAAACTGATTGGTATGGTATACTAGCAGATAACGCTAACCTACCAGCATCAATAATGATCGAACCCATCACCAAATCATTTGAAAGAGAATACGCACTGAGAGGATTAAGTGCTATTTTACCAGCACTGAGTGCTACAGGAGATAAAGTGAGGTCATTCGAAAGAGAATATGCACTTAATGGGTCTAATGATAACTTACCGGAGGTTAATGTGATCGGTGATAATATTAAATCGTTAGATAGTGAATATGCACTGAGTGGATTGATAGCTATTTTACCTGCACTTAGAGTTATGGGAGATAACACCAAATCATTTGATAAAGAATACGAGCTTAACAAATTCATTGTGATGATATTTGAATCACTTATAGTTAATTTTTGATCAGATGATTTATATACCCCCCCTATTAATCTCCAATCGGTTAATAAATGACCGTCATTTATAGCCAATTCGTATAACTTATTTTTATCTGTATCAAATGCCAAGTCTCCGCTTAGGGCAGGCGATAAAGTTGTTATGTCAGATCTTGCACCTAAGAATTTATTGCCGACTAATACCCCCCCATTAGTGAAACCATCACCAATGTATAACCTTTGTAAATCTGTAGAATATCCAAATTCTCCAGATGCCAGTAATACATTTTTACGATCAGAATCAGCTCCTTGTCGAGATATTAGGCGAATTAAACTATTTTCTAAAATTTCCATGAGTTATTAGTATGAGAATACCGGAATGGCGAATCTACCCACTGTTGAACCATCTCGGGTAGTTGTGAATGGACCTTCGAATGTAATAAATCCCGCACTCGATAAAACTACAGTGTTACCACCTGAGTCTAAAGTTTGTATCAGAGTTGGTGTTATACCTACAATACCACCGGATAATGATTGAGATGGTCTACCAGCCTAGGGTCCAGTGGGGCCTGTGCCCGTAAGCGTGCTGTAAATTGAGGAGTTATTAGTCGTAACTCTCCCAAATGAATCAATAGTCATGCTACCCCACTGATTTGTTCCAGCAAGTGCATCTCCTTTGATTGATACCTGTCCCGATAAGTTTTTAACCAATGAAACACCATCAACTCCAGTCAACTCTGATTCAATTTTCTGTAGTCCAGTATTATAGATTAGCCCGTCACCAAACCAAGAAGAACTCAACTTATCAAAAGTTAGGTCATATTTAGGTAAATTATCAGTGCTTAGACTTAATGTATTATTGGTGTTATAAAAATAATATGGATCTGCATCTATCACAATTTTATCACCAGACCCCCCACTCAAACCATATCCAAAAGAAGAGGAACTTATTTCCCGCTCATCGATACCAGAACTTTTGATAGATAATTGATATGCAGATAATTCTAAACTCTTACTGTTAAAATTTAATGTTAGTTTGTTAGATAAATCATAACTCAATATGTTTGTATCTATTTTAGTACTCACATCAGCCCATGAATTAATATTATTATAATTAAATGCTGTAAGTTGATAAAATCTATTATTTACATTGACTAAATCGCCGACTTCAGCGTTGACCGTTGACAATGATGTATAATTACTTAACATAGGGTGGACCTTAGATCCGACCACACTTTCACCATTTAGTGTACCACTTCCCACAAATAATCTTTTGTTATCTACAGTGTAGATAAGCTCCCCTTGATCAAATACTACAGATTTCCTCTGGGCATCTGATCCACGCCTAGCTTTTACTTTTGAAATTTTGACTGTTGGCATAATTAAGCTGTTCTAGTATATACATATAATCCAAATCCGGGTGGTGTGATGTTATGGGACTGATCACCTCCTGTATCATTGATGAGCAATTCATTATCCAATGATCCTATATTTTCGGAAGTGATAGTTTCTGACGTATGAGAAAGACCTTGGTGTTCCTTAATTGATCTACCCTTAACTTTGTTCCATTTACCAGTTATATTCTCTCCACCTCCACCAAATCCCATACCCACACCTGTGTGATTATGTGAAGGTATTTGACCAGTGGTTAGAGTGTGTCTATACTCACCTCCAGTTTCACCCACTTTGAAATTTTTATCCAGTTCATTAGAATCCGTTCCAGTGCCCGCCCCGACTATGAACCTACCTTCTGCAATTCTATCCCAAACCCCTCCAAATAAAGATGCGGGTGATATGGATGTCGATGAGAAGTAAACCGCACCCACTGGATAAATTATATTTAGTAGTGATTTACTTATGGATGATGAAGGATACGTCACATTATTTGCGGTTAATTGACCCACCACTACTGCATTTTGTGATACAGACAAAGATCCATTAACAGAAGAACTCCCATTGATGCTTATACCATTACCAGATCTACCCACAGATAATGCCGATTCGTTACCAACTCCATCAAAAACTTTAGATACTCCCGTTGATGGTATCGGTTGACCATTTACGTGTAAGAGTCCATCGAAAGTATCGTCAATATATTGATCACTTAAATCACCATTAATCATCGTAAAACTATTTAATGAGTCAAATTAAATTTCAATATTTACGGGTAATAGCTTTGTTTGTATTTCGGTTATTGATAAAAATATGCGTTGCATTGTGATGACGTTAATTGTTTCATTACCATTTATATATAAGTTATCAATCTCAAATATAAAATCATTTAATTGTTTGGATATGATTTTTCTTTCATATATATTAAATGATCCGATAGACTGATTGAATAGATTTAATGTATCTTTGACCAAATTGGATATAGCGGTATTGAAATATAGTCCCAAAGACGATTCCGAACATGTAACACCAGTGTAATATTTTTCAATATCTAAAGGAATAGCGTTTAGATATCTATCATTTAATGGTTGACTTATCACATATAATCGTCCTATATTATGTAATAGTAAATACATTTTATTATTTTTAATTAATTCAGATGAAATTAAATTATTGTAGTAATTTGATTTTTTTCTTCTCAACCATACCCATGGGATTGATTTAAATTTCTGATCAATTGTATTCCATTTATATCGTTTACCATAACCCAAGTCACAAGTATCTAATCGACCGGATGGATAGTTTGGATTTGATATAAACCTAGCTTGATATTCATTAATATTTGTAATATAAAATACATTCGAATCAATATTGCAGTATTTTACGGTATACTTATCATGAAGTGTTTCAATACTTGAAATTTTTATATTTTTTGATATATCTAAATTTTTTGGATCAATTGTAATCACATATAATTTAGAATTTGATCTACTTAATATAATGATATTATCATCAGTTTCTCGAATGTCTAATGATAATACTTCCGACACCCCCCAACGTGAAAGATCAATATATTGATATATATCAGATGAATATTTATTAATTATATTTAAAAATGAACTATTTAAACTGGTTCTGACATTTTTTCCAAATTTTATAAATTCGGGATTATTTGAATTGAATGTTCTAAATCTAGTGGTGAACTTTACATCCAGATCCTTCCACTTGTTGCGGGTTCTATTCCAAATATATTCTTCTGTTTTACATTCATTTAATATAATTTTATCAATTAATATTAAATTACCACAATCGTCATAATTAGAAGAATCATAGACGTTGATGAAATTGTCATTTACATATAAAATTTTATTATTAATAAAATCATTATGTATATGATGAGTAAACTCTGGAGTATATGTGGCGTATGGATGCTGATTTAGTTCATAGATTATAGTCAATTCAGTATTTTTATCATTAAAATCACCCGATAACACATAATTATGAGTTCCAGTGGAACATAAATATTTAAATTTTTCTTCTGAGTTAATCACAAAAGTTCCACATATGATTTTATCCATAAATGACCACTTATCATCGTATGAAAATGGAACCACGTCAATATTTCCATTTTTACCAGTCGGTGAATCAATATTCGGATTCTTTATACCATAAAAGAATCCATTATTTTCCTCATATTGGTATATTGTAGGATGACCCAATATCAAATTTTTGAAACACACTAAATTATTAGAATCTACGGTTCCCAAAGCACTATCTAATCCTTGCTTGTTCAAAATATCAAAAACATTTGAATAATATGAAGTTAAATTACTTATATTCATATAAGTCGTATCCATTTCTAACTTTTTATTGAATGTATCTGATATAAATGTTTGTTTCGGGATCAACACTACACTATCGAGTGTAAAATATCGATCTGTGTATGCGGTATTACCCGACAAATGAAAAAATCCAACATAGTCACTTCCATTTAATGTATATGCTTCGCCACTGGTATGCTTAGAGTAAGATGTCATTTATAATTATCGAATTGAACTTTATTTATTTTACTATTTACGGGAATTACACCTTTTAGTGATGTAGTTATGGACTCTTCTATACCCTGCAATATATTTTTATTTGATATATTGAGATTTTTTACAATTATATTAATATTATTCGACTTAAACGACGAAGAACCGCACACGCTTTGAAAATACTCTACGTTATCTACACTGTTCCTCATTCCACATGGGAGAGTTATGTTTAATTTATCAATTTTTAATTTTCCATTTAGTATAGGTAATGTAAAACTTAAATTAGGGTCTGTGAATTTATCTGATATAAAGGGTGATGTTATATTCACACCATCATACACTAAAATATTTGTTTTTATTTCACCATCAAAAACAAAAATATCACCATATAGTAATTGTTTTTTAACATATTGGTATATTGGTAAGGTGAATGACTTTACGGTTTCATTATTCAGGAAAAAATATCCAATTCCCGTAATAGCATCTACCGAAACTATTACAAAATTTTCTTTTAATTTTTTATAAGGTGATTTAATTTCAAATAATTGAAAAGTTCCATTACTGGGATCGAATAATTGATATTTGATATGTAGCTTATCTTCAATTTTTTCAAAAAATATACCCGATTCAATAGCATTGACATCACTTTTTACAATCCAACTTGAATTATCTCCATTAAAATAAAATCCAAATGTAAATTTATTCGATTCATTTATTTGAGTAAAGTAATTTGTTGGATAATCAAATTGATAATTGTTACAAATATTAATGTTAGATGATAAACTTAATAGGTTGCTAGTTTTTATGCGTTCGTATAAATATTTTTCGTTTGGTGCGAATGAAAAATCACTCAGTTTATCAAAAAACTTTTTCTGATCAATACTTTGTCGAAGAGATAAATTATTAGAAATTAAAGATTCGATGTAATCATCATATGTCAGAGCATATTCAGGTTTACTACTCAAAGCAGTAGATTTTTCAATCCTGTCTGGATAATAATATCTATCGATCCAAACTTTATTTGAAGATTGTGGAGCACCCGACAGCCATGTACATAATAAATATTGACCATTATTAGAGTTTTGTGGCTCATTTGAAATGTGGTATACTTTGTCGGCGTATTGAGGCGTATCAAAAGAAAATGATCCACAATCAATAAACTTAGAATCGTTTATGTTCAATCTAGTGAACGGATACATACTCGATGGGCTGGTGAAGTAATTAGATCCCGATATTATTTCGTACGATTTATTATAAAAAACATAGTTTAAATCTAATTCATCTGTTGTTTCTTCTTTTATATCCTGAGATATAGATGTATAATTTCTTAAAGATTCTACATATAATCCATCATCTGAACTATATATCATATTATTACCTGACGCAAATACGTCATCTTGCAATAAGTGATTTTTTAGTGGAATTATGTCAATAATTGATGAGTTATTGTTGTATTTTTTATGAATCAGAAAATTATTCTTTAAATTAAATGTAGATTTTTTATAATCTAACCCATTACCGTTGTCATATGTAATAAAAGATGTATTTAGTGAAATATTCGGATATGTATAGATATTTCTTTGCAATTTAAATGCGGGTTGTGATAGATGAGTTACAATATTATTAGGTGTAATCACATTCATTTCCAATTTATTACCAATTTTAGTTAGAAAAAACTCTTCAAATTCAGTTGATTTAAATAACTGTATCGAAAGTTGATCTTCGGACAGTAAATACTTAAAATCTTGAGGATTAGTTTTAGTATACTCAAAAGTTAGTAATTTTTCTTTCACAAAGGCCAATTTATTATCAATATCCGAAACAAGATAATATTTTTTATATTCATAAGTATGATATATATTACATCTATTATTATCATATATTGATATGGTGAAATTACAGTCATTCCCACTCATACTGGTGAAGCTACATTCACCATAATTGATATATTCTTCATATCGATCAACTTCAGCATATGGAAAAGAGTCGGCAAGCTTAAATTGTAAATAATTTTCACCATATTTAATAGTGGTAATAATACTTATAGCCTTTAACTTTGAAGAATCAATGCTAAAAACATCAGAAAATTTATAATTATCAGTTAGGTAAAAGTTAGTATGGTTCTTAATTTTAAAATCATTAGATTTGGACAAACAAAGGGGAAAATTCCACTTATAATTACCCAAATAAGTTCTTTGAAACTGCTTGATACCCACACCAACCATATTCGACCCCAGATTTGGAGAATTAAAGGTTGATAAACTTTGGATCACCTAAATATTTAATCGTTCCTCAATTCAAATAGTTGGTTGTCTTTAAGTGTCCTTAATTGATATTCCATTGAATTGTTTGAGTCAGATAAAATGTTTGAATTGATCAGGTTTACATCTAATAAAGACTCCAAATAATCAAATGTTCGTATTTTTATTGGTATAATAAACAAAGAATTGTCACCATTAGCATATTGTATCAACACTTGAGCACTTAGGCTTTTATATAGGGCATATGAAGATGGATAATAATCATATGTATACGATGCATTTAATACTGGACTGAATTTGAAGAGATTTCTCTCATCTCTATTATTTCGATAAAGGTCATTATCATAAATTATGGGGGCTGACCCAGTTCCCCAATCAATCTTAGCATAGAGTGGTATCACAGTCTCTGTGACAGCTTGTAAATTTATTTTGAGAGTGGTGTAGTCATCGAAATTCAATTCTCCCAGTCGAGATACATTGGATGTGTCGGTAGATGATAATCTTAGAGTATATGAATTCATAGAATAATTTCACCAAGTGAAGTTCGAACAAGTCCAGCAGATAAATACACGTTTAATGTGCTCAATGTACGAGAATCAAACATGTTTGAGTATTCATTGGGTGATGATTTTGATATGGTGTGTTTTAAAAATGTAACATTTGGATTCATGTGAAAGTCATATCCATGAAGAATCATTAAATCATTTTGATCTTTCATTAAAAATGACAAATTGAATATATTATTCCTACTACTATAAGTCAATATAGGAGTGTCAGATTTAACATACCTTACATTACCCCCAGAAATATTAAAATATTCAGTAATATCACCTGTATATAACGGAAAAATTTTTTTATTTTTCAAATTAATGGTATCAATTTGATACACTTCGGGGTATACGATAAAATTATTACTTGATATTGGACTTGATAAAGTCATCAACTTACAATAATAAATATTATTACCGACTTTGAACCTGTTACTTAGCTTATTATATGGATTATTTGAGTGACTTATTGATATTGGGGCTGATTTAGGATCTTTGAATATACCATTTTGAAATAAAATGCGATTAATGGTTAGATACGATGGACTTTCTATCAACAACACATCATTAGATACTTCAAATTTAATAATTTTCGAACTCAATTCAGCAATAATACTCGAATTATATTTATTGGTCAGGTATGGAAGAGTGTCGAGTATGGGTAATACTTGTCTAGTCGATGAATTTTTGATCATCAACTTACCATTAATGTCAAAATCAGGATCAAAAGTAGCTGATAATGCGTATTCTGTGCTAATATTAGTAGAATTCTGAAAATTATATGAATTTGATGAGAAATCGTATGTAGATTCAAATGGAAGTTCAAATCTACCCCCATCAATTTCAATCACCGATAATCTAGATGTTTTTGTCAAATCTCCAGTCAAATTTGGATAGTTCGAATCCAATAATGCTCTGGTTAGAGGTAGTGTCCGGGAAATCCCGCCATCGATCAGATCAGAATAGTAAAAATTACCCATGCTTGTATCAAATGCTGATAAATCCGACGAAACGGTATCATCGTATGGGGTAAAATCAGACTTTGATACATAAGCCCCCTCAATAATCTCATATGATGTCACTAAATTAGATTCAGTTGGAAGCTTTAGTTCATTATATGGAGTAAACTTACCAAAATATAAAATAAGATCTGGGTTTATTGAGGTAAAACTTCCAGTATATAATGCCGATAGACCAGTCCTGATAGTTTCTTTGAATGTCACGCTGTCTTCAATAGAGTAATCAAAATTATATCCTTCTTTATACACATCGTCAAAGAATTGATGACCATTGAATATTATACTTTTACCTGTCTTTTCCTCTATACTCTGTAATTTTTGTTCAAATTTTTGATCATTTTTAAATAACCCATACAAATTATTGTATAAATCTCGCTTTGAGTCTTTGATAACCCCAACGTCAAATATAGAATCTAGATATTTTTGAGTATTTGGCTCAATTTTCGACACATATCCATTATATTTGGTATCAAACTGTGATGTTGATGGTTGATTCGATGCATTTCCCGAAGAAAAGTTTCTTTTTAAGTAAGAATCATCTACTGTAAATGTTAAAACATCACCATTCCTACCTGATATATTGGGATCTGGAAAAAAGTATAAAGAATTTGGAGACAGACTTGATATGTTAAACGAATAAGATGAATTTAGTCCATCAATCAATACAATAGATGTATTAGATGGCCTAAAAAATCCTCTATTTCTTGCTGACTCTAAATACCCGGAAATTTCAGTTGAGACTGTAGTTGGGTAGTCTCGATTCAAAAAATTATTGATCGGATTG